>NZ_QGGM01000009.1:0-130147 GCF_003148585.1 Psychrobacter immobilis | reverse complement strand
CGATTGCTACTCGCTATGACAAGTTAGCCTGTCATTTCCTCAGTGCGATTCATTTAGTTTCTTGTGTCATTTGGCTTAATTGATGACACGCCCTAATTGTTTTTAGAAGTAATTGATTGTCAGAAATAGCGAGTTTTTAGAAATAGCACGAATCGTTTTAAATTTGGTTATAGTCGGTTCAAGATAGTTCAGATATCAGAATGGTGCGTGACAGGGCTATAAAGCGCACATGCTATAAACAGTGCCATAGATAGTAGAGTTAGCAGGCCTGATAGCGTATCTGATTTATATTGAATGGATTATGGAATGTTTTAATTAAAGGAATGGATATGGACACACTCATTATCGTCGGCGTGGTTGTAGTGCTGGCGTTTGTTTTTATGATGGTCGCACTACTGATGCTCAAGGCCTTTTACTTTAAGGTCGAGCAGGGCAAAGCACTCATTATCAACGGTGTGAGTAAAATTGCCGTACGTTTTGATGGTGGTTTTGTTTGGCCAGTCATCAACAAAAAAGAATTGATGCGCATATCGCTCATCACGTTAGAAGTGGACAGACGCGGTAAAGAAGGTTTGATTTGCGCAGACAACATGCGTGCTGATATCACCGTGGCATTTTATTTACGCGTCAATGAAACCGAAGAGGATGTGCTAAAAGTCGCCAAATCGGTTGGGGTAGAGCGCGCGTCAGATAAAGTCGCTGTCAACGAACTGTTTAATGCTAAGTTCTCTGAAGCCTTAAAAACAGTTGGTAAGCAGATTGATTTTGTCAAACTGTTTGAAAACCGCAGCGAGTTTCGTGACAGCATCGTTCAAGAAATCGGTAACGATCTGAATGGCTATGTCTTAGAAGATGTGGCGATTGATTATTTAGAGCAAACGCCAAAATCGTCATTAGATTCCAGTAATATCTTAGATGCTGAAGGTATCAAAAAGATTACGCAATTAACAGCCTTTCAGAACGTCATCACCAACGAGCTCGAGCGTGATGAAGAGCTGGCAGTTAAGAAAAAGAATGTCGAAACCAGAGAGGCGATGCTAGAGCTTGAGCGTCAACAAGCTGATGCCGAAGCTAAACAGCAACGTGAAATCTCGTCAGTGATTGCACGTGAGACTGCTGAAACTCGCAAGATTGAAGAAGAAGAGCGTAAAAAGTCTGAAACAGCTGTAATCTCGGTTGAGCAAGATTTGGCCATTCAGCGTGAAAATCAGCAGCGCGAAATCGAAGTAGCAGGACAAAATCGTCTGCGTGCGGTCGTCATCGAAGAAGAAAAAGTGACGCGTGCCCGTGATTTAGAAATTGTCTCTCGTGAGCGTGAAGTTGATCTGCAACGTATCGAAGCTGAACGTGCGATTGAGCTTGAGAAAAAAGAAATCGCCAACGTCATTCGTGAACGTATCGCAGTGGACAAAACCGTTGCGCAAGAAGAAGAGCGTATCAAAGAAGTCCGCGAGATTAGCGAAGCGGAGCGTTCTAAGCAAACACGCGTCCTAGCAGCAGAAGCCGATGCGGAAGAAATCAAAGTACGTCAGGTGAAAAAAGCCGAAGCAGAAGAGCTGTCTGCCAAGCATAAAGCCGTCGAAATCACCACACTGGCTGCCGCGAATCTTGAAGCGTCTGCTAAAGATTCAGAAGCCAAAATTAAAATGGCCGAAGGTATCAAGGCAGAAGAGTCGGCACATGGCTTCGCTGAAGCAGCTATCCAAGAAGTCAAAGCCGCTTCTTTGGAAAAAGAAGGCATTGCGAAAGCCAATGTTATCAAAGCGACTGGACAAGCTGAAGCACAATCAGATCGTGAAAAAGGCATGGCAGATGCTGAGGTTATCGCGGCTCGTGGCGAGTCTAAGGCAAAAGCTGAACGTGATATCGGTATGGTTGATGCAGAAATCATCGCCGCTCGCGGTGAATCTACCGCCAGAGCTGAGCGTGAAAAAGGCATGGCAGATGCTCAAGTCATCGCGGCTCGCGGTGAGTCAAATGCCAAAGCAGAACGTGAAGTTGGATTGGCAAAAGCCGAAGTTACTCGTGCACATTTCCAAGCCGAAGCAGATGGTCTGGTCGAGAAATTCAATGCCATGGGTAGCATGAGCAAAGAGGCACGTGAGCACGAAGAGTTCCGTATGAGTCTTGAGACGGCCTTGCAAGAAGCGCTTGCCTCGATTGACGCTGGTAAAGAAATTGCGAAAGAAAATGCTGAAGTATTGGCAGTCGCGTTACAGAAAGCCAAAATTGATATTGTTGGCGGCGAAGCTCATTTCTTTGATAATTTTGCCAAGTCACTGTCTATTGGTAAAGCCATTGATGGCCTAGCGGGTAAGTCAGACACATTGAGCGGTATCATCAATGGTGTGATGGCCAGTCAAGCCATGAAATCAAACCAGAAAAATGATGATAAAACGACTTATTAGTAAGGTCTAAATGACTAGGGCGTGTCATCAATTAGCACATTAGTACGTTTAGTGGTCTTAAAATGGCTAAATTTTGCTAAACATCGTCAGCAATTTTGTCAATATGTTCATATTAACGGCAATTGCTTCCTTGTTTATCTACAATTTTTCTCATTTTAAGCCTCACAATCTAATTGATGACACACCCTAGCCTTAATGGGTAAGTTTTTATCTAACAGTGTGAATGAGTAATATTTTCTAAAATAAAGAATCTGTCGTGTAGGCGGCAGATTTTTTTGCTAACTCAGGGTGATTCGGAGCGACGAATCATGATGAGTTGGTTAATCTAAAAAAACAGCAGTGACCACTCGTTTTTTTAGATTAGCCAAGTGCTTTTTTACTTTCGATGATCTTTATCTCAAATAACTTCTTATTTTCCTTATTGCCCAAAATTCTCTTATTATGTAAAAACAAAAACGGACGAGCAACGATGGCGGATACGCAAACTTCAAAGAACTCAGATAGCAACGATAATAATAGCGCTAATCAAGCAAACCAAACCGATCAAGCAGTTGCTTCAGGCAATGCTTATGAGCTCATCAAAAAGCGTTTAACCGAACAAGGCAGCCGCTTAGAGCAGCAGACTGCTACGCTCAATAATTCGCGTCTCGAAGAGTTTGGTAGCACGCAGATGCAAGTCATCGCCCGTACTCGTATTCGTACCGAGTACAACTGTGTGGCACAAGACATGGTGCAGGTCGGCGATTATTTGCTGTTTGGCTACAACGTTTTTATGGGGCTAAAACGCGCGAGCAATATTAAAGACGTACTGTCGTTATATCGTTTGAACGAGCCAGCTGGTAATGAAGAAGAGTATCAGCTTGAAGAGGTTGACTTAAAAGGGACTTTTTTGGCTCAAGACGCCTTTGTCCAAGACTTCAATGAGCTGTATCGATACTACAAGCAAACGCGCCTGATTCAAATAACAGTTAAAGACAGCAAATTACTGTTGGCGTTTCAGATTGGCGAGCGTATCACCGATATTCGAGTGTTCCGTTTTGCGCTAGATTTTAGCCAAGGTACGCCAGAGTCGGCGCAAGTCGCTTATGTGGACAATCGAGGCGAGCGTGATATTGAGCTGCCGCCTGCTTATGATTTTGACTGGATTGATACCACCCGTGATCAAATGGTGAATGGTAAATATCCGCATATGAATATCTTAGACACGATATTTGTGGAAACGGTCGGTGGCGATTTGACCATCAAGATTGAGGACAATACGCAGTCCGGTCAGGGTATTTATAGTGAACCGGTCAATGACCGTACCCAGTCGCTGACCGATGCTGAGATTGCTTATGCCAAAGTGGGCAGTTTAATACTGCTTAAAATATTGCCTTATCGTGAAGAGGACTACCGTTATTTTGTTTATAACACCTTGACCGAAGCGGTACTGCGATTGGATGCGATTGGACAGTCATGTGTTCAGCTACCAGAAGACCACGGCATCATGTTTCCGGGTGGTTATTATCTACAGACGGGTGAGTATAAGCTGTTTGAGGCCAATAACGTTGGTGCTACTGACTTACGGTTTAAGCGTAAAATTGTATCGCCGAATGGGGAAGATGTTCTATTCTTATTTTACGACAGAGACTTGGGCGTTACGGGGCTGTTTCCTTATAACTTGATTAAAAAGCAATTGGCGAACCCTATTTATTGCAACGGTACGGCCTTGGCTGAGAATGGCCGCTTGGTGCTGTTTAGTGACCAAAGCGAGCCGTCTCGTATTCATCCGATGCAGATATGGCACACGCCTTATGCCTCACACGAGTATGTAAGTGAGTTGCCAGAGAGCACGAGCTTCTATGGCAAGATTGGCAATAAAGAATTGGTGCGCGGTATCTCAGATCTTTATAGCATTACCCGCCTCATTGACAATCAAAGCGTGTCGCAGAAGCTCTATGAAGAGCTTACCAATAATACCAGCCGACTCTTTGACAGCTATTATTGGTTGTCTGAGCCTGAGCTGAGCGAAGTCGCCAGTAGTATTAAAGAAGTGACGGCCACGGCTGAGCTGGTGATTGATGAGTTCGCCAAAGTACAAAGTATCCAAAAGCAAACCCAAACTGCGCTAGCCGATGCCGATACCCAGCAAAGTGAGATTTTGCGGCAGATACGGGTCACTAGTTTTGAGTCTGCCAGTGATTATGTCGATCAGTTGTCAGCGTTAAGACGCCAAAAAGGCCGTTTGGTCAGCTTGGAAGATTTGCGTTATCTGGATGCTGATAAGTTACGAGCATTGCAGACGCAGTTAGAAGAAGCCGAAAGCGAACTGGCTGAAAAGACCGTGCTGTTCTTAAGCGGGGAAGAAGCGCTATCAAGCTACGAAGGCATATTAATAGATGTCAGTGAGCGCTTAAACACCGCAGAAACCAATGCTGAGCTAAAACCTATACTAGAAAAAATCGATGAGACAGCGCAAGGGTTAGATTTATTAACCGAGTTGCTAGGCACGTTGGATGTGGCTGATGCTACGGTGCGTACGCAAATTATCGATGATATATCGACTATCTATGCGAGCCTAAATCAGAGCAAAGCCAAGCTCAATCATAAACGCAAAAATCTAGGCTCAGCGGAGGCCGTTGCACAATTTGGTGCGCAGTTTAAGCTGTTCGGGCAATCTATTGCCAATGCATTATCCATTGCCAATACCCCTGAGAAATCAGATGAGCAAATGGCAAAATTATTAGTGCAGCTAGAAGAGTTAGAGAGCCAGTTCGCTGATCCAGAGACCAACAGCGGCGATCAGTTTTTAGCCGATATCATCAGCAAACGTGAAGAGATTTACGAGACCTTCGAAAATCATAAGCAGCAATTACTCGATGCCCGTAACCGTAAAGCGCAAAACTTAGGTGATGGTGCGCTACGAATGCTTGAGAGTATTAAAAAACGCACGCAAAGCACTGGCGTCACAGGTTTTACAGAAGAAGAAGCACTAAATACGTATTTCGCGGCTGATGGTCTGGTGCAAAAAGTCCGCAACATCGCAAAAGAGTTGCAAGCGATGAGCTTTAGCGTAAAAGCTGATGACATCGATGCCCGCCTAAAAGCCATTCAAATCGAGAGTTATAAGAGTCTAAAAGATAAGTCGGACTTGTTTGAAGATGGTGGTCAGATTATTAAACTGGGCAAGCACCGTTTTTCGGTCAATACTCAGCCACTTGATTTGACGTTATTGAGTCGTCAGCAGTCAGATGGTAATCGTGTTTTAAATCTACATCTAACGGGCACAGACTATTATGAAGTGCTTAATAACACTGAGCTGAACGCATTGCGCCCGTATTGGGACATGAATATCGCCTCTGAGTCTGATACCGTTTACCGCGCTGAGTACTTGGCCTATAGCATTATCGAAAGTGCTAAGAACAGCCAGGAGGGTTTGACTGAAGCGCGCCTATATCAAGCATACGATGCGACTGTCATTACGCTCGATATTAATGGTGATATTGATAATGACAGTCCATTGTCCAAATTGGTCAAAGCTTACGCGACCCCTCGCTATCAGCTCGGCTATGACAAAGGTATTCATGATCATGATGCCACGTTATTACTGATGCAAATACTGCCGACTTTGCGCGAGGCAGGGTTGCTGATTTATACCCCGCAAGTACGTGCCTTGGCGCAATTATTCTATTGGCAGCTGAATATCGTACAAGCGCTGGGCTTAGACAGCTTACGCCAGTTCGGTTATGACGCTTGGTTAAATGAGTCTGTGCTGACGCGTGCAAATAACTGGACGGATAGAGCTGCGACCGCCGAGCAACTGCGCCGTGCCTTAGGCAGTGATACGGCTAAGTCTTTACTAGTCGAAGATATGAGCCAAGTGATGCGTGATTTTGTCGCCGCTCATAATGATGACAATATTGGTAGTGATATCGGTGCTAGCGTTGATAAAGATGGTAGCGCTGATAACGGCGCTAATATCTTCAAACCAAGCTATGTTCAGCTTGCCTGTGAATATCTGGTTAGCGTCATGGGGCAATCAGCTGAATCGAATGCCAGCGCATCTAACACAATAAACTGGCAAACCAGTCAACAAGCGCAGCAGTTGTGTGAGCAACTAAGCCAAACGCTAAACAGTGCGTTAGGCAGCCTGCAAAGCACAGCTGGCTTTGACCAACTGCAATCTTCTATTGGCAAGCTTGGCTTCCAACCAAAATCAGCGTATGAGCTATTGGCAACATGGTTTCATGCATTGCTTGATAAGACTTACGGTGGTAATGAGTCAGATAATGCATCAGCTGATGGCAGAGATGAGGCAGGCGAGACACTCAGTGAAGAGCAGCTTGCTGAGAGTAAGGAAAAAGAGGCGCTACGCAAGCAACAGCTAGAAAGTGGCCGTCATTATGTGCCCGAAGCCATTGCGGTTTTACTTACTCAATTAAATGATGCCCAGCGTGAAGCCTTGGTGCAACGATTGATTGATTCAGGTGCTAGCTTCAATAAAGGGGCTTTTAATAAAGAGCTAAGTGCTAAAGGATTGGGCAATCAAGGTTTAAACAGTACAGGCGCAAGTGCCACGCCATCTGCCTTATCATTTTCCTCAATTACCTCGTCGGCTACGTCAACGCCTTCATTGACCAGTATTAATAATCCGCTCAATCAAGTGCAAAGCTTTGAGCGTAGCACGGGTAAGGTATCGCTTGAAATACAAGTTAATAACTTGCTGGGTGAGCATCCGCGTATTCATCAGCAGACCTTAACCTTTGCCGTTGATGACTTCTTAAATCGTCTGCATCATCATGATACGCAGGTCATTCCTGCGTATAGACGTTATCTGGCCATGCGCTCAGAAATATTACATGACTCAAAAGAGACGTTACGGCTGGACGAATTTATGCCGCGTCCATTGTCCTCATTTGTGCGTAACCGTCTGATTAACGAGAGTTATCTACCACTCATCGGTGATAACCTCGCCAAACAGATGGGCACGGTCGGTGAGGATAAGCGTACCGATTTGATGGGTATTCTCATGATGATATCGCCACCAGGGTATGGTAAAACCACTTTGATGGAGTATGTGGCAAATCGTCTTGGCCTTATCTTTATGAAGATTAACTGTCCGTCACTTGGTCATGATGTGACGTCCTTAGATCCTGAAAAAGCGCCCAATGCCACCGCACGAGAAGAGCTGAATAAAATCAACTTAGCTTTTGAGATGGGCAATAATGTCATGCTTTATCTCGATGATATTCAGCATACGCATGCGGAATTTTTACAGAAATTTATCTCACTCGGTGATGGTACGCGCCGTATCGATGGTGTTTGGCAAGGTAAAACGAAAACTTATGACATGCGTGGCAAAAAGTTCTGCGTGGTCATGGCAGGTAACCCGTATACCGAGAGCGGCGAAGCCTTTAAAGTACCAGATATGCTTGCCAACCGTGCCGATATCTACAACTTAGGCGATATAATGAGCGGCATGGAAGAAGTGTTTGCGCTCAGTTATATCGAAAACTCGCTCACTTCTAACACCGTTCTCGCGCCACTGGCTAACCGCGACCTAGCAGATGTTCATCGTCTCATCAAAATGGCGAAAGCGGACAATGCGAATCTTGCCCAAGCTCAAAGCGGTGATTTGACGTATCCGTATAGCACTTCAGAGATTAATGAGATTGTCGCGATCTTGCGTCATATGTTTACGGTGCAAGAAGTCATTCTGGATGTTAACCAAGCGTATATTGCTTCCGCCTCTCAAGACGATAAGTACCGCGTTGAGCCGATATTTAAGCTGCAAGGCAGTTATCGTAATATGAATAAGATGACCGAAAAACTGTCGGCAGTCATGAATAAGAGTGAGCTGAACCAGCTGATAGACGATCACTATTTGGGCGAGTCGCAACTACTGACGCAAGGCGCAGAGAGTAATCTGCTCAAGCTTGGCGAGATGCGCGGTGTCTTGACCGAAGCAGAAATGCAGCGTTGGGCACAAATCAAAGCCGACTTCTTGCGTAATAAAGCCATGGGCGGTGAAGATGGTGATACGGGCGCGCGTATCGTTGCCCAGTTGGTCGACTTGGCCAGTGGCTTCAATGCGATTAGTAGTCAGTTTGAAAAATACTTAACAAAAAATGATCCAGAGCAAATCGCTCGATTACGAGAAGCAGGGCAGCAAGCGCAACTCGATGCCCAGTTAAACGCCCAATTAGAGTCACAGAAAATCCTCGCCGATAGCGTGATCAATAATGCCAAAGTCGTCAGCGATAGTATCGATAATGGCTTTGAGAAAAGTCTGAATCAGCTGGTACAAATATATAAGCATGATCACAATGCTGAAAAGGCGGAAGGCGAGTATCTTAAGCAAAACCAAGAGGTGCAAAAAGCACTGATGGTGCAGCTGGTCAATGCTGTTGAACAACTGGCGCAAAAAATGGCGAATAGCTTGTCTAGTAGTCTGACTGAGAGCCTGATTAAGAATGAAGAGCATCAAACCGTAGATAGAGATGTGCCTGACATCACTCAGCAGACTGCGCTTATGGCAAACGCATTGAAAGAGGCGCTTGCACCGCTAACGATGCGGATGGATGAGAAGTTACTCATCGATAGCAGTACCGATCAATCTGGTAAGCTGATCGTCAATAGCCTCAACAGACTTAATAAAATCTTTGATGACTATGATTAATAACTACTGATTAATGGCTATGATTACCAACTAAAGATTGATTATTAATTATTAACGCTTATGAGCAATGCTGATGACTTGCACTTATGAATATCACTTATGAATATCACTTATGAATATCACTTATGAATATCACTTATGAATATCACTTATGAATATCACTTATGAATATCACTTATGAATATCACTTATGAATAGCACTATAAATAGGGCTTATGATTAAGAGACAATGGTAATATAGTCGGCAACAGCTACTTTGGGTACGATGACGGCGAGTAAAGTTACTACAAACAGTAGGTGAAGCGAGCCTGATACCGTATCCGATGGTAGTGAATCGACTATAGATTAAACAAACCAATGAGAAAATTATGGCGCATAAAAAGAAGAACGTCCGCAAAAAACTCTGCCCTGTCTGCGAGCGCGAGTTTAGTTGGACTAAGAAGCTGGATAAAAACTGGGAGAGCATGGTCTATTGCTCCGACCAATGCCGACGGGTGAAAAAGTATGAAGGGCTGGATCATCAAAAAGAAGCTAAGTAGGTACTAAACATTAACCATAGATATTAGATATACGGCAGAAGGGAGCAGACGATGGCACATAAAAAGGTAAACCTACCGCAAAAAACCTGCCCTGTCTGTCAGCGCCTGTTTACGTGGCGTAAGAAATGGGAGAAGGATTGGGAGCAGGTTATTTATTGTTCTGAGCGGTGTCGTCGGACTAAAGGTAAAGTAGATTGAGTTAAAATCTGAACAATAGAAAATCGCCACGTTTTCTAATCCAATTTTACCAGAGACGTAAGGTAAAAGTGGCTTTGCTATTAGAATGACTGTAGTTTATTCATGACTTTATAAGCTACCAGTAACACATTTTGAGTAAACAGATTAGCTTAGAATATTCTTGACCACCTTACCTATTGCTACACCCAATATGGGCGGTACAGCATTACCAACTTGAGTATATTGAGGTACTTCAAATTTACGCATTTTTCCACCAGTAGTAACTTTAGACTTAAAAACAAAACTATCAGGGAATGACTGTATTCTAGCCATTTCCCTAACAGTTAAGGTTCGTAGCTCGCTTTTATCGTAGTGACATACGTCATCAGGTATTGACAAGGCTGAGGGCGCTGGCATCTCTGGTATAAGCGCTTTTTGAGAATGTTTTTTAGTCAAATGTTGTCTAAAGAACATTGTTATTTCGTTCTCATGAGATAGCTTTCCAAATGAACCATCTAACAAAAGAAAATCAAATTCTAATAGCTTCTTCGCTACTTTTTCAGATAGTATTTCACTTCTACCTTTCAGAAAATCAAATACTTCTTTCCTTTCGGAAGACTCTAGCTTATTTAAAACTTGGTAAATTCTAAATCTCCTTTTTACGGGTAGGCTATTTGCTCTAAGGTCATGGTTTTGCAGATAATCCTTACTAATTATTGGCGCCGTTTTTAAAGACGATTCGATAAAATTTAGGTATTTACTTTTCTTACCATACAGATTGTCTGAAGCTTTTAGATCATCAATTACATCCTTGACAGTAAAATTATTTTCTTTATATTCGAAAAAAGGTGCTAGAAACGTATTTACTAAATCAGTGTCAGTGCCTTTAGTTAAATCTATGACTTTAATATCATCGAATTTAACAGTCTTAGAGCTTTCGATACTCTGATAGAAGCTAAGATAAGGTTTGATTAGAGATAACTCTATGTCATTGAACGAATGCAGTTGTTGACTGAGAGTATCAAATCTTATAGCTATCAAGATAAAACGGTTACGATTTTGAGCAATACCTGCAAATCTTGCATTTACATGTAGACATATAGGAACATAGCCTAGAGCAGCAAAGCCTTTTGCTATCTCAAACCAAGCATAGTAAGGCTTTCCTTCGCTTCTAAATGCTCTCAAAATACCTGAAACATTTTCAAGTACTGCAATTTTGGGGTTAGTAAGTTTGACAAATTGCATAAACTCCCACGGTAACGTATTTCTATCATTACTTAACTCACGCAGTCCTGCCATGCTAAAACTTTGGCACGGTGGACCTCCTGAGACAACATCGGCATCATTAATGCTTTCTAGTATTGATGGATTTGATTTGAGTACTTGGTTTAGCTCTTTGATACTACCAATTATCAATTTGTGGCGAATCGAATCTAAGTTACTCACATCTGAAAAAGAATCTGTACTTTCGAGATCTGGATACTCTCTAGGGTCTTCCCGTAATCTCAAGGTCATATCATTTATGGAGTATTTGCTAGAAAGCCAAACTGTATGAGGGTTTTTTTTCTCTAGAAAATCAGGTTGAGATAGATCTTCATTGTAAAAGTTGTAGGCATATGTCTCTCCCGCCATAGGAGACAATTCATTTACCATAATGTTTTCCAATCCAACTGCTTGTAAGCCTAAAGATAGACCGCCACAGCCAGCGAATAATTCTATATATTTCATCAAGATACCGACCAGTTGATTAATACTCAATCTAAGTGAGTATAGTATATGAAAAATACTTCAAAGTCCAGGAGCTAAATTAACTATGGTTTGATTTGACTAATAAACCAAATATCAATAAATTAAGAAAAAATAAGCGTTAGAGAGCGCTATCTTTAGACAGTCCATAAGCTGACTAATAGTAAAAACCCCTTCAGGTTGTCTCATTGAACCCAAGTACTAGCTGTCACTTTTATAGTGAGCTGTGCTTATTACTTTCAATGGAGCAGCCTATGATGACGACCCGTACAATTAAACGTTTAAAGCAAGATGCTAGTGATTTAAAAAAAGAAAAAAACGTAGCGCTAAATCAGGCACTTAATTTAGTAGCCGAAAAATATGGGTATGAGAGTTGGCAGAGTTTAACTAAAAATGCTATAGACGGTAAAGTAACCATAGCTACTTCAGAGGCTCAAGAAAAAACTTTAAATCAGCAAAATAAAGAGTTATTAGCAGAGTATGGTATTGATTTTTCAGTACTAACAATAACTGCTACCGGCATCAAAAAATCAATTATGGATGCTGTAGGTAGTCTAAGAAACTTTTTTTATGAAAATGCCTTTCACAGCTACGAGCAACAAAAACAAGGCGAAGAATACAAGGTTGTAGAAATCTGTGCATTAATAACACCTGAAAAAATACTTGATAAAAAAGTTAGTTTATACCGACCAACGACTAAGAGCGGTGACCCGCGTATCTGGGTTCATGGTTTAAAGCCTTTTGTTGAGCCTAATGATGAGTTGGCTTTTTTTATTATTGACGATCAGCTCTATGTGCTGAACCTCAATTTAGTAGATTTATCGCATTACTCAGACTTCCTTTTCAAACTTGAGCAATCTTTAGATGAAGTAGCTATAGAGCTTCGAAATAAGTTAATTGAGATTGCGAAACAACCTTTAAAAGCTATTATGAAGGGTGATACCGCTATTGGTATGACAGTAGAGCACGCACTTAATATTGTAGCAAATTCCTCCCAAAAACCTGATTATAAGGGAATTGAGTTAAAATCAGGAAGAGTCACAAATAATAGAAAAAATTTGTTTGCTCAGGTTCCTAACTGGGAAATAAGTAAACTTAAGGGGTCAGGAGATATTGTTGACAAATATGGATATGAACGAAATGGAGATTTAAAATTGTATTGTACTCTAAGTGCTACGAATGTGAATTCACAAGGTTTAAAGCTTGTCGTAGACTTAGAAAATGATATTGTCAATGAAGTTCATATTGACGATGGGTTAGTAGCAAGCTGGGAAGGTAAGATGTTAAGAAAATGTCTAATTAATAAGCATAAGGAAACATTTTGGATAAATGCAGAGGTAGATTTGATAAATGAAAATGAGTTCTTCAGTTTAAAGGATTTTACTCATACAAAGAATCCTAGAGTGCATCAGCTATTGCCTTTGATTCAGCAAGGCGTAGTAACTATTGACCATCTTATAAAACGTAAAAATACTACTGGTTCTGCAAGAGAAAAGGGACCTTTATTTAAAATTAAGCCTCAAGCTTTAGATATGCTTTTTCCAGAACCTGTACTTTATTCTTTAGTTAAAGTTTAAGTAAATCTACCTAGACTGGAAGATAGAAAAAAAGCGGGATCAGATATAAAAACTAATCCCGCTTCAAATCCCTTATTAAAAATCTACAAATTCGGATTTAACCACTTCTCAGCAGTCTTCATATCCCAGCCTTTACGCTCAGCATAACTCTCTAACTGGTCGCGGCTTATTTTACCGACGTTGAAATACTCACTGTCAGGATGCGAGTAATAAAATCCGCTGACCGATGACGCAGGCCACATCGCATAGCTTTCAGTTAGCGTTGTACCGATTGCATCTACTGTACCCAGCCAATCAAACAACTTGCCTTTTTCGGTATGCTCAGGGCAAGCAGGGTAGCCAGGTGCAGGGCGGATGCCGACGTATTTTTCTTTGATCATCTCATCATTGGTTAGACTCTCATCAGCCTGATAGCCCCAATACTCTTTACGGATTAGCTCATGCAAATGCTCGGCAAATGCTTCTGCTAAGCGATCAGACAATGCCTGTACCATGATGGCATTATAGTCATCGCCTGCCGCTTTATATTGCTCAGCCAGTGCTTCTGTACCGACGATGGAGACGGTAAAGCCGCCCAAGTGGTCAGCATGCGTCTCTGATGGCGAGATGAAATCCGCCAAGCTAAAGTTCGGCTTGCCACTGGCCTTGTCGCTTTGCTGACGTAAGTGCTCGAATTGATATTCTGCTGCACCACCTTCAGTGGCATGGTCATAGACAGTAACGGTATCGGCACCCGTACGGCGCGCAGGCATAAGTTTAAACACGCCTTTGGTGACGATTAATTTTTCATCAATCATCTTTTGCATTAGCTCATTGGCATTATCGAACAAATCGCGTGCCGCTTCGCCCACCACATCATCTTGCAATATCTTCGGATACTTACCGACCAGTCCCCAAGAGATAAAGAATGGTGTCCAGTCGATATATGGCAGTAGGTTAGTGATAGGGTAGTCATCCAATATCACTTGGCCTAACTTATTAGGCACAGGTGGCACATAGTTTTCCCAATCATACTGAAAACCAATTTTGACCGATTCCGCATACGTGACCTTCGCCGCTTTTGGTTGACGCTTAGCAAGGCGTTCACGTACTTTGACATACTCTTCGCGAGTTTCATCGATAAGCGCTTGACGGTATTCTTTGGAGAGCAGTTTAGTGACTACACCGACTGAGCGTGAGGCATCAGATACATAGATGACGGCATCATTTTGGTATTGTGGCTCGACTTTGACCGCAGTATGCGCTTTGGAGGTCGTTGCACCGCCAATCATCAAGGGTAGCGTCATGCCGCGCTCTTGCATTTGCTTGGCGACATAGACCATCTCATCGAGACTTGGGGTAATCAGACCTGATAGGCCAATGATATCGACTTCTTCTGCGATAGCGGTATCGAGGATTTTTTCACACGGCACCATGACACCCAGATCAACGATGTCATAGCCGTTACAGCCCAGCACCACGCCGACGATGTTTTTACCGATATCGTGGACGTCGCCTTTGACCGTTGCCATGAGGATTTTGCCTTTCTTTTCACCCTCGACTTTTTCTGCTTCGATATACGGATTTAGCCACGCAACGGATTGTTTCATCACGCGAGCTGATTTGACCACTTGTGGTAAGAACATTTTACCGGCACCAAATAAGTCACCGACGATATTCATCCCGTCCATCAATGGCCCTTCGATGACTTCTAGCGGCTTGGGGTATTTCTCCCATGCTTCTTTGGTATCCGCTTCGATAAAGGTCGTGATGCCTTTGACCAGTGCATGGGCGATGCGTTCTTCTACCGTGCCTTCGCGCCAGCTCATATCAACGGTGCTGTCTTTTTTCTTACCACCGTTTTGGTAGTTCTCAGCCACAGTCATCAGACGTTCGGTGGCATCTTGACCGCTCTCACCTTGGTTGCGGTTGAGCATCACATCTTCGATGGCGTCACGAGCTTCCTTCGGAATATCATCATATAGCTCAAGCATGGCAGGGTTGACGATACCCATCGTCAGACCATTCTGAATCGCATGATAGAGGAATACGGAGTTGATGGCTTCACGGATAGGGTTACCACGGAAACTAAACGAGACGTTAGAGACACCACCCGATACCATCGCATTGGGCAAGTTATCGGTAATCCATTTGGTGGCATTGATAAAGTCCGCACCATAATTATTGTGCTCAGTGATACCAGTGGCAACGGCAAAAATGTTCGGGTCAAAAATAATGTCTTCTGATGGGAAACCAACTTCATTGACCAACACATCATAGCTGCGTTGACAAATCTGAATCTTACGCTCGTAAGTATCGGCTTGACCGTCTTCATCAAATGCCATGACGATAACGGCGGCACCGTAGCGCATGCAAAGCTTGGCACGCTCAACGAACTCAGCATGACCTTCTTTTAATGAGATAGAGTTGACGACGGACTTGCCTTGGATACGCTTAAGACCTTCTTCGATGATGTCCCATTTAGACGAGTCAATCATCAGCGGTACGCGGCTAATATCAGGCTCACCAGACACGAGGTTGACGAAATGAATCATCGCTTGCTTAGAGTCGAGCATGCCTTCGTCCATGTTGATATCGACGATTTGTGCGCCGCCTTCGACCTGATCTCGCGCCACATCGAGTGCTTCGGTGTAGGCTTCGGTTTTAATCAAGCGTAAAAACTTTTTAGAGCCTGTCACGTTGGTACGTTCACCGACGTTGACGAACAGGCTTTCAGGTGTAATCGTAAATGGCTCAAGACCTGACAAACGGCAGGCAGGTGGGATATCTGGAATGACGCGCGGTGGATAATTTGCCACCATTTTAGCGATTTGGCGGATATGCTCAGGCGTCGTACCACAACAGCCACCCACGATGTTTAAGATACCTGCTTTGGCAAAGCCTTCGAGTAGGGCGGCGGTTTGTTCAGCTGTTTCATCATATTCACCAAACTCGTTGGGCAGACCTGCGTTCGGATGCGCTGACACATAGGTATTAGCAATGTTCGATAGCGTTTGGATATGCGGACGCAGCGCATCAGCGCCTAATGCGCAATTAAAGCCAACCGATAATGGCTTGGCATGGCGGATTGAATTATAAAAGGCTTCGGCGGTTTGACCTGATAGCGTTCGACCTGAGGCATCGGTAATCGTCCCCGAAATCATAATCGGTAACTCAAAGCCAATATCATCAAACACGCCTGTGATGGCAAAGATTGCGGCTTTGGCATTTAGCGTATCAAATATTGTTTCGATGAGGATGAGGTCGACACCGCCTTCTATCAGACATAAGGTCGCTTCACGGTAATTTAGTACTAACTCATCAAAGGTAATGTTACGAAAAGCAGGGTCATTGACGTCCGGTGATAGCGAGCAAGTGCGTGAGGTTGGCCCTACGACACCAGCGACAAAACGCGGCTTCTCAGGCGTTTTTGCCGTAAATTCATCCGCTGCTTGACGGGCAATCTTGGCTGCTGTCTTATTCAGCTCAGGCACTAGATACTGCATATCGTAGTCAGCCATCGACAGACGCGTACCGTTAAAGGTATTGGTCTCGATGATATCGGCACCAGCTAGCAGATGATCGTGATGAATGTCTTTAATCATGTGCGGCTGTGTCAGTACTAATAAATCATTGTTACCGCGTACGTCTTGATTGATATCGGCAAAACGCTCACCACGATAATCTGCTTCTTCTAATTTATAGGTCTGAATCTGTGTACCCATCGCCCCATCTAACATCAAGATGCGTGATGCCATTTGCTCGGTGATACGTGCACGTGCCGTCAATTGCTGCTCTTTATAAGGAAACACGGCAGGTGGCGTTAAAATAAAGTCATCAGCGGATGATGGACTAGAAGTAGGATCAGATTGAGAAGTCATCGTTTGAGTCATAGGAGCGCTGCTTATATCGTCAATGTTATAAAAGGGAGAGTAATAAGAATAATAAATAGCGTGCAACATTCATAAAAGGCGTGGGCAAATCCGCATTATTCTAGCATGAAAATCATAGCTCACGTGGGACAGTACTTATTCCTCTTTGGCAATATGCTAGACAAAAAATCTGCCTGTTGATTGAGGGAGCATGATGTTCAAAGTTTATGGCATTAAGCGATTAGGAACAAATGAATATCATTTCGCTTAAAGATTACATAAAGCTTTGTATCTATAAATGAAAGCACAACGATTGTGCTTAAAAGTCAGACAGAGTTTACACCTGTACTACAAAAAGTTGCGTAAAGAGGAATTGATAAAGCTTGGTTATATGTTAATTTAATTTCAGAAGGATTGATGTTTCATAAGCAATACTTACTAGTAAATGTTAATAGTTGTATTCAATGACATCTAACATTTACCACTATTATTAGCGCTAGTATTTGCTATAAGGGAAGACGATCTAATCTGCAAGACAGTTATAGAACAGTCAATAAATACTCAATCATTAAGGATAATGTTATGAAGCTTACTAAAATTGCTACCATCGGTACATTAGCACTCTCAATCGCTGGTTTAAGCGCTTGTAATAATATGATGCCAAGCAAAAGCGCAGCGATGAAAGCACCTATGCACAGTCAATCTATGGCAAAAATGAATGTGGTACAAGTTGCCCAAAGTAATCCTGACTTCTCGCTACTGGTCGAAGCCGTCGTAGCGGCAGATTTGGCGGGTGCTTTGTCTAACCCGAATGCAAACTATACAATATTTGCGCCGACCAATGCCGCATTTGTACAAGTCCTGCAAGAAACAGGCATGAGCAAAGCACAACTATTTACCAACAAGCCACTATTGACTAAGATTTTAGGCTATCACGTGATTAACGGTGCTGCGCCAGTATATGCGAAAGACGTTAAACCGGGCAATATTACTATGTTCAGTAAAGATACTCTGATGGTCACCAATCAGGGCAAATTGATGGATGAAAATGGTCGTACTACCAATATCATAAAAACCGATATTGCTGCTAATAATGGCGTAGTACATGTTATTGATAGAGTATTACTGCCCAAATAAGATTGATCTCAAAATTTCAGTTAAAGAATTATATCCCTATTACTTTGTATGATGAAGCTGGTATGAGTACCAGCTACCGTCTTTGATGACATGATTGTTAAATACACGCTATTTTAATTGCCAACTATTTTAGATGAAGCTTTTCTAAATGAAATTGCTGGTATTTAGAATGTTTGAGATATTTTTTAAGCGTGTCATCATTATTGTTTAACACTACGACAATAAACGACAGTCATCTTTGTTTCTTGTTGAAAGCTTTGATCATTTAACAATTTCAATCATTCGACGGATGCTACTGACAAAGTAGATGGTTCATCTGAACTCATACATAAGGATATACTCATGCTAAAAAGAACCCTATTATCTCTGGCGCTTGCCATGACCGTTTTGCCGCTAGCCGCTTGTAATGACGACGACAATGATTTTTCAGTTGTTGTAGAAGCGCCAACACAAAATATTGCAGAAATTGCTGCTGAAAATAAAGATTTAACCATTCTTAATGCTGCGCTAAAGGCATCTGGACTTGATAAAGTTTTGATGTCATCAGAGGGCGAATTTACTGTATTTGCACCTACTGATGCTGCATTTGCTGAATTATTGGAAGAGCTTGATGTGACGTCAGAAGAGTTATTGGCTGACAAAGAGCTATTAACCATGGTCTTAACTTATCATGTTATCCCCAATATGACAGTCAAAGCTGCTGACATTCCTTATGGCGACAGTATCGAAACAGTCAATGGTCAAGCGTTCTCTATTAGTGATGCCAATATCATTATGGATGCAAGTGGGTATACCTCTAAAATTATCAAAACAGATGTACTGGCCACTAATGGTGTCATTCACCTCATTGACGACGTATTGCTACCTACTGACAAGTCTATAGTCGATCTAGCCGTTGCCACAGAGGATCTCAGTATCCTCAAAGAAGCGGTGGTAGCAGCAGGACTGGCTGACGCCCTGGCTGATGAAGAAGCTGACTTTACCGTCTTTGCACCCAATAATGCCGCTTTTGCTAAATTATTAGCTGAACTTGAGATAAGTAAAGAACAGCTATTACAAGATAAGCCGCTGTTGACGAAAGTGCTCACCTATCATGTGATTGAAGACGACCGCGTCTTTGCCTCTGAAATTATGGCAGGCAGTCAAGAGATGCTCGAAGGCAGCAGCATCACATTTGACGATAAAAAACAAATTACCGATGGGAGAGATCGTACCTCTAATATCGTGACCGCGAATATACAAGCGAACAATGGAGTTGTACACGTGATCGATACAGTGTTGCTACCTAAGTAAGCATTAATCCGAAATTAATCAGTTAAAATTATAGTTATTGGTATAGCAGAGGCGACATTATTACTATTGTTTAGTTGCTATCATTTGCAACAGATAAGTGGTTCGCTGTTATATACATTAACTGGGTTAAGTTATTTGTCAAACAAGTCACTTAACAGACCATCCCTTTATAAGGAAATACTTATGTTGAAGAAAAACTTACTTTCTATTGCTGTAGTTACAGCTGCCATGTCATTAGCCGCTTGTAATGATAAAGAAGCAGCTACTGATCCTGTTGAGCCTGAAGTGACTACTGAAGAAGTGGTTGTAGAGCCCGTTGCCGAAGTTGAGCCAATGACTGAAGCCGATCCAATGGCCGATACTGCTGCGACGCAAAGCATTGCTGAAATAGCAGCTGGCAACGAAAATCTAACGATTCTAACGGCTGCATTACAAGCTGCTGGCTTAGATACAATGATGATGGATGCTGGGACTTATACGGTATTTGCACCAACTGATGATGCCTTTGCTCCTGTGTTAGAGAAGCTAGGCGTTACTAAAGAAGAGCTATTAGCCGATACAGATCTACTGAAAAAAGTACTTCCATATCACGTAGTGCCTGTGGTTGTTATGGAAGCTGACATTCCTTATGGTACTGATGTTGCTACTGTAAATGGTGCTACTATCAACATTAGCGATGCTAATGTCATCACTGATGCGACTGGTAACACGGCTAATATTACTGGTACAGATATCATGGCAACGAACGGTGTGGTTCACACTATCGATGCAGTATTGATGCCTGAGTAAGTTGTTTTGATAGTCTCTTTATTTATGATTAATTAATTATTTAAATAATGACGTCGAAGAAGCTTAGCTATTGAGCTGGGCTTTTTTGCGTTTGGGGGATAACTAATGTTTACCATAGCATTGATATAAGTCAGTCGCATGAAAACGGTTCAATGAAATGGAGAGTAAGATAAATGAGCCTCTCATTGGTTCACACTAATGCAAATTTAAAGAGTAATGATGACTTATATAAGACGTTTATTGGAGGTTTATAAATGCAAAGGTTTGAAACAAAAAAGCCCGAAACGATTGTTTCGGGCTTTTGTTTTGGAGGTTTGAATAATAATCATGTTAAAGAATAATAGCTACGTTATAGAATATTACTTATGCTCTTTACGTAGTGGATCTGCTGCCATTCTTTGTTGCTCTTTTAGATGACGCTCTTCCCAATAAGGGGCGTTTTTGATGCCGAATTTTGCAGGATCAAAACTGTAGCGCTCAACACCTGCTTTACGCTGTGCTTCATAGTCTTTTAGCATAGTAAGCGTTGGACGAGCCACAATGAAGATGACCAAAATACCAACGATGTTCAACCAAGCCATAAGCCCAACACCAATATCACCAATAGCCCAAATGTAGCCAGCTGAGTTTAGGCCGCCGTAAGCAACCATCACCATGATTAAGATTTTGACTAAGAATAGACCAGTCTTGTTGGCACTGCGACCGACAAAGCGCGTTAGATAAGCAACGTTCACTTCGGCGATGTAGTAGTAAGCCAAGATAGTGGTAAAGGCAAAGAAGAAGACAGCAATAGCGATAAAGGTGTTACCAAAACCACCATAAACAGATTCCATCGCCATTTGCGTGAATGCAGGGGCGTTGATTTCAGTGGTAGCAGCGACATTCTGTACGATGAACTGACCGTCTGGTAATGTTCCTTGAATGTTGTAAGTACCCATGGTTAGGATCATGAAGGCAGTAGCAGAACATACTAATAGGGTATCGACATATACTGAGAATGCCTGAACCAAACCCTGCTGTGATGGATGCTCAACTTCAGCAGCAGCAGCAGCATGAGGACCTGTACCTTGACCTGCTTCATTTGAGTAAATACCACGTTTTACACCCCAACCAATCGCTGCACCAAAACCTGCTTGAGCAGTAAAGGCATCGCTAACGATTAGACCGAATACTTGTGGAATCATGTCAAAGTTAGTAAACATGATGATCAGTGCAAGAACGATATAGCCCAATGCCATAAAAGGAACGGCATACTCGGTAAACGTTGCGATACGCTTGATACCACCAAAAATGATAATACCTAATACCACAAGGATAATGGCTAAGGCTACTAGACGCATTGAGCCAACTTCTAAGGCGCCAATGCTCATAACAGATCCTTCGCCCATTACCTGTGCGAAAGCATTGATAACGCCGTTTGCCTGTACACCTGGTAAAAATATACCACAAGCGAGGATAGATGAGATTGCAAAGAGGATGCCATACCATTTTTGGCCAAGTGCGCGCTCAAAATAGTACGCTGGGCCACCGCGATATTCGCCAGTGATGACATCTTTTTCTTTATAAATCTGTGCGAGCGTAGACTCAACATAAGCAGTAGATGCGCCTAAGAAGGCCACGACCCACATCCAAAATACGGCACCTGGGCCACCGAAACCGATAGCCGCAGCTGCCCCAGCGATGTTACCCATACCTACGCGTCCTGCGAGTGATACGGCAAGTGCCTGAAATGATGAAATACCTTGATCACTAGATTTACCAGTAAAGAGTAATTTGATCATTTCACCGAACAGACGCACTTGTACGAAGCGCGTCATAATGGAATAAAATAGGCCCGCGCCCAAGCACAGATAGATCAGTGCGGGGCTCCAGATAATTCCGTTTACTAAGTTAACTAAACCTTCCATATGTATATTCCTAGTACTGTCTCAAAGTGGCTCTGTATGCTAGGAGTAAGCTAACTGGTTAACTTACTTATTTAAGTTAAGCAGTTAAATTATCTACATCGACTCATATATATCCGTTAAGTCTCATACGCGCTTAGCCACTAAGAATGGACTGTAGTTGTCTGTCGTTATCCGCTTGGTTTATCAGTAATATTGACAGTTTGCTTAAGCTTATTACCGACGATATGCGTATCAGCATAGTTGCAAGGCGTAAGCTGTCTCAATTACTGCGACATTTATCTTATCACTTAATATCTCAGATGAATGTTCAGTAGACCAGTGGATAAAACAGGCGGTTATAATATTAAATACTTATCATGCCGATAGCATTCAACTTTTTGTGAGCGGTATCGATTGACTACAGGGTTGGTGTGGCTGATTGAAACGATTAAGCGAATCTCTAATAATTGAGTAATATTTTACATAGAAATCAACAACTCGCTAATACTAATCAAGCCATAAGTCCACTACCAAATGTATTCAAACCGTACGGCTACGTAACTGCAATTTGCCATATTTTTGTAGTAATTACTAGAATTTTCTTTGTACAGAAGCATATATATTCATATTGAGTCAGGCAGATATGACTACAAATAACGATAAAATATCGCATGTTTTGACCGTTGTTAGATATCGAATCAATAGATAAAGCCACATCGACTACACAAAAACAGAGCGGTCATTCATCGCTCATCTGTCACTCCTCTATGCTGGACAAGCTATGCACTAAAGATAACGTCAGTCGTTCGATGAGATCTGTGATGTAGATGTTATCAATAATAGGTAATAAAAACGAGCAATAGTCATGGGATAGCAGTGTGGTTTTGCGGTTGTGTTTTGGTAACGGCTAATTGTAAAAATACCGAGATAGCGCCATCATTGTGTAAGATATCTTATCCTATAGGTTCGTTTCGTTGATAAGACGAGATCATAGGGCGGCATACGATTGCTATCGTACTCACTAACTGCTGTTTTTATGTTTAGTGTGGCTTTAATATAAGTGATGCGCCTTTATTATAGAAAATATGCGGCTTCAATATAAATAGACATACATTTGCATGACCTCATGTATCAGCTTCAAAATATAAGCTTTAAAAAATTATTAAAAAAGTGCTACTGGCTATTTGTTATTTACCATTATTAGGAGAAACAATGATGACGCGTCAATCAATTGTAAAACCCATATTGCTCGCAGCCGTGTTAGCGACGTCTACCGTTGGTCTAAGCGGTTGTGGCTACAACAACCTGCAAGCTCAAGATGAGCAAGTTACCGCGTCGTGGTCAGAAGTGGTGAACCAATATCAACGCCGCGCTGATTTGGTACCAAACTTAGTCAAAGTCGTGCAGCAGTATGCTGAGCAAGAACAAGAAGTGTTTACTCAAGTAGCTGAGGCACGCTCTCGTGCTGGTAGCATTACTGTGACGCCAGAAGTACTGAATGATCCAGAAGCGATGGAGCGTTATGCAGCTGCACAGGAACAGATGACAGGTGCATTATCACGTTTGATGGCTGTCTCTGAACGTTATCCTGAGCTAAAGTCAGATGCTTTGTTCCAAGACTTACAAGCCCAACTCGAAGGCACTGAAAACCGTATTGCCGTCGCTCGTAACCGTTATATTCAAGAAGTGCAAAGCTATAATACGACGGTGCGCCAGTTCCCAACCAACATTACAGCAAAAGTATTTGGTATGAATGCCAAGCCAAACTTTAGCGTGGCGAATGAAGACGCTATTTCAACTGCACCAAGTGTTGACTTCGGTGATGATAAGTCAGCGACAGCTGAGTAGTGATGATTAAATAGAGATGAAAACAGAGCGGGATTTGCCGCTCTGTTTGTTTAAATTTTTATCGTTTAGCTTAGTTAGCCACTAGTTTGCTTAGCCACATTTTTAAAGGTATTGATGGATATGAATGCCTATTAAACTTAATACCAAATCCAAAAAGTACGATTAGCTGTGTCAAATATGGTTTCTTTGCTATGCTAATTTTTGTGAATGGTATCACGTAGATTCACTCAGTACAGATGTCACTTGAGGTGGTATAGATTAGATGAACAATTCAAAAGCAATCCTATCAGTATTACTGTTCACACTCAGCATCAGTAGTGCGCCTGTGTTGTATGCTGCGCCTAATGAAGCCATTGATAGCACCTCAGACATGCAAAGTCGTAGTGTTGAGGACTTGGTAGCGATTGCCAAAGCGGGCGAGTCTAATGAAGCGATCAATGACGCTGTATTGGGTAATGATGCAATCAATAATGCCATTTTAGGTAATGAGGCGATTAACCCTAATGTGGCTAATAATGAGGCAATAGTTGGGTCAACAGCCGCAAATCCTTCTCCTATACAGTCAAATGCACCCAGTGTCGATGCTGATAAGCTCATATTAAATAATCCTGTGGTTGATCAGGCCAATATTCTAAATCCGCAAGAAAAACAGCGTCTAGAGGCGCAGCTTAGAAATATTTATCAGCAAGGTCTTGCCCAAGCAGCGGTGGTTATCGTTCCTACGACCAATGGCGTCCCTATCTTTGACTATGCTCTACAAGTAGCTGAGAAGTGGCAGCTGGGCAATAAAGACATCGATGATGGCTTACTCATGGTAGTCGCCGTCAATGACCGTGATATGTACATTTTGACGGGTTATGGACTAGAGGGTGTCTTACCAGATGCTGCCGTCAATCGTATTATTCGTGAAGATATCACGCCGTTATTTAAGCAAAATAACTATGGTGCTGGAATAATAGCTGGCGTTGACGCACTCAAAACGCGGCTGACTGCTGATCCTGAGGTATTGGCTCGTGCTGATGCGCAAGCAGCCGAGCGTAGTGCACAACAAGATTCAGACGAGCTACCATCGCCCATATTTTTATTCATTATGGCAATGATATTTGGAAGCTTTATTACCAGTATTTTTGGTCGTGTATTTGGTTCTATTATTACTGCTGGTGGGTTTTTTGCGGGATCGTTAGCCTTAGGCGGTGGTTTTTTTATGACCGTTATTATGGCTATATTCTTATGGCTATTTTTGATTTCACGTGGCGGCGGCGGAGGTAAAGGTGGATCTGGCGGCGGTCGTAGAGGCGGCGGCATAGTATTTCTACCTGGTATGGGCTCTGGCGGTGGTGGTTTTGGCGGTGGTGGTTTTGGCGGCGGCGGCTTCGGTGGTGGCGGCTTCGGTGGTGGCGGCGGCGGTTTTGGCGGCGGCGGTGCTGGTGGCTCGTGGTAGACGCTTGGTAGATGCTTGGTAGATGCTTGAGTAAGAACAGATACTAAACGACCGTCAGCAATGACGTATTTGAGGAAATAGTAAAATGTCAGAAAACAACGCGTCAAATCCCAGTTTTGCCCGCTGGTGGCGTCAAGTCTTATTTATTCCTATATTGCATAGTAAATGGTTAACAGCAGCGGCCAAAGCACGTTTAACAGACGAGGTGACCCATGCAGAGCGAGGGCATCGGGGTGAGGTGTTTTTGATTGTAGAAAACCATCTGCCGATTCAAGAGGCGTATTATATTGGCTGTCGCGAACGTGCGATTGAGCTGTTTAGTGAGTATCGAGTTTGGGATACTGAAGAGAATACGGGCGTCTTGGTGTATGTCAATATTTGCGAGCACCAGTTAGAGATCGTAGCTGATCGTGGTATCAGTGCTCATGTCAGCCCCACCGTTTGGCGGGCGATGTGTGACAAGGCTGTGTCAGGTATTGCCAATCAAAAAACCGAAGAAAGCTTGGCTGAATTGTTAGATGAAGTTGGGCAAGTGCTGCGTCAGTATTATCATTTGGAGCAGGATCCAGCGGGTAACGAGTTGTCTGATACTGTGGTGTTTTTGAAGTAACGTTGATGAGGGAATCTGATGGCTTGTTATTTTGCTAGCATCGTGTTCTTTTATAGGGTTTCGGCATCAATTACAATATAATAGCGCCTTTATAAATTGAGGGTGATTGATATATTGCTCAAGCGTATATACAGGCTTTGCATTTATAAAGGCACCTCTCAAAAGCACTTCTCAAAAGTACTCTACTACAAAAAGCCGTCACTGGAATCCTATGATTGATTTAATAAAGAAATTACCAAAAGCTGAGCTGCATTTACATATTGAAGGCTCACTAGAACCTGAGCTGATGTTTAGATTGGCCAAAAAGAACCAGATAGAGATTCCCTATAAAAACATAGAAGATGTGCGCAACGCCTACAACTTCACCAACTTGCAAACCTTTTTAGATATCTACTATGCAGGCGCAAATGTCCTGATCACTAAAGATGATTTTTATGATTTAACGTGGGAATATATACTTAAGTGTGTTGAAGATAATATCATTCACACAGAGATATTTTTTGACCCGCAGACGCATACTGAAAGAGGTATACCTTTTGAAGTGGTGATAACAGGCATCAAAGAAGCGCTTGCAGATGCCAAAGAAAAATATGGTATCACCTCTTGTATTATCATGTGTTTCCTAAGGCATTTATCGCAAGAAGAAGCGTTTGAGACCTTAGAGCAAGCACTGGTATTCAAAGATGACATCATCGGTGTCGGTCTTGATTCGTCAGAGCTGGGCAATCCACCATCGAAATTCAAAGATGTCTTCAAAAAAGCTAAAGAAGCAGGTTTTAAGCTGGTCGCCCATGCTGGTGAAGAGGCAGATTTTTCGTACATTTATGAAGCACTGGACTTATTAAATATCAATAGAATCGATCATGGTGTGCAATCGATAAAAAGCCCAGAGTTGATGCAAAGACTGAAAGATGAGCAAATGCCGCTGACCGTTTGCCCGAACTCAAATATTGAGCTGAAAGTCTTTGATCATTACAAAGAACACAATATCAAAGAGCTGCTAGATTATGGTCTAAATATCACCATAAACTCAGACGACCCAGCCTATTTCAAAGGTTATATGAATCAGAACTTTATAAATATATGCGAAAATTTACCGCTAACAGAAGATGATGTTGTTACTTTGGTAAAGAACTCCTTTAATGCCTCATTTATTAGTGATGAATTAAAAGCAGCATATTTGGCGAAAGTCGATCTGGCACTAAAATAAACCAATTATGATTAGGTTTTAGATCCGAGGCTTAACGGTTGATATCAATCGTTAAGCCTTTTCTTTTTCACACGGTATGCTTTTTAGGTTCAAGGGACTTAAGTTTAGGTGACTTAAGTTCAAGTGACTAGAGCGCAGTGATTTTCTGGATTAATAACGGCATAATCACACCAGCTTTGTCCGCTAAGGTGATATCCACAATAGTATTCGGCGTTGGATTGGGATTTATCTCAATAATTTTGGCACCATTTTGCTTCGCTAACTGTGCGAGTCCAGCGGCAGGATAGACGAGACTGGAGGTGCCAATACTGATAAATACCTCGCAGTTCGCCGCCGCATCTTCTGCCGTTTGCCATGCTTGTACTGGTAATGCTTCGCCAAACCAAACGATATCTGGTCTGATATAGCCATCGCAATGGCGACAGGTCATCAGTGTGTCATCAAAATTGATTGTATCCTCGCTATGATACGAACCCCTCGATTGACTTTGGCAGGCTGTCTCACATTGACTACAGCGGTTATGCCACAGATTGCCATGCAAATGAGTTGCCTTACTGCCAGCTTGCTCATGTAAATCATCAACATTTTGAGTGATAAGCGTTAATGATTGATTGGACGACTGAGTCTGGTATTGCCACTGCGCTAAGGCAACATGTGCAGGGTTCGGTTTTTTATCCGCTACCAGTTGTCTGCGCCATTGATACCATGACCACACCAGTTTTGGATCACGAGTGAAAGCCTCAGGTGTCGCCAAGTCTTCCACACCATAGTTTTCCCACAAGCCTGTTTGCTTATCTCGGAAAGTTGGAATGCCACTTTCGGCTGAAATCCCTGCACCCGTTAAGATGCAAATATGCTGTTTGGATGTCAATAATTTAGCAGCAAGTTCTACTTCTGCTATTAACGCTGGTGATAATTCTGCTAACATGAGCCAACCCTTGCTAATAATGGATATCTCTTCTAATGATAGATGGAATTTGGTGGCTTGTCATATTGTTTGCCGTTATTGCCGCTTTATGGTTGTTGGCAAAGTCACGCGGCGTAAAAGTGGGTGAGACAATTCATAATAAATCGTCTAAAAGCGTGAAAAAACCTATTAATGACGACCTGCAAAAAACCTCCGTGCTGATCAAACAGTATTTTCCTGATTATCGAGTCACACGCAAGACCAATCACTTATTGCTCAGTAAACAAGATAGGAAAATTGCAATGATTACGATGGATAAGAAAATTGCTTCAGGTCAGCGCCTGTTGGGTAACGTGCCCGTGATTAATTATCATCGTGTGCCCAACCGTGCCCAGCTAGCGGCTAATTTGCAGCAAGCAGAATAGGCGAGTGTTATAAGCAAAATGCCTATCATATAAGAGAACTGTTTATCAATAGACGAGTATGCACAGTGAAATCCGCAAATATTTTGAGCACGGAGTTAATGGGTATTTGAGATTTAGGATGTTACTAGGGAAGGATGAAACAAATATTATAAATACGATGATTGGTGCGCTCGGCGGGAATCGAACCCACGACCCTCGGCTTCGGAGACCGATACTCTATCCAACTGAGCTACGAGCGCATAATAACAACGGCGTACGGTATTATCAACATCATGCCTAAACGAGCGTTATGAGCAGTAAAGATGTTGAAAAATAAAGACCGCTTAGTCTAACAAATAAAATCCATAAAGCCAATGAATGAAGACAGTGATTGATGTTTTTTAAGAAAAAACAGGATAGTCATTAAACAGGCATGGCAATCTACCTGCCTTTTCCCTTATAATGACAGGGAGAATTCATATTTATAATCACCGATTACAAGTGTGCTAGTACGCGGGATGGCTGTTTGCTATTGATAACTATTTGGTTGTCAAAGGAGGACAAGCAGAATGTCTGAGCCGTATGAGCCTTTGTATATGTAATAAGAGAACGTGACGAATGAGAAAAGTAGTTATGTTATCGGCAGCTGCCATTCTAGGAATCGCTAGTATCGCGGTGAGCCAAGCTGAAAGTGTTGTAGACACTCCTGTAACTGTTTCTGATGTAGCAGCAGCGCAGGAAGTGGTAGCAAATGCGCCTGAGCAATTGGGTGATGATACCCAAGCTGCTGCAGATACGACTGATGGCGAGGCACCTGCCGCAGAAACTGCCGCTGCCGCACCTGCGGTTGATGAAGAGCCTATTCCGCAAGATACGCCGCAAGTGCAAAAGCTGATTGCTTTGTATCCTAACTTAATTGCTCGCATTCAGCCAGTTGCTAAAGTGTGCTTTGAAGACGATGAAGTTTGTGATGTGACGGCACGCGCCGCTGGCCCAGCAGCGGGTGATGGTCCTCGTGATGGCAAAGCAGTATACAATGCCGTATGTCAGACTTGTCATGCTGCAGGTCTACTTGGCTCGCCAATCTTAGGTGACGCTGGTGCATGGGGACCACGTATCTCCAAGGGTAAAGAAACATTATACACTCATGCTATCAATGGTTTTAACGCCATGCCTGCTAAAGGTGGCGCTGATATCCCTGATGAAGAAGTTCAAAACGCTGTCGATTATATGGTTGGTGAAGCAAGCTAATTGTATTGACTATCTGGCTAAGCTTTTTACCCTATATATCAGTGGAGCGCCTATTTCATTAAATGAGATAGGCGCTTTTTTAATGATGAGTATTATCAATACAGTACTTCTAAGGCATTACAGTTGAAATTCACCAATACTAGCCTCACTTTATGACACTACACAGTCTCTTCTGTCTGTTTATATTCTAAAAACATTTTTACATAAATTTATAACCAATAAAGAGGTTTTCATGTCTGAGGTACCAGCACTTGCTATCCAGAATTTATCCAAAACCTATAGCAATGGGTTTTCGGCACTCAAAGATGTCAGTTTAACCGTCCCGCAAGGAGGTTTTTTTGCGTTGCTGGGACCAAATGGTGCTGGTAAATCAACCATGATCGGTATTATTAGCTCGCTTTTTAAACCAACCACTGGCAGCGTAAAGATCTTTGGCACCGACTTACTAGAGAATCCGTCTGTCGCTAAACAGTATCTTGGTATCGTCCCACAAGAGTTTAATTTTAATATGTTCGAAAAAGTCGAAGATATTTTGATTACACAGGCCGGTTACTTTGGTATTCCTGCCAAAGAAGCACGCCCACGGGCAAAACGATTATTAATGGCGTTAGGTCTGTGGGACAAGCGCAATAGCAAGTCACGTGAGCTATCAGGTGGTATGAAGCGCCGGTTGATGATTGCAAGGGCGCTGATTCATAAGCCAAAATTATTGATTTTGGATGAGCCAACCGCTGGGGTAGATATCGAGTTACGCCGCTCTATGTGGGAGTTTATGCAGCAGATTAATATCGAAGAAAACACCACGATTATTCTGACGACTCATTATCTTGAAGAAGCGGAGCAGCTATGCAAACGCATTGCTATTTTGGATCATGGTGAGATTCGTATTAATACCGAGATGAAGGACTTGCTAGCGCAGCTATCGGTTGAGACTTTTGTTTTTGATTTGGAGACACCGCTTACGCGTCAATTGGTTTTGGCAGGAGTGACAGACACATCGCAACCTGATGATCAGACGCTTGAAGTTACGCTAACAGAAGGCGAATCGTTAAATGGCGTTTTTGATCAGTTATCCGCGCAAGGTATTACGGTAGCTAGCATGCGTAATAAAGCTAATCGACTGGAAGAGCTATTTATGCGCTTAGTAGACAAAAATATCCAAAGTGCAGACAGCATGAAGGAGGCAGGATTGTGAGTCAAGAAATGATAGATCCTAATAAAACCATGTCATGGAATAAAAAGTGGATTGCTTTTCGCACCATTTTGTTAAAAGAGGTTCGCCGAATTCTGCGTATTTGGCCACAGACCTTGCTGCCACCAGTTATTACGATGAGTCTCTATTTTGTCATCTTCGGTAAGATGATTGGCTCGCGTGTCGGTGAAATGGGCGGCGTACCATACATGCAATTTATCGTGCCTGGCCTCATTATGATGTCGATTATTACCAACAGTTACTCTAATGTGGTATCGAGCTTCTTTAGTGCCAAATTCACCTCCAGTATCGAGGAGCTGTTGGTCTCTCCCGTATCCAAACATGCGATTTTGATGGGTTATATCAGTGGTGGTATCTTTCGTGGACTGGCCATTGGTATCATCGTTTCGATAGTCGCACTATTTTTTACCGACCTTGGCATTGAGCATTTATTTGTGACGGTATTTACGGTACTGGGTACGTCTATCTTATTTTCACTTGGTGGCTTTATAAACGCCGTGTTTGCTCGCTCATTTGATGATATCTCTATCATTCCAAGTTTTGTGCTTACGCCATTGACATATCTTGGCGGTGTGTTTTACTCGATGGAAAACTTGTCACCATTTTGGCAAAATATCTCGCTATTAAATCCTATTGTTTATATGGTCAACTCATTTCGCTACGGGATTCTTGGCTATTCTGATGTTAATGTTTGGTACTCGATGGCTGCTATTTTTGTATTCTGCGCAGTGTTTTATACCATTGCCTATCGCTTACTCAGTAATGGCTCACGTGTGCGTTTGTAGATTAGTTTGTAAAATGTAGCTTGTCACCTTATTATAAGAGTCCAACATTGTTGGGCTTTTTTTATGAAAATTTTTTTTGTCAGAAGTATGAGTAAGGCTTTTACAGCCACTTTATTGAGTACAATCACGAGCATTGCCATCGCAGCGCCACTTGCGGCAATGGATGATTATGAATGGGTTGTCATGGAGACGCCTGTAGATCCTGCAACGTATAAGTATGATTGCCATAACGACTACAAATATGAAACTTATGATGCGCTACAAAACTGTCTGTATAACTTGAGGGAAGATGCGGATAATGCGCTTAGTAAGCAATGGAGTATCAGCGATAAAGTCGTTAGAGAGAGAAATGCGGTTTATATCAAAGTCGCTAATCGGAAAAACCCACTAGTATTTGTTGATTACTCCAGTCCTTATGAGGAGGATTTTAATCCTTATTATTCGCTACAAGACTACGATAAATCACGGAAATTACTGACAATACATCAAAGCTTTTATGAAGGAGAGAGCTTGACGGTAGTGAATTTGGTTACTGGGTTTTGGCAAGATTTTAGTCTCAGAAAGCTAAATATCTCTCCTGATATGAGATATATAGTCGGTTTTGAAAGTGAAATGGGAGCGACGGAACACGTCAATATTTTGGAGCGACAAGATAGCGGTTACTATGAAGGCTACTATAAACAAGTCTATAGTAGTAGTTACGATTCAAAAAACTACGACAGTCATAAAAAGTTTTATCAAGCAGATAAAGCACAGCAGGTTTATGATAGCGAAACCTTTACTTGGATAAATGATGATAAGTTTTATGCAGATTCTTTTTATAAGTTGAATGAAGCGGATTCAGCGGCTTTTAGAGTACGATATACCTTTATTAAAAATACCTCAACGAATAAGTGGCAACTGTATGAAGGTAGTAGATAAATGATCGCTATCTCTCATTGTATAAAGACGGTGTTGACTGTCGCAGGACTATTTATATTGACCACAATAGCAGCCTTAGATGCACAGGCAGCGCCTTTAGCTTTAGAGCCATCGACAGGTGAAGAGATATGGATAAAAGTCGCTGCGCCTGTAGCGATAGACTGGTATGAAGACAGCTGTCGATACGATCATACTGAATATCGAACGTTTAAAGATTATGAAAACTGTATTTTTAAATCGTTAGCCCAAGCTGATAATGCACAAAGCCGAAAGTGGGGCTTGAGTGACCGCGTTATTCGAGAAAAAGATACCATTTATATTAATACACCCAACCATAAGCAACCATTGGTATTTAAGGATTATCTTGAACCGTTTGAAGAAGAGTATAGGGCTCATTATCAATTGCAGGATTATGATAAATCACATCATCTGTTGCAGTTACTACGTACGATGTATGAGACTCAAGCGACTGTCATTGTCGATTTAAACACAGGGCGCTGGCAAGAGCTGTATGCGACCAATCTTAAGTTTTCTAGCGATATGAATCAAGTGGTAGGGTTTAATGGTAGGCAAGGTGTGACCAGAGATATCATAATATGGGAGCGTCAAAAAGCTGACAATGACGGACGCTATGCAACGATATTTGCTAGTAATGAATTATATGAACAAGATTATGATAATGACAAAAAACATGAGGTGTACGAAGCGCGAGATATCAGTTGGACAAGCAATAATAAAGTTAACGTTGATTTTTATTACAGAGTCAATCCCACTGACACGGTAGCATTTCGCGTGCGCTATATTTATGCGGCTGATAATAAAGAGGGTAAATGGCAGAGAGTTTTACCTGATGTTAATACCAACGATTAAAAAACAATAAAAAGGTCTAGCTCTCATATGCAAATAACTCTATCAGTAGCCACTGAAATTCGCATCTGTATGACGAGTGCAATACTGCTAATGCTGTCAATGCCAGCACAAGCAGACCTGCCCAAAGCGACGATGGATGACTATGTTTGGGAGACTATAGAAGCGCCTATTTATCCTAACTGGAGTAAGGATTGTAATAGTAGAAATGAGCGGATTTATCAAGATTGCTTGGATCAGAGTTTGATGATTTATAATCAAAACCTCATCGAAAAACTACAATTATCAAAATATATTTCTCCTCAGCTAAACCAGACCACTATTACGATACCCAGTCATGAAACTCCTATCATATTGACTGATAAGCCTGTACAAGACGAAAACGGGGATGGCCTTAGGTATGTTTATCTTATAAATAGCTATGATAAAAATAAAAACTGGCTTTATCTATCTGGACAAGCCTATGAAACTAATAACACAGTATTGGTTGATCTAAACACGGGTGTTATACAAGAGTTTGAAGGATCGCATTTGACATTTTCACCAGACATGACTTATGCAGCCACGGTTAAAGTTGAGTTTCCAGAAGAAGAAGAGGTTATCATTTGGAAAAAGGACAAGTACGGTAGCTATCAGTATGATAAAAACAATATGGATTATGGAAATTTTCGGCAACATTTCAAGTTTTATGACAGTCGGAAGTATAGTCCAATGCCTTATAGTGCAAAGCTTGAATGGGTTACCAATGATAGCTTATTGGTAGATTTTTATTTTAATATGAGTGAGCATGACACTATTGCTTATCGAGTACGATTTAATTATGTGAATACAGAGCCCGCATCAGAGTGGCAAATGATTCCCATAAAATAGCCCATTGCTGTAAAATGACTGGTTTTTATTTCATTATATTTAAGCATGAAAGGTAAGTAACTTATGAGTATTCACGGTATCTTGGGTGAGCAAACCACTGACTATCCAACCGAGTATAGTCCAGAGACCTTGTATCCTATTGCTCGCAGTATGGGTCGCGATGTCATTGGCTGGCAAGACGATAAGTTAATGGTTGGCATCGATTGGTGGCAGGCATTTGAGATGTCTTGGTTAAATCAACAGGGTATCTCGCAGGTTGCGATAGCACGCTTTGGTATTCCGGCCAGCTCGCCATTTATCGTTGAGTCAAAGTCACTTAAGCTCTATTTAAACAGTATCAACTTTACTGAATTCGTTAGTTGGGCAGAAGTGCAAGCGCTGATTGCTAAAGACTTATCAGCCTGTGTACAAGCAGACGTGCAAGTTGAGTTGTTTGGCTTAAATGACGACCTGCATGATAAGACATCAGGGTTATTGGTGGCTCAATCTGAGGGTATTTGTATCGATGACGCGCTTGCCAATAGTAGTGAAAAAGTCGCATTATGCGAACATCCTGACGCGTCGTTATTGAATGATGACCAAACGGGTGCTCATTCAGGAGTCGATAGCGCTCAGCCCTACACTTTTTATTCTAATCTGCTACGCAGTAATTGTCCGGTGACCAATCAGCCTGATTGGGGTACATTAGCAGTTTCGATGACCAGTAATAAAACAGTCGATGAGGCTGGAATGCTGCGTTATATCTTAAGTTTTCGTCAGCATAATGGTTTTCATGAGCAATGTGTTGAGCAGATATTTGCTGACTTAAGTAAATATTATGAGCCAAGTGAGCTGATGGTGCGCGCATGGTATACACGCCGTGGCGGTATTGACATCAATCCTTGCCGTGTGAGTGATATAACCTTGCTACCTAAACCAAGTCGTTTGATTCGCCAGTAAATGAATGTTCACTACCATGTTTAATAATGAAGATTTTTAGCTTTCATAGATGAGCGTTCTTTCTTATACTCAATAAACCTTATTTTATTAATATTGAGATGCAGCTATGAAGTTAAAAACCGGATTTTTAACCGCTCTAGGGACTGCTATTTTGTCTCTAGCTACCTTTCAGTTGGCACAGGCTGCATTTGTGGAAAATCAATATAACTGTGAAGACGCTTATATGGAAGTGGCTTATGATTGTGGTAACGATGCGATTGTAGTCGAAAAAAATCGCCTTAATAAAATCTATATGAGCGTTTATCGTACTTTGAATACGACACAACAACAGCAGTTGGATAAAGAACAGCGTATATGGTTAAAGAGTCGCAGCGATAAGTGTGACTTTGAATATGACGGTCCAATGAATAATTCTGTGGTATACGCCCAGATTAGCGCTAATGTTTGCACCGCTAATGAGACACAGAAACGCAGTAAGGTCATTGCTAAAAGATATAATATTAAGTAGTTTTTTTTAGCTATGTTACACGCGAAAAAGCGCCTATCTCATTTAATGAGACAGGCGCTTTTTATGGCACAGTTTTAACGAGTAAAACTATTTACCGCTTACTTTTGCAATGACGTCTTCACGGCTGAGCATTTGCTTTTCTGCTTCACGGCGATTGACGTATTCGTACTTACCTTCAGCAAGGTTGCGGTCAGAAACCACGATACGATGTGGAATACCAATCAATTCAAGATCAGCAAACTTAACACCTGGACGCTCGTTACGATCATCGAGTAGCACATTGATACCTTGAGCCTTTAGCTCTTCGTACAGCGCCGTCGCTGTCTGCATAACGGTCTCTTCTTTTGACTTCATCGGTATGATAGCGACCTCAAAAGGAGCGATTGAATCATTAACCGTTGGCGTCTGTGGCCACATGATACCATTTTCGTCGTTGTTCTGTTCAATAGCAGCGGCAATGATACGGCTCACACCAATACCGTAGCAGCCCATCATTAGGGTCACAGGCTTACCATCTTCACCAGATACGGTAGCATTTAACGCTTGCGAGTACTTATCACCCAACTGGAAGATATGACCGACCTCGATACCACGTTTGATTTTTAGGCTGCCTTTACCATCAGGAGAAGGGTCGCCTTCCTGCACATTGCGTACATCAACGACACGAGTAATGCTCGCATCACGCGCCCAGTTCATACCAGTGGTGTGTTTATTGACTTCATTGGCACCGCATATAAAGTCTGACAAAGTTGCTGCCGAACGATCAACGAAGACGGGCATATCCAAATTAACGCCAATATAGCCTTTATACAGACCAGCAGCTTTCAGTTCTTCATCAGAAGCCATTGTCAGCGGCACATTGGCCTCTTCGATTTTCTCAGCTTTGATCGTATTTAGCTGATGATCGCCGCGCAATACGATAGCGATAAGCTGTGGCTCATCATTTTCGGTATGACCATGGACGATTAACGTTTTGACCGTCGTTTCTAATGGTAAGCCTAAATGTTCAGCAACCATTTTACAGCTGGTCATATTTTCCGTTAGGACGTCTTCGCGCGCCATTTTCGGTGGCTGACGCTCAGCGGTGCTCACTGATTCGGCAAGCTCAACGTTGGCCGCATAATCAGAAGAATCAGAGAAGGCAATATCATCTTCGCCGCTGTCTGCCAAGACATGAAATTCATGTGAAGCGAAACCACCAATAGAGCCTGTATCTGCCTGTACTGCACGGAAATCTAAGCCCAAACGGGTAAAGATGCGCGTATAAGCGTCATACATGTCATGGTAAGTTTTTGCCAACGATGCTTGATCAACGTGGAACGAGTAAGCATCTTTCATGGTAAATTCGCGTGCGCGCATCACCCCAAAACGTGGACGAATCTCATCACGGAATTTATTCTGAATTTGGAAAAAGGTGATTGGTAGTTGTTTATAACTACGTAGCTCGCCTTGCGCCAGATTGGTGATGACTTCTTCATGTGTCGGACCTAACACAAAATCGCGATCATGACGGTCTTTGAAGCGCAATAGCTCAGGACCATAATCGTTAAAGCGTCCGGTCGTTTGCCAAAGCTCGGCAGGCTGGGTCATCGGCATGAGCACTTCTTGTGCACCAACTTCTTGCATCTCTTCACGAACAATACGTTCGACTTTTTGCAAGATGCGTAGCCCCATGGGCAACCAAATATATAACCCAGAAGCAATCTTTCTAATAAGACCGGCACGCACCATCAATTGGCTTGAGGCGATATCGGCATCACTTGGGGTTTCTTTTAGAGTGGCAAATAAAAATTGACTGGCTTTCATAAATAAAGCGTAACCTTATCAACGATAAAATAAATAAGAAATAGTAGGATGTTGAGCGTGTGCTTTGATGGCCGACGCAAGCTTACCTTTGTATCACTTGGTAATAGTCTAGGACATGCCTAGCTAAAAAGTACTGCGACAAACAGTACATGAATAGAAAGTGCGTTCATAAAACGCCTTACAAAAAGGCTGGAACTTTTCATTTTGTATTAAAACGTTGATGTTGGCAGCGTCATACTTTACGCATAAAGACCAGAAAAATAGATGTACGCCAACATTTTGCTTATACAATCTGACTATGTTAGGTAAAGTTAGCCTAAGACGCAATGACTTTTTGTTTTTTCAGACAGAACGTGACTTAAACAAGCAAATGAGGTCACTACAACTCGATTATTTACCAGTTTTTAGGGTATTTATAGTAAATGGTAGCGCTAGTCATTATGTAGCGTATTGGTAGTTATTACTTGAAGTTGCTGCTCAAAAGTAGCATTTATCATTTAGACAGTTATTTGTTATACGTTTAATAAAAATAAATGATAAAACTCTGAGGGTGTTTATATGAATAATCCTGACAATCGATCTCCTGTTAATAATGATGCGACTAACTCACAAGCGAAAAAACCCATTGCGATGATGTCGTGGATGATATTGCTCATCGGTTTAGCCGCTATCGTTTTTGCTATTTATAGTGTGCAGAATATAACCAAGGAAGAGCCGATAGAAACCATTACTCGTGAGGGCGTGGTCACACAAATCCAAAAATTGAATCGTTTGGAAACGGTGGCGTTTAGTGTCGATACCGTCATTACTAGCCAGCGCCCTGGCAGTTGGATGAAGCTGTGGCAAGACGAACAAAAGGGTTTGTTTATCGCGCGCGGACGAGTGGAGGCGGGGATTGATTTAAGTGCACTTACCCCTGAGATGGTACAAGTGGTGCAGCCTGAAATTAACGTCGATGAGGTACAAGAAGCGGGTGCCAATACGCCAGTCTCAGTGATGCCGCAAATCAATATTACCATCCCACCATCAGAGATATTTTCAGTTTATCTAGACGATATCGAGATTTATGATTGGCAGACGGGTGCTTTTGGCATGATGCAAGTCGATCCAAAAATATTGCAACAAGCGCAAAGTATGGCAAAAAAAGAAGTACTCGAACGCGCTTGTCGTGGTGATGTCATGAATATGGCACTAGAAAATGCGCAAACCCAACTGCAACAGCTATTTTCGTTAACTGGTGCAGTAGTGACGGTAACGACTCAAGGTGCAGGCGCGTGCCAGATGCCAGTAAAATAATGCAGACATAATTTTATTAGAGCCATAGACTAGATAGTCATACGTTAGCTTATTAATTGGAAACACTTAAAGTAACGCCATTTATATTGTATAGTAGAGCTTATCTATTATTCATAATCAACTTATGAATTTCGTTGGTAATACAACCCTATATAAAAGGTGGCGTATATGACAACTCTTAATAATAAACCGTCTTCTAAGCCTGAACGTCAGCTTAATAAGCGCCCTAAATCGAAAGAATCGCTTTCTTTTGCGACATGGGTGCTATTAATTATAAGCTTCACTTTATTAGCCTATGCTCTTTATGTTATCCAAACCCGTATCTTGTAAACTCTAGCTGATACTAGGGCGTGTCCTAAATTCAATCGATTACTTTCTAAATGGGCTAAAAATAGCTAATGAAATTCTTAGTAAATTGAGGCTTTAGTATTGATGTAATACGTCACTATTTTTTAAATTCAGCAATCGCTAATTGGCGAGCCGCTTTATGTTCGACCATCGGTAATGGGTAATCAATATCAGCAAACTTACCGCCCTTTGCTAGTGTTTGACGCATTTTATCCTCGCTATGCAAGATGGTGGTAGGAATGGCTTTTAGCTCAGGCAGCCACGTCTTGATAAATTCGCCATCGGTATCGTGGGTTTTGGCTTGGCTAAAAGGGTTCATAATACGAAAGTAAGGTGCAGAGTCGGTGCCAGTCGACGCGCTCCATTGCCAACCCCCATTATTGGACGCAAAGTCACCATCTATCAGCTGCTGCATAAAATAACGCTCACCTAAGCGCCAATCAATCAATAAATCCTTGGTCAAAAACATCGCCGTCACCATCCGCAAGCGATTGTGCATAAAGCCCGTCGCATTCAGGCAGCGCATTGCCGCATCGACTAACGGCACGCCAGTTTTACCTACGCACCATGCTTCAAAGTCATTTTGATTGTATGACCAATTAATCTTGCTATCAGTCTCATGTTTATACGCTTGATGGCGAATCAGCTCGGGCTTATAGTCTAAAACATGGCGATAGAAATCTCGCCAAGCCAGCTCACTTATCCAGCGGTTAATGTCATTATTATCAGTGTTGTCAAAGTTATCCCCGCTGTCTAAGGTGTCACCGTCATTCCCATGTAATTCTCTCAGTGCTTTGCTTAATTGTAGGGTAGCTTGTAAGTAGCAAAGTCTGGGGCTGATTGCGCCAATAGTCAGGTAGGCAGATAGCTGACTGGTGGCATTTAAACTGGGTACATCACGGCTCACATCATAGTTGTCGATATCCTCAGCGATGAAGTCCTCTAAACGCTGGCAAGCTGCATCTCCGCCAGCAGGGTAGGCTGCCCGAGCGTGCTCAAGCTGTACGTCTATATCAATGTGCTCTAATAAGCCAGTATTTTGCAGTGCCTTTTGATAATCTTCGACTACTTTTTTACTTACTCTTTCTATATCTTCGATAGTAGCACTGGCGTTCGAGACTTCTAGTTTGACTTTAGTGTTGCCATTTATGGCGGATGCTTCATGCATTTGCATGGTGCCGATATCCAAGGTATGACGCCATTTTTTATAAAATGGGGTAAACACCTGATACATGCTGTCATCGTTCGTGGTGATGGTTTGTGGTGGCAAGATACATTGATCATGCCAGCGGATAAATTCTATATCGTTGTTTGCAAGCTGTTTGGTTAATTGCTCATCACGCTTAATTTCATTGCCTTCGTACTCGTGATTTGCCATCACAGTGCTGATCTGGTTCGCGCTACAGATATCTAGCATCGCCTCAACACAGTCAGTAAAGCTTGGACAGAGCTGTACTGTTAAGTGGATATTTAATTGTGTTTGCAGGGATTTGGCTAGGATAGGCAAAGTGCGAGCGATATGGTCGAGCTGTGTCAGCGACATGTCATGTGCTTGCCATTGTTCAGGCGTCACGAAGTAAACAGCGCTTACTGAGGCGTTATCCGCATTTGCCTGCTCGCAAAGCGCAGCTAGCGCGGTATTATCATGAACTCGCAGGTCACGACGAAACCACATTAAATAATGCGGTGGGTTTACGCTAATGGCATCGTCGCTATTGTTGACGTTGCTTGTTTCGGTGCTATCTGTGCTATGAGACGTTTCCGCCGCCGTTTTAGACATTCAACTATCCCTCTATTAATCAATCGCAATCATAAACAAAACTGGTAATAAAAGTATGCTAGGATAAGTTTTTGGATGCAATGAATTTACGATTCAATTAACAAATCCTCATATTTACGCTTTAGCGTTGGCAATTGACGTTTACCTTCCGTCAATGTAGCGAAGACAGTCTAATAATGTCGCACTAAGTGTTATATCTAAGGTCACATCATGCACGTTAAGTTTTGCGGATTTACCCAGCCTAATGATATTAAACTTGCCGCCCAGTTGGGTGTTGATGCGGTTGGCTTGGTATTTTATCCGCCCAGTCCGCGCGCTGTCACTATCGAGCAGGCGCAATCGTTAAGTGCTTCTTTGCCAGCTTTTATAAGTATAGTGGCTCTAGTGGTGAATATGCCGCGCGCAGAGCTGATAGAATTAGCGAATCAGGTCGCTTTTGATATCATTCAATTCCATGGTGATGAAACACCGGAGCAATGTGCGCAGCTGGCCAGTGCGGTCAATAAACGCTGGATAAAAGCGCTGCGTATCAATGCTGACCAACACACTGCCGCTAGCGTAAGCGCCGAGATTAATGAGTTTGCTGCCGCTGGCGCGAACAGTATCTTATTGGATGCTTATCATCCCCATAAATATGGCGGCACAGGGGCACGTTTTGATTGGAGTCTGCTACCGCAAGACAGCTCGCTACCTATTATTTTAGCGGGCGGACTGAATGCCGATAATGTCGCTGCCACTTTAGACTTGCCTATTTATGCGGTCGATGTCAGCGGTGGGATTGAGTCTGACAAAGGCAAAAAAGACGCTGCCAAAATGCGTGCCTTTATGAAAGCGGTAAAACGCGACCGATGGCAAAATGAGACGCTTGGCGAACCTTCGAATATCAGTAACTAGTGTTTTAGCCGTGAATTTTTATCCGTTAAATAGCTAATTACTTGGAAAATTTTCCCCCTTATTTATCTTAAAAAATACCACTTGTTATAGTAGGAATTATCATGAGTCATGTCGCAAGCAAAGATGTATCGGCTACTGCTAAAGCTATCAATACCTTCACCAATCCAGAGAACGTTCAAGACTTTAACCAATACCCTGACGCACGCGGACATTTCGGTGTGCATGGTGGTCGTTTTGTCTCTGAAACCTTGATGGCAGCACTAGAAGAGCTAGAAGCGTTATATACCAAGGTCAAAGCCGATCCTGCATTCTGGGAAGAGTATCACAACGATTTGGTCAACTATGTCGGCCGCCCAACGCCTTTATATCATGCTAAGCGTCTCAGTGATGAGATTGGCGGTGCGCAAATTTATTTTAAACGTGAAGACTTAAACCATACTGGCGCACATAAAGTTAATAACACCATTGGACAAGCGCTACTTGCCAAAATGAGTGGTAAAAAACGCATTATTGCGGAAACTGGAGCAGGTCAGCATGGCGTAGCGACGGCGACGATTGCTGCGCGCTTAGGGCTTGAATGTATCGTTTATATGGGCGCGGACGATGTCGAGCGTCAAAAGATGAACGTCTATCGTATGCGTTTGCTCGGTGCAACGGTTGTGCCAGTGACTTCAGGTTCACGGACACTGAAAGACGCCATGAACGAAGCGATGCGTGATTGGGTTACTAATGTCGATAGCACCTATTACATCATCGGTACGGTTGCCGGTCCGCACCCTTATCCGCTATTGGTACGCGATTTCCAAGCGATTATCGGCAAAGAAGCACGTATTCAGCATCTGCAAATGACGGGTAAATTACCAGATGCTCTAGTGGCTTGCGTTGGCGGTGGCTCGAACGCCATTGGTCTGTTTTTTGACTTCTTAAATGATACTGAGGTCAAAATGTATGGCGTGGAAGCAACGGGTGACGGTATCGAAACCGGTCGTCATTCTGCACCACTGGCTGCTGGTCGTATCGGTGTACTGCATGGTAACCGTACCTATCTGATGGCCGATGATGAAGGTCAAATTCAAGAAACGCATTCTATCTCAGCTGGTCTTGATTATCCTGGCGTCGGTCCTGAGCACAGCTTCTTAAAAGACATGAAGCGTGTTGAATATGTCGGTTGTACCGATAAAGAATCGCTAGAAGGCTTCCATGAAGTCACGCGTAAAGAAGGTATCATTCCTGCGCTTGAATCTGCTCATGCTGTCGCTTATGCGCTTAAACTGGCTAAAACGATGACTCCTGAGCAAACCATTATCGTCAATATGTCAGGGCGTGGTGACAAAGATTTGCATTCAGTGATGAAGGCAGAAGGGATTGAGTTGTAGTGGCCTCTATTTTTATAAGCTATTTTACGATTTTATCCATTATAAGAAAAATTGCTTAACACCCTTTGTTTAATATTGATTCTTAAATAAAGGGTTAACTAGGCCAGTTTATAATAATCAAGAGACCACTATGACCAGAATTGAAAGCACTTTTGAAACCCTAAAAGCTCAAAATAAAAAAGCCCTGATTCCTTATGTCATGGCAGGCGATCCTAATCCTGCGACCACTGTAGGTCTGCTGCATGACCTAGTGAAGCACGGCGCGGATATGATCGAAGTAGGCTTACCGTTCTCTGATCCGATGGCAGATGGCCCAGTCGTCGCTTTAGCTGGAGAGCGTGCATTAGCCACAGGTACGAGTACACGTGATGCCCTAAAAATGGTCGCGGAATTCCGTCAGCAAGACACGCAGACGCCGATTATCCTCATGGGTTACCTCAATCCAGTTGAAATCATCGGTTATGATAACTTTGTGGCGCTATGTGAGCAGTCAGGTGTCGATGGTATTTTGATGGTTGATTTACCACCAAGCGAGGCGGGCAGTTTTACCCAGCATTTGACTGACCATGCGATGAATGAGATTTTCTTATTGTCACCAACCACTTTACCTGAGCGCCGTGAGCAAGTATTGACCCATTGCGGTGGTTATATTTATTATGTGTCATTAAAAGGCGTGACGGGTTCGGCAACGCTTGATACTGATGATGTTGCGACTCAAGTGCAAGCGATTAAAGCAGCGACTGATTTGCCAGTCTGTGTGGGTTTTGGTATTCGTGATGCGGCTTCTGCCAAAGCGATTGGAGCGCATGCGGATGGTATTATCGTCGGTAGTGCCTTGGTGCAGAATTTTGCTGATATAGATGCAAATGATAGCACTGCGGTTGCCGCCGCTCAGCAAAAAATCATGGCAAAAATGGATGAGCTACGCGGTGCACTTGATAGTTTGAGTGCCTGAATTAAATAAAGTTAAATTATCGTCACTTAAATCGTCATGGCAATATGAATAACAATGTTTATAAAGACAGGGTTAAATGACTTTGCTAAAGTTAGTTTACGTGTGTAAACTAACATCACATATAAATTGTTACAGTTTCAAGAAAGCGTGCTTTATAACTGCGAAAGTTATGAGAATATGTGACGATTAAACTGATCCTTATAAATCGATTCTTAGGGACAAGCGCATGAGCCAGCTTGTCGATAAGCCTTTGATAATGGCGAATAATATGACTGATACGATAATAAAACCTGATATGACAACTCTGAACCATGCTGAAAAAAGCAACGTTGAGCCAAACGGTAATACAGCTGGGCAATCATGGTTTAATCGCCCGATACCGGGTATTAAACAGCAATTGACAGCGCCTTTGACAGCAGTAGAGACCGAACCGTCAACCAAGTGCAGTAATTGTCATTCGATGATTACCAATACGGCACTGATTTTTAACTGCTATGTTTGTCCGCATTGCGATCATCATTTACCGATGAGTGCTCGTGAGCGCTTAAACTGGTTGCTCGATCAAGTAGAAGGTGAGCTAGGACAGCAGTTCACTGCCAAAGATCCATTGAGCTTTGTGGATAGTAAGCCGTATCCGCAGCGCATGACCGAAGCACAGGACAAAACCGGCGAGTCTGAGGCGCTGATTGTGATGTACGGTAAATTGCGCAATCTTGATATCGTTACTTGTGCCTTTGATTTCCGCTTTATGGGCGGTTCTATGGGCTCTGTAGTTGGTGACCGTTTCGTAGAGGCGGCTGAGAAAGCCCTTAAAGATAAAGTGCCCTTAGTCTGCTTTGCTGCCTCTGGCGGCGCACGTATGCAAGAAGGTTTGCTGTCTTTGATGCAGATGGCACGAACGGCTGCTGCAATTGAGCGTTTGAGAATTGCTGGCGTGCCGTATATCGTGATATTGACCAATCCTGTTTATGGCGGTGTGACTGCGTCGCTCGCTATGTTAGGTGATATTCATTTAGCAGAACCAAAAGCCATGATTGGCTTTGCAGGTAAGCGCGTGATTGAGCAAACGGTTCGTGAGACGCTAGAAGAGCCGTTCCAGCGTGCCGAGTTCTTGTTAGAGCACGGTGTGGTCGATGAAGTGGTACATCGTCATCAAATGATTGATACTATTTATCGTCTGCTAGCAAAGTTAAGCCGCATGCCTAATGTTGATGCCTAACTTGCTCATCGGCTTGACTAACGGATAACTGAGTTTAATATTCCGCATGACTTATGCTTAGTAGCATGCTCAATTTTGCTGACTAAGTAAGATCAATCAATAGCATTTATCGTCAACAGCGGTAAATGCTATTTTTGCTTTTTGGACAGGTAGTTATATACTGTCTGTACTTTCTTAATGAATCCTTTATCATTGACCATTTTTTATTCAAATATTTCAATATAGGCTGTGTCCATGTCCGACTCTCTACTTTTTAACCCTAACACTCCCAACAAGCATTCTAGCTTGACCGAATGGCTCGATTATATGCAGCAGATTCATGTATCGGCGATAGATATGGGGTTGTCGCGAGTTTTGCCAGTTGCCGAGGCGTTAGGCGTGGTACAGTCAGCCAAAGACGATGCTTATGTATTCACGGTGGCGGGCACCAATGGTAAAGGCTCAACGACGGCTGTCATCGCGCAGATGTGTCAAGCAGCAGGCTATAAAACGGCTCTGTATCAATCACCGCATCTAAGTGTATTCAATGAGCGCGTGCGTATCAATGGCGAGATGGTCAGTGACGAGACGTTAATTGAAGCCTTTAGCAAGGTAGAAGCAGCGCGATTAGCGTGTGAGCTGACCTTGTCATTTTTTGAGATGACCACACTTGCCGCATTATTAATATTTGCCGAAGCGGACTGTGATGTCTGGGTGTTGGAAGTCGGTCTGGGTGGGCGCTTAGATGTGGTCAATATCATCGATCCTGATATGGCAGTGATTACCAATATCGCTATCGATCATGTCGATTGGCTGGGTGACAATGTTGAAGCTATTGGCCGTGAGAAAGCAGGTATCTTACGTGATGGTATCAGCGTGGTTTATGGTGCTACTGCAATGCCAGTCAGTGTGCAGCAAGCGATTGATAAGCATCAAGCAACTTGTTGTCGAGTTGGGCAAGATTTTGATTATCGTGAAGTGGATGCAAGCGCTTGGCAATATAGCAATGCTGCGGTCACCATGCAGTTACCGCGCCCAGCACTGTCATTGACCAATACTGCCACTGCGTTATCAGCAGTGCTCGCAAGTTCGTTAAATGTCGATAGCACTGCTATCGAGCAGGCGCTGCAAACGGTTAGGCTCGCCGGTCGCTTTGATTATCGTGAGACCCACAATCGCCATTGGCTGTTTGATGTCGCGCATAACGAGCAAGGCGTCGAGTTTTTATTGGCGCAACTATTACCGCTTTGGCAACAGCATCTAGCAAATCAAAATAACTCTGAGGCTCTCAATCATAGCAGTAATCCAAATAGTAGCCAAAAAAATCAAACTACAGGAAAACCTGCCAGCATTAAAATGCTGTTTTCTATGTTGGGTGATAAAGATATCAATAAAGTCGTGCAGCATTTGACGATAGCGGGCTTACCGATTAGCGATTGGTATATCGCTGAGATTGATTATCCACGTGCTGCGAGCACTGAGCACTTGCAAGGTATCCTATCGAGCTATGTCGATAATGCTCAAATACACGAATTTAAACGTTTATCAGAAGCGACCGATGCGGTTATCAATGCCAGTCAGCCGCAAGACCTTATCGTGGTATGTGGCTCCTTTCATACGATCGGCGAGGCACTGGCAGCACTGGCGGTTGATAATTAACATTAAAATGGTGCTTATTTAATGTTAATCTTAGCAGTAGCATGATGGCAGACAGTATGAAAAATATGCTTTATAATCAAAGTGATTTGGCAAGCTGCTCTATAATGGCATTAAACGCTTGGCATAACATTCAAAAACGGATGGACGCAACTGGTGGCAATGACACCTATCAAGGCTATTAAAACTATCTAAACACAGTTTTGAGACGGCAGTTGCGCCGCTCAATCAACCTTATTACCAACTAAGAGACGTAAACGGATGAACTTTTCGAGACAAGCCTTATTGGGCATTGGGATGATTATCGGCGGTAGCGTGATGCTATACGCCATGGTGCAACAGATTGGTGATAGTAATGAACCACAACCAGCGTCAGCAATGGTAGATAAGCCAAGCCCTGAGCAAGAGTCTCCTCAGCCGCTGACGACGGATATCGAGACTGAAAAACGTATCTTGGCAGAGAAACAAAAAGAGCGCGCTGCTCGTGTGGCTGAACAAGAAAAACGTGCCCAGCAGTTCTTAACTGAACAGGAAGCCGCTGAGGCGGAAGCATTGGCAAAAGCCCGTGCAGAAAGTCAGCAGTATATGGCCAGTAGTGCGGCAGCTGCTGAAGAGAGTGATAAATCCAAATCCGATGCGGAAAAAAATGACGCTACAACGCCAATAAAAAAGACTAGCGCTGCTGAGTCAGCTGAAAGTGAGACAAACACTGGCAACCAGCAAAAAGCTGCCCAAGCGCAACAAGAAGCTCAAAGGCAAGCGGCGATTAAAGAGCAGGCTGCCGCAAAGAAACTAGCAGACAGTAAAAAAGAAGCGGAAGCAAAAAGACAAGCGGAAGTTAAGAAACAAGCGGATGCTGCGGCTGAGAAAAAACAAGCGGCAGCAGAAGCGGCTAAGAATGAGCCACCAAAATCGCCTTCTGATTATCAAGTTAAAAGAGGAGATGGGCTGATTAAACTGGCGCGGCAATACAATATGCCAGTAGAAGTATTGGCACAAGCGAATAATCTGTCACCGTCGACATCGCTACAACTGGGTCAAAACATCACCATTCCATCACGTAAGCAGGTCGAGCGATTAGCACGTGAAGCGGCAGCGGCTGAGCAGGCACGTGAAGACAAGCGTCAGAAAGAAGAGGCTTTAGCCAAAAAATCAGCGGATGCTAAGCGTGAAGCACAGCAGAAACTCAGCGAAGCCCGTAAAGAAGTCAAAGAAACCGACGCCAAAGGCAGCTTTGGGGTGCAAGTAGCATTGGCAAACGATCAAGCCAAAGCGGATGAGCTGGCAAAGAAATTTAAATCCGCAGGCTACCAAGTTAAGACCAGCCCTACCAGCCGCGGGGTTCGCGTCATCGTCGGTCCTGAGCGCGGTAAAGTAGCGGCGTTAGCGTTAAAAGATAAAATCAATAGCGATCCCAAGGTCAATACGACCAGTGCTTGGGTTTTATACTGGCGCTAAAATAGTGTAAAAATCACTATAATCGGATGACTATTATTGCTAAATAAACAGCAGAGTCTTGGTTAGATGTTATTGTTTTATCTGAGTTTTATTCAAACACGACATTTATTGTCGTGTTTTTTGTTTTAGTGTTTGCTGATTGGCGTAAGCTTAGCTACGATGTGCGCCGATTGCCCCTGATTTTTTCTGTATAACGGGTCAGCCTATAAGGGCTGCCCTGTCGCAGTTGAGTATGTATGTCACTTTATGGAAGTCGTCCTACATATTTGGCTGCCTTAATCATGTATAAGGTAAAACCATGTCATTTGGTGTTATATTTTTAATATTGGCCGTTGGATTTTTAGGGCTGATTACTGTACCCAAGCTGTTGAAAAACCCCCCAGTTGTTGAGCCTGATCCAAAGCCAGTACGCGGCGATGAGTTGGCTATTTGGCCGTTTGCGCCGATGCCGATTATGACGGATACGGAAGTCATTTTCTTTAATAAGCTAAAAAGTGCGTTGCCGGAATATCATATTTTCGTTCAAGTTCAACTGTCACGCATTATCGAAGGCAATAGCAGTGAGGCCTCCGAGCGTAGCTTTTGGTTCAATCGTATCTGCCGTCAAAGCGTCGATTATGTGATTGTGGATATTGATGCTCAGACCACGCTGGTTGCTATCGAGCTTGATGATTGGACACACACGAGTAAAGCGCGTCAAAAGGCGGATGACAAAAAAGACAAAGCCCTTGCTAGTGCCGGTATTGCTATTGTGCGCTTTCACGCTGAGCGCATGCCAAGCGCAGATATGCTCAGGTACGAGCTGATGCAAGTGATTGAAAATTATTGATAAAGTGTCCTTGGTAGACAGTCAAGATTAGTCGCAACAACAGCATTTATTTTTTTGTGTAACATTGCTGTTATATTCTTTTACTTTATAGATAAATTGTTTAAATAAGAGTATTATTATTTTATTTTAAAGCAAACTTAAGTTTTCTAAATTAAGAGGCGCTTTTTTGAATTAAGGCATTATTTGCTTAATTAGATAAAGATTTTGGTGCTTCTCGTTTTTAAAACATTCTATAAAGGACTGTGTTATGAAATTTTTTAAATTGAGCGCATTAGCCTTAGCCAGCACGTTAGCGTTAGCAGGCTGTGGTGATGACAACAATAATAACTCTTCTGGTAATGGTACTAATACGCCAGATGTGCCAGTCAAACCGCCTGTCGATAATAGTTTGTCTGAGATCGAGCAAGCGAAAGAGATGATTCGTACCGCCAAGTTATTTGTCAGTGACAATAAAGCGGTTACAGATGCTTACGAAGATGTAAGTGATATCCTTACAGAAAAGCAAGATACACGTCTGGGTTATACCTTTGATATCCCAAGTGATCTAAAATACTATATGGAAGAGAATGATGTATCACAGCTCACGGCAGCTGATATCTTAGCATTAGCCAATGATGCAAAATTTGAGGTCGCATTAGGCAATATCACTTTAACGCCCGAAAATGGTTTTGTCGCAACGCTAAGTACTGACGGTAAGTTTACCTTGAATGGTACAACCAAAGTAGATGTCGAAGAATACGATTATGTGTATAACCCGCAAACAGGTTTGTACGGACCTGTTGTCGTCAATCAAGACAATTTTAAGGCAGCATTTGATGGTTTTGAAGATGCGTTAAGCTCAAACACCAGTACAGATAACTTTAACGGCAGCTTGGGTTTCAAGAGTATTAAAATTGGTACTGGCACTGATATCGTTGCCCTCAACTCAAGTACTAAAGGCGCAACAGTCAGTGGTCAATTCAGTGATAAAGTCTTGGTCAATGATGAGTTTGATATCAATGATGCAAATAGAGAAGGCATCACGCTAGAAAAGGCGGTCATCAAATTAAGCAGTCTGAAGTTGACGGCTAATGATAGCGTGATTGAAGCAAAAGATTTTGAATTTGCCGCACTGGATGTCAGCAGAAAGCTGGCAGATAACAGTCTGGTGGTTAGAACAATTCCTTATAAGTTTGCTATAACGGGCAAGATGACCAAGCAAAAACCGATGACTGATGTAGAGATTACACTGAATGCGACTGCCAATGACGCTGATATAAAGAAATTTATCATAATCGATGAAGTCGGTGATATCGAAGAGGCCGCCAATAAATACGTAGGTATGGAAATAGTATTGGCGATTAAGGGCAAGGTAACGAAAGAGAATACAACGACGATTCCACTTGATTTCCAAGCCAATCTTAAACGTACTGCTCGTAATGTTATTGAGCTACAAGGTCTGACTGCTAGCGTAGAGGGTAAGAAGCTATTTGTAACCGGTAAGTCAAGCTTAGATAATAACTATGATGTGGTTAGCACCCAGTTTACCGTTGAGCAAAATAAAGCGTCGATCAAGTTAAATGTTGATGCCAATGGTGATTTTATCAAAGATAAAATGGGTAAGCTTGGCGATATCATGGTTAACGGTAAGGACTACGGTGATTTAATGGATAATGATGGCAAAGTTACTGCCAAGTTTACTGATGATAGTTTAATTATTCTATAATCAAATCATGTGTCACATCGACTCTCAACCGTTGTTAGTAGCGATTGAGGTATAGCAACAAAAAAAAGAGACAGATTCCTGTCTCTTTTTTATGCTCTCTAATAAACGTGAGAAATTTATGCCATATAACGTTTCAAGTCTCTATGGTTTTTTACCTAAAAGCTTAGCATCGCATTTATACAGCCGTACCAAGTTAATCACTACGCCAGCGATTGCCGCTATGATGATATCCAGCGCTGCGGTTGCTGATAGTGCAGATATATCAGCTGCTGATACGAATTTTTATTTCTACCCCCAAGCGACAGGGTTGCTAGACAGTCATATTGCTCAGTCAAACGCGCAGATAGAGTGGAGTGTGATGGCAACGGCTCATAGTCCAACACAGCCTATCTCAGCATTTTTGGACGATTGGAGTGCACCGCTGGATTCGGGTGATCATGCTTATGCCCAAGGTCGGACGTCGCTTGAGATTCGTCCTGCGGACAGTGCGATTAGCTACGGTCTAGGTTGGCGTTATGATTATTTAATGACGTTTAGCAAAGAGACTGCCGAAGTTTATTGGCAGTATGAAAATAAACAGCCCTCAAGTACCAGTCAAACTTATCCGTTATTTTTGGAAGCCAAGCACAATGAAAGATTCGGTGCTAATATTGGTCTGACGCAGCAGCTCATGCCTAACTGGCAATTGACGACTCGGGCCAATCTCTGGCAAGGACTGCATGCATTAGAAGGTAAGATAGTTGGCGATTTAAGCACCAGAGTGTTACCAAATAATGAGGTGACAGACATACGAGACAGTTTGGATAAAACCAACGCTTACATCGATTATTACTATGATGAACCAGCTTTAGGGGAGGAAAACCTAGACTGGAACCCCGCGAAACCTTCGGGATATGGTTATTCGCTCGATTTGCAGCTCACAGGTCAGTTGTCTGATAGTACGCAGTTGTCTCTGAGTGGCTACGATATCCTTGGACGCATGCGCTGGAAAGACATGCCAAGCACTCGTTATGCATTGGATTATGACGTCAACGGCAGACCTCTCTATACGATTGAAGGGCAGCTTAGTACTGACCATGTCACACAGACATTGCCATGGAGAGTGGAAGGTAGCCTTCAGCATCAGCTAGACAGTCAATGGCAGCTCGGTCTACATGGTCAAGTGAATGACATTCAAGACTTGTATCAATTATCCGCAGGCTACCAAACGTCCAATGATGCTTTCCCCATTACGGTGACGGGCTTAATAGAGCCGCAAACGCAAGCATTGGGTCTCGCTGTAGACAGTCGCTATGCTGGCATCAAATTGCTGACTGACAGTCTCGATTCAGAAAAAGCCAAACGCAGTGAGATTAGTTTGTATGGACGCTATGCTTGGTAGCTTGATTCATTGCATTAATAAAGCAGATGGCTAAAGCGTCGATGTACATATAATGCGGTGGACGTTACTAAAATTTGTCATGCGTTTTGTCGCGCTGTTCAGGATAAATGACGATCGGACTATGACCTTCGAAGTATAGTCCTGTCGTAGGCATAGGCATTGCGTCGTTTAACCAAGCTACCTGCGGCTGTCGTCCATCATAGCAGTCGCGCCTAGTAAACCATTCGATATAATGGGCGGCTCGTAATGCCCTTATATCAATCTTCGCAAGATTAAGCTTATCATCTTTATCACACCATTCGTGCATCGGAAAGCTTGGTGCTAACCAAGATGGATAATTAAAGTTAGTGGTGTTGATTGGCAAAAAGAATCGCCCTTTAATCACCCCATAACGCTTATCAATGTTAACTTGCCCATGATTTTCGGTATCTACCCATACGGTACGAAACTGCTTGGTTTGCATATGGGTCATTTTGCGCTGTAGATTGTCATTGGAGTTAATTCCAACCCAGTTCTCAGGAGCAAACGGCGCTGAGCCCATAAAAAACTTAATCGCCAATTCCCAGTGTTCGGTGAGCTTGTCTTGATGATTGTATAAAATCAAATCAAGCTCGCCTGTTGTCTGCTTGCCATTATATAGCTGAATGTTGTTGGCAAGCGTCTCGTATGGATGCAACTTGCGTGCAAAGCCATCTTCTAGCCAAAACGATAGTAACCCTTCAAAATGAAAGCCCAAGCGATTTGGGCTAGGACGTTTTAATAAGTAGCGGGTCAGCTCTTGATAGTCTTTAGTGGTATCCAACTCTTTTAAGCGCGGCTGATACGCTGCAAACTGCGCCTGCCAAAAGCTGGCATTATGCACTGAAATCGCATGTGTATTCTCATGCGGTGCAAAGTCTATCCACTGTGTCAAGACGTTAGGACAAGCCAGCGCATAAGCCAAATCACGCACATAAGGTCGCTGGTATACGTCCCAAGGTGCGTCATCTATAAGGTAAGTCGAGAGGGGCTGAGCGATAGCCTCAGACATGGGTTGAACCTTCATAAAGTGGTACATTTACCCTAGCTGCTCGCTTGCCAAAAGTCTATAGTCAATCGTACTATGTTAAGATTGAAAGTATCTGGCAGCATATATTTTGCCGACTATTTAATAATAATGAGGATTAACTTATGAAATATCTTTTGCAAATCGACTTTCCTTATAGCGGACCTTTTGGCGATCAATTCTTTGAGTCTATGAAAGAGTTGGCTGAAGACATCGCAAACGAGAGCGGTCTAGTCTATAAGCTATGGACAGAAAACGAAGCAACGCAAGAAGCGGGCGGTATTTATGTGTTTGATAACTTAGAGGATGCCAACAGATACTTAGAGAAGCATACTCAAAGACTGACCTCATTTGGTTTTACTGATATTAGGTCTAAAGTATTTATCATCAATGAAGCGCTGAGTGCGATTACTAAAGCGTCTTTGTAGTAATAAATGAAGAAGAATTGAGCATAAAAAAGCCAGTCATTGGGTTCAATGGCTGGTTTTTTATGTGGATTTTCAACTTAAAATAGAATGTTAACGGTATAAAAATTAAGCTGGATATCAGGTGCATTTGATCGTAAAGGCACTAGGATAATAATCAGAAATTTCAATATAGCAAACGACCATTTGGGTGGCTTATTAAATAGCTTTTGGACTGTTGATTTTGTACTGGTTAAGACTCTAGCTTTTTCTAAGTGTTTCATGTCATAGCTCCATATTTGCCGTAACTTGATTGATACGGTTGGTATGGATTTATTCTATGAAATAGAGTTGATTAAGAAAATTCCCTAAACCTACGTTTATACAGATTAAGCTAGGTTGAAGTATATTTAAGTTATGACTTTGGTCTGCCTGCTTCACTAGCATAGCTAGGTGATACTTCTTTAATCCAAGGTCTTAGGTTGTCTATATGGTTAGGCAGTTCTTTAGAAAGGTTATACTCTATTAGCTTAGCCCATACTATGTTGCACATTTCCCCAATTTTTATTTTATTTTCAGTATCTTGAATCCATTGTTCCTCTGCTATATGTTTTGCAATTTCTTTTGCTAAGACTTTCTTATGACTGATACCTTTTCTAGCTTCAAATTTACCTTTATTTTCAATAGGTTTGTTATTCAAAGTTTCTTCTTCAAGGGTTAATAAGTCATTATGTAATATTATTATGTCGCTTAGTCTGATGTTAAATTCAGGGAAGGAGAAGTCACCTCTTTTATTGAACGAACATAAAAAAGGTGATTTTTCAGAAAACTCAGCTAAATCTTTGTCGTCTATAGAATCGATAACAAAGTAAAAAGAATCAATTTCGAGCAAGTGATATCTTTTATCTTCTACAGTTATCTTCCACTCTGCAAGTTGTCTCGGCTTAGATGGATCATCATTATAGTTAGGTCTTTGAATGAAGCCCTCGAACCCAAATAACAATATTTTATCGTTAGGATTATTACTCAACGCCATATTAGATAAGGTTTCCTTGCTCACTCTAAATAAAAATGAACCCATATATAAATCATCTATAATTCTATTAGATACGAATTTTTCTAATTTATTAAGACTGTCAACAATGGGCTTTAACTCTTCTTCAGGTAAACTATAAATGCTCGTATCTAAAGGAAGTATATTTGAGTCATAAAAATCTATTTGTAAGCGTAATGGCTTATTTAAAAGGTTATCCATACGAAAATAGATGAACGTATTAATATTCCTGCTAGATATTTTTTTCAACAGCTTTTTTGGAGTGATATTATTAGTTTTGTGCTTTCTATTTAAGTAGTCGCAAGCTTCTTGCAAGCTGTAATATTCTGCAGTATCAAAACTTAATGCTATATCGTTATTACTCATTTTCACACCTTTACACACCCTTAAATCAAAGTAGGTGCAAGGCAGTGCCAGCCCAAAGGTGCGTGATCGGCTGGCTTTCGGTTACTATGATGCCTTGCAAGATTTTTATTATTTTTACTTTATTAACTATCATACAACCACCTGCCAAATTTAGCACAAAAAAAAGCCAACCATTGAATCAATGATTGGCTTTTCTCTTTACTGCTATGTTTGGTCGGAACGGCAGGATTTGAACCTGCGACCACTACACCCCCAGTGTAGTGCGCTACCAGACTGCGCTACGCCCCGAATGACTGACTATTTTACGCAAAATTATGCATATTGCAAGAGCTATTTATTTTAGCCAAAATCTATAACCCCAATTTACGTATCACAGTCAGCATAACCAATCAGCAATTATCCTTAACCGAGTAGCTCTTTTAGGATTTGGTTGACTTGCTGCGGGTTCGCACTACCACGGCTGGCTTTCATGACTTGACCGACCAGACCGTTAAAAGCTTTTTCTTTACCGCCACGATATTCTTCAACCATGGCTGCATTCTTAGCGATGACGTCTTCAACGATGGCTTTGATAGCACCCGTATCGGTTTCTTGCTTAAGCCCTTTTTCTTCGATGATTTTGTCAGCGGCATCATCAGCATCGCCGCCTTCGCGCTCGTATAGGGCGCTAAAGACTTTCTTCGCCAATTTGCCAGACAAGGTGTCGTCTTTGATACGCGCTAGCATACCAGCCAATTGCTTGGCGCTGATAGGGGAGTCAGTGATTTCTTTATCATCTTTATTTAGCGCACCGAGTAGGTCACCCATCACCCAGTTGCCAGCCATTTTGGCATCTGCTTGCCCAATTTCTGCGACCACAGCTTCAAAGTAATCAGCAATTTGACGACTACCAGTCAAGATACGAGCATCATATTCTGATAGACCAAGCGCCTCTTCAAAACGGGCACGACGAGCAACGGGTAGCTCCGGCATTGCTGCACGAATGCTATCAACCGTATGCTGTTCGATACGCACAGGCAGTAAGTCAGGATCAGGGAAGTAACGATAATCGTTGGCGTCTTCTTTGGTACGCATCACACGAGTTTCGTCGCGCTCTGGATCATAAAGCATCGTTGCCTGCAGTACTTTGCCACCGTCCTCTAAAATATCAATTTGACGCTCGATTTCACGATTGATGGCACGCTCAATAAAGCGGAACGAGTTGAGGTTTTTTAGCTCAGTACGCGTACCCAATTCAGCACCAGGCTTACGGATAGAGACGTTACAATCACAGCGGAATGAGCCTTCTGCCATGACCGCATCAGAGATACCAAGCCACGTAACCAACTGATGAATGGCTTTGATATAGGCAAGCGCTTCATGAGCAGAGCGCATATCAGGCTCAGAGACGATTTCAATTAAAGGCGTACCAGCACGGTTAAGGTCAACACCCGTCATACCATCGACGGCATCATGTACAGATTTACCCGCATCTTCTTCTAAATGTGCGCGGGTGATGCCCATACGTTTTGGATATTCGTTCTTTTCCCCTTCATTGACCACCACGTCGATATAGCCTTCGCCAACGATAGGGTTGGCCATCTGAGTGATTTGATAGCCTTTAGGCAAATCTGGATAGAAGTAGTTTTTACGGTCAAACGTATTAAATAGACCCAACTCAGCGTTAACACCGATACCGAATTTTAAGGCACGATCGACCACGCCAGCATTGAGAACTGGTAATACGCCAGGTAAACCCAAGTCGACAATGCTGGCTTGGCTGTTTGGCTCATGGCCAAAGTCAGTTGGCGCACTTGAGAATATTTTACTCTCTGTATTGAGCTGGCAGTGAATCTCAATGCCGATGACCACTTCATAACCATCAACGAAAAGCTCTTTACGCACGGCATGCTCGCGCACGGCATTGTTATCAGTAGTAGCTGTACTCATTATACCGTCTCCTTTGCGATGGTAGAGTGTTGTAGATGATGGTCGGTATGCTGCTGGAATAAGTGAGCAGTCGTGAGTAATTGGCTCTCTTGCCAATGCTTACCGATTAATTGTAAGCCAACAGGCAAACCTTCTGAGGTTAGACCAACTGGCTGACTGAGCGCAGGTAGACCTGCTAAGTTGACCGCGATAGTATAAACGTCACCCAAGTACATGGTCGCAGGATCAAGGTTGTCAGTAAGCTTGTAAGCAGCGGTTGGTGCTGTTGGGCTAGCAATCACATCACAGCTAGCAAAGGCTTCATCGAAGTCTTTGACGATTAAGCGGCGGATTTTTTGTGCTTTGGTATAGTAAGCATCAAAGTAGCCAGCCGAGAGCGCATAAGTGCCGGTCAAGATACGGCGCTGTACTTCAGGACCAAAGCCTTCAGAGCGTGAACGCGTGTATAGATCGAGTAGATCGGTTGGATTCTCACAGCGATAGCCAAAGCGTACACCATCGAAGCGTGATAGGTTTGATGATGCTTCGGCAGGGGCGAGCATGTAGTAAGTGGCAAGGGTAATCTCAGGGTCAGTGATATTCACCTCCACAATCGTCGCACCCAGCTCTTCATATTTTTTCAGAGCAGCACGTACGGCTGTTTCTACCTCAGCGTCTAGTCCAGCACTAAAGTATTCTTTGGCAACACCAATGCGCAAGCCAGAAAATGGCTTATCACCAGCCGCGCCTTCAGCATCATTGATGTCTTGTACGTAGTCAGGCATGTCATATTTGATAGAAGTCGCATCGCGTGGATCGTGACCAATCATTGGCTGCAATAGATAGGCACAATCTTTAGCGCTGCGCCCCATGCTACCAGCTTGATCCAGACTTGAGGCATAGGCAATCATACCAAAGCGAGAGACGCGACCATAGGTTGGCTTGATACCGGTTAAACCACAAAATGAGGCAGGCTGACGGATAGAGCCGCCAGTGTCACTGCCTGTTGCGACAGGAGTAAAACCAGCGGCAACGGCTGCTGCACTACCACCTGATGAACCACCAGGGACGCGCTCTAGGTTCCAAGGGTTCTGCACAGTGCCATAGTAAGAGCTGCTGTTGTCTGAGCCCATCGCGAACTCATCCATATTGAGCTTGCCTAAACTAATCATGCCTGCTTTGTCGATATTAGAAACGATGGTAGCGTCATAAGGCGAGATAAAGTTATGCAGCATCTTAGAGCCACAAGTCGTCAGTACACCTTGAGTACAAAAAATGTCTTTGTGCGCCATCGGTACGCCAAGTAATGGACGCTGATCGCCTTGTGCGCGCATCTCGTCTGCTGCCTTTGCTTGCGCGCGTGCTGTCTCAGAAGTATGAGTGATAAAACTGTTTATCTTGCCATCTAACGCATTGATGCGCTTGATATAGTGTTCGGTTAATTCCGCGCTGCTAAATTGTTTGTCTTGCAAGCCCGTAATAAGCTGCTGGGTACTTAATAAATGAAGTTCTGACATAAGGTGTCGTCCGTCAAAATGTGAATAGCATAAAGTAAAATAGAGTAGCGGTTAAAGCAGCGCGCTGCTTATTCAATCACTTGTGGAACCAAATATAAGCCATCTTCAACAGCTGGGGCGACTGACTGATTGCGCGCGCGGTTGATATCGTGTTTGGCCACATCAGCCCGCAATTCTTGGCAAGCTTCATGAATGTTTGCTAAGGGTTTGATGCCTGTAGTATCCACGTTAGATAGCGTATTCATAAGTTTTAATACTTTACTAATATCGTCGGCATAGCTATCGGCTGTGCTTTCATCGACACCCAAACGTGCAAGGTTGGCAACTTCTAGGATTTCTTCACGGCTGACGTTGCTGTCAGACGTTGCTGGTTGCTGTGACATAGTTTCTCCAGTGAAGGACAGTTTTTGTTAGAGTAGAATGCGGCTAAAATAGGCAAGCATTAGATATAGATAATTATTAACACAAACTAAAACAAGGGGTTTATCTTAAGATGTATATATAGTGGCTTTATTATAAAGCATCTGGCTTAAGTTTACAGAGCATGACGCTTGATTGATGCACAATATCAACCAAGATGGCATGATTTGCAAAATTGACCGTATAATTCACGATTGATTCTCAATTGCTTACCCATTACGTTCTGAAATACGTTACAGTATGCACCTGTGCTGCTAAGCAAAATTATCATTTGCCTGTAGAGCCTTGTTAGTTATTGAATTAAATGATGTTTCATTAAGTCGAATGGTGTTTACTGCTATTTTAAACTTTGTAACAACTTTTAGCGTTTAAGACCAAAATCCTGACTTACTGATGCAAATATCTGTGTTTTTTTTGAGCCAAATCGGTATAATTTAGCTCAGTTTTTCCATTTCATCATTATTGCTTAGGTTTGACTTGTTGCGAGGTTCAAATTTCGCCATAAGTGATGTCTAACGACGACCTGCTCAACGCTGACGAGTAACGCCTCAGTCAATCTCATTCGCCTCATTCGCCTCATTTGTAATACGCTGGAAATATTAGTCATGAACCTGTTTGGATTTTTATCAAATAATATCGCTATCGACCTCGGTACTGCGAACACTCTCATTTTTATTCCTAATAAAGGCGTCGTACTTGACGAGCCTACGGTGGTTGCGTTACGAAGTAATCGTACACAAAATCCTACCGTTGCGGCTGTTGGTATTGATGCCAAGCAGATGCTTGGTCGTACACCTGCCAATATTACAGCGATTCGCCCATTAAAAGACGGCGTGATTGCTGACTTTGAAGTGACGCAAAAAATGCTCAAGCATTTCATCACGAAGGTAAAAGCCAAGCGTTTTATGGCGCAGCCTAATGTGGTGGTTTGTGTGCCTTGCAAATCTACTCTGGTTGAGCGTAAAGCGATTCGTGAAGCGGTATCTTCGGCAGGTGCGAGTAAAGTACTATTGTTAGAAGAGCCAATGGCTGCTGCCATCGGTGCTGGCTTGCCAGTTCATGAAGCCAGCGGTTCGATGGTGGTTGATATTGGTGGCGGCACGACGGAGATTGCCGTTATCGCGTTATCTGGTTGCGTTTATGCTGAGTCGATTCGTATCGGTGGCGATATGTTTGATGACGCTATTATCACCCATGTGCGCCGTACCCATGGTTGTGTGATTGGTGAGACGACAGCTGAGCGTATCAAACACGAAGTTGGCTCTGCTTTGAATGAAGACAGTCAGCTAGAAGTCGAAGTTCGCGGTCGTAGCATGGCAGAAGGCGTGCCAAAAACCTTTACTGTCAACTCAGAAGAAGTACAAAAAGCCCTGAGTGATCCGCTAAGCGGTATCGTTAGTGCAGTGAAAGCTGCACTTGAGCAGACGCCACCTGAGCTTTCATCAGATATCGCAGAGCGTGGTATTGTCTTGACGGGCGGCGGTGCGCTGTTACGTGATTTGGACAAATTAATTTCAAGAGAGACAGGTCTACCTGTGACCGTTGCTGAAGATCCATTGACTTGTGTTAGCCGCGGCGGTGGTATTGCGCTTGATTTTATCAATAACAAAAGCTTGAACATGATTTTTGTTTAGATTGCTTTAGTTAAGCACTGCGGTATTGATAAATTATCTTCGTCGTGCTTGATGATAGCTTGCGTAAAAATAGTGGGTCAAAACAGTATAAAATTAAAGGTAGCCAGTTGCGCTGCCTTTAATTGCATTAATCAACTAGAACCCAGTACTGGCTACTGCTTATTTTATAACTCCTGAGTTAGACGACTTATGACCCCAAGTATTTTTGCGCGCCAGCCGTTAGCACTTCGTAAGACTGCCATTGTATTAATAGCAGCTCTAATACTGATGTGGTTCGATAGCAAAAATTCAGAATGGTTTAATCCAGTACGTAGTACCAGTCATGCCGCTATGCAGCCTATTTATGAGCTGTCACTGTTACCGAGTTATGCCAAGCATTGGGCAGGTGGCAGCTTACAGTCTAAAGAAGCGCTGCGCCGCGAAAATATGCAGCTAAAGTCGCAACTGATCCATGCGCAAGCCAAGTTGCAGCAGCAAGATTATATTTTGGCACAAAATGCGCGGCTGCAAGGTATTTTATCAACGACCAAGCCTGAACAATTTGATCTTAATTTGGCACAGGTAATCGGTACAGACACCAACTTACTCAGACAAATCGTGGTGCTCAATAAAGGCGTTCAAGACGGGGTTCAAGTTGGACAAACAGTGATTGATGAGGACGGTATTTTAGGGCAGATTATTAATGTCTATCCCAATACTAGTCGCCTACTATTGATTACTGATGAGCAGCAATCAGTTGCAGTTACAGTCAAGCGCACAGGTCAACGCGCTATCGTGACAGGGCAAGGTATACCAACCTCATTAAGCCTTGACTATGTATTCAAAACCTCAGACGTGCGTGTGGGTGATGAGCTGGTGTCATCAGGATTGGGTGGGCGTATTCCAGCAGGGTATCGTGTCGGGCGTATCGCCCATATTAAAGATACTCAAGCCGATAACTTTAGAAGTATAGAAGTGACCCCAGCAGCGAACTTTATCGATAATGCGTATGTATTAGTCCTGCAAGATAAGCTGGTGAATAAAAATAATATGACTCTCAATGACCGTTAAGAAGTTAGGCGCTCAATACGTAAGCACCAATCAGATAATGGCTGGCATCTATTTATTAACTGGTCTGTTTGTCGATACATTTTTAGCCATGGTTTTTATCCCATCAATGCCCACTCATGCTTTAACAGCAGCCATCAATACATTCGTTAAGGTAAGTACCCATGTCGTATCCTGATTCTGAGAATGCAACGGTACTACTGATTGCTACCATCATTCTAAGTTTTGTTATTGCGTCATCGCTTAATGTCTATCCGTTAAGTCCTAGTATGGCTACCTTACGCCCTATGGTCATGATCATGGTGTTAATTTTTTGGTTGTTATTTCAGCCACGCTATGTTGGTATTTTTACAGCATTTACCATCGGTCTCATTGCTGACTTACTCATGGATACCCATTTGGGACAGCAAGCCTTTGCCGCCGTGGCAGTCGCCTTCTTCATAAAAATAACCAGTATTTATATTAGGCAACTAAATACCATCAGTGCATGGTTATTAGCGAGCTTAGGATTGGTTGTTTTTCAATTATGTTTATGGATATTGCAGATGTTTATCCAGAATGTCTTTGTCGCACAATCTGCCTTATCACTGTTGATGAGTATCATCAGCTGGCCATTGGTACTACTGGCTTTGCGCAAATTCGCGTCATAAGAAAAATTCTGCTGCCAACCCATAAGATTGTAGCGCTGGTGTTTATTAATCATGACTAACTAATATTAATGCACTAACAGGCAGCAGTTTTCGGTAGTAGGTAGATAAATACAGATATAAAGAGAGTAGCGATGGATATTATTTTAGCTTCTGGTTCGCCGCGCCGTCGTGAGCTGTTAGAAAGAGCACAACTAGAATTTAGCACATTGAGTGTAGATGTCGATGAAACAAAGCATGATGATGAGTCACCTACAGACTATATCGAGCGCATGGTCGCCACTAAAGCTGAGGCTGCCATACAGCAACTAGCATCACGCTTGAAAACGGATAAAAGCTGTTTTTCTGACTCACTTATCATTCTAACGTCTGATACCATCGGTGTGCTGGCAGATGGTCAAACAGTGCTGGTCAAGCCAGTCGATCGTGAGCACGCTTATAGCATGTGGCAACAGATGTCTGATAATGTCCATGAAGTATGGACAGCAGTTCAAGCAACTTATGTATCATTATCTTCTAAAGTGGCTAACAGCTCAACTCATGAACCAGTATTTCAAATCATTAATCAGCAACGAATCACTGAGCGTACCGAAGTGACCTTTATAGCGCTCACTGCAGAGATGATGAGTAACTATTGGGAAAGTGGCGAGCCTGCTGATAAAGCGGGTGGTTATGGTATACAAGGTTTGGGTGCTATTTGGGTCAGCCGTATTAATGGGAGCTATACCAATGTCGTGGGTTTACCACTTCCACAAACGCTGGCGTTAATTAAAAACGTCACAGATATTAGTGTCAAGTAAAATACGAGACAGACCCTGATGGAGATTGTTTGTCTCTCAGAGATTGGTTGTCACTCTAACCTGCTGCACATAATAACACGCGAGAGTAATGGGCGAGAGCCAGCTGCATTTGTTACACTATAAAGGTAATAGACGATGAACGTCTAACAAGAAAGCTGAGAGATAAGAGAAAAACATTATGTCCGAAGAGCTGCTGATTAATATTAGTCCAATGGAATCCCGTGTCGCAGTTTTAGACAATGGCATCTTGGGCGAAATTTATATTGAACGTCATCATAAATTGGGTCTGGTCGGCAATATCTATCTGGGTACAGTCGTACGCGTTTTACCTGGTATGCAGGCAGCATTCGTTGATATCGGGCAGTCGCGGACAGCATTTTTACATGTCAATGATATGCAGCGTGAGCCGCGTCCAGTAGCAGAAAATAAAAGTAAAGCGGCTGACAATAGCGATAAAAACTCGGATAGCAATATAGAAGATGCTGTGGTAGAAAATAGTACTGATAACTTGGCTGTCACGCCACCGGTGGTTAGTATACAAAATACCGAAGTCATCCCTGTGTCTAAAACGTTGATTCAACATCGCTTGCATGAAAGCCAACGTATTTTAGTGCAAGTGACAAAAGATCAGTTGGGCAGTAAAGGCGCTCGCTTGACCACCAATATATCCTTGCCATCTCGCTATTTAGTGTATCTGCCCTCAAGCGAACACATTGGTATCTCTCAGCGCATTGATGGCGAAGAAGAGCGCACTCGTCTGAAGACTGAGCTTAGTAGCCTGATGCAAACGGTCAATCTAAAAGGCGGTCTCATCGCTCGTACCGCTGCTGAACGTGTCCCTGTCGATAAGCTTGAAGAAGACATTTATTATCTATTGCAGCTGTGGCGTACCATCTGCGCGCGTCGCCAAGAGATGAAACAACATCAAAGTTCTGAGCTTATTTATCAAGAGCTATCATTACCGCTGCGCTCTATCCGTGATTTGGTACACGCGGATACCGAGAAAGTCATCATTGATAATGCACAAATTTATGAACAAGTCAGATCCTTTGCCAAAGAGTTTGTGCCTTTTGTCTATGACCGCATTGTCCATTATACCGCTGAGCCATCCTTGTTTGATGTCCATCGTGTCGAAGATGATTTGCGTGATGCTTTAAAACGCCGCGTAGATTTAAAATCAGGTGGCTATCTGATTATCGACCAAACAGAAGCGATGACCACGATCGATGTCAATACGGGATCATTCGTAGGCGGGCGTTCGTTAGAAGATACGGTTTATAAAACCAATCTTGAGGCAACTCATGCAATCGCCCGTCAGCTGCGTTTGCGTAATCTAGGCGGTATTATCATCCTAGACTTTATTGACATGCTTGAACAGCAGCATAAAGATGATGTGTTAGAGAGCCTGCAATCACAGCTAGTACAAGACTATGCCAAAACTAAGATTACTCAGGTCAGTGAGCTTGGGTTGGTAGAGATGACGCGTAAACGTACGCGTGAGTCGCTTGGACAGCAGCTATGTGAGCCGTGCTCGACCTGTCAAGGACGCGGCTTTGTCAAAACGGCTGAGACAGTGTGCTTTGAGATATTCCGTGAAATCATGCGTTGTGCTCGTACTTATAACTCTCCCAAGAAATTTACGGTCGTTGCCCATGCCGCAGTCATTGATTTACTTCTCACTTCAGAGTCAGACACGGTGGCAGATTTAGAGTATTTACTTGGTAGAGTGATTACCTTTGATGTCGAAAATCTCTATACTCAAGAGCAATATGACATTGTTTTGGATTGATGTTTCATAGCTTTAGATTAACAGTGTATAGTTATTGATTCATATAAGCGTGATTATTAAGCACAGATACTGTTGTTTACATATTACTGTTTATAAAGGGTAATATCCTAATTCGCTACAGATATTACCCTTGCAATGACTGAAATACTATGTATAATATACACCACTGAATTATATATGCGCCGCCAATCAAACAGCGGGCGCTATGACAGCTAGAGCATCGTTTCTAGCACTATTTCATTATGCCTTTGCTGACATCCTATAATGGAAGGGTCGGCGGGGCTTTAAACTATTTTGCTTTTGGCACGCTACAAGTTCGGATAAAGAACTCATTCTGGTTAAGAACAGAAGGCCGCTTGAAGTGAATATTTAACCAAACGGCTTTTGATCATATCTTTGCAAAGCAAAAATGACAAAAGCACATATTAGGAGCTTGCTGGCATGGCTAACCAGAGAATCCGTATCCGTCTTAAGTCTTTTGATCATCGTCTGATTGATCAATCTGCACAAGAGATTGTTGATACTGCAAAGCGCACCGGTGCGCAAGTTTGTGGTCCTGTACCGTTGCCGACTCGCATTGAGCGCTTCAACGTTCTAACTTCACCACACGTAAACAAAGACGCTCGTGATCAGTACGAAATCCGTACTCATAAGCGTATGGTTGACATCGTTCAACCTACCGACAAAACTGTGGATGCGCTAATGAAGCTTGACTTGGCGGCGGGTGTTGACGTTCAAATTGCTTTGGGTTAATGCACATAAACACCCAACCCATTAATATAAGATATAAAGAGGTCTAAAATGGCGATCGGTTTAGTCGGTAAAAAATGCGGCATGACCCGTGTCTTCACTGAAGCAGGCGCATCTATCCCTGTAACAGTGGTTGAGATCAGTGCTAATCGCATTACTCAAGTAAAAAATACTGATGTAGATGGCTATCAAGCCATCCAAGTTACCACAGGTACCCGTCGTGACAGCCGCGTAGCAGCAGCTCAAAAAGGTCACTTCGCTAAAGCTGGCGTTGCCGCTGGTCGTGGTGTTTGGGAATTTCGTGCCAATGATAGCGATCTTGAAGGTCGTGAAATTGGTGGTGAGATCCTAGCTGACTTGTTCGAACAAGGTCAGATGGTTGATGTCACAGGTAACAGTAAAGGTAAAGGCTTTCAAGGCGGCGTGAAGCGTCACAACTTCAGCATGCAAGATGCCACTCATGGTAACTCAGTATCTCACCGTGCCATTGGTTCAACTGGTCAAAACCAGTCACCAGGTAAAGTCTTCAAAGGCAAGAAAATGCCAGGTCAGATGGGTAACAAACGCGTTACCGTTCAGGGCCTAGAAGTGATATCGGTTGATGTTGAAAAAGGGTTACTTGTCATCAAGGGTGCTATCCCAGGTGCCACCGGTGGCGATGTCATCGTACGTCCGTCAGTCAAAGCCTAAGCAAGGGGATTAACGTGGATTTAAAAACAGTTACAGGGGCGGCAGTTGAGCTTTCTGATACGGCTTTCGGTCGTGAATTCAACGAAGCACTAGTGCATCAAGTCGTCACCGCATATCTTGCTGGTGCTCGTCAAGGTACACGCGCTCAAAAAACCCGTGCCGAAGTTTCTGGTGGTGGCATTAAGCCATGGCGCCAAAAAGGTACTGGTCGCGCTCGTGCAGGTTCTATTCGTAGCCCAATCTGGCGTGGGGGCGGTCGTGCATTCGCGGCTAAACCACAAGATTGGTCACAGAAAGTTAACCGTAAAATGTATCGCGGTGCTATGCAGTGTATCTTAGCCGAATTGATTCGCCAAGAGCGTTTGATTTTGGTCGAAGAGCTAAGCGTTTCTGGACCTAAGACTAAAGAGTTGATTGCAAAGTTAGGTGAGTTAAATGCATCACGTGCATTAATCGTCACTAAAGAAGTTGACGAAAACTTATACTTAGCTGCTCGCAACATCCCACATGTCAATGTACTTGATACAAGTGAAGTGGATCCAGTGAGCTTGATCGCTTTTGATAAAGTGATCATGACAGTCGAAGCTGCGAAACAATTTGAGGAAGCACTAGCATGAATAACGCAAGACTTTATCAGATCCTAAGAGGACCTGTATTCTCAGAGAAATCTCAAATGCTTGGCGACTCACTTGGTGTGCAGGTATTTAAAATTGACTCTAACGCTACTAAGCTTGAAGTCAAAAAAGCGGTTGAGATGATGTTTGAAGGTGTTGAAGTATTAAAAGTAAACACTTTGAATGTTAAAGGTAAGACAAAGCGTTTTGGTAAAAGTATCGGCCGTCGTAATGACTACAAAAAAGCCTACGTTACCTTAAAAGCTGGTCAAGATGTACAAATGGCTGATGCTGGTGAAGAGGTCGCGAATACGACTGCTTCTACTAGTGAAACAGCGAACAACGAATAAGGATTACACTCATGCCTATCGTAAAAGCAAAGCCAACATCACCAGGCCGTCGTTTTGTTGAAAAAGTGGTGCATCCACACCTTTATAAAGGTCGTCCGTTTGCAGCGCTTCTCGAATCAAAAAGTAAAACTGGTGGTCGTAACAATAATGGTCGCATAACGACTCGTCATATTGGCGGTGGTCATAAGCAGCATTATCGTATTATCGATTTCAAACGTACTAAAGACAATATCCCAGCAACGGTAGAGCGTATTGAATACGATCCTAACCGTACTGCACACATTGCTTTACTTAAGTACGCTGATGGCGAACGTCGCTATATCATTGCTGCTAAAAAACAAGCAGTTGGCGATACAGTAATGTCAGGTGAGCTATCACCAATTCGTCCAGGTAACTGTTTACCGCTGAAAAACATCCCATTGGGTACTGTGATCCATAATATCGAACTTAAAATCGGTAAAGGCGCACAGATGGCTCGTTCTGCGGGTGCTAGCGTTCAGTTGTTAGGTCGTGAAGGTATTTATGCTATTCTACGTATGCGCTCTGGCGAAACTCGCCGTGTACACGTGAACTGCCGTGCCGTTATTGGTGAAGTTTCTAACACTGAAAACAACTTGAAATCACTTGGTAAAGCCGGTGCTTCACGTTGGCGTGGTGTTCGTCCTTCTGTTCGTGGTGTTGCTATGAACCCGGTTGATCACCCACATGGTGGTGGTGAAGGTCGTAATAAAGGTCGCCATCCAACCAGCCCTTGGGGTCAGAAGTCTAAAGGACTTAAAACGCGTAGTAATAAGCGTACTGACAATATGATCATCCGCCGTCGCGCCAAGAAGAAATAAAGGAAGAATTTCATGCCTCGTTCATTGAAAAAAGGTCCATTCATAGACGCGCATTTGTTTGCCAAAGTTGAGAATGCATTAGACACCAACTCACGCAAGCCAATTAAGACTTGGTCGCGCCGCTCGATGATCCTACCACAAATGGTTGGCTTAACTTTGTCTGTTCACAATGGCCGTACTCATGTACCGGTTATCGTGAGTGAACAGATGGTTGGTCATAAACTAGGTGAATTTGCCCCGACTCGTACGTATCGTGGTCATGGCATTGACAAAAAAGCTAAGAGATAAGGTGCTTACCATGGAAGTAACTGCAAAATTACGCGGTGCCGCCATATCGGCACAAAAAGTTAGACTCGTTGCCGATGAAGTTCGTGGCAAATCTATCGAGCGTGCTTTGGATATCCTAACGTATAGTAATAAAAAAGGCGCTGTGTTTGTTAAGAAATGTCTTAACTCAGCCATCGCCAATGCCGAACATAATAACGGTCTAGATATTGATACCCTTAAAGTATCAACCATCTACGTTGATGAAGGCATTACGCTAAAACGTATCCTACCACGTGCTAAAGGTCGCGCTGATCGTATCAGTAAGCGTACCTGTCACATCACTATAAAGGTAGGAGAATAAGTTATGGGTCAAAAAGTACATCCAATCGGAATTCGTCTTGGTGTTGTAAAGAAGCATAACGCAAACTGGTATGCTAACCCTAAACAATACTCAGAATACCTAATCAACGACATTCAAGTTCGTGAATATCTGCGCAAAAAGCTTGATAGTGCTATGATTAGCAAAATCATGATTGAGCGTCCTACAGGTGCTGCTAAGATTACCATCGCCACTGCGCGTCCTGGTATTGTTATCGGTAAGAAAGGCGAAGACATTGAAAGACTTCAAAAAGAATTGACCAAAATTATGGGCGTACCTGCTCAGGTCAACATTGAAGAAATCACCTCGCCTGATCTTGATGCTCATTTAGTAGCGGAAGGTATCGCAAGTCAGCTTGAGCGTCGTGTTATGTTTCGCCGTGCTATGAAGCGCGCCGTACAGAACAGCATGCGTTCTGGTGCTAAAGGTATTAAAGTTGAGCTGTCTGGCCGTCTTGGCGGTGCTGAGATTGCTCGTACTGAATGGTACCGTGAAGGTCGTGTGCCATTGCATACACTACGCGCTGATATCGACTATTCGTCAGTACGTGCGGAAACTACTTACGGCACCATCGGTGTAAAAGTTTGGATCTTCCGTGGCGAAATCCTTGACGGTATGAACAGTGTATACAATCCCGTTAAAGAAGAGCAGACTCGTGCGCCAAAACGCCGTGGTCGTGGAAACGGAAACCGTCGAAACACAGACAGAGGTTAAACTATGTTACAGCCAAAACGTACCAAGTTTCGTAAAATGCACAAAGGTCGTAACACTGGGCTAGCTCATCGTGGAAGCACCGTTGCATTCGGACAAATTGGTCTAAAATCGTTGACTCGTGGTCGTATGACTGCCCGTCAAATTGAAGCAGCACGTCGTACCATCACTCGTAAAATTAAGCGTGGTGGTAAGATTTGGATTCGTGTATTCCCAGACAAACCAATTACCAATAAACCACTAGAAGTACGTATGGGTAAAGGTAAAGGTCCTGTAGAATATTGGGTATGCGAAATCAAACCTGGTAAAGTGCTATATGAACTCGAAGGGGTTTCAGAAGAACTTGCTCGCGAAGCGTTTACGCTTGCTGCAGCAAAACTGCCCTTTAAAACTACCATTGTTAAGCGGACGATAATGTAATGAAGATCAGTGAATTACGTGATAAATCATTAGAAGAACTGACTCAGTTACTTGATGAAAAGCAACTTGATGCTTTCCGTATTCGTATGGCTAAAGCAACTGGTCAGTTGGGTAATACCCATGAAGTACGTGTTAATCGTCGTGCGATTGCTCAGCTTCAGACTTTGATTAACGAGAAACAACGAGGCGACTCATGAGCGATAACAATCAAACAGCTAATGCTAGCGTATTGACAGGACGAGTTGTCAGTGACAAGATGGACAAATCCATCACAGTTTTGATTGAGCGTCTGGTTCGTCATCCTTTGTATGGCAAGCAGCTTCGTCGTTCTACAAAAATCAAAGCCCATGATGAGAATAATGTTTGCCAACAAGGCGACCTTGTCCGCATCAAAGAAACGCGTCCAATCTCTAAAACCAAGTCTTGGACTTTGGTTGAAGTGGTTGAAAAAGTAGAAAAAATCTAAGTAAATTGCATTAAAAGCCAGAAGCTGTTAAAATAGCCGCCTTTTTAAGGATGCTGATTGCGCCGAGCGTATATCACTCACATTAAGAGTAGCAGCGGTTATTATTATTAAAATGCCGACTACTCATACTGTGCTAGCGGCAGCAACTGGTTTTTATTGCTCATACGTGTGGAGTAACGCTATGATTCAGGTTGAATCGATGCTGGAAGTTGCAGATAATAGCGGTGCAAGACGAGTTCAGTGCATTAAAGTACTGGGTGGCTCTCATCGTCGTTATGCATCAGTTGGCGACATTATTAAAGTAACGGTTAAAGAAGCCATTCCTCGCGGTCGTGTTAAAAAAGGCGACGTGATGAATGCTGTAGTTGTACGCACCAAAAAAGGCGTTCGTCGTCCTGATGGTTCTGTTCTGCGTTTTGACGACAATGCTGCGGTATTGTTGAACCAAAATAAAGCACCGATTGCAACTCGTATTTTTGGACCGGTAACTCGTGAACTACGTGGTGATCAGTTTATGAAAATTGTATCACTAGCACCAGAAGTATTGTGAGGTAATCCATGTCAAAATTACGTAAAGGCGATACAGTTATCGTGATTGCTGGGAAAGACAAAGGCAAGCAAGGTACTGTACAAGCTGTAAAAAATGATCGTATTAAAGTTGAAGGCATTAATATTGTCACTAAACATCAGAAGCCAAATCAGGCAACTGGCGTTGAAGGTGGCATTCTTAAGAAAGAAGCTTTTCTACATATCTCAAATGTCGCAATATTAAATGCGCAAACCCAAAAAGCTGATCGTATTACTTATCAGTTCGGCGAAGACGGCAAGAAACAACGCGTCTATCGTTCGAACGGTGAAGTAGTGGCGACTGCGTAAGACACTAAGGGTGTAATGGTAATGGCAAGATTAAAATCTTTATATAACGAAGAATTGAAGCAGCAAATCAAAGAAGAGCTTGGTTTGGCTAATGTGATGCAAGTGCCTAAAATCACTAAAATCACACTTAACATGGGTGTAGGCGGCGCGTCTCAAGACAAGAAATTGCTTGAAGGTGCAGTAGCTGACATGACCGCTATCGCTGGTCAAAAACCTGTCGTCACCAAAGCGCGTAAATCAGTTGCTGGCTTTAAAATTCGTGAAGAATGGCCAATTGGCTGCAAAGTAACGCTACGCGGTGAGCAAATGTACGAATTTTTAGATCGTCTCATTGCCATTGCAATTCCTCGTATTCGTGATTTCCGCGGTTTTTCACCTAAAGCCTTTGACGGACGTGGTAACTACTCATTGGGTATCAAAGAACAGATCGTATTCCCAGAAGTAGATTTTGACAAGATTGATCGTATCCGCGGTATGGATGTGACAATCACCACGTCAGCTCAATCTGATGAAGAAGGTCGCGCGTTGCTTAAAGCATTCGGCTTCCCATTTAAATAAGGTAAAGACGTTATGGCAAAGAAGAGCATGATTAACCGCGAATTAAAGCGCGAAAAAATGGTTGCTAAGTACGCTGATAAGCGTATCAAGCTAAAAGAAACTATCAGTGATATGACTGCAAGTGACGAAACTCGTATGGAAGCGATGCTAGAGCTACAAGCTCTTCCACGCAATTCATCGCCAGTACGTCTGCGCAATCGTTGTGCTATCACCGGTCGTCCTCACGGTTACTTCCGCAAGTTTGGCTTATCACGCAATATGCTGCGTGAGCGTGTCATGCAAGGCGATGTGCCTGGTGTTCGTAAAGCAAGCTGGTAAGGGGTAACTATATGAGTATGCAAGATACCGTTGGGGATATGCTAACCCGTATCCGTAACGCACAAATGGCTAACAAAGTATCGGTAGCAATGCCGAGCTCTAAATTACGTAAATCGATTGCTGATTTGCTAGTTAGCGAAGGTTATGTGGCGAGCGCTGTTGTTACTGAAGAAGCAAACAATAAAGCAACCCTATCTATCGAATTGAAATACTTCGAAGGCCGCGCTGTCATCGAAACGATTCAACGTTTTAGCCGTCCTGGTTTACGCCAGTTCCGCGGCAAAGACGCTATCCCTACTGTTAAGCAAGGTATGGGTGTTGCTATCGTATCAACTAGCCAAGGCATCATGAGTGATCGTGCTGCACGCGCTGCTGGTATCGGTGGTGAAATCGTCGCATTTGTAGCGTAAGCTAAACGATGATAAAGTCTATTTGATGATTGTTAGACTTCTATTGATTGAGTAATAATGAATTATTTCAAATTGATAGGTGTCTAACGCAGTCAACTATGCTAAACTAACACGCTTTTTAGCCTGTTAGTTTTTTCGCTAATATAAAGAAGTTAATTTTTTAAGGAATATTCCTATGTCTCGTGTGGCTAAAGCCCCAGTGACACTGCCAAACGGCGTAAGTGTTACTTTGAACGATCGGCAGGTCGAAGTGAAAGGCAAGAACGGCATTTTGTCTTTACGCCTGCATGAATTGGTCGAGCTGAAACAGGAAGATGATGCGATCATTTTCTCACCTACAGTCGATTCAAAAGAAGCTATGATGCACACTGGCACCATGCGCGCTCTTGTTAACAACTATGTTAAAGGCGTGAATGAAGGCTTTGAAAAGCGTCTTCAGTTAATTGGTGTTGGTTATCGCGCACAAGTTGCTGGTAACAAGGTAACTTTGAACGTTGGTTACTCTCATCCAGTAGAATATACGTTGCCTGAAGGTGTGTCAGCTGAAACCCCAACGCAAACTGAAATTGTTTTGAAATCAAACAATAAACAGCAGCTTGGTCAAGCAGCGGCTAATATCCGCGGTTTCCGCCCACCTGAGCCTTATAAAGGTAAAGGTATTCGTTATAGTGACGAGCATGTGATTCGCAAAGAAGCCAAGAAAAAATAAGGTGAGTTGAAATGTTTGATAAAAAAGCAGCTCGTCTGCGTCGAGCTAAGAAAACCCGCGCGCATATCCGTTTCTTAGGCGTTCATCGCTTAACGGTTACTCGCACGCCAAAACATATTTATGCCCAGATTATCTCTCCTACCGGTGGTGAAGTGATTGCTCAGGCATCTACCTTAGACGGCAGCTTGCGCTCAGGCGCGACTGGTAATGCTGATGCAGCAACGTCTGTGGGCCAAATGATCGCAGAACGCGCAAAAGCAGCTGGTATCACTAAAGTTGCCTTTGACCGTAGTGGTTTTAAATATCATGGTCGAGTTAAAGCTTTAGCAGAAGCAGCTCGCGAAAACGGATTGGAGTTTTAATCATGGCTAGAAATGATAAAAATGATAAAAATGAACAGACTGACGGTCTAGTAGAACGCTTAGTTACCGTTGATCGCGTTGCAAAAGTTGTTAAAGGTGGTCGTATTTTCTCTTTCACTGCATTGACTGTAGTGGGCGATGGCAATGGTCGTGTTGGTTTTGGTCGCGGTAAAGCACGTGAAGTGCCAGCTGCTATCCAAAAAGCACTAGAAGCTGCCAAACGTAATATGATTACTGTTGAGCTTAATGATGCAACTTTGTATCATCCGATCAAAGCACGTCATGGTGCTAGTAAAGTTTATATGCAGCCTGCATCTGAAGGTACTGGCGTAATCGCTGGTGGCGCAATGCGTGCTGTATTAGAAGTTGCTGGTGTCAAAGATGTTTTGACTAAATGTTATGGTTCTACCAATACTGCTAACGTTGTTCGCGCAACGTTTAACGGTTTACGTGATATGTCAACTCCAGAGAAGATGGCAGCAAAACGTGGTAAATCTGTAGACGAAATCTTGGGTTAACTTAGACTAGGTGAGTTACGATGAAAAAAATGAAAGTCACTCAATTTAAATCGGGTGCCCATCGCCTAAAGAGCCACAAAGCGAGCTTGAAAGGATTGGGTTTACGCCGTATTAATCATACTGTTGAAGTAGAAGATACACCTTCAACACGTGGTATGGTCAATCGCGTTAACTACATGGTAAAAGTGGAGGAAGCGTAATGGGTCTTAGATTAAATGAATTATCACCAGGTGTTGGCGCAAAGAAAACTGCCCAACGTCGTGGTCGTGGTATCGGTTCAGGTCTTGGTAAGACTGGTGGTCGTGGTGTAAAAGGTCAGAAATCTCGTTCAGGTTCTAGCATACGCTCAGGATTTGAAGGTGGTCAAATGCCTTTATATCGTCGTCTACCGAAATTTGGTTTTACCAGTAAAATGGCAATGAAGACGGCTGAAGTACGTCTTTCTGAACTAAATAAAATTGATGGCGATGTGGTTAGCCTTGAAACACTTAAAGCTGCTAACCTAATTCGTCACGACATGAAGCGTGCCCGTATTATGTTGTCAGGCGAAGTCACTAAGGCTTATACCTTTAAAGGTATCAAAGTGACTAAAGGCGCTAAGCTAGCAATCGAAGCTGCTGGTGGTAGCATCGAGGAGTAGTAACGTGTCAAAACAATCAATGTCATCGACTGGTATACCGCTCAATCCATTTGCATTCATACGCAAGTATGATGAATTATGGACGCGTTTATTATTCTTAATCGGCGCATTGGTTGTTTATCGTTTAGGGTCACATATTCCAGTACCGGGTATCAATCCGGTCAACTTGGCTGATCTGTTTTCGCGCAACGAAAACACCATTTTGAGCATGTTTAACATGTTCTCAGGTGGTGCACTAGAGCGTATGTCCATTATGGCGCTCGGCATTATGCCATATATTTCAGCATCGATTATTGTACAAATGATGTCTGCAGTATTGCCATCGCTTGAAGCCCTCAAAAAAGAAGGCGAAGCGGGACGACGTAAGTTGAACAAGTATACCCGTCAAGGGACACTTGCTTTAGCCCTAGTACAGTCATTAGGAATGTGTGCTGGCTTAATCAGTCAAAATCTTACTTTATCTTCTGGTCTGACCTTTTATATTCCAGCGGTTACCTCATTGGTAGCGGGCGCTATGTTCTTGATGTGGCTTGGTGAGCAGATTACAGAGCGCGGCGTAGGTAATGGTATTTCAATGCTCATTTTTGCGAGTATTGTGGCTGGTACTCCAGGTATGATTTCGCAGTCTATTGAACAGGTCAATCAAGGACAAATGAACTTGATTGTACTGTTTATTTTTGTGCTACTAGGTATCGCGGTTACTGCTGGTATCGTTTATATTGAACGTGCTCAGCGCCGTGTCCCAGTGAACTATGCACAGAAGCAGCAACAAGGTCGCAAAATATATGCTCAGCAGCAGTCACATCTGCCGCTGAAGCTTAATATGGCAGGGGTTATCCCAGCCATTTTTGCCAGCTCGTTGTTGTTGTTTCCAGCAAGTTTAGGGCAGTGGGTCGGTCAATCAACTGATCCTACCCTTACACAAAAGATACTACAGAATATGGCATTGGTGTTGTCTCCAGGACAGCCGCTATATTTGGTTCTGTTTGGCGCGATGATTATTTTCTTCTGTTACTTCTATACGGCACTGGTATTTAGTCCACGTGAAGTAGCTGAAAACCTTAAACGTAGTGGTGCGTATATCCCAGGTATTCGCCCCGGACAACAAACTCAGCGTTACCTAGATCATGTATTAAACCGACTGACCTTTATTGGCGCGATGTATATGACGGTTATTTGTTTAATGCCAATGGTCGTCCAGTCATCGTTTGGTGTGCCGTTTCAACTCGGTGGTACGTCTTTACTGATTATGGTGGTTGTGGTAATGGACTTCATTTCGCAAATCCAAGCGCATTTGATGACCCATCAATATCATGATCAGACGTTAATTCAATCGCCCACTCAACCTTAAATGAGCGGTACGATATCTCAAAGGAGCATGCTATGAAAGTTCAAGCATCAGTTAAAAAGATTTGTGGTAGCTGTAAAGTTGTACGCCGTAAAGGCCGTGTACATATCATCTGTACAGCAGAACCTCGCCACAAGCAACGTCAAGGTTAATATTTAGTATTATAAAGTCTCAGACTTTTGTTACTATTTCAATTAATACTTGAAAAATGACGGCGGATGGGATATCATCCGCCACTTGCCGTAGTTTATGCAAAAACTTTTATAAGACCGTCAATGAATAGGCTTGTGACCAAGTCAAAGCAGCGATAATAATTATAAAAGCTTTAGTATTGACAGCAACAAATCTGAAAAATAAAGCCTTATTGATAAATAACGCTTATTTTTCTTTAATGGAGAGAAATCAATGGCTCGTATTGCCGGCGTAAACATTCCGGATAATAAGCATGCTGTTATTTCACTAACTTACATCTTTGGTGTAGGTCGTACCACTGCTCAGAAAATCTTAGAAGCAGTTGGCATTGCCCCTACTACTAAAGTTAGTCAGTTAGATGATACACAGTTAGATGCTATCCGTGCACAAGTTGCAAATTACATGACTGAAGGTGATCTTCGTCGTGAAGTGTCAATGAATATCAAGCGTTTAGTTGATCTTGGTTGTTACCGTGGCATCCGTCATCGTCGTAACCTACCAGTTAGAGGTCAGAATACTAAGAACAACGCTCGTACTCGTAAGGGTCCGACACGCCCTCTCAAAAGATAATTAACTTAGGAAGCTAAAAGATGGCTAAAGACACTCGTAGTCGCAAGAAAGTGACTCGTCGTTCAGTATCGGAGGGCATTGCCCATATCCATGCGTCTTTTAATAACACCATTGTTACGATTACCGATCGTCAAGGTAATGCACTGGCTTGGGCCACTTCAGGTGGACAAGGCTTCCGTGGTTCACGTAAATCTACACCATTTGCAGCTCAGGTTGCAGCTGAAGTCGCTGGTAAAGCGGCTCAAGAATATGGTGTTAAGAATATCGACGTTTTGGTCAAAGGACCAGGACCGGGTCGTGAGTCTGCGGTAAGAGCACTAGGTGCATTGGGTTATAAAGTTAACAGCATCTCTGATGTAACCCCAATCCCACACAATGGTTGCCGTGCGCCGAAAAAGCGCCGCGTCTAATATTAAAGACGAAGCTTTTTATCCCAAAAGCTTATAGGAGACATAACAATGGCCCGCTATATTGGACCAAAACTCAAATTATCACGTCGTGAAGGCACTGACTTAGGTCTTAAGTCTGGCGTTAAACCATACGACGTAAAAACGAAAAAAGCTGGTCGTCCACCAGGTCAACACGGTGTAAGCCGTAACAAGACCTCAGAATATGCTTTACAGCTGCGTGAAAAGCAGAAAGTTAAGCGTATCTATGGTGTACTAGAGCGTCAGTTTGCTAATTACTATAAAGAAGCTGCTCGTAAGCGCGGTGCTACTGGTGAAAACCTGTTAGCCATGCTTGAGAGCCGTCTAGATAACGTTGTTTATCGCATGGGCTTTGGCTCAACTCGCGCTGAAGCACGTCAGCTAGTCAGTCATCGTACTGTTATGGTAAAAAAAGCTGGCCGTGATGAGTTTGTTCGTGTGAACATTCCATCAATTCAGTTGCAAGATGGTGATGTCATCGCTATCCAAGAGAAGTCTCGCGAGCAATTACGTATTAAAAACGCAATTGAGCTGGCTACCCAACGTGGTATTCCAGAATGGCTAGATGTTGACCACAGCAAATTACAAGGCACGTTCAAACAAGCGCCTGATCGTATTGATCTACCTGCTGAAATCAACGAAAGCTTGATCGTTGAGCTATACTCTAAGTAATGACGTACTGCTCGATGTCGTGAAAACGGCATTGAGCAATCAACGTTAATTAAACCAGTTTAATAAATCGAGGTGACATCATGATGCTAAATGCAACTGAGTTTCTAACGCCGAATGCCATTAATGTGGATACGGTTAATGAAACGATTGCGAAAGTCACGCTCGAACCGTTAGAACGCGGCTTTGGGCATACCCTTGGTAATGCCTTACGTCGTATCTTGTTATCTTCATTACCTGGTGCTGCAGTCATTGAAGCTGAGATTGATGGTGTTGACCATGAATACTCAACGCTTGAAGGGCTACAAGAAGATGTACTTGACTTGCTTTTGAATCTAAAAGGCTTGGCTATTACGCTTCATGACCAAAATGAAGTATTTTTGACCTTGGATAAACAAGGTCCAGGCACTATTACTGCTGCAGACATCGCGTTACCGCATAATGTAGACATCGTCAATCCAGAATTGGTGTTGGGTACATTGAGTGATCGTGGTCATCTTAAGATGCGTTTGCGTGTAGTAATGGGTCGTGGATATGAGCCAGCAAACCAGCGCCGTGAAGATGGTGATACTAAAGCAATCGGACGTTTAAAGCTTGATGCAAGTTTTAGTCCTGTGCTTCGTGTTGCTTATCAGGTTGAGAACGCTCGTGTAGAGCAGCGTACTGATCTTGATCGTCTTATCATTGAGCTTGAAACTAATGGCACTATAGATCCAGAAGAAGCAATTCGTAAAGCAGCCACTATTTTACAACAACAGATTTCTATCTTTGTTGACCTAGAAGCTGAAGAAGCGCCTGAGCCTGTGAAAGAGAAAGAAGAGGTTGATCCGGTGCTATTACGCCCTGTGGACGATCTTGAACTAACGGTTCGCTCAGCCAACTGCTTGAAAGCTGAAAACATTTACTATATCGGTGATTTGGTACAACGTTCAGAGACTGAACTTCTAAAAACCCCAAATCTTGGTAAGAAATCATTAACGGAAATCAAAGACGTACTAGCGTCTAAAGATTTAGAGCTCGGTATGCGCCTAGATAACTGGCCACCAGCTGACCTTCGTGTTGATGATCGCTTTTCTTATCGTAGCCGTTAAACTTTAAGGATTTTTGACTATGCGCCATCGTAAGAGTGGAGTCAAGCTGGGTCGTACCGGCAGTCATCGTAAGGCAATGTTTCAGAACATGACTAACTCATTATTTGAGCATGAACTGATCAAAACAACTTTACCAAAAGCAAAAGAGTTACGTCGCGTTGCCGAGCCATTAATCACTATGGCTAAAGAAGACAGCGTTGCTAACCGTCGTTTAGCGTTTAGCCGTATGCGTAGCAAAGCTATGGTAGGCAAACTATTTGGCACGTTAGGTCCTCGTTACCAGACGCGTCCAGGTGGCTATTTGCGTATCGTAAAATGTGGTTACCGTGATGGTGACAATGCGCCAATGGCTTATGTAGAATTGGTTGATCGCGACTAATTTTACAATAAGCAAAAGATGTATATAAAAAAGCTCCAATTGAATTGGAGCTTTTTTTGTGTCTGATGCTTTAGTTTATTACCGTAGTAGTGAATCTACATCCGCGGCACCTTGTCTGATAATTTCAGGCTGGCTACCAGTCATATCAACAATCGTAGTGAGCTTAGTGGTTTTTATACCTGCATTTATCAAACCGTCGATTTGATTGCCTAATAAATCCTCAATCTCAAAGGGATCATCTAGTATGTCGTCGCGATTGGGTAGAATTAATGAACTGGTTAAGATCGGCTCATCCATGGCTTCTAAAAGCGCTTGAGCAATGGCGTTGCTAGGTACTCGAATACCGATGGTTTTTTTCTTCGCATGTGCCAATTTTTTTGGTACGTCTTTTGTGGCATTGAGGATAAAGGTGATGGGCGCAGGAGTAAGTGCTTTGAGCTGTTTAAATTGTATATTGTCCACTGCAGCATAGTTGGCAATTTCACTTAAGTCACGGCACAGTAAGGTAAACTGGTGTTTATCATCAAGTTCACGAATTTGTTTGAGCTTATCGAGTGCATCCTTTGCCCCTAAGCGACAACCAAAAGCATAGCTGGTATCGGTAGGGTAGATAATGAGCTGGTCTTTACGTAAGAGATCCGCCACTTGCTCAATCAGACGTGGCTGTGGATTTTCTGGATGAATATAAAATACTTGCATAGCAGTTCCTTATTTTATAATTATGGGTTTTTAAGTGTGAGGTTTTTGACTAAGTAGAACATTTGTGACGCGTACGCTTCTTTCACTAAATTTACTAAAAAAGCATCATTGCCTTCTTAGTATAGCGCAAAGCCAATATAAGTTTGATTGCAAGCCGTTATTATGCGTAGACAATCGTTAACGCAAAAATGCCACACCTTTGCGCTGATATGCTGCTGTTATTCTAGATCAGCTATAGAGACACTGAGTAAAGCGTGTAATAAAGTCTTAGCATCAGATGGCAATATATTGGGCTTAGCAATGTATTGTTGCACTTGTCGGTAGACGTCATTTGCGAATGTACTATTGCTCGTATCAAAGTCAGCAAACAAATTATCTTGTGACACCTCAAATGATCGTTCGCAAGCGAGAGTAAATAAACACTCTAACGCTTGTGGCTTAATCTCTACGCGCTCAAATGCTTGCTGCTGAGCGGCGGTACGCCCATCTGGTGCGTACCAGTAGCCAAAATCAGGCAAACGTCTACGAGCCTCTCCAGCCACACACCAATGGCTTAGCTCATGCAACGCACTAGCAAAAAATCCATGAGCGAATTCAATTTTTGCGGGTTCGTTATTTTGTGCCGGAAAGTACTCTGGTTCTCCTTGTCCACGAACCAATGTAACGTTTTGATGAGTGAATAAATTATTGAATAATTGGATGAGCCAATCAGTAGCCGCTTGCTCGTATTTATTAACCAATGATGGAGTGCCATCTAAGCCTTTGATAGCAGCTAACCTTTCTAACCTTTGCCATTCACTTTTTACATCCTCTAAGCACTGATTGTTGTTAAGGTTCCACGAGTCAGTGGAAGAGGCATTCACATTACTGGTTAACGTAGTGAGACGTTGCAATAGTATTTTTGCTTCAAGTGCAGAAAGTAGGTTCGAGAAGTCAGGTTTATCATTAAACACATTCATAGGTAAAACACTGGTCAAATAAAAGATAAAAAGAAGAACTATCTTTGAATATAAATAGGAGAAATAAAGAGATGAAAATAGAGTTCATATCAAATAAATTTAACATACTAGCGCTAGCGTCGCTCAATGCTTTCCGTTAGTATGGCAGGCAATATTATACACCGTTTTGATGAATGAGGTCGCGCATGTCAAGCACTCCAGAAAGTAAACCGTCAGCAGGTTATGCTGATAATAAAAAAGCGCCTTTATCTACTAGTATGCCTGAATCTATTTCTTTGGATAAATGGGCAGATACTGGTTATGAATGGACAGGAGAGGTAGAGCCAAGCGCTTTCAAACGTCTTGCTGCTACCTTAGCCACCGAACATGAACAAGCAAACATCTCGCTTAATGCCAATCTGTATCGCCGCAATAATGTCTTACATTTGGCATTCACACTGACGGGTGAAGTTTGGTTAACCTGTCAGCGTTGCCTACAGCCAGTAGCTATCGATTTGTCTGATGATTATAATATTGCGCTACTAGAAGATGAGAGCCAAGCACGTTCAATCAATGATGAACAAGACTATTTATTACTTGATGAAATTATTACTGAGCCTGCACCAGAGCTTTTATTGCCATTCAAAAAATTGGTAGAAGATGAGATATTGCTGAAGACGCCAATGTCACCAAAACATGACGACTGTGAAATGACGGTAGAGCAATTTGGTGAGATTCCAGAAGAGGAAGAAAGCGAAAATCCTTTTGCTGCTTTAGCCTCGCTAAAAGGCAAGTTGTAATCTTATTAAGAGACAAGTCATATATCAATGTACTACTTAATAAATTTATGATACCTTTCATCAGCTTTCTACCAAAGAGTGAGAAGCAGGGCTTTATTAATCCGCTAAACATGCGTATAATGTCCCGTTTATTGCATTCTAGCAATCTGCTACTGGCAGATAGATGCTGATCTTGCAGACTAACTATAGATTTTAGACGTAATCAACACTTTAATACGTGGCAATCTATTTAACTAATGATGCGTAAGACTTAGGTTGTTGTGATTATATAGCCTCTGTCAGTGTCGATTAAAGCTGAATTTCAAGCTTATCCCCTTTTAAGTATAGGAGCTATATCATGGCCGTTCAAAAAAGTCGTAAAAGTCGTTCTCGTCGTGACATGCGCCGTTCACATCATCGTATGGAAATCGCTGAGATAAGCGTAGATGCTACCACTGGTGAAAAACATCGTCGTCATCACATGACTAAAGATGGTTTCTACCGTGGTCGCCAGTTGTTTAAAGTTAGTCAAGACGCTTAAATTATTGGCTATTCAATAGCTGATTGTAAAAATAATGATAGTACTGGTGACTGTCATTATTTTTGCAACGCTGTTATTAGGTAATATGCTTTGAGCTGAAGAAAGCCAAGTTATTTCGCTATCATATATTATGTGGCTAGATAACTTGGCTTTTTGCTATTGGCTTTTATGGTAGGTATTTGAACAACCTTTTACCATGCGCCTTTAGAAAATATGAAAATGAACCGATATACTCTACCATTTTAATTTGAGTGGTATCTTTTACTATACGTGTTTCAGTAGCATCCGCTATGATAATAGTGTGCGTCAGTGTATAGTTTATCGATAATCCGTTTTTTTAGACAAATACTAAAGCAACGGCTTTATATCGCCTCTAATAATATAATAAACCCCAATTGTTTTTAGGGATATTTCCAATTAAATAAGGAATATTGGTTATGGCCTCTGTACCCGATATGGTAAAAAAGCCGCCGACACGTATTGCGGTAATTTTTCCTGGTCAAGGATCGCAAGTAGTCGGGATGACTAGTGAGCTTGCTGAAATCTATCCAGAGATTCTCGATACCTTTACTGAAGCTAGCGCCGCGCTTGGTGAAGACTTATGGGCAATCTGTCAAAATGAAGAAAAACTCAATCAAACACAATATACTCAGCCAGCATTACTGACGGCCAGCATCGCCATTTGGCGTATCTTAAAACAAAAAATAACCACAGCGCCTTGTTATTTAGCGGGTCATTCTCTAGGTGAGTACAGTGCGCTTTGTGCGGCTGAAGTCATATCGCTTGCTGATGCGGTTAAATTGGTACATAAGCGCGGTCAGTTGATGCAAGAAGCCGTTGTAGGTGTCGATACTGCCATGGCAGCAGTGTTAGGGCTTGAGGACAATCGAGTAGAAAACTTGTGTGAGCAAGCGACTGAACATGTCGAAGGTGCCATTGTAGGTGCAGCCAACTTTAATAGTCCAGGACAAGTGGTGATATCGGGTAATGCTGCTGGTGTGAATGCCGTTATTGATAAAGTGCAAAACACCGGCAAAAAATCCATCCCGCTAAAGGTAAGCGTACCATCACATTGCGCGCTTATGGAGCCAGCCAGTAGTGCATTGGCTGAGATTCTGGCAGAAATAAAATTTGATCAAGCGACGATTCCTGTTATCCAAAATCGACATGCGCGTGTTGAGAGCAGTGCGGTCGGTATCAAGCAGGCATTAACAGAGCAATTAAGCCAACCAGTGTTATGGTCAAAAACCATGCAAGAGCTGGCTGACAAACAAATTAATATTTTAATCGAATGTGGCAGTGGTAATGTATTGAGCAACTTGGCGAAGCGTCAAGCACAGCCAATTACGAGCTATCCTACTGACAAGCCCGCTCGTCTTGATAAATTAATGGAGGTGTTATCATGAGTCGTACGATTACTCTAGTGACAGGTGCTAGCCGTGGTATTGGTAAAGCCGTTGCCAAACGCTTCGCCAAAGAAGGACATTTTGTTATTGGTACAGCGACTACGGAAAAAGGTGCTGAACTGATTGATGGTTATCTCCACGATAGTGGCGGTATTGGACGTGTTTTAGACGTGCGTGATACCGCACAAATTGATAAGCTGTTTGAAGAGATTGAGAGCGTCTACGGCGCAGTACAAGTCTTGGTCAATAATGCAGGTATCACCCAAGATGGTCTGCTGATGCGTATGAAAGATGACGACTGGGAAAATGTTATCGATACCAATTTGACGTCGGTATACCGCATGAGTAAACGTGCTGTGCGCGGTATGATGAAAGCACGCCGTGGTCGCATCATCAATATAACCTCTGTCGTTGCGCAAATGGGTAATGCAGGTCAGTCTAACTATGCGGCGACCAAAGCAGGCGTCGAAGGGTTCAGCCGTACGCTCGCGCGTGAAATTGGCTCACGACAAGTGACGATTAATTGTGTAGCCCCTGGTTTGATCGAAACGGATATGACGGACGAGCTTGATGAGCGCCTATTGAACTCTATGCTAGACGCTGTACCTATCAGCCGCCTTGGACAGCCAGAAGACATTGCAGCCGCCGTACATTTCTTAGCCAGTGATGAGGCCAGTTATATCACAGGCGCTGTTATTCCTGTCAATGGTGGTATGTATATGTAGGTGATAAATAAGTGTTACACAGTTATAATAAAAAACTCTGTGCACGAGTGTAAACTATAATAAAGGGTGTTATAATGACGGATACTTTTATGTCAAAGCCCTGTATTATAGCAGGGCTTTACTAGACATCTGTCAAAACGTATAACCAGCTATAAAACAAGTTACAAAGTACTCAGATAGCTGTGCTAATCTGAAGATATGATTTTATATACAATGCTGTAGAGTCTAATAATAGGCCTATGGTGACTTGCCAAAATAATAGATCAAAAAGGAGAAATCTACATGAGTAATGATACCGAGCTAAGAGTTAAAGCTGCAGTAGCTGAGCAATTGGGTATGAATGTTGAAGATATCAACAATGATGCATCATTTATGGAAGACTTAGGTGCAGATTCGTTAGACCTAGTCGAATTGGTTATGTCATTTGAAAGTGACTTTGGCATTACCATTCCTGATGAAGATTCAGCAGAATTAACGACTGTTCAAAAAGCGATTGATTATGTACAAGCGCAGCTATAATTAGCTAGTGGCTTAGCGAGTTATTTTAGCCGCCTATCTGTAGAGATAGGCGGTTTTTTTATGTTGATAATTTGCCATGGCAACAGGTGGTTATATGACTAATCAATACGTTAACATAAGCTACGCCAAATCAACATTACTCAACATACTATTACTATCTACCTCACCTATCTTTGTCTATACTCATAATGGTAAGTAGTAACAAAGTATAGTGATATATAAAGTGTGGTTATATATGAAAGTATATGCCATTAAAAAAATAATGATGAATAATAAATAACAATATTTAAAGGAGTATGTAAATGGGTATGTTCAGTTTTGCAAAAGATATCGGTGATAAAATTTTCAATCGTGATGACGCCAAACACGATGCCAAGTCAGAAACAAAAGCAGACGCTAATACGCCAGTACAGAGTAGCGAACCTTCTGCGCAATCAGTTGCCAATATTTTACTTCGTCGTATTCAACAGCAGAATCTTAATATTAGCGATTTGAAAATCAAGTATAATGGCTCAACAGATACTGCAGAAATCAGCGGTAAAGCTAAAACACAAGCAGACCGCGAAAAAGCGATTATCGCCATTGGTAATGTACAAAACGTGGCCAAGGTAATCGATAATATCGATATCGAAGAAGATGCGCCTGAGTCAACGATGTATACAGTGAAATCTGGTGATAGCTTGTCTAAGATCGCAAAAGAGGTTTATGGTTCAGCGGATGATTATATGAAAATCTTTGAAGCCAATAAGCCCATGCTATCTAGCCCTGATAAGATTTATCCTGGTCAAGTACTACGCATTCCTAAGCCATAATATGGTTTTGAACTGTCAGAGATATGCGTGAATAAAATAAAGAATGCCTCTTACTATAATAAGAGGCATTTTTTTGGCGTATAGAAATATAAACTTAAGATTTAGAGGTTTTTTAACTTCTCGTACTGTTCAGCTATGGCCCAATTGATATGTACATCGAGCATTTCGTTATGTACGCCCAACTTTGATTGTAACTGAGTAATGGTTTCTTCATTACCATTAGCATTTCCAAGACCAATCGCGATATTACGCAAAAAGTTCACATAGCCTGTGCGTCTAAGCGGGCTGCCTTCAGTTTTTTTCATAAATTCAGCTTCTTGCCATTGCCACAGCTCAAGCAAACTGCTGCTATCAAGGTTATGCCGTGGTGCGAAATCCTCTACAGGTGTAAGATTGGCGTAGCGATTCCAAGGACAGATAAGTTGACAGTCGTCACAACCGAAGATGCGATTACCAATCGCGCGGCGGTATTTTATATCGATAATACCGTCGTGCTCGATAGTGAGGTAGGAGATACAAGCTGAAGCATTGAGCTCATAGGGCGCGACAATCGCTTGAGTGGGACAGATATCGATACAAGCGCTACAACTGCCGCAATGCTTTTTGACGGGTTTGTCATCAGGTAACTCTAGGCTAATAAATAGCTCACCCAATACAAAAAATGAACCCGCTTGCTTGTTGATTAATAAGGTGTGCTTTCCTGTCCAGCCAAGACCAGCAGCATCGGCAATGGGTCGCTCGAAAATAGGAGCAGAGTCGCTAAAAGGCCTAAAAATAAAATCTTGCTCTGAACCTATATTGAGGTGTTGCCACTCAGGAAGCATGGCTTCTATCTTTAGTGCCAATTGCTTCAAACGACTGCGCATCGTTTTATGATAGTCGCGTCCTCTGGCATAACGAGCAATGATACCTTGATTGGGGTAGTCATTGTCAGTAATCGTACGTGGAGTTGGTGCTTGAGTCAGGTAATCCATACGGACACTGATGATGGTTTTTGCCCCTTCTACCAGTTGGTCAGGATTTGCCCGCAGTTCATGATTGTTATGCATAAACTGCAGTTGCCCCTCATAGCCTTTTTCGAGCCATTGTTGCAATTGTACAATCTGCTTAGCAAATAAAGGATGATGCACCGATAAAAAACCGCAGTCGGCAAACCCTAAAGCCTGTGCTTGGTCTTTAATCCATTGTTTGACATCTGCTGTGGTGGTAAATATTGGGCTATTATTTACCTTAATCTTTTTTTCGGACGCAGGCTTAGGTTCAGAAGAGATTTGCTTAGCTGATTTCTGCTGGGTTGAAGAGATAGGCAAGTTTGCTTTAGGAAGATTATTCATGTGTGACAGTAGGCGATAGAGTGAATATCGATATAATAAGCCAGTGAGCTAAGAGCGCAAGTATAAAAGCAAATAATTTCACATTCATATTGATACATACGTTGATGTAAGCGTTTGCTAAGCTGATGCTAAATGATAGTAATCATATCTCAATAAAATAAAAAATCAGCAAAAAATACTCAAGGATTAGTTATGAAAAATCAGATCGATTTATCACCTATAAAAAGTACAAAACCTATCCCGTTATATAGCAGCGAACAACTCTATGCGATGGAGCAAGCATGGTTTGTAGAGGGTCATGATAGTTTTGGGTTGATGAAACAAGCAGCCTGGCAAATGGCGCAACACATAGAGCAATTATATGAACAAAAACAATTAAACATATATCCATCAGCCACTACTTATGTGCCTCGTCGTCATATGCGTCAGCATCGAGTGAGCATTTGGGTTGGAAAGGGTAATAATGGTGGCGACGGTTGGCTAATTGCTTATTATTTACAGCAAATGGGTTGGCAGGTACAAGTGGTAACAGTGGGTTTTGAGAGTGATGATTTTGATACCAGTGACACAATAGCATTCTCCGACGCACAAAAAGCCCTAAAAGAGGCGCTATTGGCCAATTGCCCTTATCAACGCTTTGAAAATAGTGCTTGTGATCTAGAAGAAGAAGTAGATGGTAATCTGCAAGCCGATGTTTATATTGATGCGCTGTTTGGTATTGGACTGGATCGTGCGCCTACAGGTGTTTATAAAACAGCCATTAGCACTTTTAATGAGTTATCTGAACGAAATAACACCTTGGTCATTGCGGTTGATATTCCAAGTGGTTTGGTGGCTTCGACTGGTGAGGTATTTGAGCATGTGGCTATACAATCTGATATAACGCTATGCTTAATTGCACGGAAATTCGGTTTGCATACCAAGGATGGTATGGATTGTAGCGGCAAGGTAGTTGATATACCGCTGATACCTTATCCAATAAATGACAAAAGATTCATGCCAGTAGCAACACTGATTACTATTGCATATGGTCTAAGTCCTCGCCGTCAAAATAGCTACAAAGGTAGCTATGGTCATGTACTGATTATTGGCGGTAATCGTATCGATGGCTCACAAGGTATGGGCGGCGCTGCGATACTGTCTGCTTCGAGCTCGATGGCGGCAGGAGCGGGTAAAATTACAGTTGCTTGCCATGAGGCTTTTCATAGCGCCCTATTAACGTCGCTACCAGATGCAATGACGATTAATTTGCATGATATGGACGGAGTGCAGGAGTTAATCAAGTCAGCCACTGTGATTGCGATTGGTATGGGGCTTGGTCGTGATGAAAAAGCAAAAGTGTTGTTTATAAAGTATCTACAAACTGCGATGACAGCTAAAAAGGCAATAGTGATTGATGCTGATGGACTTTATCATTTGGCATCATTGCAATTAGAGCATCATGAATTGGTCAGTCAGCTGCGAGAATATAGCGTTAATCATCAAGTTTGTTTAACACCGCACAGTGGCGAAACTGCTAGATTACTGAATAAGAGAATCAGTGAGGTGGAAAGCAATAGACTACAAGCGATAAAACAGTGCGCTACAACTTATGGTGGTGAATGGGTGCTAAAAGGCGCAGGTTCTTTGATATTAGAGCAGGGCTTAGATGAGCACCACGTTTATGTTTGTGCTGTCGGTAATGCTGGGATGGCGACGGCTGGCATGGGTGACGTGTTATCTGGTGTCATTGCTGGTCTGCTAGCACAACAAGATTTATCATCAGGAATGCGAAGCTTGCATCAAGCGGTTGTTATACATGGATTAGCAGGGGATACGCTGGTCAATCAAAGTAATAATACGTTGTTGGTTGGACAACGAGGACTACAAGCTCAGGATATGCCAGCAGCCATTCGTCATGTGATGCAGCTATTGATTAACGTCTATAATTAGCATTAAGCCTAGGTAGTTGAGTTGCCACAATACTGATCAATTGCCTGCTGTACACGTTCACGTTTGAGTTCAATTTCACGACCGTCTAAATATTGACGCTTGCCATTTGCATCCATCTCATAAATACGTCCGCCGACATTCAAGTTGGTCAAATTATTGCGGAGTGACTGGCAACGCTGTGCATTGGCTTGTGCTTCTTGTTCTTTAATCCGTGCTTCAAGCGCTGCAACTCTTTGCTCTTCTACGCTTTGAGTACTAGTACTTTGATTGGCATCTGTTTTGCCAGCCAATTGTCCTGCATTGCTTTGTCTGCCGTCACTACGAAATTCAATCAGCTCAATGTTTTTACCATTTTGCGGCACATGTTGGCTGTATTTGACTTCACCATGTGCACCAACAGATTTGTAAACTTGAATAGCATGACTGGCATTCATCGACAGCATTAGCACATACGCAGTACTCACAAGCAGTTTGGTAGCAGTATTGATTTTAGACGTATATGCCATAGTAGCAATCCTCTCAAGGGGTAAAAAACAGATGTGTATATATGTGTCAATATAACATTTAAGTGTTGGAATGGTACTAAAAATGTACCAGCTCTCGATTCTAACAAATAATCCTTATGAATGTATATTATTTAATAACTAATAGTTAGGGATGGGCTTTAGAAGTTTTTCTTGACAATAGCTCACAAACCATCGAATATAATAGCAGTTGATTGGTCAGTGAGCGGCTTTTATGATATTGCCGTGGCACTTGAAAATGAGGACGATAGGTTACTTATCAGTGGCTTACGCAGTTTTCGTTTCTTTGTGACAATGATATTGCAAAGATAGTAATCATAACGATTGTTATCGATGACTTTATGTATTGTCTCCGGACTTATCTGTCTACAATGACTAAGATAAACTTATTATTTGAAATGCGCTAAGCGTGACTCTAGCGGTTGTATTAAACATGGAAAAATATTCAGCAATTCAATCTTTTTAATAAGCCTGTCGTAAAATCTAACCATTTTACAAATTAGTATTGGCTGTGAGAGTGATTTAAATTGTGAATATCAATGCCCCTGTATAAATCAATCTGTTGTAAATGCTATCTGCTATTTATCAATAATAAGCTTCTTTTATAGATGCACACGCATCTTGTCACTGTACATCGATAGACTCCTGCCATAAAACTGACCCTACATATATTGCTGTGTTTGAGTAGCCTGCTGTCTTATAAAACAGCGTTACTTAGAGATAGTGGGCACACATTCTTGATATGGATAAGGATTTGCAGCCATTTCTATAAGACGAACCATCTTGTGTAAATAGCGTGGTTTTCTCTTATAAATGAACGCTAATTCTTGACAAAAAAAAGGTGATGACAGTGACGCAAACCACGCAAAGTCCGAATATGACGGGACATACCCAAACGGGGAATGCCGCCAAAAATTTTGAAGAAAAGCAACAACGCATTGCTGAGGGTAGTGAGCAACCTATAATGCTATCTGGTGCTGAGATGTTGGTGCAATCACTGACTGATGAGGGCGTCAAATATATTTTTGGCTATCCAGGTGGTGCGGTTCTTCATATCTATGATGCTTTGTTTCAACAAGAAAATATCGAGCATATTTTAGTACGTCATGAGCAAGCAGCCGGTCACATGGCAGATGCTTATTCGCGAGTCACAGGGCAGACAGGTGTAGTATTAGCGACGTCAGGTCCAGGTGCTACTAATACCGTAACGGCTATCGCAACAGCGTTTATGGATTCTGTGCCGATGGTGGTTATCGCAGGTCAGGTACCTAGCAGCCTAATTGGGGAAGATGCCTTCCAAGAAACAGATATGGTCGGTGTATCACGTCCTATCGTGAAGCACAGCTTTCAAGTGCGCCACGCTAGCGAAATCCCAATGATTGTCAAAAAAGCCTTTTATATTGCTCAGTCTGGACGCCCAGGTCCTGTAGTGATTGATGTGCCAAAAGATATGACCGCGCCAAGTGAAAAGTTTGCTTACGCTTATCCCGAAGAAGTGTTTATACGTTCGTATCAGCCGTCATTAAAAGGTCATAGTGGTCAGATTAAAAAAGCGGTTGAAACGCTGCTTGCTGCAAAGCGTCCGATTGTTTACTCTGGTGGTGGTGTTGTTTTAGGCAATGCGCATAAAGAGCTTACTAATCTTGCGCACCGTTTAAACTTACCAGTAACCAATACCTTAATGGGCTTGGGTGCGTTCCCTGGTTCTGATAGTCAGTTCTTAGGTATGCTTGGTATGCATGGCACGTATGAAGCCAATATGACAATGCATCATGCCGACGTCATCTTGGCAGTTGGCGCACGTTTTGATGACCGTGTCACTAATAATGTCAAAAAATTCTGTCCGAATGCGACGATTATTCATATTGATATTGATCCTACCTCTATTTCAAAAACGATTAATGCGCATATTCCGATCGTGGGCGATGTCAAATCTGTCCTGACCGATATCATAGAAATTGTTGGTGATGATAAAGAGTTAGATCAACCAGCATTATTAGATTGGTGGTCACAGATTAATGAGTGGCGTAAGCGTCATGGCCTGCGTTATGACACTAGCACTGATAATGGCATTAAGCCTCAAGCGGTCGTTCAAGCTTTAGATAAAGTGACGAATAGTAACGCTATTATCACGAGTGACGTCGGTCAGCATCAGATGTTTGCAGCGCTTTATTATACCTATAATGAGCCGCGCCAATGGCTAAACTCAGGTGGTTTAGGAACGATGGGTGTTGGCTTGCCGTATGCGATGGCAGCCAAACTTGCTAACCCTGAGCGTGACGTGGTTTGTATTACCGGTGAAGGCTCCATTCAGATGAATATCCAAGAGCTCTCAACCTGCTTACAATATAATTTGCCAGTTAAAATCTTAAATCTAAATAACGCCCAATTAGGCATGGTGAAGCAATGGCAAGATATGCTGTATGAAGGTCGTCATGCCCATTCTTATATGAATTCACTACCAGACTTTGTCAAACTCGCTGAAAGCTATGGTCACGTCGGTATCAAGATTACTGATCCTGCGACCATGGAAGCCCAATTGGCGGAAGCCATGGCAATAACAGATAGATTGGTATTTATTGACGTTTATGTCGATCGTAACGAGCATGTATATCCGATGCAAATCGCTGGGCAAGCGATGCGTGATATGTGGTTAACAAAAGGGGAGCGTACCTAATGCAACAACAACATCTGATTTCGGTATTGATGGAAAACGAAGCGGGTTCGTTGTCGCGAGTGGTCGGTCTATTCTCTCAACGTGGCTACAACATTGAAACTTTGAACGTTGCGCCAACAGACGACTCGAGTATTTCTCGCTTAACATTGACCACTATTACATCACCTGAAAAAATAGAACAAATCACCAAGCAATTGCATAAATTGATTGAAGTGGTTAAAGTGCTTAATCTGTCAGATACCGTACACGTCGAGCGCGAGTTGATGCTCATAAAAGTACGGGCAACGGGTGGCGTACGTGAAGAGATTAAACGCAGTGCCGATATTTTTCGTGCACAAATCGTTGATGTGAACGCCAATCTATATACCATTCAAATCGTCGGTGACAAAGCCAAACTTGACGGCTTTATTGATGTGATTGGTCGTGAACGTATTATGGAAGTGGTGCGTTCGGGTGTGATTGGTATTGCACGCGGCGAAAAAACGCTCAGTTTATAATGGGTGCTTACTGTACTTATTGTAGGTCAAATTATTTATTCAAACATTAACATAGCGCTTATCTCACCCATCACTTCGATAAGGTGATTATAATTTAAGTGTTTATTTATCCATGGCAAGCCATGATTTAGGAAAAGGACTCTGTTTATGAACGTTTATTATGATAAAGATTGTGATCTATCAATCATCCAAGGCAAAAAAGTTGCCATCATTGGTTATGGTTCACAAGGCCATGCACACGCGCTTAACCTACAAGATTCAGATGTTGATGTGACCGTTGGTCTACGTGCTAACTCTGGCTCATGGAAAAAAGCAGAAAACGCAGGTCTAAAAGTAGCTGAAGTAGAAGAAGCGGTAAAAGCCGCTGATGTCATCATGATTTTGACGCCTGATGAGTTTCAAAAAGAGCTATATAATGATGTAATCGAACCAAACATCAAAGAAGGTGCAACCCTAGCGTTTGCTCATGGTTTTGCGATTCATTATAACCAAGTCGTACCACGTGGTGATCTTGATGTCATCATGGTTGCGCCAAAAGCACCAGGTCATACGGTACGTTCAGAGTTTGCAAAAGGCGGCGGTATTCCAGATTTGATCGCTATCTACCAAGATGCATCAGGTCAAGCCAAGCAATTAGCCTTATCTTATGCTGCTGGTGTTGGTGGTGGTCGTTCAGGTATCATCGAAACGACGTTCAAAGATGAGACTGAAACGGATCTATTTGGTGAGCAAGCGGTACTTTGCGGCGGTGCAGTAGAGCTGGTTAAAATGGGCTTTGAAACCCTAACTGAAGCTGGCTATGCCCCAGAAATGGCTTACTTTGAGTGTTTGCATGAGTTAAAGCTTATTGTAGACCTCATGTATGAAGGCGGTATCGCTGACATGAACTATTCAATCAGTAACAACGCTGAATATGGCGAATACGTAACTGGCCCTGAAGTCATCAATGAGCAATCACGTGAAGCCATGCGTAATGCCCTAAAACGCATTCAGTCTGGTGAGTACGCGAAGATGTTTATCTCTGAAGGCGCAACCAACTATCCATCAATGACTGCTCGTCGTCGTAACAATGCAGAGCATCAAATCGAAATCACTGGCGCTAAGCTACGTGGCATGATGCCTTGGATCGGTGGTAATAAAATCATCGATAAAGAAAAAAACTAATTCAGTATTAAGAGATTAATCGCTGATATAGAACTAAGAGCCCATGCTATTACTTAATAGTGTGGGCTTTTTTAGTTTGCACTACTTTAGTGAAATTTTAACCACAATCGCTTTGGTGTTGGTTGAAAACGACCAATCGATGCCTCATATATCTAGCCTTCATTGATTTTTTTGAATATTCTTAGTGCAACCAATTGCTGGTTAATTATCAAGACGATTGAGTTGCGCGTTCTTATTTTTTATAGATTATAGGTTGTGTGTTGTGCAAATATCTTATCCAGACTGGCTAACGCCGCAATTCGTATATATTACTCTTAGCGCTGTGGTAGCTGTTTTAATATGGATAGAAGGGGAGATGCTCAAAAAAACCGATGGCAAATTGCCTAAGTCTAAGTTTTTTCAAATCAGCTCACTCTTGGATACTTTGTGGTTCTTTATTTCCGTTGTCATATTATATGTGATTGATTTGACGCCACTAGCCATTACGGTACCTGCTGCTTATGGCATCTATACTACCTTTGGATGGATATACGGGACGCGTTTACTAAAGCGTAAAGGTATTCCTGACTCTCCTAAAGACTTGGTGATACCTGCTAAATACATCGCCTATAGTCAGTCATTTTCGCTGATATTTTTTGCGCTTTGTTTGTTAGTATTAAGTTCACCGTGGCTACCGATATCTCAATGAAGCATATGCTGACTTATCACCTATTTATTATTTGAGATAATGCTGTCACCAACTCAAATGACACCTTTACGTTAGAATGATAGATAGTAAATGATATAAAATATCTTTCTTATCAATGTATTAGATAGTATTTAATTGGCTTTCGTGACTTTTCAAAACCGATTGTTGCTGTTTACAAAAATCATCAATTTAACCTGTTGCGATTATAAAAAGCTGCTATAATCAGCCTGTACTCAAAAGATTTTAGGTCGTAATTTCAAGCTATCTAACGATATTTTGATCGTATTGACTGTTGCATTTAGCAGAAAATAGTTTGGGTATATATCAATTAATCGGTGATGACACACGTCTCGCCAACAGTTAAAGAGTTAGGAAAATTTATGTCAGATAAAGTTGAAGGCACTGTAAAGTGGTTTAATGAAGCTAAAGGTTTTGGTTTTATCGCTCAAGACAATGGCGGACAAGACGTATTCGCTCACTACAGCGCTATCCAAGGTGGTGGTTTCAAAACTCTAGCCGAAGGCCAAAAAGTGTCTTTCATCTTAGGTGATGGCAAAAAAGGCCCACAAGCCGAGCAAATCGAAGCTATCTAATCTCATTTGACATCTGGTAAGCTGATTAGTCAGTAAGCTTGATGACAGTAAGATTATCAATATGCATTGATGCCTTTGTTTGTTAAAACAATAAAAATACTGTTTCAACTCTAAAAAAAAGCAACCTCTTATCAGGTTGCTTTTTTTATGCCATTTTTCTCGCTATAAACGTAAAATCATCAAAAGCATACTGATATTAGCTGTCAGTCATCAGCACTGACTCAAAAAAGATCTAACAAAATAAGGTTGTTTTATGAAGTGGGAGGCATGGTTTTCAATCGATTGGCAGCAAGTGCTGGGTATTTCTCTATCTGCAATCGGTTTTTATTTAGGGTTAATGTTATTTACAAGATTGATGGGGTTGCGAAGTTTCTCCAAGCTCTCAAGCCATGATTTTGCGATGACTGTCGGTATTGGCAGTATACTCGCTTCAACGGTGCTATCAGACACACCGTCATTAATGCAAGGGCTGTTTGCTGTCGCAGTATTGTTTGTGATTCAAGGGGTTATCTCATTTATCAGGCGTAAATTCAAACCCTTAAAATCTCTGATAGACAATCGAGCCATTATATTAATGGCGCATGGCGAGTATTTTAGTGGAAATCTAAAAGAGGCCAATCTTAGTACCAGTGATGTTCAACAGGTTTTACGCAAGAATGGTATCAAGTCTAAAACGGAAGTATTTGCTGTCATTATGGAAACCACAGGGGATATGAGTGTCATCAAAAATAATGCGGTTACGCCTGACTGGTCATTATTCGATGATATACGCGACAGTGAGTTGCTGATTGGTTCCAGTAAAAACAGCAAGTCGTAGATTTTGAGTTTTTGGTTTTTGTGCTCGATGGATGCCAACGAGATAGATCACAACAATCCATTAAGTAACTATCGTATTGACAGTGCTAAAAACAGGTGAAATATTGAGAATGTAGGTTAAAGAAGACTGTAAAATTGTGCACTTATAAACTATTTATTATAGAATGGTGACAAATTTATGACGCATTATTCACGGCGTTGTCTTGACCTTATGCCTGTGGTCACGCAAGATACAGGGGTCTGATAATAATGGTTGGCTTAGCTTTAGCAGATTTTATCAATGAGTAGTGTGATACTAATACCATTTTCGGTATTGTTTCTTCTTACTTAATTAACTACTATCTGTTGACGCAGTAATAACCCTAAGTAGTATTTTGAACGACAGTTTAAAAAAATGAACCTTTGGTTCTTAACTGACAATTTTTAATTCATAACATTAATAAACGAGGAACGTATGAAAGCATTAGTAGCGGTCAAGCGTGTCATTGATTACAACGTAAAAGTTCGTGTAAAAGCTGACAACTCTGGCGTTGATTTATCAAACACTAAGATGTCAATCAATCCTTTTGATGAGATTGCAGTAGAAGAAGCGGTTCGTCTAAAAGAAGCGGGTGTGATTGACGAAATCATTGTTGCTTCAATCGGTCCAAAAGAATCACAAGAGCAAATTCGTGCAGCGTTAGCATTGGGTGCTGATCGTGGTGTTTTAGTGTTGACTGATGACAAGCCGTATCCATTACAAATTGCTAAGATCCTCAAAAATATCGCCGAGAGTGAAGGCACTGATATTATCTTATTGGGTAAGCAAGCCATTGATGATGATAACAACCAGACTGGTCAGATGCTAGCGGCATTGATGGGTATCGGTCAGGGTACGTTTGCATCAGAAGTAAAAGTTGAAGGCGATAAAGTAAACGTGACTCGTGAAATCGACGGTGGTTTACAGACGCTAGCACTTGAGTTACCAGCGGTTATTACCACTGATTTACGTTTGAATGAGCCTCGTTATGCTAAATTGCCTAACATCATGAAAGCGAAGAAAAAGCCACTTGATGAAAAAACGCCTGCTGATTTTGGTGTTGATATGGCCTCTAAGCAAGAGATCATTAAAGTTGTGCCACCTGCTGAACGTAAAGCTGGCATCAAAGTGGGTTCAGTGGATGAGTTGGTCGATAAGCTAAGAAACGAAGCAAAAGTCATTTAATGTTTCAATGATTGGATACTTCGCTACGGCATATCCTGTACAAGGCTATAGATCTGGCTGATTTATTTTATATAAAATAATAGTTGCTCAAACAGCTTTGTACATAAACAACCGCATGAATAGATGATACGAACAAAAAAGGATTAAAACCATGGCAATTTTGGTATATGCAGAACATGACAATGCCAGTCTAAAAAAGGCAACTTTGAATACCATCGCTGCTGCTCAGCAAATGGGTGATGATATCCATGTGTTAGTTGCAGGTAGTGGTGCTCAAGCTGTCGCTGACCAAGCAGCTAAAGCAGAAGGCGTGACTAAAGTATTATTAGCAGACAACGCTGCCTATGAGCATCAATTGGCGGGTAACGTCGCGCTATTGGTTGCTGATATCGCTGGTGATTACAGCCATATCCTTGCACCAGCAACAACCACTGGTAAGAACTTTATGCCACGCGTTGCCGCTTTACTTGACGTAAGCATGCTATCAGAAATCTCAGCCGTCGTAGATGCGCAAACGTTTGAGCGTCCTATCTATGCTGGTAACGCCACAGCAACTGTTAAGACCACAGAAGATAAAGTTGTCATGACAGTACGTACCACGGCTTTTGACCCAGTAGCAAGCGAAGGTGGATCAGCTACTGTTGAGACAATCGACAACGTGCAAGAAACTGGCAAAGCAAGCTTCGTTAATGAAGAGATGGCGAAATCTGACCGTCCTGAATTGACTTCAGCAGGCATTGTAGTTTCTGGTGGTCGTGCCTTAGCAAATGGTGAAAACTTTACCAAATATATCGAACCATTGGCTGATAAACTTGGCGCTGCCGTTGGTGCATCACGTGCCGCTGTTGATGCAGGGTATGTACCAAACGATATGCAGGTCGGTCAAACGGGTAAAATCGTTGCACCAGACTTATATATCGCAGCGGGCATTTCAGGCGCGATTCAGCATTTAGCAGGTATGAAAGATTCTAAAGTTATTGTTGCTATCAACAATGACCCAGAAGCACCTATCGCTAGCGTTGCTGATTACTTCTTAGAAGCGGATTTATTTACAGCATTGCCTGAGCTTACTAGCAAGGTTTAATCGTTATTTAGTGATTAGTTAAGTATAAAAACCCGCTATTATTTATAGCGGGTTTTTCGTATTTGAGAGGTATGTTTTTGATTCAGTCAAACAACATTAGTTATAATTTCTTTGACGTAGTGTTTCATACAAGCATAATGAGCCTGCAATAGCGACATTCAGACTTTCTTGACCATTAGGCTGTGGTAGAGCGATAGGGGTGGCGCACTGCATCAGCTCATCACAAACGCCTTGTCCTTCATGCCCCATAATCCAAGCAATAGGTTTTTTTAAGTCATGTTGATAAATGACTGTATCAGTATGGGAGCTGGTAGCAAATAGCGGTGTTTGCACATGCTCCAAAATATCTTGCGCACTTAGACCTTCATAAATAGTCAGAGCAAACTGAGCACCCATGCCTGCTCGTAATGTCTTAGGGGACCACGCTTGTGCCGTAGCGTTGGTACAGAGTATGTTCTTGATGCCAACCGCTGCTGCGGTGCGTAATAGGGTGCCCACATTGCCGCTGTCTTGCACATCATTTAAAATCAAGCAGTCATCATTAATCATCGATAAACTAGGCGTTGATACCTTAATGATTGCCATGATATCGATACCAGTACCTAAGCTACGAATGCTCTCATACAGCGAATTTGATAACGTTAAAATAGGCGTATAAGTAGGCAAGCGCGTCAAAATTTGCTGAACCTCAGGATGGTTGTGCGCAGACTCTGCGAGTAGGATTTGGGCAAACGGGTAGTCGCTACGCAGCGCCGCATCGATGAGATGGACGCCTTCAATCACCGTTTGACCTTGCTTCTTCCGCTGCCGCGCTTGCGTTAACAAGGATTTGACAAGTTTAACGGTCGTATTTTTATCTGAGGTAATAAGCTCGGTGGGATTTGCTACCATAGTGGATCGCTTAGAAAAAAATATAAAAAAATTAAACGATCAGTATAAAGCTTATAAATGCTCTGGCTTTATACTGATTGTTATCAAAGTAAAGGCAAAGTGCTTATTTATCAGCGTAAGTTACATGCAGATTTTTAACATAATTGACTTCATTTTTGCTGCCTAGTACCACTGGGACGCGTTGGTGAATATCGGTTGGCTCTATGTCTAAAATGCGATTGATTGCATCAGTAGCAGCGCCACCCGCACGCTCAATCAATAAGCTCATTGGATTGGCTTCATACATCAAGCGTAATTTGCCCGCTTTATTGGCATATTTGGTATCGAACGGATAAGTGAAGAGACCACCACGACATAAAATACGATGCACATCACCGACCATGGCCGCCACCCAGCGTGTATTGAAATCGCGACCACGGACACCCGTTTCGCCAGCAATTAACTCATCGATATACTGCTGCATGGGTGCGCGCCAGTAGCGGTAGTTTGAAGCATTGATGGCATATTCGCTGGTATCGGCATCGATTTGCACATTTTCTTGTATGAGCACATACTCATTGGTGTCAGGGTCTAGGCTAAACATCACGACATGATCGGCGATAGTTAGCGCTAGTACGGTAGAAGTGCCATAAAGCAAATAACCGGCTGCTAGCTGTTGATTACCTGCTTGTAAAAAATCAGCATTCTCACTGACTTGACCTTGGCGCTGGTACGGTAAAACAGAAAAGATAGTGCCAACGGCCATATTAATATCGATGTTTGATGAACCATCAAGCGGATCGAACAATACCAACAAACTGCCATCTGCATTGGCAGGGGTAGCATCGTCAAGCTCCTCTGAGGCAACGCCTGCACAATGGGTATTCTTCGCCAAAGCATCTAACAATAAGTCATTGGCCAGTACGTCCAGTTTCTTTTGGTCTTCACCTTGGACGTTTTGGTTGCCAGCTTCACCTAGAATGTCTGCTAGTGCCCCTTTTCTCAATAATTGTGAGATGGTTTTACCCACGTCGGTGACAGTCGTAATAACGTCACTCAGTGCAGGATTGGGTGAATAATCATTGAGATAGTCTGTAAGGGTTGTCATAAGGCTTCCTAATAAATGCTACTGAAACTAAGGATTAAGTAAGGGGTTGGAAAATCGGTTGGGTCGCATGTTACAGACCTAAATCTGGCAAATTTTTAAATACCTCGCACGGCATCTTTGTCCTGACCACAAAATCAGCTACACTATCACTATTATTATTTATCGTTTGGCTAAGCGGATTTTTAATGATGGTTTTGACAGGTCTATGGCTACTGCCCAAGAGGATAACAATGGCTGTTTTTTACGGCGCTATGTCTCTCACTGCCACTGGGGTAAATTGTAGCAAATAAGTGCCAAAATGTCCTTGTCTCTGTGCTTATCGTCGACTATAAATCGCCAAAAAACGCATAAATAATGATTATTAAATCATATAAACCAACAATAAAGACCTGCCATTATGCCAAATTCTATCGATAGCCGCTCAACTCAGACAGTCTCGCCAACGGATTATGCCAAATTCGACCCTTATACCATTCATGAGAAACTTGATGCGTCGTTAAGTAGTCCGCAGCTTAATAGCGATGGCAGTATTCGCCATTTTTTGGGGGTAGAAGGTCTTAATAAAGCGCAGTTGCAGGCGATTATTGCCAAAGCAGAGACATTTTTTGATGATAATGGACAGCTCATTAACCGTCCTGAGCTCGAAGGCTATACGGTAATGAATTTGTTTTTTGAACCGTCAACGCGTACCCGTACGACTTTTGAAGTAGCTGAAAAGCGTCTAGGTGCCAATGTGCTCAATATCGATATCGAGCGCTCTAGTACCAAAAAAGGTGAAAGCTTGCGCGATACGCTGTGGAACCTACAAGCCATGACGGCGGATATTTTTGTGGTAAGGCATTCAGCATCAGGTGCTGCCCATTTTATGGCAACAGAGGTGACACCCGATATTGCTATTATTAATGGCGGTGATGGCTGGCATGCGCATCCAACGCAAGGGATGCTCGACATGCTCACTATTCATCGTGAAGCGCCACGCCCATTTGAGGAGTTGTCAGTGGCTATCGTTGGCGATATCAAGCATTCGCGAGTGGCGCGCTCAGATATCAGTGCACTACAAACCTTGGGTGTAAAAGACATCCGCGTCTGTGCGCCGCGTACCTTATTACCGAAAGGTATTGAGCGTTTCGGCGTACAAGTTTATGAAGATATGAATGAATGTGTCACCGACTGTGATGTCATTATGGGATTAAGAATTCAAAACGAACGTATCGGCTCGCCGCTGCTGGCATCATCGAGTGAATATTATAAACACTACGGTATTACACCAGAGCGCATGGCGTTGGCTAAGCCCGATGCGTTGGTCATGCATCCAGGGCCGATGAACCGCGGTGTTGAGATTGCATCAAGCGTTGCCGATGGCGAGCAGTCAGTGATTTTAAAACAGGTGAATAACGGCATCGCTATTCGTATGGCAGTACTGTCATTAGCTATGGAAGGTCAGCGCGCTCACCAAGCCGCGAATAAATAATCCTCTGCCTCGCTGTTTTATATTTATTTATCCCATTTTATTGATACGGTAATAACGCTCATGACAACTATGTTAAATATAGATGCACCGATAATAAACCATCTTCCTCAATCATTTAAAGACTCACTATCAAGTGCTGCGACAGATAAGTTGGCTTCACTCGACGCTGGTCGTGAAATGTGGCTTCTGCCGCCTTTGGTTGATTTGTGCGCCCGCCTACGTGAACCAGGTCAACAACAACATGGCACTTTGGAATCAGAAGGACGCGCTGCTCGCGCCAATGGTTTTTTGCATGTGGTCATTCCTCCTGATACCAATCCTATCTTAGAGAACGGTTCATTATTAAAAGGCTTACGTGAGCGCGCGCTTGGTGATGGCGGCATATATTTGCATATTTTAGGTGCGTTGACTGCTGGTTTAGAAGGCGAGCGTCCATCAAATATCGCTGGGCTTAAAAAAGGCGGTTGTATAGCCGTTTCTAATGCGCGCCGCCCTTTTCGCAATGATTTAGTATTACTGCGTACACTGGAATACGCCGCGACTTTTAATATGAAAGTATTCTTTTATCCTGATGAACCAAGTCTATCTGGTGATGGCGTGGCGCATGAAGGTTATATCGCGTCATATCATGGCTTGCAAGGGATTCCTTGGATCGCTGAAACGGTTGCCTTGTCAACGCAGTTGCTGATGGTTGAAGAAACAGGCATCGCCGCTCACTTTAGTCAATTATCCTGTAAATCTTCAATCGAATTGATGCGCTGGGCAAAAGATAAAGGCCTGCCCGTGACTTGTGATGTGGCCATGCATCAGTTGTATTTGACCGATGACAATTTAGAGGGTTTTAACGCCCAAGCCTACGTATTACCGCCCCTGCGTAGTAATACCGATCAGCAAGCCATCCGCCGTGGTTTGAAAGATGGCACCATTGACGCGATATGTAGCCATCATGAACCCTTGAACAGTACCGCCAAAAAAGCCCCATTTGCTGAGAGTACACCAGGCATCTCAAATTTTGATACCTTTATGGCGCTGGCTTGTCAGCTAGTAAATGATGAGGTATTAACCTTAGAGCAACTCGTCGATAAAATCTGCCTCAATCCGGCGAAAATCGCTGGCATTAGTGAGCAATATGAGAATATCGGCGGCGCAGTACTGGTGGATCCTAATTTGGAGTGGCAAGTGACCGCCCAATCCATGCTGTCCAATGGTAAAAACACGCCATTCTTTAATCAGCAGTTGCAAGGCCGCGTTGTGGAGACTTTCTTTGGCTAATTTGCCTAGGCAGGATGATAGTCTGCAACCATCCTTGAAGGATAACGATCATCACTTGCACAACCAAACCATCAAGTCGCACGGTACTGCCAGTGAATCTATCAAAGCGGTAGCAGTCTATGAGGTGGTTAAAGGGGTCGGTGCACTATTAGGGGCAGGGGCTTTATGGTCATGGCATACTGACCTTGAGCATTGGCTGACGACGGCGACTGATTCTTGGCAACAGACTTTTGGACAGCTACTGGCACCGCAAGTTGACAGTGTAGTACGGATTGCTCAGCAAGCAAGTAAAAACTGGCCATTATTCTTGTTATTAATCTTTGCTTACGCCAGTCTACGTTTTCTTGAGGCTTATGGCTTATGGCAAGATAAAACATGGGCGTATTGGTTTGGTGTGCTGGGTTATGGGGTGTTTATTCCTATTGAGCTTTACTATCTAATCGTTAGCCCATTTGATTGGTTTAAGCTTGGGATATTAGTCTCAAATCTTCTTATCGTGGTCGTGGTTTATCGTAATATGAAGCGAAAGGGTCTGATATAAAAAGAGCCTATTATATTGCCTATCAAAAAAAACTGAATGTGTGTGAAAAAGCCAGCGTAAGATACTCTCTTATGCTGGCTTTCTTTTGCTAAAACGATTGGTTTAAAACTGGTTACAAATTATGGCTTTGCTGTACTCTTATCAGTGCGAATGCTTTTGGCGACTTTGCCAATACTCAAACCTTGCACCAAGATAGAGAATATCACCACTGCATAAGTGAGTGCCAACAAGATATCGCGTTCGGTTCCCAGCGGCAGCTGCAATACTAAAGCAACCGAAATACCACCACGTAATCCGCCCCATGTCAGCACTTTCCATGCACCAGTCGGTAAATCGAGCTGACGATGAAAGGTTTTGGTCGTCATACCTACAACGATAAAACGTGCAAGTAGGGCAATGACAATCGTCAAACCAGCGGCGATAAATAAATTACCCGAATAAGCAATCATCACTACTTCTAAACCGATGAGTACGAATAAAATAGCATTAAGAATTTCATCGATTAATTCCCAAAATAAATCAATATAATGCCGCGTTTTATCGCTCATCGCCAATGCTCGTCCGCGATTACCAACCATTAATCCCATCATCACCATAGCGAGTGGTCCTGATAAATGCCAATGGCTGGCGAGTGCATAACCACCTATCACACCAGCAAGCGTTAATAACACTTCTTCTTGATAGCTATCGATACTTTTCAGCATGTAATACAAAATCGCCCCAAGTACTAAGCCAAAAATAATGCCGCCACCAGCTTCAACCGCTAGAGTATGCGCCACATAATTGGCGGTTGGGATATCACCACTGGATAAAATCCCTAGCAGCAATACAAAGATGACGACGCCGATACCATCATTAAATAGTGATTCACCCGCGATGACCGTTTCTATACTTTTTGGCGCGCCAGCCGATGAAAGGATGCCCATCACGGCAATGGGGTCGGTCGGTGATATTAGAGCACCGAATAGCAAACACCAAAGAAACGGCAAACCGAAACCAAGCAGCGGCAGCATGAAATAAAGCGCCGTGGCGATAAGCATCGCAGAGACGATGGTACCGACGCAAGCAAGGATACCAATAGGCAGTTTATAACGTTTTAAATCGCTGATATTGACGTGCAGCGCTCCTGCGAACAGTAGCATAGAGAGCATGCCGTCTAATAAAACTTCGGTAAAATCAAGCTGCTCTAATAAGCTTACTTCATAATCAATCAGCTGATCAAACCCCAAAAATCCCAAAAATATGGCGCCAATAGATAATAAAATGGAGATAACCATCACGCCAATCGTGGTCGGTAGACCAATAAAACGATGGTTAACATAAGTTAATAGGGCGGTGATTGATAAGAATATCGCGCTGATTTCAAGTATGGTTAGGCTGCTGGTAGGGGCCATGAAAAAATTCTCAAGTGAGTTTAAAATTGTCATAAGCTTAGCGCTTACAAACACTAAATAGGTTTGATTTTAGTTTAGTTATCGTTTGTCTTTTTATTTTGATTGCGTTTGTAATGCTTGGCGAATATGGGTGTCAAACGCGCTAACATAGTCAAAATACTGATGATGAGCATCGTTGCTAAGTATGAATTGCTGGGCTTGTTGGCACATCGCGCTCAAGTCATCTATCAGCTCTTGATAGCTTAGGTTTTCTTCTCCTGCGCGCTCAATCAGTTTTATCTCATGCAATAGGGTTTGCTGCTGTGCGTTATTTACGCGAGCATAACTTAGATTGACCATCGCCTGACATAGCGCTTTTAAGACCATCAAATCTGCTGCTGCATACCGACGTATCTCGCCTAGTGATGTATTGATAAAATCAGATATTTTGGGAGTATGAGTAACTATGGCTAATATCGCCAAGCGTCGCTGTTTAACTTCGGCTTTCGATGAATCATCGTTTTGTGCCGGTGTATAAAAATGATAGGGACTGGGCGGCTGACGACGCATCATAATACTTAAGCAACTGGTCAGTGATTGTACACAGTTGACTGCTGTTTTTGGATCATTGATACCAGGCGATAAGGCGCGGACGGCGATTTCAGTCATTTGTCCCAAGCTATAAGCAATATCGTTAGAATGAGCCAGTCGTTGTTCGATACGTATACAGCCGGCAAAGCGTTGCCAAAAAAGCCCGTCAGGGGCACGCGGTACAACAGCTAAAGATGGCGTCGCTGTTTTCTGTTGATTGTTTGGATGATCTGCTGGACGCTGGTAAAAGTAGCCGATGACGTTTTTATCAGTGACATAATCACCAAGATTAATACGCATTTGCACCACGCCGCCATAGTCTTGTGTCAGTGTAATCAGTGACTCAAGGTAAAATTGTTGAACATAACCTGAGCTTGGTGGATAGATGGGCACTGCTGACCAATGATGAAACTGTTCAATGTCATGATGTTCTATATCGCGTTGATGCTGGATATCGCAATGATCGCGATACCAATAGTGAATATTATTAATCGCATCATTGCTGGCATTTTGAATCACATGGGAAGCTTGAATGGCATGTACCATATGCTGGACAAAGTACACCAGCAACAGCGCACATATAATAGCCATAATAATACCAAAAGTCACGGCGAGCTGTGGCACACCAAAAGCCACGTCATACTTATGGATGGATTTTAACACCAATAAACTATAACTAAACGTGCCAATGAACGCCCCCAACACAAATTGATTTGGCGTATCGGTCAAAAAATTGCGCAACAGCCGTGGGCCAAATTGCGAAGAGGCCATCGACAGCACGGCGATTGTAATGGAAAAGGTCGTGCCTGCTACGCCTAATACTGCACCTGCAATCGCTGTCATGATAGCGCGCGCCGCATCGTCGTCACCGGTAAAAGCAAAGGTAATCTCTCTGACGGTTTCGCGGTCAAAGTGTTGATCGATAGTGACCAATAAAGGCGCAAGCAATATTCCAACGATGACGCAAGCCGTTGGGATAAACCAATAAGAGCCGATAAGCTGCTGCCATAGGTTTCTTAGTCGATCAGGCATATCGGTCAGTGTCTGTAGTGACCATAATTGGGTAAACTGCTTTAGTCTGTGCGTTATTGTCAGCAATGCAGAGTTAAACCCGCCATTTTCAGGGTGTTTATTCAATATTATATGCTCCACAAGTGACCTAAAAATTGACCCATTTTTTATTACTAAGCTACGATTTTGTTTGGCTAATAAAAACTCTTAAAAGTAAATTAGCTTATCATATAACAGATTGCGCACAAAAATTTAGTAAAAAATAAGCCCCTATCATAGGAGCTTATTTTTAGCATGATGGATTGTTTTGTTAATTGACTAGATTGTCAATCCAATTGCTTATCGCAGTGCTTACTTTTGCTAGCACTGATGGCTCTTCTTTACTGTCCATACTTAATGAACGCGTTTGCATATCATCCGTCGATACTGGCTGTTTTTGCAGACTATCTACGATTAACGGTAGATTATTACCAGCGGTTGCTAAGATAAAGCTTGGGTTTTTGGTTAACGTTGTCCACTTCTGATTCCAGCCACCACTACAATTGTAAGTAATTAAGCTTCCGCGATTATCTACTAAATTACCAGTACGCAAATCAAAGCATTTGCCACCTTGTTTGATTTGGTCGGTACCGTTCATCTCCCAAACTTGCGCTGGCGAGTCCAAGCTACAAGCACCCAAAACCACCCAAGAACCTTGTTCCGTTAAACACTGATCTAATGCCATTTTGCTGTGAATTTTACCTTTAAGATCGTAAATCCACTGTTCAGAGTCATCACCAGTACAGCCACTTGGGCCGCTAATAAAGCTATTTAACTTACCACCTTCTAGAGTTTCAACTTTAAGGCAGTTGTTGCCATTACGGATAGTAGTCACATTATCTAAAGGTTTATCATCTTGTAGCTCTAAATCTATAACAAACTTTTGAAATTCGGTAAGTGCTTCAGGCTCTTTTTTGATTAAATCCGTACGATATACATTGACCCAACGGTTTAGACGATTTAGAGTTTCTTGCTGCTTCTCATAACGCTCTAATGTTTGGAGTGCTAAAGGGCTAAGCTCATCACGATACTCTTTGTAAGAATCATATAATAACTGACCGTTGGCGTCTAAACTAATAGTCGAATTTTCTGCTTGAGCAAGAAGTTTCTGCTCTAAGATTGGCAATTCTACCTTTCTTAGTGCCGTATAGCCCTGTTCTTTACCAAAGGTAACCGCGGGTTTAATCGCATCACTATATTGACGAATATCAATAGTTGAGAGCTGTACTTGTGCTTCATTGACCTTTTTACAGTACAAATCTACTTTTTTCGGGTTGTCTGAAGTCGCTAAATTAACATGGAACTTATTGGCGTTACTGGTCATCCGATTAGGAGCCAACGCAATATCATTAATCGTGTTATTACTATAAGTAACGCTTAACCAGCAGCTTGCTGATTCAAGCGAGTTATGCGGTGTCGGTAACTCAAAGACGTTGCCCCAGTTACCACGTGCTTCAGGATAAATGATGCCTTTTTGCGCGACAGGGTCATAACCGCCTAAAATGGTAAATACTGGCACGCCTTGTAAGCGTGGTTTTAAGTAATTACCGTCGGTACTGTTGTACCAAACGTTTTTGGATTCTTTCCACACTTTAGGCTGGATGACTTCCATCTTTCTAAGCTCGGCATTCCATTTCTTATAGCCAGTAGGTGAGTCAGCGTCAAATACTGCTTTATCAAATGCTGGCTGTATCTTAATTTTTGTACTATAACCCGTATAGTGAGTATAGTTTGAATAAGCGCCACTCTGTGATCCACCAGACATCGCATCGCGACCATAGCCATAGGTGGCTAAGAAAAGAGGTTTACCAGTGAGACCATCACCCTCGACCTGTCGTGGCCAGTCTAAGTTGCTGCGCATTTTGTTTCTGACGCCATTATAGCCCCAGCCACTATTAGCATGATGCTCGGCCCAAAAGAAATCGCCGTTCTGTTCACCAGAATAATGACCCAAGCCATAATGATGACCGATTTCGTGGCTGAACTCATTACCTTGAGAGTCGATTAGGGTCAACATACCATTACCGCCGCTTAAGCCGTGGTTATATTCACCATTCTTATATTTACCGCGAGCGTGATGCGCATTGACGTTCTGGGTCAATTGCGGTTGCTCTTGACTTTGCATTGAAGCACTGGTGACGCCCCAATTGGCTAAATTAATGCCAACACCAAAGGTTGATTTCGCGGTGTTTTCGCGCATATCACCAGCATAAACGCCAGCATCATTTGAGTCACTGACTGAATCATAAATAGTGCCATTGGCGACCATTACTCGTTCGAGCTTCATGTCATCATAGCTAGCAACGGTCATTTGTGCTGCTGGAATGGTTTGGAAGTAGTCTGAACCCGCTCTTTCTGGATCGCGTAGCATATAATGACCCCAAGATTGAGGTGCATCCGTTAACATGCCCAGACGGATATTGGTCAATACCAACTCACCAGGGGCGGCAAAATCTATGTTATCTTCTGACAATTCACCGCTACGATTTTGGTCATCCACAATGCGAATTTTGAGACCACCTTGTACCTCATCCCAGTTGAGCTTGGTTGACCATGCGCGCTTACTGTAAGCAACGCGAGGACGTTGGTCAGTGTTAGTCTGATCCGTGTCTGGGATTTGAGTCGGATCGGCTAAATTGACAGTTCGTAATAAAACCCCGTCTTTGTAAATTTCAGCCGCTAATTTATTAATATCACCCATTTCAAGAGTAGGCGTCACTAATAACAGCGCCTCTTTTTCTGCCGTCAGGCGCGGCATGTTTTTTGCTTCGTTACCCTGTGGATCAACGGTATGATTCTGCCCAAACTGTATCATCGCTTGAAAGTCGCCAACCAAGTCTGGACGAATAGCACGAATTTCTCCCGCTCTACCATCGTGGTCAAAAAACCCTAATAAATAAAAATCAGCAATATCCTTTTTTGGTTCTGGATATTTAATAGGCGTACTTGGTTCAAGTGGCGTAGCAGGAATACTCGTTGCTGGCGGCTTAATAGGCGTACTTGGTTCGAGTGGCGTAGCAGGAATGCTCGTTATTGGTGGTTTAATAGGCGTACTTGGCTCAAGTGGCGTAGCAGGAATGCTCGTTATTAGTGGTTTAATAGGCGTACTTGGTTCAAGTGGCGTAGCAGGAATACTCGTTGCTGGCGGCTTAACAGGCGTACTTGGTTCAAGTGGCGTAGCAGGAATGCTCGTTGCTGGCGGCTTAATAGGCATACTTGGTTCAAGTGGCGTAGCAGGAATGCTCGTTGCTGGCGGCTTAATAGGCATACTTGGTTCAAGTGGCGTAGCAGGAAGACTCGTTACTGGTGGTTTAACAGGCGGCGTTTCTACTGGTAGATTAACGGTTGGTGGTACAAGTGATGATGTGCTGCCATCACCTTCACCACAAGCAGAAAGCATAATGGATACGACACAAATGCTTAGCGCTTTTACTGGGAATGCTATTGTATTTTTCAAGTTATTGCCCTAATAAAGTTTAAGGCAATATAACAGCTGTGTTAGCATCTCGTACGACTTTTGTTCTATGCATAATGATAAGTTCTATTATAAACTCTAGTGAAAACTAATTTTTATTATTCAGTCTGCCTCATTCATTACTAACGCTTTTCTTAATTTGTTTTTGGGTTATCTGATTCAGTAATGATATCGCCTTTATAATTAAAGAGATTACCATTGGTTTTAGCTTGAGAGTCATTCAAATCTTTAGGAATAAGAATCTCATTATCCTGCTCATCGCATTCAATATCACTGTCTTTATCATAAGCTATTGGGTCAAAGTGTGGGGTGTCTTTGATCGGCTCATTCTTGTCTAATGCTGCAGTGGTCGCCGAGGTTTTTCTAAATAAATTTGATTGACCGCCTTTGATGCCTTTTCCATTAGAATCAGCTTTCTTACGTGGCTCACTATTGGCAAAAATAGCATTTAACGGTAGATCTAACTGTTGCTTGGCATAAGCTTCCGTATTCTCAAAACGGTTGACTAGCAAGCTAAGCCAAGGTTTTTGATCCTCTGGTCCCATCTCATCTAGCTCATCTTTGATAGGCAAGGGATAAGGTAGCGTGCGATAAAAATCCCATAATGTCATTTTGCTCAAATCTCTCTTGAGCACATAATCATTATCTTCAGTCATGGTGATTAAATTGCTGTCTTGCAGATAATTAATATAGGTATACCATTTTGGTAGCTCTTTGCGTCCTAGCACGTTACGTAGCGCTTGTTCGCTTACCGCTTCGCCTTTTAAATGATGGGTATAAACGAGGTTTAGCATATCGAGCAAACTTAGGAGCGGGTGGCGTGGATAGACCTCTTCAGTCTCAAAAATCGTCAAGGTATAGCTAATCTCAACACCTAATAGAATTAAATTCCAAGACAAATATATCCATAATAAGAAGATGGGCAGTGCCGCAAAAGCCCCGTAAATCGCTTCATAACTGGTGAAGTTTGCCATTACTGTACCAAACAGGTGCTTCATCAGCTCGAATACGATAGCGACGAAGAGACCAGCAATGGCTGCATTTTTCGCGGGTACGCGTGCTTTTGGAATGAACCAGTACATACCAATAAAGCCTGCGACAGTGATACCAATGGATACGGCTTGTACCCAAAAAGACCAGTCAATGCCATAACCAGCAATTTGTCGGTTTAAAAAACTCAAACTTTGTACCGCGCTTGAAGCAAGAAATGCCGTACCCAGTACTAACGGTCCTAACGTGACGATGGTCCAATAGCGCAGCATACTTTTCATACCGCCAGAGCGATTTTCTACCCGCCAGATTTGGTTAAAAGCGCGTTCGATGGTTGTTAACGTCATAATAGTCGTAAAAAATAACACCATTGCCCCAATGATGGTTAGATTTGAGGATTTTTCAGCGAAGCTATTGATATACTCACTGACCTGCATACTTGATTGTGGTAGCAAGTTACTATAAATCACTTCATATATCTGTGCTCTAACGGACGCAAGTGCGGGTACAGAAGATAGGATCATCAATAGGACGGTTAGGACGGGTACAATTGACAACATAGTCGTGTAGGTCAGCGATGCCGCTTTTTGCTGGCAATTGTCTTCAAAAAAGTGCCGAGTCAAGAATCGTAAGAATTGAAACCAGCGTTGATGTAAAAACGGGATTTTTTTTGATAAATTTTCCATATCGACCATTTAGCAGGTGTTTGAGTGACAGTAGTGTAACAAAGATATGCTGTTATCATCTGCGGTTTAATTGTGTCAAAATGCACAGCAGCAACCTCTCTAGCAGGTTATTAGCGACAATGTGTACCAAGGCTGTTTGCATGTCGGTGAATGACTGGGGCATAATATATGTCTATATTGCGGTATCTGTCACAGATTATGTATATAGTCATCCCACTATAAAATTATTACAGCGTTAACCTCGCTTGAAGTATTTAATATACATCTACACTCGGTTGCCTTGTACTAGTGCTATTTTTAAATTGAATCGACTATAGCTACATAATAAGTAAGGTTTTATGCTAAAGAAATAGACTGCATAGAAGCTGTTGTAGATGATTAGAATCAACAATAACATTAATGGTTTTATGAGGAAGTATTGCTAATGAGTCAGACCGCCCCTTATGTTTTGGTACTCTATTATTCAAATTACGGTACGACTAAGACATTGGCTTATGCTATCGCTCAAGGTATTGAGGATACTGGTATGACAGCCCGTATCCGTACTGTACCAACGGTTGCACCCGAGACCACATCGAGCAAGCCTGCGATACCTGATGAAGGTGACTTATATTGCACTATGGACGATCTAAAAGACTGTATGGGTTTGGCGCTTGGTAGCCCGACGCACTTCGGTAATATGGCTGCTCCCATGAAGTATTTTTGGGACAATACGGTCACTATTTGGCTGGCAGGTAATTTACAGAACAAACCTGCTGCTGTATTTACTGCTACTGGCTCGATGCATGGCGGGCAGGAGACAACGTTGTTGACCATGATGTTGCCGTTGATGCATCACGGCATGATCCTTGTTGGTGTGCCTTATGCTGAGCCTGCGCTTAATCGTACTCATCGTGGTGGCTCGCCTTATGGTGCCAGCCACGTGAGTGGGGCGTTGCATGATCAACCTATCTCAGCTGATGAGCGCGAGTTGGCTATCGCCCAAGGTCGTCGCTTGGCGATTAGTGCTACTGCATTGGCGCAAGCTAACTGGACTCGCTAAGCGGATTTTTATAGCATGCAAGGTCTTATATAACGCTATTAATTAGGAAGTAAATATATCTAATGGTCACAAACCGCTCCGATAGTGAGATAAGCGCACCAGCCAAAAAATCTGCCAAAGCTGCTAAACTTAAAAAGCCAATTACGCCCATTCGTCAGCGCTTGATGGTGACTTGGCTGATTTGGCTGGTCTATAGACTGCTTGGGCTACCTATTTTTATCAATGTTTTTAATCCCAGTAGTCCTGATGTCATTGGCGGTATCGCCTGGCAAGCATTATGGCTAGTGCCAGCATTTATTTTGACGCCCGCGATACTACGGGGTCGTTCGCCATATGTGCTATTGATAGGCAGTATGCTTACCTTGGTTTATTTGGGGGCGAGTGGTGTGGTGCTGTTTACCCGCGTTTACGGCAGCAGTTGGGCAGAGATAGTGGTTTATCTGCTTGATTTTGTCTTATTACTGGCAATCAATATTTGGTTATTTATTCTACTAAAGCGTCTTCCTTCAATGAACAACGTCGTTAAGCATCCGCGTTAGTTGATTTAGCGAAGTTTGAGACAAAAAAAGCGGCGCTCTATTTAGAGTGCCGCTTTTTTTATGCTATTTCTGCTTATTTAATAAAAAGCTTAATTTACTTTGGTTAATTCTAAATCCATCTTTTTGCCATCATTAATTTGGCTAACTTTTACTGGTAGGTAATCTAAGCTTGGTGCCAGCCAAAAACTGGTAGAACGACTATTGTCATCGTGGATACGGTCGACACGTACGGTATCAAATGTGCCAGCTGGAACGGTAATCTTGGTGTTACCAGATTTTTTGAAAGGGGTTTTCTCTATTTTGTCTTTTTTCGCCATGTAATAGTTGCCAGAGAATTTACCGTTCAATAAATCTTGGCGAATTTGCACTTCCAAACTTAAATCATCAAAAGCTTGTTGTGCCATGTTCATGGTCGTCGATTTGCCTTTATAGTTACTCACCACCTTTTTACTGCTTGGATTGAAGTCTAATTTATGCGTGCGACCAACGCCTAATAGCTTATAAGTGGTGCTGGCTTGAGTCGGAATGACATTATTACCGTTGATGGTAAAAGTGCTGTTTTGCGAAGCGCTTGCAACACCTGCCACCCGAGCATTGACATTATATTTCCAAGTATTGCCTGATTTGTTAAGCGTGCGAGTAGCCGTACCTTTATATTTGTCCTCAACCGTAAAGCTGTAGTTGGCGCTTGAAGGTTCGATATTCTTTGCGCTGGCAAGGGTAGGTGCAGTCATACTTATCGCTCCAATCGTAGCAATACTGGCCCCAGTGGTTAGGGCGGTTAAAAACTTAGACTTGCTACGTTTAGTATTATTAGTATCGGTTGTTAATGACTTTTGATCGTTTGATAAAAAACTCATGGACATTCCTTAATCGCTATTTATGGCATTGCTTATAACTATTGTTATTTTCTCAAGGACTATAATGGTCATGTTTTGCTATCTTTTCAAGAGTGCCAGCTGTCCCTGTGGTGTTGCTATTGTAGCCAAGGTTGCTGGCATCGAGCGCGATATCATCAGGCGTCACTTGCTGTAACTTGAGTAAGCAGGAGTAAGTTAATCGGTCAGTTGTAAATGATATGCGGTAACTTATCGGTGTTGAAATTTAGCACTCATATGGCGGCTTTTAAAATCATGCTAAGGCCTTTAATACGGTGCAATCCAATCAAATGACTGTTCATAAACGTCATTACCAACTAAATAATCCACGATATGCAAAATTCTTGTAAATTTTTGGGCTTTACACTTGAAGCCAACTCACTTTGCCCCCACTTTTTGATACAAGCTCAAAGCTTATCTTTAGAATGCTGTTTTAGGCAGTAGTGCCTATAGATATTGGTATTGAGACCATTAATTCAAATAAACCCTTACTGCAAATAACCAAATTATTGGAGACATATTGATGAATATTCGTCCTTTACATGATCGCATCGTTGTCCGCCGCATAGAAGAAGAAACAAAAACGGCTGGTGGTATCTTGCTTCCTGGTTCTGCTCAAGAAAAACCTTCACAAGGTGAAGTGCTAGCAACTGGTAATGGTCAGATTCGTGACAACGGCGAAACTCGCGCGTTAGATGTAAAAACTGGCGACAAAGTCTTGTTCGGTCAATATGCTGGTCAAACCGTAAAAGTTGACGGCGAAGAACTATTGATTATGAAAGAATCTGATGTATTGGGTGTGTTAGAAGGCTAGTCCTTTTTGAGTATTTTTATACTCAGCGCATTTTGACAACATTATTTAAAAATTATTGAAACATTTAATTGCATTCTCATACTTATAATAGTGGAGTAATTTAACATGGCAAAAGACGTAAAATTCGGCATTGATGCCCGTAAACAAATGATGGATGGCGTAAACATCCTAGCAAATGCAGTACGCGTAACCCTAGGCCCTAAAGGTCGTAACGTGGTTATCGATAAATCATTTGGCGCGCCTACCATCACTAAAGATGGTGTTTCGGTTGCTAAAGAAATCGAGCTTGAAAACAAATTCGAAAACATGGGCGCTCAATTGGTCCGTGAAGTGGCTAGCCGCACAAATGATGTCGCTGGTGATGGCACGACGACTGCGACTGTATTGGCGCAATCTATCTTGCAAGAAGGCATGAAGTCAGTTGCCGCTGGCATGAACCCAATGGATCTAAAACGCGGTATCGATAAAGCGGTTCGCGCTGCTGTTGAGCAAATTCATTTGCTAGCTACACCAGCTGACGATTCAAAAGCGATTGCTCAAGTGGGCTCTATCTCTGCCAACTCAGACACCAAAATCGGCGAGCTAATTGCTCAAGCGATGGAAAAAGTCGGTAAGCAAGGCGTTATCACCGTTGAAGAAGGTTCAAGCTTCGAAGATACCTTAGAAGTTGTCGAAGGTATGCAGTTTGACCGTGGTTATATCAGCCCGTACTTTGCGAACAAGCAAGACAGCTTAACCGCTGAATTTGAAAACCCATATATCTTGTTGGTTGATAAAAAAATCAGCAATATTCGTGAAATCGTACCATTACTTGAGCAAGTCATGCAGCAGAGCAAGCCATTGCTAATCATCGCTGAAGACGTAGAAAACGAAGCATTGGCGACATTGGTTGTCAACAACATGCGTGGCGGTTTGAAAACTTGTGCCGTAAAAGCACCAGGTTTCGGCGATCGTCGTAAAGCCATGCTAGAAGATATCGCAACGCTAACGGGCGGTACTGTGATTTCTGAAGAGATTGGTCTAAGTTTAGAGACTGCTACTCTTGAGCAACTTGGTACCGCTAAGAAAGTCACTGTCGGTAAAGAAAATACCGTGATCGTTGATGGCGCTGGTAACTCTGCTGACATCGAAAATCGCGTTGAATCTATCAAACGTCAAGTTGAAGAATCAACGTCTGACTACGATAAAGAAAAGCTTCAAGAGCGTATGGCTAAACTGGCTGGCGGCGTTGCCGTTATCAAAGTTGGCGCTGCGACTGAAACTGAAATGAAAGAGAAGAAAGATCGTGTTGACGATGCGCTACATGCGACTCGTGCAGCGGTTGAAGAAGGCGTTGTACCTGGCGGCGGTGTTGCTTTAGTTCGTGCAATGAATGCATTGTCTGAGCTACGTGGGGATAACGATGACCAAAACGCGGGTATCAATATCTTACGTCGCGCAATGGAAGCACCATTACGTCAAATCGTTACCAACGCTGGCGAAGAAGCATCAGTGGTAGTGAACGAAGTGAAGAGTGGCAGCGGTAACTATGGTTACAACGCAGCTTCTAGCGAATACGGCGATATGCTAGAGATGGGTATTCTTGATCCAGCTAAAGTAGCTCGTTCAGCGCTAGAAAATGCAGCATCTGTTGCAGGCCTAATGCTAACGACCGAAGTCATGATTACTGATTTGCCACAAGGTGATGACGGTATGGCTGGCATGGGCGGTGCTGGTGGAATGGGCGGTATGGGTGGAATGGGCGGCATGATGTAATTTTACTTCTGCTACAAAGCGATTTCTTTTCGTCAGATGCGCTCAATGTACAACAGGTACTATTTTTGCGCATCTTCCTCGACAAATCGCTTTTCGCTAGAAGTATAATTTTGTCATAACGTTTATTTGCTCATTAGAAGCTCTGTTATCGGAAGATAGCAGGGCTTTTTTTTGCCTAATTTTTATAGCGCTACTCATTGGTATATGAGGTAATCACGGTTTTATATACATTCATTCGATAGTGTTGGATAAGTGTTTTATGCTTGGGAAGGTTGCCAATTGACCGACATAGTGAGGGCGTTGATGTTTCCCAGACTTAGGGGCGACACTTTACCTGCTATTTATTCATAGTCTTTGATGCACCCCCAAAGATTTCAACAAATAAAATACCCATTAGATCAACAAAATCGACCTGACATTATCAAGAGCATTGAATATATAAAGTTTTTTTATATATGTTATTATTTAAATATAATTAATAAATATAATCAATGGACTGATACTTTGTCAAAGGACAATTGAGCACGTGTTAAGGCTGCCCAGCCAAGAACTCTTGTGCAATTCAAGGTGATGATGATGAAAAAAATTAGGCTTGGGATTCTGGTAGAAGAGGAAACATTGCCATGGTATAAGTTCAAACCATTAAAATCTCTCGTCGATGAAGGCAAGGTTGAGGTTTGTATTGCTGTCCAACGGGATAAAAAACAAGCATCTCACATGTCTCGTCTGTCCAAAGTTATTCCTTCCATTAATCAAAAGTTATTTTCTTTTCTTTCTCGAAATAAGAGTAATACCAAGCGTTATTCTATTCATGACTTGGTGGCTAATGGTGAGATGCCCATTGTAATATCAGTAGTAAATCAGGATGAAATTTATGATGAGATTGAGGATTCAGTAATTGAGAAACTTGAAGCCGCCAATCTAGATTATCTAGTCAAATTTGGTTTTCGAACCTTAGCAGGGAGAATTCTGAGTGTTTCAAAAAAAGGTATTCTCTTATTTCGTTACGGCGATGAAACCAAACAAAGACACGGATCAGCATTGTATTGGCAGTTTGCCGAACAATGGGAGAATAGCGTAGTCACGCTACATCTGTTAAATGAGCATCTTAATGGTGATAAAGTCGTTGGGAGAGGGTATGGCTCTTTATTTTACTGGGACTATAATTTAACCGAGCATAAATTAAATGGTGTCACAGCATCGATATTGTATTGGTATTTCCATAAAAATAAAATTGGCGTTAAAAATGGAAATTTGACGAATTTAATGCTTGACGATGCAATTTATGAAGAACCCCAGCAACTGATTGCCTTACGGCATTTGATGAGTTTTTTTAAAAACTATACGATAAAGACTTTCTATAAGAGTCTTTATCACAATAACTGGAGTATTTTGATTGGTTCTATTGATCAGTCGATGCAAACATACACTGAGCTATTGCCTGAAAAAGGATGTTTTTGGGCTGACCCTTTTTATATTAAGCGAGATTCAAGGCGTTATATATTTTTTGAGAGCTTAAACTACAAAGAAGGTATCGGCCGTATAGAGTGGGTGGAACTGGATGAGCACCATCAAGTTATCAATTCTGGACCAGTCGATTTAGGTATTCGCTCTCATTTAAGCTTTCCTAATGTATTCGAGCATGAAAACGCTGTATATATGATTCCAGAAGCCGCCAATACCAATTGTATTAACCTATTGAAAGCGACGGATTTTCCGCAGAAGTGGGAAAAAGTTCATGAGTTGGTGTCTGGAGTTCAGGCAGCAGATAGTGCCGTTATTGAGCACAATGGCTTATGGTATCTTTTTACCACGCATGGTTCAATTTCAGTCCTTACAATGGATTTGGAATTGCATATTTATACGTCTGATAAGTTGGAGTCAGATAACTGGACCATTCATCCCTCGGCGCCTTTAAAAATTGACGTGCGTGGGTCACGATTAGCAGGTGCACTATTTAAGAGAGATGGTCAGCTGTTTCGTACGGCTCAAGATGGCACTATTAGGTATGGGCGTAGAGTGGCTTTGTATCTGGTAGAAGAGTTGACACCGACATCTTACAAAGAAACCTTTGTGCGTTATATCGAACCCAATTGGGAGAACGATATCGATCGTCTTCATACCTATAACGTATATGATCAAACTGTCGTACTTGATGTCTCAAGAGATAAGTTGCGCTTTACCGTATAATCATTGAGAGGTTTTACGGCAACTGGTGATAATATTCTGTCGAAAAACCCCGATAGGCTGAGCTTATCGGGGTTTATTTATACAAATTAGATATGTTTTTAAAAACTACTGACTGGCTGCATCCCGTCTAAACGTCCACGTTTTATCATCAGAATCCTCTTCACAGTAATAATATCCCGCCAAATCAAACTGCTTTAGCTGCTCAGCATTGGTTAGCTTATTATCAGCAGCATACTTCACCATCAGTCCACGTGCTTTTTTGGCATAGAAGCTAATCACTTTGTATTGACCATTCTTTTCATCTTCAAATCGTGGCGTGATAACTTTCGCATTCAGCGCTTTCTTCTTGACCACTTTGAAATATTCATTTGACGCCAGATTAATCAAAATATTATCATCACTATCTGCCATACGTGCATTGATAATGGCAGTTACTGTCTCGCCCCAAAACTCATAAAGGTTATCACCACGTTCATTTTTCAGTTTGGTACCCATCTCTAAACGATAGGGTTGAATTAAATCGAGCGGTTTCAGTACGCCATATAATCCAGACAAGATACCCAGATGCTTATTGACATAAATGGCGGTGTCTTTATCCATATGATACATATCAAGACCCGTATAAACATCGCCATCGAATAAATAACCTGCAGGTTTGGCATTGCCTAAAGTAAAGGGCTTATCGTTGCTCCAACGCCACTCTTGATTGCGCTTGGCATTGAGCTGTGCCAAATCATCAGATATGCTCATCAGTTCTTGTAAATCAATCGGTTCTTTTGATTTTAAGTTTTTCATCAATGCTTGCGCATGTTCGATGAGCTCTGGTTGACTATAATATTTGTCTAAGTTCACTGGCACCGCATCTTTCTCATTTAAAGATTTGGCAGGGGAAAGTAAAAAATACATCGTCATTCCTTATTATAGTGAGTCAATGGGTATTCTATTTATGTATCAAGTTTTCTTATTATACGATATGCAGCATTGTATCTTGACCTACCCGTCGTTATTTCGTGTTGTTTAACGTTATCCTTAAAAAGGACAGATATTTAAGTGATATAAGCCGATAGCTTGTCAAGTCTAGCGTTTAATTGAAAAGGAAAAATTTTTAATATAACAATAAAAGTTATGCAGATGGTGTAAATTCCTAACTTTTTATTTTACTTGTGGGTCATCATTAGACAATGAAAGTTAGCAGACGATATCTCTATAATAAAAAGGCATGATGGCAAAGGCGTCATCATTTATTAAATTGATAATCTTTGGTCTTAAGTGTTAAACCAACCATGACCAAGGATTTTTTGTCCCCTGTGCTTTTTAAATATGCGTTGAGGGTGTTAAAAGGTAGTCATTAGACGTGAGTATAGTCATTAGACGTAAGTAAGGAGACAGTATGAGAATCGGTGTTATTAGTGCAGATAGCGCAAGTGAAAGTCGGGTAGCGCTAACCCCTGACGCGGTAAAAAAATTACGTAAGCTAGGGTTTGAAGTTGTCATTCAGTCAGGTGCAGGTCAAGCAGCATATTACGCTGATGAGATGTATCAGGCGGCAGGTGCCGACATTGCCAGTAGCAGCACCGAGGTCGTCACCCAATCTCAGATTATTACCACGGTCAATGACTTGCCAGCAGCAGCCATTGACCAGTTAACATCAGGTCAAATTGTCATTGGCATGCTCGACCCGTATCGTAACACGCAGCTAGATACCTATGCAGGTAAAGGCGTTACCGTCTTTGCCATGGAGCTATTACCACGCACATTGTCACGTGCACAGAATATGGATGTCTTATCTTCACAAGCCAACCTTGCCGGTTATAAAGCCGTGTTGCTCGCCGCCAATGAATACTCACGTCCTTTCCCAATGTTTATGACCTCAGCGGGAACGGTTAAGCCTGCTAAAGTGGTTATCTTAGGTGTTGGTGTTGCTGGTTTGCAAGCGATTGCCACGGCGAAACGTTTGGGTGCTGTCGTTGAAGCCAGTGATTTACGTCCGACTGCTCGCGAGCAAGTAGAGTCATTGGGTGGTAAATGGCTTGATGTGCCGATGAGTGCAGAGGAGGCTGAGACCGCTAAGTCTACAGGTGGTTATGCTTGGACGCCATCAGAGCAGTATGTCAAAGATCAAGCCGCTGTCGTGGACAAAGCGTTAAGCAATGCGGACATCGTCATTACTACTGCACAGATTCCTGGTCGTAACGCACCACGCTTGGTGCACGGGGCAACACTTGCCAAAATGAAGGCAGGGTCTGTACTGATTGATATGGCTGCTGGCACAGGTGGTAACGTCGAAGGCAGCGTACCTGATGAAACTATTACCACTGCTAATGGCGTACGTATCGTTGGGGCGGCAAATATTCCATCGCAACTGGCCGCCCAGTCTTCAGACTTGTATGCCAATAACCTCGTTAATTTTATCACGACCTTAATTGCTCCTGCCGCGACAAATGATACTTCAGCAAAGACACTGGCATTGAATTTAGATATGAATGATGAGATTCAAGGGGCATTAGCAGTGACGCATGAAAACCAAGTACGTCTTGCTAAACGCTAAGCCTTAAAACATCAAGTCTCGAATATTTCATTACCCTACATTTGCCAGACACGAAACAATTTTTAGGAGGATTAGATGATTGCCACTGTTTTAGCGGCAGCGCCAGCCGGTGCGGCCATGAGTAGCACACCATTTGTAGCGATTTTTACCGTATTTGTACTCGCTATTTTTGTGGGATATTACGTCGTTTGGGGTGTCACGCCTGCATTGCACACACCATTGATGGCTGTGACCAACGCTTTATCGAGTATTGTTATCGTTGGTGCGATGCTACAGACCGTCACTATCGACGGCTCACTATTTACTCCAACCAGTTTGCTAGGTGCTTTTGCCGTATTTTTAGCCAGTATTAATATCTTTGGTGGTTTTGCGGTGACTGAACGTATGCTTGCGATGTTTAAGCCCAAAGCAAAAAAAGCTCCAGTGGTAACGACTGAAAGCGGAGGCGACGCATGAGTGATTTAACAAATATGATTGCGACTAATGCGGACTGGTTTTATCTCATCGGTGCCATTCTTTTTGTGTTAACCCTACGTGGTTTATCTAGCCCAAAAACCGCCATTCGCGGTAACCGCTTTGGTATGGTTGCGATGGCGATTGCTGTTGCTACGACATTCTTCTTAGCAGAAGGTCCTGTGCTTTGGTTAATTATTGGTGCCATGGTATTGGGTGCTATCGTTGGTATGTGGAAGGCAAAAACGGTTGCGATGACTCAAATGCCAGAAACCGTGGCTTTGATGCATTCTTTTGTTGGTCTAGCAGCGGTTGCGATTGCGTTAGCAACGGTACTGCATACGGAACAGCAGCATGGGACAGTTGCCCGTTTAGAATTGTTCATCGGTTGTTTCATCGGTGCGATTACGTTCTCAGCGTCTGTCTTCGCCTTTGGTAAATTGGCAGCGAAGAGCTGGGCAAAAACCTTGGTCGGTGGCTGGGTCAAACCCGTACAAGCTATCTTGTTCATTGCTATGATTGGCTTTGGTATCGTCTACTTTATGACTGATTCACTGCCTGCTTTCTATGCGATGGCAGTACTGGCCGTGGTATTCGGTTGGATGTGGATTGCGCCAATCGGTGGCGGTGACATGCCAGTCGTTGTATCGCTATTGAACTCATTCTCAGGTTGGGCAGCAGCAGGTATTGGTTTTACCCTTGGCAACTCGATGTTAATTATCGCGGGTTCGCTCGTTGGTTCGTCAGGTGCGATTTTATCTTACATCATGTGTAAAGCCATGAACCGCTCATTACTCAACGTCCTATTTGGTGGTATGGGTACGGCAGCAGTCGCTGCTGGTGGCGATGATGGCGCACCAAAAAACTACAAGGCTGGTTCAGCAGAAGATGCTGGTTTCTTGATGGCCAATGCCAGCAACGTGGTGATCGTACCGGGTTATGGTATGGCGCAAGGTCGAGCACAAAATGCAGTAAAAGAGCTGTATGAGCTGTTGAAAGAAGAAGGTGTTAATGTTCGCTTTGCCATTCATCCTGTTGCTGGTCGTATGCCAGGACATATGAACGTGCTATTGGCTGAAGCGGATGTGCCTTACGATGACATCCTTGAAATGGATGAAATCAACTCGGATTTTGCTAGTACAGATGTGGTCTTGGTTATTGGTGCCAATGACGTGGTTAATCCTTCAGCAAAAGACGATCCATCGTCGCCAATCTTTGGTATGCCTATCTTAGAAGTTACCAAAGCGCAAACGGTGATGGTCATCAAACGTTCGATGAACACCGGTTATGCAGGTCTTGATAATAGCTTGTTCTATATGGACAAAACCATGATGATCTTTGGCGATGCGAAGAAAATGGTCGAAGAAATGGTTCGTAGTATTAATGGCGCTCACTAATTTCTGAAATAAGCTTTTAAATATGAGCTTTTAAATAAAAAAAGTCACTGAGGTGGCTTTTTTTGCGTTAAGGTATGCCACATTTATATTAAGTCACTATTTATACTAGATAAGTTTATACAAAATAGGCGTTAAGAGAGTTATTTATGAACATGTTGCTCCGTTTTTTTATTATGGTCAGTTTGCTAAAACAACAACTCAAGCAGCAATCAGTGAGCGAGCGCCTGAGTGTTGAGACCTTGACTGCTCCGACGGTTCGTCGTTATCGCGTGTTGCCGCATGACATGGGTTTTCGAGATCATTTGCCCAATTATCGTTATTTGTCCTTTATCGAGCTGAACGTTACTCGTTGGCTAATGGCATGCTGTCATCAAAAAGGTATTAATAATTTAGGTTGGGTCATCGCCATGCAAGAGATGGTCTATCTTAAAGAAATTAAATTTTTAGATAAAATGACGGTGAGTAGCACGCTTGCGGGCTGGGATAAAAAATACGTTTATTTTGAAACGCACTTTTTTGTAAAAAGCCAGCTGATGGGCGTTGGTATGACTAAGTTTGTATTGACCAATAAAAAAGGCAAGTGTGCGCCAGAGATATTGGATATGATAGGCGAGCGGTTGAATGAGGTCATTGATTCTTGGAATCAGCATCAAGTGGCGATTAAATCTGCCAAATCTGCTGAAACAAGTAAAACAACAAATGCTGCATAACGAACTTGTCTATAATCAGCAGGCGAATTTTGGTAGGATAGCGGTTATTAAGTTGCCAATTAAATCACCATTCAAATTGACCACTGATTTGATGACGTGTCTAAAAATGATTAAAAGTTAAGGAGCCATCATGACCCCGCAAAAATTAAAATGGACAGACAGCTTAGATATCGCTATTGAGCTGTATGAGAAGTTTCCAGAGACCGATCCGCAGTACATCCGTTTTACTGATTTACATCGCTGGGTGACTGAGCTTGAAGGTTTTGATGATGATCCACAAAAATCAAACGAAGGCATCTTAGAAGCCATTCAGATGAATTGGATTGATGAAGCAGATTAGATTTATACCCTGAAGCGCTATTTTTAATACCATCTCAAATAGAAAACTGAATAAATATATAGGACTTACAGATCATGACTTCACAAATTAAAGAGTTACCTGAAGCAATAACTTGTAAAGGTATTAGCGTTCGTACGACCAATAACGCTGAGATTAGCGAAGACACGGCGAAACTGGGTCGTTTATGGCAAAAGTTTTACCAAAATCATGCCAGTGATCTGCCTAAAGGCGAAGACATTTATGGTGTCTATCATAACTATGAGAGCGATGATTTGGTCGGCGCTTTTGACGTGATTGCCAGTTGGAAAGTAGCCAGTGAGCAAGAGCCATCAGACAGTGAAAATATGTCTAAGGCTGCAAACCTAGTAACAGTAGATATTCCTGCAGGAAAGTATTTGGTATTCTCTGAGCAGGGTAGAATGCCATACACGGTGATGAATGCTTGGGAAAAGGCTTGGACCTATTTTAATGATCGCAGCTGTGAACATACCCGAACTTTTGATGTCGATTTTGAGCATTATATCGGTGGTAATCTAGAGTATGGTCAAGTTGATCTCTATATTGGTATTGAGTAAAATTAGTATTGAATAAATTAGTCAAAATAATAAAAAAGCGCCAAGTCTGCTATCAGACTTGGCGCTTTTTTTGCTTACTTCAACGAATGATTAATCTAACAGTAAATTCTCTAAAATTCCCTCATAAATTTGGGCGAGCTTGCCTAGGTCATCGACTTCTACCTTTTCATCAACTTGGTGAATCGTCGCATTTCTTACACCAAGCTCAACGACTTGTGCACCCGTTGGTGCAATAAAGCGTCCATCAGAAGTACCACCTGATGTAGATAGGGTGGTGTCAGTATCGGTTACCTTTTTGATGGCTTTTTGACAGGCAGAAACCAACTTACCTTCAGGGGTCAAAAACGGCTGACCAGACAATTTCCAATGGATATTATAATTTGCTTTGCTATCGGTAAAGTATTTATCAAAGATAGCATGGGTTTTTGCCTTCAGCTCATCTTCAGTGGTTTCCGTAGAAAAGCGGAAATTGAAGATAACTTTTAACGTTTCAGGAATGACGTTGGTGGCACCTGTACCGCCATTAATATTTGATATTTGTAGTGATGTCGCAGGGAAGTAGTCATTGCCACTATCCCAAGTAGCGGCAGTCAGTTCCGCCAAAGCTGCCATCGTTGCATGAATAGGGTTGCAAGCTAAATGCGGGTAAGCAACATGACCTTGTTTGCCAGTGACCGTAAGTTCCGCACCCAATGAGCCGCGGCGACCATTTTTAATGATATCGCCTAGCGTATCGGTACTTGATGGTTCGCCAACCAAGCAATAGGTGATCTTTTCTTGACGCCCTTCCAAGGTTTCAATGACTTTGACTGTACCATTGATTGACGGGCCTTCTTCATCTGAGGTGATTAAAAAAGCAATCGAACCCTTGTGTTCAGGGTGATTGGCGACAAAACGTTCTGCTGCGACAGTAAAGGCGGCAATACCTGTTTTCATATCAGCCGCACCGCGAGCCCATAGGTAACCATCAGCGATGGTTGGCGTAAATGGCGGATACGTCCAATTGTTTTCATCACCTGTAGGCACGACGTCGGTATGACCAGCAAAACAAATAACTGGATCAGTGGTGCCACGGCGCGCCCATAGATTTTTAACTTCTGCATGTTCGCCGCTTTGATCTCTATCGCCAAAATACATAAATTCGCAGTCAAACCCAGCTTGTGATAATCGTTTTGACAAGATATCTTGACAGCCATCATCATCTGGTGTGACGGAGGGACGCTCAAGTAGCGTAATACTTAAATCTAGCGTTTGCTGCTGATGGTTTTGTTGTTGATGAATGGTTTGTTTATTAAAGTCCGACATGAATAAACCTTTTTATTATAAATTAAGATGATGGTTTTTTAAAATTGGCAGCCACGATACAATACAATCAGTCGTTGCTTGTTACTTGCTAATGCGTTTTAAATATTGTCTTCAACAAAAGGTACCAAACCATCACGGCGCATCCACGTCGCGATAGAGTAACGCTGCCGATGGGCAATTTGCACTTGATGTTTTAGGTCACTGTCAAATATCACCAATCTATTGGCGACAGGCATGACATTATGATGAACGCCATGTTTATCAATGATTTCTAGTGCGCCGCCGTCAGTTGGTTCCCATTCATCATTGAGGTAAAACACCGCAGAGATAACGCGTTCATCACGCCCAGCTGGATTGTCACTATGCCATTGATAGCCAAAACCCAGCGGATAGCAAGCATAATGCGCTTCACTGTGGCGAATACCGGCAAATAAACTGCGATTAAATAAGCTAGCAAGCGCATTGATACTTTGCAAATAATAAAACCCAGCAAAGAAATTTTCCGTAATCCAGCGGATGCGATCACCGCGAATATCACTGACACGAATCCCAGCTGTCAGCTCTGCATCACGATAGTCAATAAAACCACTCTCTGCTTGCAAGGCTAACAGCGCTTTCGTTTCAAAGACCTCATCAATAATGATCCAACCATCATCAACGAATATATCCAGTTGTGTATCAGTCAGCTTATCTTGCCAACTGATATCGAAATCAGACTGTTGTAATACGCGCTGAGTCAGTGGTTTTTGGCTTGGGTCGTCGCTATAAGGAAATAATAATGGTGGATTATCTTCTCCTATTGGATGCTCAACCACCAACTTTGTCACATCAAGATTGCTAATAATCTCTGTCATTTCGTCTCACTATGGTCAGTTAGCTAGCAATACATAGCCAATCAATGCCTTTTTACCAAAACCATCGTTATCTTTTACTCTGCCTATGCTACCATAGATGTAATTTTTCTTATTTAAACTTTTGAGATTATGAACTATAAACACGCCTACCACGCTGGTAACTTTGCTGATGTGGTTAAACACATTTTATTGGTACAACTCCTTAATCAATTGGGGCAAAAAAACAAACCTTTTTATGTGCTTGATGCTTATGGTGGTCGCGGACTGTATTCACTGAGCAGTGAAGAAGCGCGCAAGACAGGTGAGGCCAAAGGTGGTATCCAAGCGTTACTAAATGCCAATACCGACAAGGCACCTGCTGCCGTCAAAGATTATATGGAAGGCATTAAGCAAGCCCGTTTCACTTATGACAATAAAGTCTATCCTGGTTCTCCTTGGTGGGTTGCCCATCATATCGAGAAAAATCCAGATGCAGGCGTGCGCGGTGAAGCTTTTGAAGCCAAAGCTAGCGAATATGATGCGCTAAATTATCAGTTGCACAAGTTACCCATTGGTATACAGCATCGTGATGCCTTTGAAGGGATTACCGCCGTTATTCCACCAAAAGAAAAGCGCGGTCTGATTTTTCTTGATCCTCCTTATGAGCAAGAGCACAAAGATTTTACACGCCTTATAAATTTACTCGTTGCTGCTTATAATAAATGGCCACAAGGCACTTATGCGCTTTGGTTCCCTATTAAGAACGTTGAAGCCGTTGAATTGTTTTACAAAAAACTGAAGCGTACTGAAATGCGCCGCCAGCTGGTTTGTGAGCTGAATATTTATCCAAATGATGTGGCGGTTGGTCTTAACGGTACAGGTTTACTGGTCATCAATCCACCTTGGCAATTTGATAATCATGCACGTGAGATATTACGCTTCTTACAGCCTGCATTAAAAGTGGCTGATGCTCCAGACTTAACGCCTGATAGCGCAACCAATGTACGCTGGCTAGTCGGCGAATAACCATGTTAGTGAATAACTATGCCGGCAAATAAGGATATTGAGATGACTAACGTGCAATCACCTAAAGACGAATCAAATCATCCGCCTCTAAATGATGGATTGTTACAAGACAGCGCAGCCGCCCAGCCGCCCTTTGTCGATGAGCATGATTTCAATATTCGCTTAGCGGATAATGAGAGTTATGATGGCTTGACCTTTGAAGTGATTGAAGCAGAAGTTGCTGAAGGGCAGCGAGTAGTCAGTCGCGGTGTCTATCTAGCGCCAAACCTAATTACAACCTTGTCACTGCTATCTGGCTTTTACTCGATTTTGGCCAGTACGCAAGGCGAGTTCTACAAAGCTTCTTTAGCCATCTTTTTGTCCGCTATTCTCGACGGTGCTGATGGGCGAGTGGCGCGTATGCTTAATGCGCAAAGCCCGTTTGGCGAGCAATATGACTCGCTTGCCGATATGCTGGCTTTTGGTGTTGCACCAGCGATCTTAGTTTATAGTTTTGCGCTGCAGCCGTTAGGTCGCATTGGCTTGGGCTGTGCGTTTGTCTTTACCGCCTGTGCTGCCTTCCGTCTGGCACGTTTTAACGTTCAGGTCGGTATTGTTGATAAAAAATACTTTGTCGGTTTGGCCAGTCCACTTGCTGCTATATTAGTAACGGCAGCGGTTATGGTCGCTGTCGACCATAATGAATGGGTTGGGCAGTACGATACGGCAGTCATGTTCTTGTTTGCTGCTTGGGTGGTGATTTGTGGTTTACTGATGGTTAGTAACGTCAAATACTATAGCTTTAAAGAGTTTGATAAAAAGAAAGTACCTTTTGTGGTTCTAATAATCGGTGTGTTGATCATGAGTATTGTGCTCTATGATATACCTGTCGGTATTTTAGCCATTGGTATTATCTATGCGTTATCGGGTATTGTTACGACGATTAAAGCAAAAGCAAATTTTTAGAATTGACTGTTAGTGTCATATTAAGGAATTTACCGTAGGGTAAGTTCCTTTTTTTATGCGCTTTATATATCAAAATGGCTATCAGTGTATTCATCACGATAAGATAAATAAGGATCAACTCATTTTTTAGCTAATGATCATTGATAACGACTCGTTAAAGAAATCCACATGATTGAGATGAAATAAGTACTCTTATTTACGAAATTACCTTAGCCCAGCCTCAAAACTCCATACACTACTACCCAGTTAAAGCAAAAGTAGCGTCGCCATTCTGCCAATTTAGTCTAATCACCAAGATTATTCAAATTAAGCTAAAATAGCCCTTGACTAAAGATTCAAACCCTCTATAATACGCCCTCAACAAGACGAGCTGGAAGCTTATATGAAAGACACATATAAATAACCCAATTCAATTGAATGAAACAAAACATAAAAAAGCTTGACAAATCAAATCATTATGATAAGATAGTCGGCTCGCTAGATAGCTTAACCCGCAAGGGATTGAGACTAAACAGCAAGAGAGTTACCCTATATATCAGTTACTGGACGACAGTGATTGAGCATTATTTAAAAGCATAACTAAAGAACAACTTGTGTGGATTTTTGCTGATTCAGAATGCTAAAAAATAAAGTTGGTTGAGACTCCTTTTCGGAGTTCATTCTAACTATAAAAATTATCATTTAAGACAGCAGAAAAACTCAAAGTTAATTCATTACGAACATAATTTTTAGCGAT
>NZ_QGGM01000008.1:0-134180 GCF_003148585.1 Psychrobacter immobilis | reverse complement strand
GAGACGTTAATGGAGCAAAAAACATTCTCGCGGTCGGGCTTGGCCGTCTTTAGTAGGAATCCCCCTCCTTTGAGGGCGGGGAGGAAGTCAAAGTTATGTATACCTATTTCGTCGCTGGATTTGTTTGGCGGCTTTTCATTTTTGTATTTAAGGCTGTAACATGACCGTTACTCATACCTCTAAACCTTTCGAACCTATTATTACCTCTTTACTCGATAATGATTTATATAAATTTACGATGCTGCAAGCCATGCTGCATCAGTTTCCACAGACACATGGTGTGTATCGCTTTCGCTGCCGTAATAATAAAGACACGCTGTATCCATTGGCTGATATTAAAGATGATCTAGAGCAGCAGTTAGACAATTTATGTGAATTACGATTTTTAGAGGATGAACTAGAGTACTTACGTGGTTTGCGCTTTATGCGCTCAGACTTCGTTGACTATCTAGAATTGTTTAAGTTGAAACGTCGTTTTATTACCGTCAGTACGGATGATAAAGGTCGCTTATTTATCGATATCGAAGGACCGATGATTCAAGCGATGTTCTTTGAAGTGTTTGTACTCGCCATCGTTAATGAGCTGTATTTTGATGCGCTATCGAATGCCAGTGTGATTGAAGAAGGGCAGCGCAGATTGGATGAAAAAGTCACATTGTTGCATCAATATGCGACAGAGCAGGCAAAATGTGATGCTAATACCCCGCCATTAATTATCGCTGATTTTGGTACTCGTAGACGTTTTAGCAAAGCTTGGCAAGCCCATGTGGTTGAGACTTTGCATAAAGCGGAACCAAAAATAGTGAGCGGTACTTCCAACGTGTATTTAGCAAAAAAGCTGGGAATGACGCCAATCGGTACGATGGCACATGAATTTATGCAGGCATTTCAGGCTTTGGATGTGCGTTTACGTGATTCACAAAAAGCGGCGCTTGAAGCGTGGGTGCATGAGTATCGAGGCGATTTGGGTATTGCGCTGACCGATGTCGTTGGGATGGATGCGTTTTTACGTGACTTTGATTTGTATTTCGCTAAGCTGTTTGATGGTTTACGTCACGATAGCGGTGACCCGTATATCTGGGGTGATAAGGCGATTGCTCATTATAAAAATCTTAAAATAGACCCAAGAACCAAGATTTTAACCTTTAGTGATGGCTTAGATTTGGATAAAGCTTGGGATTTACATCAGTATTTTAAAGGTCAAATAAAGACCAGCTTTGGTATTGGTACCAACCTCACCAATGATATGGGTATCACCCCGATAAATATTGTCTTAAAATTGGTGGAATGCAATGGGCAGCCAGTCGCTAAACTGTCAGACAGTCCAGGCAAGACCATGATTAATAACGACACGTATCTTGCCTATTTGCGCCAAGTATTTGAAGTCGACGAGCCTGAATAGAATTGACTTAACTTAACTGTCGCTATTCTCTGTTTTATCTTCTTCTTCAGCAAAAGCGGCATCTAGTGCTTGCTGTACCGCATTGATACGGGTTTCGCAAACGCGATAAGCAGCAATCGACTCTTCAACAGTCGTCATCAGATTATCAATATCTGGCTCATCTTGTTGCTGTAATTCAGCGGCATTGGTTTTTAGAATATCATAAGCCGCTTTAAAGGTTTTTGGGGCGGCTTTTTTGCGTTTGCGAGTAGGGGTTGTCATAAGGTTTCCTAATTTTAAAATAAAGTCTTTGATTAAGTTGAATCGACGGTAGGTTGTACTTCTTATTTATTAATATTTACGTCAATAATCTGTGCTTTTGCTTTACCGTCTTTTAAGAGAATGTGCACCGTTTGTTCTGGATGGAGCTGCGTACCGCTGGTCAGTATTTGCTTGTCTTTTGCATCAGTAAGCATGGTATAGCCTTGCTTGAGCACCCGAGAAGGACGGTGCAGGAGCACAATATCACGCAGATGTTCGCTATCACGCTGTGCTTGTATTAACTGCTGCTGTGCGGAATGCATAATCGTTTTTTGGTTATTTTGACTGGCGCTAGCAGCCACTGTTAACTGCTGATAGGCAGCCGCTTGAGTCTGTGTGCGTAGCTCGCTGGTGAGTCTGGCGGCTTGCTTGACTTGGCGCTGAGCGCTTTGCTGAATACTACGCCACGCATAATCACTGTCTTTTTGCAGAGCGGTTAATTGACCAATTGTTTGTGATTGTATTTGGCTCAACTGGCGTGTCGTTTGTTGTGCAGCGGTGCTTAATTGACGCTGAGCAGCTTGTTTTATTTGCGCTTGGTATTGCAGCGTTTGAGTGACGAGCTGGGCTAAATGCGTCATGATAGCGGCAATCACCTTTGATGGGGTATCAAAGCTAGTATGCGCGACTTCATCTAAGATCACTTTATCACGCTCGTGACCAATGCCAACCCAGACAGGGATAGGCTGCTCGGCAACCAATGCTGCCAATTCATAATCATTTAGATAGGCTAAATCACCGACCGCACCGCCGCCACGAATAATGACTAATAAGTCTGGCAGGTGCTTATAAGTATCAAAAAACTGCTGCTGGGCGTTAACGATTGCTTGGCGGATCTCGCTTGGCGCATGATTACCCTGAAAGGTCGCATTATGATAATGGAAATGACAGGCACCTGTGCGCGCTAAGCGATCAGCGTCGGCTTGAAAATCGCCTAATCCAGCGGCTTTTTCAGGGGCAATGACCAGCACATGCTCAATATCAAATGGAACAGGCAGCTGTTGATTCAGGTTTAATAAGCCTTCTCCCGTCAAGCGGTCGACCATCTCTGCATACTGCCGCGCCAAGTCGCCTAACGTGTAGCTAGGGTCAATATCTTCAATAGTGAGAGAGAAGCCATATTGCGCATGGAAGCCTGCGGATACTTTGAGCAATACTGTCAAATCACGATCAAGGGGCATGCCAGTTGCGCGCTCAAATTTTGCTAAGACGCGTGCTGCTTTAAAGCGCCAAAGATTGCCGCGGCAACTAGCAATGACCTTACCGTCATCATCTTTTTCTGCCAATTCAAAGTAATAATGCCCGCCTTTACTAGATAGATTGCGAATCTCTGCTTTTACCCATACACGGTGGTTAAAGGTCTGTTTGATAACCATATCAACGGCTGATAAATAGTCACTCAACCGCAGAACGGTATCTTCTAAACTGACTTCTATATTGTTTTCTTGCTCAGCTAACTCGGCTTCCAAGGTCGCTAAATCTTTAGCAGGCGCTAATACCTTAGCTGGTTTCATATTTGACAGGTTGGGTTTGCGCATAATAATAGACCAAAAGTGAGGGAGCTTAAAAACGAGCTGTTTATAGAATAAGAGTCATAAAAAATCAGAAAGGATAGTTTACCCCAAAAGCGAGCACACAAAAAGAGAAGCCAACCAGTCAGCGACTAATATATTCTTATCGCTGATTGGTTCGCTAAATACTTTGTTAAATAACAAGATACTTTATTAAATAACGAGCCGCCAAATAAGTGCTTTATGAAATAATAATTATTTTATTGGCAACGAAAGTTGATTTTATACTCGTAATCGTCATCACGTGATAAGTTCGGCGAGCCCGTACCAAGGATCGTACCGAGGACGGCACTGGCTTGCCCAATCATCCGACCGGTATTTTCATCTAAAATACCGTTATAAGTGACTTTGTCATCGACGATAATAACTTGCTTACCTCTGCAAGTCTTTTGTGCGCTGTCTATCGCATTTTGCTGTGCTTTTACTTTGCTATCGGCGATGCCAGTCGTCTCATAAATAGAGTTTGCACGCTGGATAACTGGTGATGAAGGCGTAGTTTGGCAAGCACTTAGGGCGAGTGCTGCCGCCAAAGTAGCAGTCAGTGCAGCGGTTTTATTAATAGTATTCATAAACGATTCCTAATGTCTGTCAGTCATATATAAAGTTGAATATCACAGCAAAGTTGAGGATACGCCATGCACGTATCCGTCCATAGGTGGCTCAACAACTATGATGAATCTACCCTATTCGGCTCTGGGGTGTCTAGTCGGTTATTGTGTGCGGTATTGCAGAGACCGCACATATTCATCATATATTCATAGGCGACGTTTACTTATGATGAGCGAAAATGAAAATAAGCGGTACTATGACACAGCAAATCACTTGAAATATAAACCATATCTAGGATAATTGACCTATTCATTTTTAATCAATAAGTAATTTTATGCCATTAATTCCTGCTCCTGCTGGCGTGCTCGAAGTCGACGCGCTTTGGCAACAAGATAATCCTAACAATCCAAATACCGATACAGTGGCGTTACTGTGTCATCCCAATCCGTTATTCGACGGCACGATGAATAATAAAGTGGTAACGACGATGTATCGCTTTGCTCGTGATAATGGTATGCACGTGGTACGCTTTAACTTTCGCGGTGTCGGGCAGTCGACTGGCGAGCACGATTATGCGGATGGTGAAGTCGTAGATGCAATGACCGTGCTACAATGGATTGCAGAGCAAACCAATGCGCGCAAGTTATGGTTGGGTGGTTTTTCTTTTGGCGGTTATGTGACAGCACGGGTGGCTGAGCAGGTACTTGAAGCCCCTCATATTTGGGGGCTAGGCGATTTTGAGATTACTAAAATCGCCCTTATTGCTCCATCCGTTGAAAAAAATAACAGCAGTGATATAAGCTTGCCAGCCGATAAAACTTTTGAGATTTATGGCAATGCTGATGAAGTGATTGACCCTGATAATATGCAAGCATTTGCGGAGCGATTAGGAATTGCTGTCAGCGTTGTAGAGGGCGCAGGGCACTTTTTTCATGGACGTCTGTCAGAGTTGAAAGGCTTATTAGAAAAGCATACCTTTGGTAGCGACGCTTAGTTGTTACCTAGTAATATTAGGATAGAGAACCGCTATCAAGTCATGAGCTCTGATCGCTTTACTTTGACGAGTTCATGCAGAATCAACCATTACCTTACTATTTATTTTGTCTAATGATGAGTCGTATTATGAGTTTATCTCCATTGCAACGTTACGAGCAAGCCGTCAGTACAGATGAGTTTACTCGAGATGAGCAGCAATTTAAGGCCATGAGCTATCTTGATGAGATACATCATCAGCTCATCAATAGTGCGCCACAGAAGAAAAGCTTTTTTGGCTTTTTAAAGTCCAAGCCGACAGCACCAACGGGGTTGTATATGTGGGGCGGGGTAGGTCGTGGTAAAACATGGATGATGGACATGTTTTATGATTCATTGACCATTGATCGCAAGATGCGTCTGCATTTTCATCATTTCATGCAGCGCGTTCATCAAGAGCTAAACAAGCTGCAAGGTGAGAGTGACCCATTAGAAAAAGTCGCCGACATCATTTATGCAGAAGCGGTTATTATCTGTTTCGATGAGTTCTTTGTTTCTAACGTTTCTGATGCCATGATTTTGGGTGATTTATTTACCATGCTGTTCAATCGTGGTATTACATTGGTCGCCACCTCAAATATTGAGCCATCAGGATTGTATAAAGACGGCTTACATCGTGACCGTTTTATGCCCGCTATCGCTGAAGTAGAGCGTCATACTACGGTGATGAATATCGATTCTGGTATCGACTATCGTTTGCGCGTATTGCAGCAGGCAGAGCTATATGAGTCGCCTATGACGAAAGCGAATCATCATTGGTTAGCCAACCGTTTTGCCAGTTTATCCAATAACCAAAAAATCAGTAATGAGCCAATTACGATTAATGGTCGCGAAATTAGAATTAATGCTCGCACTGAGGATATTTTATTCTGTGATTTCCGTCATTTATGTATGGAGCCACGATCAGCATCTGATTTCATCGAAATCGCCAAGCAGTTCAGCACAGTATTGGTCAATGCCGTGCCTGCCTTAGATGATGACTTACGTGATCCGACCCGTCGGTTTATTTATCTGGTTGATGAGTTTTATGATCGCCGTGTTAAATTGCTGGTTAGAGCGCAGCAGTCGATTTTGGACCTATATCAAGGAGAGAAATTGGCGTTTGAGATTGAACGGACACGCTCGCGCTTACTTGAGATGCAGTCAGAGGATTATTTGCGCATGGAGCATCGGGTCGATGATGCGGCATAATCAAAGCCTCTTCATAGCCGATGATAATCTACAAGTTGTCGATTAAAGCACTCATGGTTTTTCATTCAAGTCACTCACACTCAATATTGATATATATTCGTTTGACATAACGTGTTTTTTGACAGTATTGAGAGCCAACCAAAGCATTGGTTTTTTGCATAAAAAGATAATAATAAATAAGGAGCGGTAATGACTATATCCGACGAAAATGATAAAAAACTGTCGACCAAAGATATCACCACAGACAGTATGCCGATTAGCAGTGAAGAAATGATTGGTTGGATCAATTCAAGGCGCAGTATGGGCAATTTGGATTTGCCCGCACCGACACATGCCCAAATCGAAACAGCGATTGAGTGTGCGGCGACAGCGCCAGATCATAAAAAACTGCGCCCATGGCGTTTTATAGTGACACAGGGGGACGCCCGTCATGAATTGGGCAATGCCTTGGTCGCAGCGGCTCAAGCAAAAGCGGTGCAAGAGGGCGAAACGCTGTCCGAAAAGGACATCGTAAAAACTCAGGCCATGCCATTAAGAGCGCCCGTCATCATCACAGTTGTCACAAAAATACAAGCGCACAAAAAAGTTCCTCCTTTTGAACAAATGCTAAGTGCGGGTGCAGCTGTACAAAACCTGATTTTGGCGCTAAAAGCCCAAGGTTTTAGTACAGTGTGGCGTACGGGACTGCTATGTAATGAAGCTGCTGTTAAATCATATTTTGACGTTGGTCCAGATGATTATGTAACGGCTTTTGTTTATACTGGCACCAGTCCCAAAAATGAACCCGCCCGTAAACCGATTGATATCGAGTCTTTAGTGAGATTTGAGTCATAATATATCTAAGCGCTGTTTAGTGGCGCTTTTCTCTTGACGAATACCGCTCTCTAAGAAGACAGTCGGTCGTGTAGCAAAAAGATAGATAGCCTCAATACTCTAAAGCGTCATAAGTCATGATAAATAAACCATGATAAATTCTATTAATAATAAATTAGCCAATACGGATAACAGCAAATGACCAGCCCTAATGAGAGCAATAAAGACATCAGTAGCGATAATACTGAGGTGAATACGAATGCCCCTGAAAAGCAAAACAGTCTGCTGGCAGGTATCATCGAACGTGCTACCAAATCGGGTATTGGTCGTAAAAAACTCAATCCTAGCGCGGTAGAATCAGCAGTGGCAAAAAACATGGCGGATATTCACAGTAATCCTACCAAGCTACGTTTGGCGTTTTTAGGCGGTGGTAGTTTTGGTACAGCAATGGCAAACTTGGCTGCACGCAATGGCTGTGATACCACGCTGTGGGTACGTAACAAGCGTACGGTAAAGGCGATGATAAAAACGCAGACCAATAAAAAATATTTACCAGGTTATAAGCTTGATGACAGCCTTAAATATAGCCATGACTTGGCAGCAGCCGTCAAAGATAAAGATATCGTTTTTATTGCGGTGCCTGGTTTGGCTTTTCGTGAGACCCTAAAGAATATTGCACCATTTATCAGTGGTCAGTCTATTGTGTCATTGACCAAAGGTATGGAAAAAGATACTTTTGCCATGATGAGCGACATTATTAAAGATGAGCTACCTGAAGTGAATTTTGGTGTCATGTCGGGGCCAAACCTTGCGATAGAGATCATGAAAAACATGCCATCAGCGACCGTTATCGCCAGTGAGTCTGAGCCATTGCGCCATGCCGTACAAGCCGCATTACATAGTGCGTTTTTCCGAGTGTTTGCCAGTGATGATGTCAAAGGTGTGGAGCTTGGCGGTGCGCTAAAAAATATCTATGCGATTGCCATGGGTATGGCGGCAGCCTACGATGTTGGCGAAAATACCAAGGCAATGATATTGACTCGTGCTTTGGCAGAGATGAGCCGCTTTGGGGTTGAGTCGGGTGCGAATCCGCTTACCTTCTTAGGATTGTCTGGTGTGGGTGATTTATACGCCACTTGTAGCTCAGAGCTCAGTCGTAACTATCGTATCGGTAACATGCTCGGTCGCGGTATGAGTATTGAGGCTGCGGTGAAAAAACTCGGTCAAACGGCTGAAGGGGTCAATACCATTCAGCAAGTGCATGAGAAAGCCACCAAGCAAGGCATCTACATGCCTATTACCCATGCATTGTATGCGGTCATTTATGAAGATAAAGCAGCATTAGGTGTGGCGTTACATCTCATGGAAGCGGGCTTCCGTAGTGACGTTGAATTTGTAATGGCACATGATCATAGTAATGCGGCGCTAACTGCGCAGATGAAGACGTCAAGTGATAGCACTGATGATGAAAGTGGCGATACTGACAGTAAGTAAAAACCCCAATGTTAAATGATGACGTTGTTCTAAGAATGATTATTCTGCAAACAACGTCATCATGACAATGCATAAAGGAAGGTTATGAAAATTATACTAGTACGTCATGGTCAAGCAGAAGATGAGTCGCGCTCAGACAGCGTGCGCCAGTTAACTGACTTTGGTCAACAGCAAGCAATGCAGACGGCAGAGTATGTGATGACTCACTATCATCCTGATTATTTTGTCGTCAGTCCCTATGATAGAGCGCAGCAGACGCTAGCAGCATTTCAAACGCGCGCGCCCAAGGTTCCAGCAATCGTACAGGAAAATATCACGCCTTCTGATGATGCGCGTCAAGCTTTAATAGATATTGCGAATATTGACGCTGAGTGTCTGGTAGTGGTGTGTCATATGTCTATCGTTGCTTATATCGCTGGTCTATTAACTGGCGATTATCCTGAATCATTTTCTCTTGCAGAAGCAAGGGTGTTTGAGATGGACTTTGTAATGGCAGGTATGGCGAAAGAGATTGATCGTTTTGTGCCCGAGCAGCCGTATTGAGATTAGGTCGAATCGTCAGTGATACTGTTGGCACTTAGTCTATTGATGCTTAGTGGTGTTAAACTGGTTAAAGAATGAAATTGTCTGAATCCTACCTTATCCTATCTTTAAAACAGCTTTAATAATTAAGGACACGCTTAGTGTTACATGTTTGGTTACGAGCGCAGCATAGCCCGCTAGCTGTCTGGCATGAAGATATTCAGCAATGGCAAACGGTTGATGGTTGGCAACAGCTGCAAACGATCTATGGTAATTATAAAACCAATGCGCAGAAGACTTTGTGTCTATATTTTCCATCAAGCCATATATTGCAGGTAGATACTGAGCTGAATGCGACTCAGCTTAAACAGCTGGGCAATAGCGGCAAGCAATACTTGTTTGAAGAGACATCCTTGACCCCTGTCGAGCAATTGGCGATTCGGCAAATCAGTGAAGCCGATAATCACCAACTATATGCACTGGCGCAAAGCGATATTGAGTCATGGCAGCAGAGTGCTAAGCTCGCTAGCATGAGCATAACGGCGTTACTACCTGATTTTTTATTGCTACCAACGCCAGATGAAGGGGCAGGTCAGCAAGTAACACTGTATCAAGATGAGCACACCATGCTACTGCGTCAGTCATTGCGACAAGGTATGGCTGTCAGTTATTTGCCCTTAATTTTTGAACGTTTCCCGCATTTAAGTGAAGTGAATATATTGCCGCCCATAACGGCTTTAGATGATCTTTCAAAGCCAACAAATTCGGCAATGCCCACGAGCTTTATGGCAGAAACGGCCGCGCTTGTTGCAGATCATCAGTTATTATTAACCACATTGACCACGACGCCCAAGCCTATTGACAGCCCTGAGCGTCACGCGCTTAACTTCTTTATTAAATCAACGGACTCAAAGCTCTCACCGTATTTGCGTGTGGCAGCGATGGTCGCGTTATCGGCACTGGTATTACAGATGGCGACCGATGGCCTGCAGTGGTATCAGTATAATAAGGCGACGGTAGCGACCAAAGCTGAGATTGCGGCGCAGTATCAAGCTTGGTTTCCAAACGAGCCATTAAGCTCGCGCACCAAACTGCAAGTGCAATTGCAACCAAAGCTGCGCAGTGACAGCCAAGCACCAGCCTCTCATATGGCAGCATTGACTCGCATATCCCCGTTAATCAAGCAGTCTTCACTGCGAGCACAAGCGTTAGTGATGCAGCCATCAGCACTCAGCTTTACCTTGATTGCCCCTGATCGTAATAGTCTTGATAAGTTTACGAGCACACTTGTTGCGCAGGGTTTAAATGCCAAGCTTGCACAGGTAAACAGTAATGAACAAGGGCAGTTTAGTGGTCAAGTTACGGTGAATGTCGTAGAAAATAATGACACGACGCAAACCAATGTAGCGGCATCATAATTTATTTGCCAACTAGGCAGTGGTAATAAAAGTCAAAAAGGTTGGAAAATGAAACGATTGCAGCGCCGCACCAAACGTAACAACATCACGCCAGAGACCAGTAACAGTATTGGAACCAATGTGCTGTCAACACGTGTAAATAATTTTCAACAGATGCTATCGTTACGCTGGCAGGCACTTTCGCCGCGTGATCAGTTGGCATTGGCCGTATTGTCTATGTTCTTATTATTGTTCATTGGTGGCTATGGTGGTTATAGTATTCATCAAGCGGCAAACGACAGTAAGCGCGACTATCAAGAGCAAGTGGCTGATTACTTTTGGTTGCGTGCCCAAGCTGGCAATATCGATAGTAATGCGATCAATGCGATCAATGCGGCAAACACGGCGGATGGTGAAACCGCCATGCCACCTGCCAATGCTATCAGTGCATTGTTGAATAACTCAGGTATTGCCAACGCCCAAGTCGTTGCGACAGGTGATGCCGTGCAACTGAGCTTCAATCATGCCAGTCAAGCGGTGGTCAGCACCGCACTTGGCAAACTCGAACAGCAAGGTTGGCAGTTCACTCAGCTATCGATACAGCAAGACTTGGTTACCAAAGCCATTCAAGTACAAGCGACTGTCACCTCATAAATCGATATGCTGTGGAAACTGGAAGTATTTTAATTCTTATCTACTATTGCCCCAAATTAACTGATCATCAACTTCTAAAATAACCATTTGACATTAGCATCATTGAAAAATTGTACGTTTGACACAATTGATTAACTATCACACAGCCAGAGATGGATATTTAAGATGAACCAATCTTCTGATCGCAAACCTGACACGCATAGCCATCAGCAGACCAGAACTGCTGAACACCAGAGTAATGCGTCAGTTGAAGCTGCATTTGATCATGAAATGACTCAGCAAAGGCAGAGCTATGGGGCGAGTGACAATATGAGCACTGGTAAGCGCCGTTCTTTAATCACTTATAATCACATTACTTATTTTTTATACGTAATCAGCTATTTTACCGCTGGATTACTGTGGGTTGTACCAATTGTGATGAACTATGCGAAGCGCCATGATGCAGAGGGTTCGTGGTTGTCCACGCATTTTGATTGGCAGATTAAAACCTTTTGGTATAGCATCGTATTTTTCTTCTTAGGCATTATTATCATTACCTTTGCATTAGGGGGTTTTGGCATCAGTATGCTGGCTGATAGCAATAATATTGCCATTGGTTCGGTATTATTAGCGGTATTTGGCCTGCTAATCATGATTTTTACCTTCATATGGCATCTTTATCGTATCGTCCGTGGTTGGATAGCCCTGATGGATGGTCGTCCTGTACCTTAGGGACTGTAGAATACACCTGTCAGTTCCTTAGCCAATATGTAGGTATAACTATTAGCACTCTAATACAGAAATTTAGCGCATGAAACTTTGCTCTTATTTCTGTTAAGCTGATATAATCGCAGCGCTTGATTTTATTCGCACTATTCACTCACTATTTCTTTCGAGCAGGGTCTGCCATTACTATGTCTTATGCCTTACTTCGCCCTTTTTTGTTTAAGATGGATCCAGAGCACGCCCACGAGATGACCTTATCTTTATTAGATAAAGCTCATAAAGCACGTGTTTTAGGTTTGGTATACGGTCAGTCAATGCAGCCAACAGACTGTATGGGCTTGCAATTCGCCAATCCGGTCGGCCTAGCGGCAGGACTGGATAAAAATGGTGATTATATCGATGCGTTGGCTGAGCTGGGCTTTGGTTTTATAGAAGTGGGCACGGTCACGCCAAGACCGCAAATAGGCAATGATAAGCCAAGGTTGTTTAGAATCAAGCAAGCGGACGCTATCATCAATCGAATGGGTTTCAATAACCAAGGTATCGATTATTTGATCGAAAACGTCAAGCGCTGTCAATACAAAGGCAATATTGGGATTAATATTGGTAAAAACGCCGATACGCCAGTAGAGCAAGCCGCCGATGATTATGTCTACTGTTTAGAGCGTGCTTATCCGCATGCCTCCTATATCACCGTTAATATCTCCTCACCAAATACTAAGAATCTGCGTGATTTACAAAGTGGCGAGGCCTTGACTCAGCTTTTGGATACGATTAAAAATCGTCACAGCCAATTAGCCACTGAATATGGTTTTTATGTGCCACTGGTATTGAAAGTTGCGCCTGATCTAGAGCCGCTACAAGTGGACTATATCTCGCAGCAATTGCTCGATTTTGAGATAGATGGGTTGATTGCGACCAATACAACGTTGAGCCGTGTTGGTGTTGAAGACCTACCTGATGGTGAGCAAGCAGGTGGTCTATCCGGTCGCCCAGTCAGCCACATTAGTACCCAAATTTTACAACAGTTCTCCGATCAGCTAGATGGTAAAGTCGCTTTAATAGGCGTCGGCGGTATTGATAGTGGTGCAAAAGCCGTCAAAAAAATCGAAGCGGGTGCAGATATGGTGCAGCTCTATACGGGGCTCATTTATCGTGGTCCTGGGCTGGTACAGTCTTGTATTCAAGCAATCGGTGGCTATTACGACGCGATGGAGCTAGAGCTATAGCGGATCAGTATTCCTAACTCATTATCTATCAGATGCACAAGACGACTGTATTTTGAGCTGAGTCATCAAAGATTAATGTGTCACAAAAACGAAAGTAAACATCCGATAAAAATCAATAAGGTATGAGGCGTAGAACATGAGTGGTCTGGATATCGTGATTGCTATTGTTGTTTTGATCGGCTTATGGCGCGGCTTTCAAGTCGGATTGATTAAAACTGCGGTTGGTCTAGTCGGTTGGTTTATTGCCCTGATCGCTGCCACACGTTTGGCAGGAGTAGTTTCGCCGCAACTATCAGGCATGGTACAAAACCCTGTTTTACAAATGGCAATGGCATTTTTATTGGTGGTGATAATCATATTGGCCATCATGCACTTAGTGGCATTTGTATTCTCAGGCGTGCTTAAAACCTTACGCTTGGGTGTCGTTGACAAAATGGCAGGTGGTGTACTTGGTGCTGCTAAAAATGTACTGATGGTCTTAGTTGTGCTTAGCGTCAGCGCGCCGTTACTGGTGCAAATGCCACAATGGCAAACGTCAGTGCTCGCGCCTGAGCTATTGCCTTATGCCCCGATGGGTAAAGCATTGGTCTCAGATGTGTTAGGTATGGCTTGGGATCAAGTCAATCAATCGTAAGTATTTTTACGGTTAGCCTTTAATGTCTCAATGATTCGATGCTGATAGCTTGGGTTTATGGTGCTAGAGGTTATCGCCTCTATCATATCTTCTTTGTAAGTTATCCTTGATAAAAAATTATTTAATCGCATTTAGAGACCACAAATGCCAATAAATAGTGCATTTTGCTAATAGTCAAAAGATAAATATTCGTTAAATTCTGAACAACAATCATCAGGTCGTCGGTGAGTAACAGTACGCATTTTTGATAATCTACTGTTAGCAGTCTTGCCACTATTGTAGTACTAATTAATGAGTCAAAATAGGATATAGCTATTATGTGTGGAGTCATTGGAGTTGCAGCTCACGAACCAGTCAATCAGATTCTTTATGACGGTTTGACGATGCTACAGCATCGTGGGCAAGATGCAGCGGGTATTGTCACTTTGCAAGATGGACGACTCTATCTACGTAAAGAAAATGGCATGGTACGTGACGTATTTATGAATCGTCATATGATGAAATTGGTTGGTAAGTTTGGTATTGGTCATGTGCGTTATCCAACAGCAGGCACGTCAAGCAGTGCCGAAGCTCAACCATTTTATGTCAACTCACCTTATGGTATTACCCTTGCACACAATGGTAACTTGACCAATGCTGAGAGTTTAGCCAAGTCTTTATACATCGAAGATCGCCGACATCTTAATACCGATTCAGATTCAGAAGTATTGCTAAACGTACTTGCCCATGAAATGCAAAACTTGGGTAAAACCAAAGCAACGCCTGCTGATATCTTTGAAGCAGTCACGGCTGTATATGGTCGCGTCGAAGGCGCTTATGGCGTGGTCGCTCTGATTACTGGTCATGGTTTGCTCGCATTTCGTGATCCAAACGGTATTCGTCCGCTTATTTTCGGTAAGCGCATGGCACCGAATGGCGGCACCGAGTACATGGTTGCCTCAGAGTCAGTGGCACTGACCGGATCAGGATTTAGTATTATCCGTGATGTAAAACCTGGCGAAGCCATATTCATTGATTTAGATCATAAATTACACACTCATCAGTGTGTTGAGCAGCAAGAATACACGCCTTGTATCTTTGAATATGTGTATTTTGCCCGTCCAGATTCTATCATGGACAACATCTCAGTTTACAAAGCACGCTTACGTATGGGTGAAAAGCTGGCTGATAAAATCCTTGCTGAATGGGGTGAAGATCACGATATCGATGTGGTGATTCCTATTCCAGATACCTCGCGTACGTCAGCGATGGAGCTGGCACTAAAAATGAATATTAAGTACCGTGAAGGGTTTATGAAAAACCGCTATATCGGTCGTACCTTTATCATGCCAGGTCAACAACAACGTAAAAAATCAGTTCGTCAAAAACTCAGCGCCGTACCACTTGAGTTCAAAGGTAAAAACGTACTGTTGGTTGATGATTCTATCGTTCGTGGTACCACTTGCCATGAAATCATCCAAATGGCACGCGATGCTGGTGCGAATAAAGTATTTTTTGCTAGCGCCGCGCCACCAGTTAAATATCCAAACGTCTATGGTATCGATATGCCAGTACGCAGTGAGCTTATTGCCTCAGGTCATACGGTAGAAGAAGTACGCGATATCATCGGTGCTGATAGATTGATTTTCCAAGATTTGGACGACTTGATTGATGCAGTAAAAGATACCAAGTACAGCAAAGTTGAAGGTTTTGATTGTGCCGTATTTAATGGTTGCTACATCACTGGGCAGATCAATGAAGCGTATCTTGAGCACCTACAAGAGCAGCGCAATGACACTGCTAAGACAGGCAAAAAAGGCGTACAGATAGTGGCTGATACCCCAGTTGATATGATGGGCGTCGAAGAGCTTTAAGTTATCAATTTCTTAAAAGTATCAGTTTTTTGCAGTACTTTTAGAAAGTAAAAGGCTGGATTCTCATAAGAATCCAGCCTTTTTTTTGTTTTAAATATAGTTCAATTACAGGGTTTAAAATTATTCATATGATCTAAATGCTGTCATCCATTCACGTGTTTATCAGTTTTCTACGACACGCCCTAGTATCCACTTAAAAAATTAGTAAATACCCATAGCAAGCCATTAATGGCGGCGATGCCAACGACCATACTGACCAATAACTGACGGCTGATATGATAAACGAACAACACCAAAATAAGGGCACCAATTTGTGCCATCAATAAATGCAGTTCAGCACTATCTAGCCCAGTCGTTGCCGATAAATTTTGATAAGAAAGGCTGGTTAAAATAAGCAATACCATGACTGATAGCGGCAAGCTCTCATTGAGCCGATGCAGCCAAGGTGTGTCTAACAACTTTCTAGGTATTAAGGCGGGTAGCGCACGGGTAATAAAGGTCACGGCGGCCATCGCAAAGGTTGCGAAAATAAGGTAACTACTGGTCATTGTTGGCTCCCGTTATATTACGCTGCGTCCAAAATCCACGAGCTAAAATCAATAGCATACAAATGGTGATCGCCACCAATAACAACCAATTGCTAGTAAATAAGGAGGCCACCGCTAAAGAAATGACAGCAATAGCAATGGGGAAATAACGTTTGATACTTTGGAACTGCTCATAAGCTAAGATTGCAAACAGACAGACTAAGGCAAAATCCAAATGTGGTACCAAATCGCTCAGAGTACTGCCGATCATGACACCAACCGTGCTCGCTAGTACCCACCAGCTTTGATTAAATAAGCTCAATGGTAGTATCAAAGCTTGTCTTGACTCATTAGGTAAACTGGTCATAACAGAGAAAGTTTCATCAGTCAGGGCAAATAGGCAATAGGTTTTGGCAAGCTTATGTTCTGGTAGGTATTGCAATAATGGCATACCATAAAATACATGACGTAAATTAATAGCGGCAATATTGGTTGCGATGCTACCAATCGGTAAACCAGCGCTCAGCATTGGCAAACAAGCATATTGAGCGGCGCCCGCATACAGTACAACACTCAACATAATCGTTGCCCACACAGGGATGCCGGCAACTTGTGCCAGCACACCAAAGGCGATACCCGCAGGTAAATAGCCCATCGCCACAGGTAGACTTTTTTTGAAACCCGCCGCCCAGTCGTAGCTGGTCTCATGGTGTTGATGTAATTCTTTTGAATGAGTAGTCACATGACATCCTAATTTTTGCTGTTTTTTGATTATTATTAATATTTTGCTGAAAGATTAATGTTAGAAAACTGGTTTTAAAATGAAGACAAGCCCGAGCAATGGCAAAAACACCCTAGAAAAAATGCACTTCATCTAAAGAACATTACACAGACGGCTGGAGCTTTTCATAGCTGGCTGTTTGATGAGCTCGGTACAAGAAGCCACCCAAAATAATCAGCCGAAGTAATAACAAACACCACACGCTTAGCCAAATACCAGTCATATCCCACTGTTGGTAGAGCACCCAGCTAAGTGGAAAAAAGATAGCGGCGAGTATCAAAGCTGCGTTACGAATCACATTGCCGGCAGTTAAGCCAAAAAATATACCATCTAGCCAATAGGCACCAACGCCAACGAGAGGTAGTAATACCGCATAAAGATGGTACTCATATGCCAGCGTAAAAACGGACTCAATATTGGTCATAAATTGCAAATATGTTGGCATCGCCAGCCACCATATCGCACTTAACATGATGGCTAGACCATAACTGACGATACCGGTACGCTTGACGATAGTACGAAAACGTGGCCAATCCCGTCGTCCTGCTGCTTGACCGCTTAACGTCTCAGCCGATACTGCCACGCCATCAAGAGCAAAGGCCGAGATACTTAATACTTGAAGCAAAATAGCGTTGGCGGCTAGGATGACGTCACCACTTTGAGCTGACAAGCGGGTAATCCAAGCGAAACTCAACGTCAAGATCAGAGTACGGATAAAAATATCTTTATTTAATGAAAATAGCCTAAGCATTTTTTCTTTAGAAAAATGTTGCTTGTCGGCAGTGAATAAGGCTTGCCAAGAGATTTGCAAATGCTGACGGCTGAGCCACAACGCTAGTATCACGCCTAGCCAAAAGGCAATAGTGGTTCCTAACGCCACCCCAACCAATCCCATCTGCATAACGTAAACAAAAAACAAGGTTAGAATGATATTCAGCATAGCGATAAAGCCTTGCTGGTAAAGCATGTAGCGAGTCTTACCTTGACCAGCAAACCAACCAATAAAGGCAAAGTTCATTAGCTCAGCGATGACGCCCCAAAAGCGTACATCCAAATAAGTCTTTGCCGCTTGCCCACTTTCGGGGTTGGCTGATAGGGCTTGCAAGCCAAAATCTATCAACCAAGGCTTTGCCAGTAACAGAATGCTCCCGATAGCAAACGCTAATAACAAGGCACGTTGCAAGATTGATAGTAGGGGTGATTGAGTTTGGCTTGACGATTTTGTGGTATGAGTAGAATTATCAGCATGATTGACCGATTGTCCTAGCGCTTGAGCCGATAGCCCAGACGAGGCATATTGTAAAAAGTTAAAACTCACGAGTAATAAAGACAATAACTGTATCGCCAAGCCCATACCAGCAAGTTTAGCCGTGTCATTCATGTTACCCACGATCGCGGTATCGATAACGCTTTGTAGTGGCATGGCTAGGTTGGCCAATAACACGGGCAACGCAATAGCAACGATGCGCGCATAGCGAGTATCAATCGGTGGCATAGCACTAGGTGGCGAGGTGGTCATTGGCATTTTTGGCTCGTTTATCGCTGAAAAACAAGAAGGGCGGAGTTAGTGTCATTAACGCTATGACATTACCGTATAGTCAATTCACTATAAAGGCATTACGGCATTAACTTTACTTGAAGTATGGCTTATATATTTGTACTTTGTTGCCTTGACTCTATTTTAAATGGAGTTAGCTCTAATAGGTGTGATATTCAAGGCAAAAATAGCTACAAAGACAAAAGCACCTAGACTCATTATTCACGAGTCAGGTGCTTTTTTTGAAGCTTTCTTAAATACTATCTTAGCTAGCGATTAGCTTGAGAAAGTATAAAATTTATTAAGCATTGTCTTGTTCAAACATTTTTGGATCATTGAAAGTGACAATTTCTTCTTCAAACTCAGGTTTTACTTTCACAATAAAGTCATCGCGTGATAGACCCATACGTAATGGAATCGAGCTTGCAATATACGTTGATGAGTAAGTACCGGCAAGCAGACCAATGAAGAGCGCTACTGAGAACCAGAACAGTCCATCGCCGCCTAAGAATAGCATGGCAAGTACGACGAGTAAAACAGTGGAAATGGTCATAATGGTACGGCGCAACGTTTCGGTCAAAGACAGGTCAACGGTCTGGCGAGGTGTGATACCACGGACACGACGAAAATTCTCACGAATACGGTCATACACAACAATTGTATCATTGATAGAATAACCAACCAGTGCCAAGACGGCCGCCAAGACGGTTAAGTCAAATGGGAAACCAAATAACGCAAAAACACCAATGGTCACGATAGCATCATGAAACAGCGATAATACCGCACCAAGAGCGAGTTTAAATTGGAAACGTAAGGCAACATAGCCCAACATACAGACCAATGCTAATACCAGTGACATGACTGAGTTTAGATAAATTTCATTACCAACTTGGCTGCCAATAATATTAACGTTACTGATTTCAACATTATTATTAGGCAGGGTTAATGCTTTAGTCAGGCTACTATTTAGGCCGTCTACGTTATCAGACTGTGGTGGCAAGCGTACGAGGAGTTCTTCTCGCGTACCAAGATATTGTACCACGGCATCATCAAAGCCATTATCGGCCAATGCTTGTACGACTTCAACTTGTTCGACAGGTTGCTCGTAACGCACATCTGCGGACACACCACCCGTAAAATCAAGTCCTAAGTTTAGACCGTTTACTGCAATTGCAATGATACTACCAATAACCATCAATAGAGATAAAAGTGCCATTGGCTTTTCTATCTTCATAAACGGAATAATACGCTGGTTGCCAACGGCTTTGATACCGCCTTCAGCGATTGCAGCCGCATCATCAGCGGCATCACCCGATTCTACATCAGGATTGGCTGCTTGGGTGGTCAGTGCTTGACTGTCTTTACCCGCATCCTTACTGCCGCTCAGAGCTTTGCCTTTTTTTGATTTAGCGGTAGTTGGGTTATTGGCTTTGGTATTACTACCTTTCCCATCACGGCGTGGTTTTTTACGGCGGTGTGTGCTTGCCTCAACATTTGAGCCACTTGAACCATCTCGATCTGGATTATTCTGCTGTTCTAAAGGATTGTTCTTATCAATCGTCATAATGTTCTCCTAACCGATGCTCAAACGTTTGATAGATTTACGCTTACCATAAGCAATTTGTACCAACGCACGTGTCACCATAATAGCGGTAAACAGTGAACTGACAATACCAATAGCCAATGTAACCGCAAAGCCTTTAATCGGACCCGTGCCAATTGCAAATAGAATAAAAGCAATCAATAGGGTGGTGATGTTGGCATCGAAAATACTACTAAAGGCTCGATCAAAACCTGCCACGATGGCGGATTTGGGCCGTACCCCGTTTGCTAGCTCTTCACGTATTCGCTCAAAGATCAGTACGTTGGCATCGACGGCCATACCGATGGTCAAAACGATACCAGCAATACCAGGCAAGGTAAGTGATGAGCCTAAGATTGACATAATAGCAATGATGATAATAACGTTTACGGCCAGCGCCACGTTGGCAATCACACCAAATAGACGATAGAATATAATCATAAACGCAAACACTAATAGATAACCGACTTGCGTAGAGAATAGACCTTTATCAATATTGTCTTGACCTAATGATGGGCCAATAGTGCGTTCTTCTACAAAGTACATCGGTGCGGCAAGTGCGCCTGAGCGTAGTAGTAGTGCAAGCTCGGCAGCTTCAGCGCTACTATCTAGACCAGTAATACGGAAGGATGAGCCAAGGACCGCTTGAATATTGGCACGGTTAATGACTTTGGTCTCAGCATAAGGCGTTCTAACTTCGACAGTTTCGCCAGTTTCTGGATCTTCTTCGTAAGTGATTCTTTGCTTGTTTTCGATGAACAATACAGCCATCTGTTTGCCAACGGCGGTACGAGTGGCATTTTGCATGAGCTTACCACCAGCACTATCTAAAGTAATGCTGACTTCAGGAGAGCCGCTTTCATCCACACCAGTTTGAGCATTAGTGACTTTATCACCCGTGACAATCGCTTGACGTTCAAGCAGTACCGGCGGACCATCAAGCGTCTCAAACGGGAAAGCTTCGGTACCCGCTGGAGGGATGCCGCCCGTATAGTTTTCGCTGTCTTCAGCAACCATACGGAACTCAAGGTTTGCAGTGCGCCCTAAGACACGTTTTGCCTCAGCAGTATCTTGTACGCCAGGAAGCTCGACGACGATACGGCTAGCACCTTGAGACTGTACTAAAGCTTCAGTCACACCAAGCTCAGCAATACGATTGCGAAGGGTGGTCAAGTTTTGATTGACCGCATAGCTATTGATTTCATCAAGCGTTGCATCGTTGTACGCTAAAATCAGTGCAGGACCTTGCTCATCAATAGAGGATTGCAAGCTAAAGGTATTGCCCATTGAGCCTTGCAGAACATTCTGTGCACGGTTACGAGCATCTGTATCAGCGAAATGTAATACCACACTTCGATCTTCTGTCTTAATGCCTTTGATCGCAATTCGCTCAGCACGTAGCTCGCGACGCATGTCACGACTGGCACTGGTCAAACGCTGTTCAAGCGCCTTGTCCATATCGACTTCTAGTACAAAACGCACACCGCCACGCAAATCAAGGCCGAGTTTCATCGGTTTTGCCCCGATATCACGTAGCCACTGCGGCGTCGTTTGCGCCAAGTTAAGCGCGACGACATAGTCTTCGCCCAAGTTTTGACGCAGTACTTCCTGAGCTTTGAGCTGATCGACTGGATTGTCAAGACGTACCAGTGCACTGTTGCCCTCAAAGGTTCCATCATGGTTATTGATGCCAGCCTCTTCAAGCAAGCTTTGAGACTCAGTCAAGATACCTTCAGACAGCTGTGTACCTGCAGCGGCGCTTGTAATCTGCACGGCAGGTTCATCAGGATAGAGGTTAGGAGCAGCATATAGACCGGCAATGATTAGCACGACGGCAATAAGTAAGTATTTCCAAGCGGGATATTGCATAATCACTTCTTTAGGTTGATAAACGACTGGCGACGTAGGCCACAAGTTAGCAGATGGGAAGTTAGCGATAGCAATGGTTGAGTGCTGTATCTAGCAGTCGTCATCATGCACCATTGCGATCATCCGCGATGATAGTAAAACAGTAGAGCAAATAATACAGACGTATCTTTATATAGTCATCAAAAATATATAGTCAGCAAAATATCACTGATAAAATCAATAAAGACGGCATGGTCAAAAGCATAAACATAAATTGTCTATACTCTATGAGACTGTTTTTACATCATTGCTCTATAGCGAAAAATGACCGTAAATAAGGTACGGTCATTCTTAGGCACTGTATTAATCACTATATTTATTAATGACAGATGAGGGCGTGTCCTCAATTCAATCGATTATCCTCTAAATGGGCTAAAAATGGCTAAATTTTGCCAAACATCGTCAAATAGCTTATTAATATCTCGATATTATTTAAGCTACTTTCCTTGTTTAACAGCAATTTATTTCATTTTTACCACCATTTTTAAAATGAGGACATGCCCTAGTAATCATCAATAAAACGCGACTAATATTTCAATCATTAAACGCTTTCGATTGTGCCAGCAGGTAACACTGAAATAACAGAAGCACGTTGTACTTTGACATCAGTATTATTGTTTAGGCTGACCACAGCATAGTCACCTTCAATGGCTTTGATGCGACCCATCAAACCACCAGCAAAAATGATTTCGCTACCGACAGTCAATGCATTGACCATGGCACGATGTTCTTTGGTGCGCTTAGACTGTGGACGAATCACTAAGAAGTAAAAAATCGCAAAAAAAGCAACAGGCAATAGTATTTGACTAAATAGTGACATCGCACCAGCAGCTTCTGGTGCAGCATGGGCAGCTTGAATAAATAACAACATAATTTCTCTCAGTAAGTCATAGATAATAATAAAATTAAACGCATAGTAACAAAAAATCCCAGACTTGGTAACTGTTAATCATAGGCTGAGTATGTTTTTCTTAAGGTAATGGCATGCTAACGGTCATTACTTTTTGCGGCAATATTTTTGCCACCTCATATAAGTAACGCCAAGGCGCTGAGAGTATAACAAAATTCAAGCAGCGAATGGATGCTAGGTAGCAGTAGCGTAGCAAAAGGTGTGGTCAAGGATACCAAAAAACAAAGACTTAACAATAGCGTCTTATTGTGAAATGACATCATCAATGCTACTATCAAATGGCAATAATTCCCTGCATTTAGCACACGGTTTATTAGTATATAATAGATCCTATTATCTGCTGCTAAATCAGTTTTGAGCAGCGAGTTACCATCGTTTTAGCAGATAACTAATAGCTAATTAATCATGTTGTTTGCTTTTAATGATTTAGTATCGTTTGCTCATTATATTATAATTATCCCTTTTACTTTTTTCTGTTTAGGTTACCTAACTTGTTTACCACTTTTATGTTTGTACCTCGTTTATGTCGTCCGCGCGCTTGTAAAGAAGCGTCTGCTAAACCTCCTCCGACATCACGCTATTCAAAGCGTCTTCGTCGTACCAATTCAATTGCTGGGTTATCAGCGCTGACGGCGATGCTGCTATTGCCATATCCAGCTTTTGCCGCTGAAGCGTTAGCAGAGCCGACCGCGATCAGTGTGTTATTACTCATACTTTTTGTGGTTGTCGCCATCGGTATCTCGTTTGTCTGTTCATTGGCTGAGTCTGCATTACTGAGCATGACGCCGTCTTATATCGCTGATGTTCAAGAAAGCAATCCGAAAAAAGCAAATATGCTAAGACGCTTAAAGGTTGATAATATCGATCAGTCATTGGCGGCTATTTTGACTTTGAATACAGTGGCTCATACATTAGGTTCTATCGGTGCTGGTGCCCAAGCCACGATTGTGTTTGGTAGTGCATGGTTTGGACTGTTTTCTGCCATTATGACCTTGGCTATTTTGTTTTTATCTGAAATTATTCCAAAAACGCTTGGGACACTGTACTGGCGTCAACTAAGCGGTATGGTCGCTTATTTCGTTCGAGGCATTATCCTGCTGTTGTATCCACTTATTTGGATCTCAGAAAAGTTAACCAAATTGCTAGTACGTGGCAAAGAACCCCAAGCATTCAGTCGTCGTGAATTTGCGGCACTTGCCAGTATCGGTGAAGAGTCAGGACAGATTGATCCATTAGAATCGCGCATTATTCGCAATTTACTGGCATTTGGTGCGATTAAAGTCGAAGATATCATGACCCCGCGTTCGGTGATGCTGGCGTTTGAAGAAAACAAAACAGTCGCTGAATTATTGGTCGATCGCCCAAAATTGACGTTTTCACGACTGCCGATTTATGATGGTGACTTAGATAACATCACAGGTTTTGTATTAAAAACAGACATGTTATTAGCCAAAGTAAACCATGCGATGCACAAGCCATTGACTCAGTTCAAACGTGACATTACTTTTGTTTTTTCAAAAATGAAACTGTTTGATTTGTTAGAGCTGATGCTAAAAAACCGTATTCATATTGCGATTACAGTGGGTGAGTATGGTGAAGTCAAAGGTTTGGTTACTTTAGAAGATGTGTTTGAGACGCTATTGGGACTTGAGATTGTGGATGAAATAGACCGCGTCGAAGACATGCAAGCACTGGCTCGACAAATGATGGACAGACGAGTAGAGCGATTGGGCATGAAGCTTAGTGATGATGAACAACAATACGAAGATAATAGTACGGACGCTAAGTAAGCTTCCGTTTGGCTTATTAAATTGAGATTGGATTGACAGGAAGTGAATCAAAACTGGAGCGAAAACTGAGTCGTGTACTGCGTAAGTGGCTCAGTTAGTATATTTTGTATTTATGACAACGATGGGCAGTGACTCATATTTTCAGAAATAATTGTGCCATATAGTTAGTATTTTAGTATTCGCAATAATTACACAGGGTGTCACATAGCTGTGAGAATTGAATGATAGTCTCACTCTATGGTAAAAGTACGCTGTCATCATTAATAAGTAAGTGATGATCAAACAGAAATAAGTAAGTGATGATCAAACAGATATTTTTTACAAGTAAAACGGAAACGAAGAGGGCACATGCTAGCCAGTGCTCGCTTCATTTATCATGATGTTAATGAGTAATAAACGACTACTATATTTAATCAATAAAAAACGTTAGTCATCAAAAGATGGCAACAACGATAACAGCATTGCTAAGGATTATGATGAAACGATTATGGGGAAAAGGGCTTTTGGCATTATTGCTAAAAAGTGCCAGCGTGGCGGCGGTAGTGACCGTTGTAAGTACTGTGAGTATCAGTGCGCAAGCGGCAGCCATGACCGAAGCTTTGGTGCAGAATTATATAGCAGCAATGAAGTCATCAGCGAATAGCCAAAATGTCAATCAGGTCGCCCGTCTTGTCTCTGACGATGCACTGATTTCATTATCTAGAAAAGGTAAGTCTACCAGTTTAGATAAAGATGCTTATTTAAAGTTGTTGCAAAATAGTTGGAATAACACCTCTAATTACCGTTATGATATTTCTGTGGATAACATCGTTATTACGGGCGATCAGGCCAAAGCCAATGTAACGACCAATGAGAGCTGGGTGAAAGATGGTAAAAATGTCTCATTTGTCACCACTTCAAGAGTGACGCTGACGTTATCGACTGGTAATGCGGTGCTGCTACGTGCTGTATCACAAGTAACGATTAATTAATCGTTACTCGACTAATAACCCAGTACTAGCTAGTCAGCAATTATGCATTATCAACAATTAGGTATTAATGGATAAGCATTGATTAAGAAACGTCTTGATCAGTGGATAATCAAAGAAAATAGTGCATTAATCAGGCTCTTCGAAAGCTAAGCATTCCATCATAAATAACCATACAGATTCACAATGTTGAATAATTAAATGATTGATTGCATTTCGTGAGAGGTCTAAAAATTGACTCAACTTATGATGATTATCTTTTTATATTAGACTGGTCTTTGCTTCACATTGCATACTATACTAGCAAGCAACTTTATCTTATCACTTTCTGTCGTTAGGAAACTTCCAATATCATGTCTACTGTGCTATCAAAATCTCGCTCATTTATTGCGTTGCCATTGACGCTTGCTGTATCAACTCTACTTATCAGTGCTTGTAGCAATACGTCAGCGGTAAAAAAGGGTGCGACCAATAGCTCATCTGTTATTACTAAACGTCCAGCTACTAAAGCGCCTGCAGCAAGCAGCAGTACGGACTATTCAACGGCATATTTAGATGCAGATAGCTTGGATGAGTTAGCCGATTTACTCGAAGCCACTGACATGACTATGGTGGAAGGCAACAAACTTGCTATTCAGCAGTATGGTGATTTATGGAGTCGCTTACGTGCTGGCTATCGTATGAATGGCGGTCAGCCGACTTATAATCAGCGTATCGAAGGGCAAAAAAGCTGGTTTACCAGTCGACAAGACTATTTAAACCGTTTGACTGCACGTGCTAGTCGCTATATCTATCACACCGTACGAGAAGCTGAGCGTCGTAATATCCCGACAGAGCTGGCTTTGTTACCTGTTATTGAGAGCTCTTACGATCCAAGCGGTACCAGTAGTGCGGCAGCAGCAGGCTTATGGCAGTTCATTCCAAGCACGGGTCGTATTTATGGTTTGAATCAAAGCAGTACCTATGATGGTCGCCGTGATGTCATCGAATCAACTCGCGCCGCTTATGACTTCTTGACCGCACTGCATAACCAGTTTGGCAGTTGGGAGTTAGCATTGGCTGCTTATAATGCGGGTCCTGGTCGCGTGCAAAAGGCCATTGATGCTAATAGAGCTCAGGGTTTACCGACAGATTATTGGTCTCTGAGATTGCCTACTGAAACGATGAACTACGTGCCGCGTTTCTTGGCGGTAGCGGAAATTGTTGCCAAGCCTGAGCAATATGGTGTCTACTTGCCAGCCATCGCCAACCGTCAGCATTTCCGTAGTGTGCCAGTGAATTATGGCGTGAGCTTGGCTGAAGTTGCGCAAATGACAGGTGTGAGCTACGACGAATTAGAAAGATTAAATACGGCCTTAACGTCAGGGCGTGTTGATTCTTCTGGTCCCCAGCGTATTATTATTCCTAATGATGTGAGTCTTAATACCGACGTTAAATTGAGCTCATTGAGAGGCAATGGTACGGGCAATATACTGGCATCGAGTAATACAAGCACACCAAGTAGCACGACCACGATGCCAAGCTATAATAACAAACCCTATACTGGCTCTTCATTACCATCGACAGGTAGCGCCTTGGCTGATTATGCTGCAAGCGCTAGTGTGCCGCAGCAAACGACCAGTTATATATCACCGTCAGCCACACCTACTAGCAGCTCTGTCTACAGTAATAATGCCTCGGTGCGGACTGAGCCACCATTGAGCACGGCAGAAACCAACAAGATCAATGCTGAGCTAAAAAGCAGCAACAGTTTACCGACCACCTCTGCTCAAATTACACAGAATAATACGATTGTCCAAGAACCACCACTGAGCAAAGAAGAGCGTGATTTTATTGCCAATCAAATTCGCAGTAACACGCCTGAAACCAATGTAATCAATGCTGATGGTAATATTAATTTATCCGCAGTACAGACACAGCAGTCTATTCTAGAAGCCAGTGGCGAAGAGAAAAAGCTTAGCTTTGCAAAAACATCAGTAAGCAAGCCAAAACCCCAAGGTGCACGTACCACTTATACCGTCAAGCGTGGTGATACCTTATCTAATATTGCCAGTCGTGCGGGCGTCAGCTGGCGCGATATCGCTGAATGGAATCAAATAGATGCCAGCTCTAAGCTGCTATCAGGCAGTACCTTATACTTATACAATGCAAAAACCATCAAACCGTTGAGCACAGCTAACAATGCCGCGGCAAGCCAACCAGAGAGCTATGTAGTACAAAGCGGCGATACGCTGATTGGTACTGCTAACCGCTTTGGTCTATCGGTGACTCAGTTGGCAACCTACAATAATTTGAGTAGTAGAGCGGATTTACTACGTGGTCAAAAGCTATGGCTGATACCAGGTAAGGTGACTGCGCCAGTGACCACGCCTGCCGCTCCCTCGACCAAGCCAAGTAAATCAAGCACCGCTACTAAGAACTATAAAGTAAAAGCGGGCGATGGCTTGATTGCTCTCGCACGTCAGTTCGATGTATCAACTGATACACTTGCCAGCCTCAATAATATGAGCACTACAAGCTCACTATATGTTGGTCAAACTCTAAAAGTACCTGCAAGTGTCGATTTCGATGCAGCAAACACCTCAAGCTCTAGTAGCCGTAACAGCAGCTCAAGTTCGGTGGCAACCACCAACTATAAAGTAAAATCTGGCGATACTTTGATCGGCATTGCCAATAGCGTGGGTATCAGTCCAGCTGAGCTTGCGGCGGTGAATAGCAACTTTGATGCAAAAGCACGCCTACAACGTGGTCAAACCATCAAAGTACCCGTGTCTAAAGGATTGGTTGATCGTCAGCTAAATGATAAAACTGTCAGTTATAAAGTAAAATCAGGCGATACGTTAACAGGCGTGGCTCAACGTTATAATATCGGTCTTAGTGACTTGGCAACAGCGAACAACCTGAAAACCAACTCTAATTTGATACTCGGTCGTACGATTACGATTCCTGCCAGTGGCAGCGTTGTAGCGACCTCTAGTAGCAATACCCAAAGCAGTAGTACGGCTAGCAGCACTGCCGCGACTAGCACAGCGAGTAGTGGCAAAAAATTGGGCAACACCGAGAGCTATAAAGTTAAATCAGGTGATGGTTTGATTGCTTTAGCACGTCAATTTGGTGTTTCGATAGACGACTTGGCTGCGACCAACGATCTCGCGACCAATGCCCAATTACAGCGTGGACAAACGCTTAAAGTACCAAAGCTCACAGTGAGCTACACCGTTGGGTCAGGAGACAGTTTGATTGGCTTAGCACGTAAATATGGCGTCTCTACGCAAGAATTGGCTGAAATGAATAATATCGCGGCGGATACGATGCTACAGCGTGGTCAGCGCCTGACCGTACCTAATCGTTAAGAGTAAGCGGCTTAGTGGAATAATAGCCAAGTAAATACGATTAAGACAGATCATTCTGCACAAAAAAGCTGCTCTTCATAAGAGCAGCTTTTTTTATCTATAAAATTCAATTCTCAAAATATCTAATAGCACTTATCAACTAGACAGTTTGAGTTTTGATAGTCTCAAGATAACTTCTAATATTGCTAACATAATGCATGGCTTGGCCATAACGACTATTGGTAGCTTTATTGTCACCTAAGTACGCATAAACGTTCGCCCAGCTTTTATCATCAATACCCTGATCTCGCAGTTTACGCTGAATACTCTTTACTGCATTTGGTCCCATGTTGTAGCCGGCAAGCGCAAACCAAATACGATCTGTCTTTGGCACATCAGCAAAGTCATCTTTCATTTGCTCTAAATAACGTGCGCCGCCGCCGATACTTTGGTAGGGATCGACGCGATCTGAGACCCCCATTGCTTTGGCTGTATTATTGGTCAACATCATAAGCCCACGCACGCCCGTTGGCGATACGGCATTGGCATCAAGGTGTGATTCTTGATAACCCATGGCCACTAATAATTCCCAATCATGATTATAATTGTGTGCTTGCTCTTCAAAAGACGATTGATAATCAGGCAGTTTTTCGGTCAACGTTTTTTGGAAATGATCTTGGCTATAGGCGTCTTTTAGCAAGTTTTGATTGTAAAAGGCAGCAAGTTTTTGTGTGTTTTTCAGCTTAATGCTGTCACATAAAAAGTAACTGGCTTTTTGTGATAATGGATCATTGGATGAATTGAACGTCCAACTGACTTTTGGATGTAAACCATTCTTTGTTAAGCTGGCGTCATAGCCGCAACTGATGTTGATAGACGATAAGTTAAACTTGCTCTTTAACTGTGTACTGGCCGTTGTTAATGCCATGTCTACCTCGCCCGATCTCAGCGCCTTTAGGGCAGTTTCTTCATTGGCATACGCTTTTAGGTCGATATCAACGCCAAGCTCGTCAGCATAAGTACGCACCAAATCAAAACCAAAGCCATGTTGAAAACCGTCAGTCGCAAAATAAGTGCTGTCACCGGGGACGGCAGCGATAGTTAACGTGCTTTCTAGCATAACGTTATCATAGGCTGGCACTGGCGCACGCATCGTCGTCAGACTCTCAGCAGGTAAAGAGAGAAGGGCGATACTAGAAACTTGCGCAAGCTTTTTGGTTCTAGAAAAACGACTCGATGTCGTCGGGGTAACGGATGAAACGATGTTACTTTTAGTGTTCGGTAGGCGTTTAGATGGACGCAGTAAATAAGAAATACGGCGTCTAGCCCCTTGCGCAGATACTTTCACACGATAAGTAATACGCTGCATGGATGTCTCCTGATTTTAGCCATCCTGCTTACCGTAAAACGCTTATGAATGTATGCTTATAAAGTAGTCATACATCGATGTTGCATTTTAGACAACCACGCACTTCTTAATAAGATAAGTGCGTCGTCATCTTGTTTAATAATAGTGCCGCTAATGAATTTTTATCAGATGTAGCGGTGCAGTTTTTAATTAGCTGGTTATCTACTGGCGTATTCAGTGTATCAGGTAAGAGGGCTAAAAAATCTCTCAAAATATCAATATAAAACATCGATATAAAGTATCAATACAAAATGATGAACGCACAACACCGCGAAGGATATAAATCGGATGATTCCTTCATCGATGCATAGATAGGGCTAAGAATAAAACAACTATATATTAAACATAGGTAAGGTCATGAACTAAGTTATTGATACAAAACATAAAATGAGCGGGGTGCTTATGCACTCAGCTTTTCTATGCTGATATTAATGACCATGTCCTCTTTAAATCATTTGTAATAGAGTCAACAGTGATTAATTTTTTGTCCAGCAATAAGGGTAAGCAAGTCGCTATTTTCATTACTAATAAAAAAATGATAGAAAATTTACTCAAACATTCTATCAATCAGCGGTTACTAACCCAGTATCGCGACACTTAAATCAAGATAGACTATGCTGCTGAAAATATATCACGCACAGTGTATCTATTAGTAAACCGTCCAAAATCTCGTTATCTATATGACCTCAATAGCTATACAACATAGTGAGATTTTAGGCGGTTATACTGATTTAAGTACCATAACCGGAAGCTGTAATAAATGGGAAGCCTCATGACAAGACATTCTTTCTTCGGATATTAATATGCGGATATTCCTTGGATTATTCAAGTGTGGTTAAGAAATTAGCGATAAAACTTAACAATTGGGCTATAGACGGTTAAAAAGGCCATTGTTATTGGTACACTATTGAAAATTGAAGCAGCAAAAATTATGCATACTGGACAACCATACTGACTGTTATTAGCCTTGTTTTCCGAAAATTATTCTAAATTTAGATAGCTATGAGTAGAGTTGAGGACACAGTCTAAGCAGGATTATCAATATCTACAAAGGTCACCGGTATACCAAATGCTTGAGAAACTATGTGACCGAGTGCTTGAATACCGCCGCGTTCTGTCGCGTGATGTCCACAAGCGAAATAATCAATGCCCAGCTCACGGGCAATATGGGTGGTACGTTCTGATATTTCGCCAGAGATAAAGGCGTCACAGCCCATCAATGCAGCTTGTTCGATCATATCTTGTGCGCCGCCCGTACAAATGCCCACGTGTTCGATAATTCTGTTATTATCGATATGAGCGCTTGTACTATTCGGTGCGCTATAATTGGCAGAGATATGCAATGGCAATCGTCCTAGCGTCTGGGTAATGTGAGTAATGAGGCTTTGGGCATTCTGCGGGGTACAAGTGGCGATATTACCAACTGGATGCGACTCACCGGGGTATAAAGCGCCGATAACGGTCATGTTTAATGCGTCAGCCAACTTGGCATTATTACCAATGGCGGGATGGGCATCGAGCGGCAGATGATAACCAATCAAAGAGATACCATGCTGCATAAGTTTACGGATACGCTGACCTTTCATACCAGTGATGGGGGCAGGTTCGCCTTTCCAAAAATAACCATGATGCACCATAATGGCGTCTGCATTGTCAGCAATCGCCGCATCAATCAATGCTTCGCAAGCCGTTACACCAGTGATTATGCGCTTGATAGGTCGACCCCCATCTACTTGTAAACCATTAGGGGCATAATCTTTAAAAGCATCTGCTGATAAATAGTCATCACAGAATGTGGTCAGCGCTTGAACGGTAATGGCGGTATCTGAGGGCTCGGTTGAGATATTGTGTGTGGTCATGGTATTCCCTTATAATTGATTCAGTGGGGCAAGCATTTATGGCTAAGATGTGGCTTTTGATAATGAGTATTTTAACATGTGGCTACAGTAGGATAGACAATCCTACTCACTGAAATGGTACACGATACGTTACAACTGGGTAGTATTGGCGGTTATAATTTATACATGTAAGCTTGCCGTATAGATAGTGCAAAAAAATAACCATCTAGTGGGCTGTGAACGTTTGATAAATGCTACTCAATGCGTCCTAATATATACCATGCTTCTCACCTTATTCATCTTCGTCTGTTTGTATCAAATTTATAGAGGTTTTATATGTCGTCATCTCGGAACACCAGCAGCAAGGCGTCTGTATTAAAATGGTTACCTTGGGTTTTATTGCTAGTCGTGATTGCCGCATTTATTTGGTTGTTTGCGAGTATGAAGACGGCATCAGAGCAGGCATGGGAGCCGCCCAGAACCACACCTGCTGAGCAGCAAGCGTCAGCACCGGTTTCTGATACACCCGCAGCGATTTCTTCTTATCATAATGCGGTTGCTCGCGCCTCACGATCAGTCGTGAATATCTACACCACGCAAACGATGGCAGAGCATCCTTATATGAATGATCCTGTGTTGCGCCGCTTTTTTGAGTTCCATGGTGCACCGTCAGAAGAGCAGGGCAATACCAATTTAGGCTCTGGGGTGATTGTCTCAGAAGATGGCTATATCGTGACCAACGCCCATGTGATTGAAAAAGCCGATGAAATTACGGTCGCCTTTAATGATGGTCGTAAGAGCCGCGCTAGAATCGTTGGTACAGATCCAGACAGTGATTTGGCAGTGATTAAAGTAGATATGACCGGTTTGGCACCACTTGGTTTCCGTAAAGAACCTATCCGAGTTGGCGATGTTGCATTAGCGATTGGTAATCCGTTCGGTGTCGGTCAAACGGTAACGCAAGGAATTATCTCAGCGACAGGACGTACTGGGCTTGGAGTCAACAAGTTTGAAGACTTTATCCAGACCGATGCAGCGATTAACCCAGGTAATTCGGGCGGCGCACTCGTTGACGCTTTTGGTGAATTAATTGGTATTAATACGGCCATTTACTCACGCTCTGGCGGCTCTATGGGTATCGGTTTTGCTATTCCTACCGCCATCGTTGAGCAAGTGATGAATGCCATTATCAAAGATGGTAAGGTGAGCCGTGGTTGGTTGGGGATTGAGATACAGTCACAGTTACGTGACCCAACGCAGCTTGAAACCTCGACTGGGGTAGAAGTGCTTAATGTCGTTCCTAAGAGTCCTGCTGCTAAGAGTGGTCTGCGTATCGGCGACATTATTTTGACGATTGACGGTGTTGAGATGACGGATGCCAATACCTTGATTCAGTATGTCGCTCGTAAAGCACCGAATACCACACTGAATGCGCAAGTATTACGCCGTGGTAAAAATGCCCAAGTCAAAATCCTGTTAGAAGAGCGTCCAGCACAAGAGCCGATGGAACGTCCGGTTGTGATTCTTGATGAAAATGTTGGTGGTATGGAAGATCCAAATCTACAAGGTGAGAGACAAGACGTACCGATGATGTCAGAAGCCGAGCGTGACCGTATGCGTGAAGAGCTGTTGCAGCTGTTTGAAAGAGATGGTGCACCCTTATAAGGTCATTCTTCATCACCTAAAACTTAAGTAAAATAAGCTCAATCAAAATGGCTTGAACGGTTTATAGACAGTAAAAAAGCGCGTTATCTTGAAGATAACGCGCTTTTTGTTTCGAATTTTTTAGCACTATTTTGGTTGATATTACTCTATAGTAGGCTCGTGATTGATATAAATCACACCCTGTACACGGCAACAGCAGGGTAGGATCTCGTCTTCATCAATCATGGCAAGGGGTGCAAACGGATAGTCAATGACGTGTGAGCTGGCGATACGCTTTATTCGGCAACTGCCACAATAGCCTTCCTTACATTGATAATTGATATCATGTCCGGTGCGTAGCAATCCATCAAGCAAGCTTTCGTCATCATGCAAGTAAAATTGCTTTTTACTCGTCATTACCCAAGTCATAGTTTTATCCTGTTTGTTTCCCTATCATTCTGTACTTTCTAAACTATAGTCAATCCTATATAAATAAGATACGGTGTCAGGCTCGCTTAGTCTACTATATGTAGTACTTTCGCTCGCCTTCCTTGTATCCAAATTATTATGTAGTACTTTCGCTCGCCTTCCTTGTATCCAAATTATATTGAAACGACTATATAATCTTTCAAAAACTATTTTTTAAATGAACACATAAGCTCTAAAGCTCAAAGTCATCAAAATCACTGTCTGATAAGTCTGAATCAATCTGACCCACCAAGTATGAGCTGATTTCCGTCTCTTGTGGGGCAACTTGTACGTTGTCAGATGACAACCATGTGTTAATCCACGGGATTGGGTTTGATTTAGAATTCGGGAATGCGACTGGTAAGCCAACCGCTTCCATACGTAAATTGGTGATGTATTCGATATATTGGCACAGAATATCTTTATTGAGACCAATCATTGAGCCGTCTTTGAACAGATAGCCTGCCCATTCTTTTTCTTGCTCAGCCGCTTTACGGAATATCTCGATGCTTTCTTCGTAGCACTCTTTGGCAATGTCGACCATCTCAGGATCATCACGACCGATGCGCATGAGATTCAAAATATGCTGCGTGCCCGTTAAATGTAGCGCCTCATCACGAGCAATCAATTTAATAATCTTGGCATTACCTTCCATCAGCTTACGCTCGGCAAAGGCAAACGAGCAAGCGAATGACACATAAAAGCGAATGGCTTCTAAGACGTTGACTGCCATCAAGCACAAGTAAAGCTGCTTTTTCAGCGATTTTAAATCGACGGTAATTTGCTTGCCATTGATCGTGTGCGTGCCTGCACCGTATAGGTTGTATAGCGATGAGTTATAATACAAGTCATCGTAGTACTTGGCGATGTCCGCCGCGCGCTCTAGGATATGATCGTTTTGCATGATGTCATCAAAGACGATAGCAGGGTCATTGATAATATTACGAATGATATGGGTATAGCTGCGCGAGTGAATGGTCTCAGAAAACGTCCACGTCTCAATCCATGTCTCAAGCTCAGGAATCGATACCAGTGGCAGTAGCACGACGTTTGGGCTACGACCTTGGATAGAATCGAGTAGCGTTTGATACTTTAGGTTACTGATAAAGATATGCTGTTCGTGTGACGACAGATTGCCATAATCCATACGATCACGTGATACATCGACTTCTTCTGGACGCCAAAAGAACGACAGTTGCTTTTCAATCAATTGCTCAAAGATAGGGTGCTTTTGTTGGTCGTAACGCGCCACGTTGACCGGATTACCAAAAAACATCGGCTCTGTTAGCGCATTGTTTGGCGTTTGGGAAAAAATCGAATAAGTCATGAGACTGCCTTTATCATTGATATGGTTATTAGGTTATTAGGTTATTAGGTTATTAGGTTATTAGGTTATTAGGTTATTAGGTTATTAGGTTATTAGGTTATTAAGTTATTAAGTTATTAAGTTATTAAGTTATTAAGTTATAGGGTTTTGACTAGATTTGGTTTGATTGAATTATATTACAAGTTCTCTAAAGATATCTGTTCTGGCGTCTGTCCATCATTCATATACGCTTTAAATATCTCACTCAGCTCGCTATCGTCCAAACCCTCCAATTCATCGATCGCACTCTTACGCAGCGCACTCAAGCCATCATCATCTGATAGTTGCTGCATTTCTTTCTGTACGTCTTTTTTAGTCGCTCTCTTTACTGGTTTTTTCAATACTTTTGTAGCGACTTTCTTTGATGCTTCTGGTTTTTCTGTTATGCCTTCGCCTAATTGCTCACGGACGTCTGCCATGTCGACTTCCACTTGTACGATATGCGAGCCACCATCGTTTAGGTCTGAAAATACGTTTGGGATAAACAAACCACCGTCTTTGATGATTGCGGTATATTGCACATGACCTCCATCGTTTTTATTGTTTGTGTGTTTTAATTATGGCTGGCGTGTCGCAAGCGCATCATATACTTTGTTGTTTTCTCTTTTGCCGACTGCTAATACATAAACCACCACCACATCATCTTTTACGGTATATACCAGACGATAGCCTACGGTGCGTAATTTGATTTTATAAGTATCGGTACGTCCCGATAGTTTTGACGCAGGCACATGAGGATTTGACAATCGCTGCTGTAACTTTTTCTTAAACTGCTGCTGAATATTTGGCGCTATCTTTTTCCACTCTTTTAATGCCAAAGGATGAAACTCAAGATTATAAGTCATCCAAAGTTACCTTTATCGGTATCTGCCCATCATTCAATCGTGCACTAACGGTTTGGCTTAATGCCATGTCGTCCATCGCTTCCATCATGCGCTCAAAAACGTCTGTTGAGACTAAGTAAGCCACTGGTTTATTGTGGTTTAAAATAGCAATGGACTCGCCGTCTGACTGTTTAATCAGTGCCGACGGGTTAGTCTTTAACTCTGAAATACTCGCTGTCTGTGTCGCAAATATCGGTTGCATGATTCATTCTCCATTAAAATTAAGCTCTAAATATAGGGCTAATTTTAGCACGAAAATTAGGTCTTATTTGTTAATCTATATATTTTGTAGGGTGCGCCTCGCGCACCTTTAAATATAATTTACATATCATCGGTGCGCTGGGCGCACCCTACAACTACTTTGAGCCTTTATTAAATGAACTTAATAATCCTGTCAATTGTTCAAGACCATCAAAAGTTGCTGGCATTTGGTCTTCAGTAGCCACGATAGGAGCAAAAATAACACTCTCGAACCTTTCAAAGCTTTCTTTCATTCCTTCTCTTAGTCCCTTAGTGTCAGAATCGTAGTTATGTATAAACTGACAGAGAGTGAGACGTAAATCTATTTGCAGTATTTGTGATTTGATAGATCTAACGTTAACCAATGATATTTTAAAAAAATAAAGAAGTATGAAAAGGAACAAAACCGTTGAGATAGTAACTATGACAAATATTGGGTTCTCAAAGCTATTAGCACTTAAGTAATAAGCTGACCAGATAGATTTTGAGACTATAAGTAAAACTATTACAGCCATCAGACCATAATATATATAACCTTGACTATTCAATTCTTTTTTCTTCTGTTTTCTAAGTGTTCTGAAGCCATTTGACAAGCCAACAAAGTTATATTCACTTTTTTGGTTGTTTAAGGTTTCCTGTATTTCTCTAATGTCCTGTTTCAATAGAATATTTTTTCTATTTTCTTCCTCAATTAGATCTTGATGTTCATGCAAATTATTAATAGTTTGGATGACTGAACTATCGAGGCGTCGATTCAAATGTCTTGAGAATACTTCTTGTGGAATGATATACCATAAATAACAGAGTTTATTTAAACTATCATATGTCAGTGTATAAGAGTAAGACTGTAAGCTTGTTACTGCCTGCTCAAAAAAAGATCTATGTGTTTCAAAAGTAGTTATCAATGAAGCTTCATATATGTCTGCTAGTAATACTATATATATCGACTCTATGACTTTTCTAACTAAACTAGCTCGAGGTTTCTCTTGCTTAGAAAAATCATACAGATTTTTATTGTCTTCCGCTAAGGCGTTATCATTCAGTGCAACACCTATTTTTTCCCAGTTATGATACTTGAGATCAATACTATCTAAAATAGATAGATTTTTTTTGTTCTTACTATCTAATATACTGAGTACAGCTTTAACTAGGTCATTTGTTTCTGTGCTTAAATCTAAATATTCAGAATGTTTGTGTATCTGGTTTTCAAACTTTCGCTTTAGGTTTTCAAATTGAGGGCTTTTATAAGGAAAGATCATAGTTATCTCGATATTAGTAGATAAATATATGATAACAGCGTACAGCGGATTTAGCTCAAAAGCTAAACCCGCCATCCATCAATAGCCTAAATCTTACATGCACCGCCAGCACAATCATCTTCCATATCTGCTTGTGCATCGTTCGCACCATCACGAGTGTTATGATAATACAACGTCTTCACGCCAAGCTTATACGCGTTTAGCAGATCTTTTAGCAATATCTTCATTGGTACACGGCCGCCTTCATAACGAACGGGATCGTAGTTGGTGTTGGCAGAGATACTTTGATCGACGAATTTCTGCATGACAGCGACCAGCCTTAGGTAACCGTCATTGTTTGGCATTTGCCATAGTAGCTCGTACTGATTTTTTAGCTTATCAATCTCAGGAACGACTTGCTTTAAGATGCCATCTTTTGACGCTTTGATAGAGACCAGACCGCGTGGTGGCTCGATACCGTTGGTTGCGTTGGCGATCTGACTAGAAGTCTCAGACGGCATCAAGGCGGTTAGAGTAGAGTTACGCAGACCGTGAGTGGTGATTTCAGTACGCAGCGTCTCCCAATCGAGATGTAGCGGCTCTTGGCAGATTTTATCCAAATCTTTTTTGTACGTATCAATCGGCAAGATACCTTGCGAGTACGTCGTCTCATTGAACGCAGGGCACGCGCCTTGCTCTTTTGCCAATTTGTTTGATGCTTTCAAGAGATAAAATTGCAACGCTTCAAACGTTTGATGCGTTAGACCAAGCGCGCTGTCATCTGAATAGCGCACGCCATTTTTAGCTAAGTAATAAGCATAGTTAATCACGCCCACACCTAGCGTACGACGACGCATGCTGCCATTTTGAGCCGCTTTAACTGGATAGTCTTGATAGTCGAGCAGGGCATCAAGGGCACGGACGATGAGCTCGGCTGGCTCTTCGATATCGCTGACGTTGTCAACTTTACCCAAGTTAACTGCTGATAGAGTACAAAGCGCGATTTCGCCTTCTTCGTCATTGATGTTATCAAGTGGCTTAGTCGGTAGAGCGATTTCCATACATAGGTTTGACTGACGAATCGGCGCAACCGTTGGGTCAAATGGGCTATGCGTGTTGCAATGATCGACGTTTTGGATATAGATACGACCCGTGCTCGCACGCTCTTGCATCATTAAACTGAATAAATCTGCTGCTGGGATTTGACGGCTACGAATGCTTGGGTCATTTTCGTACTTGGTGTATAACTCTTCGAATTTGTCTTGATCTTCAAAAAACGCATCATACAAGCCAGGGGTATCACCTGGTGAGAATAACGAGATGTCTTGACCTTTGATTAGGCGAGTGTACATTGTTTTGTTTAACTGTACGCCATAATCCATATGACGCACACGGTTATCTTCCACGCCGCGGTTGTTTTTAAGTACCAATAATGACTCAACTTCTAAATGCCATAATGGATAAAACAACGTCGCTGCACCGCCACGGACGCCGCCTTGTGAGCAGCATTTAACCGCTGTCTGAAACAATTTATAGAATGGGATACAGCCCGTATGCTGCGCTTCGCCGCCACGGATAGGGCTACCAAGGGCGCGTATGCGACCTGCGTTGATACCAATACCAGCACGCTGTGACACATAGCGTACGATGGCGCTGGTGGTCGCGTTGATCGAGTCTAGGCTATCACCGCATTCAATCAATACGCATGAGCTAAACTGACGCGATGGGGTACGCACGCCTGCCATGATAGGTGTTGGTAGCGAGATTTTGAACTGCGAGGTCGCATCGTAAAAACGCTTTACGTAGTCCAAACGATCTGACTTGTTATAACGGCTAAACAAACACATACCAACCAGCATGTACAAGAACTGCGGGCTTTCAAAGACGGTCTTGTTGACGCGGTCTTGGACGAGGTATTTACCTGCCATTTGCTCAACGGCTGCATAAGCAAGGTTCATATCGCGCCAGTGATCAAGATACTCTTCTAGCTCGTCAAATTCAGCACGGCTGTAGTCAGCTAGGATATGCTGATCATATTTACCAGCGTCGGTCAGTTTTTTGACATGATCATAAAGGTGCGGCGGGGTGAATTTATTGTAAGCAATTTTACGCAGATGGAAAATCGCCAAACGCGCAGCCAAATACTGATAATCAGGCGTATCTTCAGAGATAAGATCTGCTGCTGACTTGATGATAGTCTCGTGAATATCGCGAGTCTTGATACCTTCATAAAACTGAATGTGCGACTTTAGCTCAACTTGCGACACAGACACATTATCCAAATTGTGAGCTGCCCACTCGATTACCTTATGAATTTTATCCAAATCAATAAGCTCTAATCGTCCGTCACGTTTGGTCACTTTGATTTTGTCGATGTGTGTCATGTTGCCCTCTTAAGTTGATAACTTGGTAATTATTTATAATGTTGCTTATAGTGATGCTGCACAGTCAGTAAACGGCAGGCATTCTTTATAATGCTACGATGCTTGCGCCGCGATAGGTGTTTTTCTAGGCAAAAATCTACCGCTACTCATAGTGACAATTAAATTCACTGAGTACTACATATAGCGTGTTTGTTAGTAGGTAGGCACAATATAGCGGTAAAATTTTGAAAATACTATATTGATTTTAGGATCAAACTATGTTGCTGTGAGGTTGTGCTGTGTCTGAATTTTAGCAAAGGACGATGGGGTAAGGGTTAGACGCGATTGACTCAAATAATAAGTTTTTTGTAAAAATCGTATGATCATTTGCTTTTTATTCGCGAGTAAATGACCCACCAATAAGGGGACATAGAACAATAATAATGAGGGCGCAGATTGTACAGCAAACCACAAAAAATCGCCACCCGTATGTGATTAATAGCGAGTGACGATTTCGACGGAAAAGCGGCTGGCTTTTTTTAAACGACAATTATCTGCTTATACGACCAAACGAACTGTTTTGGCAGCGTCGAGTGAGGCATACAGCACATTGACCTGATCGGCTGCTGTAAGATATAGATTGACTCGTGCTGAATGGAAGCGACCCGTTTTAGACGGTTTCACTTCTATTGAGGCCAAATCAAAATCAGGGAACTGACTGCCCAAGATAAGCTTCACTTCGTTGAGTAAGTTCTCACGCTCGCCTTCATGACCAATGATGCTAAGTGGATAGTTCATTGGAAAGTCCCAAAGCTCAGGATTTTGAATATCCGTTCTTTTGCCTGTGATCACACCTTGATTGGGCGTTAGGTTGGTCATTTTTACTGATTTTTCATTTGTTGGTGCTTGGTTGTTGTTTTTATTGGTGCTGTCTTTTGGATCATCAGTCATGATTGTGCCTCGCTTTATTAAATGTTAGCTATTAGCATAAGAGCTTTATTCACCATTTATAGTGGCACTAAACTTATAATTCAAGTGCTAAAATGGCAATGACAGTATGCTATGGATCACTGTGATCTGTCATAACTTTTGCTCAGTCATCCATGCTAATCAAATGCTAGTACACACAGCAGTTCGTTTTTTATAAGCACAAACAGCAACATAATCCCCACGGTCATAGCCTTCGACGACTTCTTGCACCTTGTCATTGGCATACATAGGATGGGTCAGTAAGGTTTGTGCATACTCAAAATCGACAAAACCATTGGCTTGCATCAGCGCGATTTTTTCATCAGAGGTGCGCCAATTGGCTGATTTAACCAGCTCAATAGGATAGGGATCAGCAGGAGAGATGTGCGCAAGTAGCGAATGCTCCCACGTATTTAATGAGCTTGCCAAATTATATAAACTGGCAAAGCCGCTTTCTTTTGGCACATCGATAACAATCAATTTGCCGCCCGTTTTTAAGGCATAAAATGCCTTTTTAATACAGATATCCAAATCGCTAATATAACTGACACTGCCATTAAACATGATGATATCAAACTTATTTGGCTCAATATCGCAAGTCTCGGCAGGACTAATATCCACTTGTAAGCCGCGCTTTTTAGCGATTTCAGCCATGTCTTTAGAAGGCTCGATACCATATTTGATATGGATATCATAATCCTGTGCCAATAGTGACTCAAACAGTCCACTACCACAACCGATAGACAATATCTCACTGTGCTTATCTAAAAAATGAGCGACCAGTTTTAGCTCACTGGTCAGTAAGTTTTGGTTGTCAAAAAACCAGCTGTCATACGCGCTTGCATGTTCATCGAATGCTGCCATGATGTTTCTCCTTGAGTATTTTTTGTTGTATCGTTAATCCACTATAAAAGAGTGACAGCGTTAACCTCGCTTAAAGTATTACTCATACATCTGCACTTGGTTGCCTTGTCACTGTTTTAAATTGAATCAACTATATTGAATAGTACGTGACGTTAAATTTGCCATAAAGCTAGCACTTTGCATAGGGGCTAGGACAGATCAAGCGCCTGCTGCCAAAAATTCACTTCCATACGTGAAGCAGTATTAAATAACTGTTGGAATTTGTCTGCCTGAGTAGGATTAGCCTGTGCTAGTAGCGTGTTGATCTGCGCTTCATTCTGCGTGGTAATCGCTTGAAATTCGTCACTGGCAAAGACATCAATCCATGGCTGGTAAGGATTGTCCGCGACAAAACCTTGTTCTTTAATGCGTTTGCCAATTTCGCCATAACCCATCAAACAAGGAGCAATTGCCGCATAAAGCTCAGCCAATGAGCCTGACATCGCAGCGTCTAATAGGTAGCGGCTATAGGCAATGGTCACGGCAGATTCAGGGGCGCTTTCTACTTCTTTAAGTGGGATGTCCCACTCATGACATAAATCGAGATACATGCCAATTTCCATATCGAGCATGGCATTGATGCCTGCTTGACCGACACGCATTTGTGCCAGCGTATCACTCTTATATACGCTCAATGCCATCACACGGGTATAGTGAATCAAATATAAATAGTCTTGCACAAGGTAGTGACGAAAGCTGTCAGGGGAGAGCGTACCTGCCGTTAGCTGTTTGACAAAATCATGCTGAATGTAGCCATCCCATGTTGGGCAATGGTGGCGTAACGTTTGGTAGTTCATAGTGTTCACTTACTGTTATAAAATGCGAGTAAGCAAAGAGTAGGAGGTGATCAGTGAGCAGGCACAAAAAAACCTTACCAGGTTATGTGAATAAACCGGCAAGGCTTGCTTAGCAATAGATGCTTAAGAGGTGTGCTATAAAATGTCACGCTTGTTTCCTACGTCAGTGCTAACTGCATCAGGTTCGCGGGTAACTCTCAGCCATGATTTTGAATTGTAGTTAAAGCATCAAAAATCAAAGCACCCCGACAAGGTTTATTTTTCAGAAATAAATATAAAGTTTACATAAGTTTAAACTGCTCGTACTTAAGCAATCGGCTCTATGGTAGACGAATTCAGCCATCATTAGCAAGTAATGCGAAAAAAACCATGAATAAAGGTTGTCTTACAAGCGTGAATAGACAGGATTTTACCTTTTATTAAGCTATTCAAATACCACGATAATGGCGAGAGAAATCACTATTTTTAAATGCATTTTGTATTCATAAAAGCTCTACTATTGCTTATATTATTTAGCTACCCGACGGTAGGGTATATAAAAAATATCTAATAAATTAAGGCAATACGTTTATGGGACACTGTCTCATTTCGTATTGATTGCTTTATGATTTATAGGCGTTCAGCTAAGAGGCTATGGTAAATAGCCATTGATAGGAGTGATCTCAGGTGGAATATCTGCCTCTTCTAGTGCTTCTCGCAGATTGATCTCGATAGTACGCGATAATGCAGTCAGGGGTAGTTTGTTGGCGGCTAAGCCGAAAGGCTCTTCTAGCTCTTCACTGAGGGCATCCAAACCAAAAAAGGTATAAGCGATCACGGCACAAATCAGCGGGGTCACCCAACCGAGCGAGGCCACCAAGCCAAAAGGCAACATGATGCAATACAGATAGGTCGTGCGATGGACCAGCAGCATATAAGCAAACGGCAGCGGTGTATTATGAATGCGCTCGCAGGCTGCCAATACAATGGTCATAGATGTCAGGCGCTCGTCCATGTTCTGTATGACTTGCTCTGATACCAGTCCTTGACGCCGAATGTCGCCGAGTTGCTTGCCCATGAGGCGCATGATGTAATCAGGTAGGTTGCGCGCTTGGCGCATACTATCATGGTGTTTTGATGCGACAAAAGGCTCGACATCATGCCAAGGTGACGAGCCGCGCAGGCGATGGCGCACAGCATGCGCAAAAGCAATGGTCAGGTAAACCATCGCTCGCCCAGTCTCGTGCCCATTCTCGGTATCAGCATCTATAAAAGACAGCACTTGACGGGTTAAGCTACGCGCATCATATACCAGCTGACCCCAAAGCCCTCGAGCTTCCCACCAGCGTTGATAACTGGCATTGTTACGAAATCCAAGAAATAGCGATAACGCGATTCCTAGCAAGGTAAAAGGAGCCATACCATAATAAGGAAAAGAGTCAGGAAGCCAGTGCTGAATAATTGTTATAAGTGTGCTGAGAAGCGCGATCAGCAAAATTTGCGGATAAATTTTTGGAATGACAGAGCCGTGCAGGGTAAAAAGTATCTTGAGGGCGTTTGGGGTTTGCCGGACAATCATGTCGGTTTCCTATCGATGGCATGTATAAAAAAGCGATGGCAGAGGTATTAATCAGCGTATACTCAAATCATCGCGACCTATGATATCAGTAGTTACCAATATGGCAATAATAAGATGATACTTAAATACTTGAATCACTCTTGTATTACGCAGCAGCCAGGGAAACTGTAAGCACGCTTTAAAGGGTCTCTTCTTCACGCAGCGTCAGCACTTCATAACCATCATTGGTCACCGCAATAGTGTGTTCCCATTGAGCAGAGAGTTTTTTGTCCGCAGTCACTACCGTCCAGCCGTCTTTTTTTATTTTTACTTTGGCTTTGCCTTGATTAATCATTGGCTCAATAGTAAAGGTCATGCCTTGTTTTAAAACCAAGCCTGCACCTGCGCGACCATAATGTAAAACTTCAGGCTGTTCGTGCATTTCGCGACCGATACCATGCCCGCAGTATTCTCTAACGACAGAGTAACCGTTCTGTTCGGCATGGCTTTGAATGGCATGCCCGACATCACCGAGCGTTGCGCCCGGCTTGACCACACGGATACCTGCCCACATGGCCTCATAAGTGTTATCGACGAGGCGTTTTGTTAATGGCATCACATCGCCAATCATATACATTTTGCTAGAATCGGCAATAAAGCCGCCTTTTTCTAAAGTAATGTCTACATTGATGATGTCGCCTGATTTTAGGACTTGGTTGCTTGAGGGTACACCATGACAAACCACTTGATTGACAGAAGTATTGAGCACGTATTGGTAGCCGTATTGACCTTTGCTGGCAGGTCGTGATTGTAAAACATCCACAATATAGCGCTCAACTAAATCATTGACAGTCATTGTGGAGATGCCAGCGACCATGTGCGTATCTAGGTAAGCAAAAACCGATGCCAATAAGCGTCCAGACTCACGCATGATGGCCAACTCTTCAGTAGTTTTTAGCGCGATTTTAGCCATCGATAAGATTTCCTATATTAACATCTGCTCGTTTTAACTGCTCGCTGATGATATCGGTATAAGATGCGTGAGGATTGGCCTCGGCCAACATACCTATTTTTATCCAATACTCTGCCTGCGCGTTAATCGAACGTACCATTACCGCACTGGCTTTACGAAGCTCTTCGTGTAGCGCATCATCAATTTTAACAATACCCATTGTTTTACCTAGTATATGAAATGTATATGAATCATATATACTGTATAGTGCCATTGCAAGCTCGTTCTTGTATTCCTTGATGCAGATATGTAGTTATAGCATTCGAGCCATCAAATCGATGACACAAAAAAGCCGAGATAAACTCGACTTTCTTATTGGTGCTTAGTTTGCTTTATTATTAATCATTCTCTAAGAAAGAACGCAGATGCTCAGAGCGTGACGGATGACGCAATTTACGCAGTGCTTTTGCCTCAATCTGACGAATACGCTCACGTGTTACGTCAAACTGCTTACCTACTTCTTCCAAGGTATGGTCGGTTGGCATGTCGATACCAAAGCGCATTTTTAGCACGCGTGCTTCACGCTCAGTCAGATTGCCCAATACATCACGAGTCGCTTCACGCAGACCAGCTGCGGTCGCATCATCAACAGGGCTTGAGATAGTACCATCTTCGATGAAATCACCTAGGTGTGAATCTTCATCATCACCGATTGGCGTCTCCATAGAGATAGGCTCTTTGGCAATTTTTAGCACTTTACGGACTTTAACTTCGTCCATCTCTAAGCGTTCGCCCAATTCCTCAGGCGTTGGCTCGCGTCCCATTTCTTGTAGCAACTGACGAGAAACACGGTTTATTTTGTTAATGGTCTCGATCATGTGTACAGGAATACGAATGGTACGCGCTTGGTCAGCGATAGAGCGGGTAATTGCCTGACGAATCCACCATGTGGCATAGGTTGAGAACTTATAACCACGGCGGTATTCAAATTTATCGACGGCTTTCATCAGACCAATATTACCTTCTTGGATTAGATCCAAGAACTGTAGACCGCGGTTGGTATATTTCTTCGCGATAGAAATAACCAGACGCAGGTTAGCTTCGACCATTTCTTTTTTGGCGCGGCGAGCTTTTGCTTCACCGACTGCCATACGGCGCGCCACGTCTTTCATATCGTGGATTTTCATGTCGAGCTGTTGCTCGTAGTCACGAATGCGACGTTGCAATAAAATAACATCATCAGTGACTTTTTCTAGCGTACCAGCAAACGCAGGCTTACCTTTAATACGTTCAATCAACCAATCAACATTGGTCTCGTTGCTAGGGAAAGTCTTACGGAATTCTTCGCGCGGCATACGACCACGGCGAATGACCAAACGCATGATTTGACGCTCTTGCTTACGCACGTCATCATATACATCATGCATGATAGCCATCACTTGGTCTGACAAGCGATTGTTCAACTTTAGCATCATAAAGCGTTCGGCAAGTAGGGCATAAGCAGTATCTGCTTCTGTGCTACCACGGCCATAATCTAGCAAGGCTTGCTTGGCTTTGATAAATAAGTGTTCGATTTCTTCTAGACGCAGACGTACTTCTTCAGGATCGATACCGCTGGTTTCTTCTTCAGCTTCCTCTTCAACGTCGTCTTCATCCTCGTCCTCATCATCAAGCGCCGCTGCTTTGGCTTTTGCTTTGATCACAGGCGGATTTTCTTTTTCTTCTTTGATGCGTTCACGTTCTTCTTTTGCTGCCTCTTTTGCTTCTTGGGCAGCGATTTTGTCTGCTTCGGTCTCAGGATCTAAAAAGCCAGTAATGACGTCAGAAAGCTTTTTTTCGCCATCTTGTACTTTTTGATACTCATCAAGGACGAACTGTACGGTACCCGGCCAGTAAGACATCGCATGCTGTACGTCACGAATGCCTTCTTCGATACGCTTGGCAATGGCGATCTCACCTTCACGGGTCAATAGATCAACCGTACCCATTTCACGCATATACATACGCACAGGGTCAGTGGTGCGACCCGGCTCAGTCTCAACAGAGGCCAATACCGCCGCTGCCTCATCCGCTGCCATGTCATCATCACTTGAATCGTCGTTCATCAAGATGTCATCGGCATCAGGCGCAGATTCAAAGATTTTGATACCAACGTCGGTCAGCATTTGCACAATATCTTCGATCTGATCGCTTTCGGTAATAGAGTCGGGCAGTTGGTCATTCACCTCAGCATAGGTGAGATAGCCTTGCTCTTTACCCATTTGGATTAAGGTGGCCAGTTGAGATGTGGACTTAGAAACTGACTTATCGTTCATAAATACTCGCTTACTTGCATCGGACATTTTTATATTGTGACGCGCTATCGCTCGCTCAGTGCGTTGATATAATCAATCGATTCATCAAAATATGGCGTAGAGGTTGTCAATAATATCAAAAATGAGTTGATATGAATAAAGGCTCAAAATACTACAATTACAATGCTAAAAAACTGCTAGAAATTAGTAACGCTAAAAAGTTTTCAAGATAACATTATCTAAAAAATAATATATAAAAATAACGGTCCCTAAAAACGGATACTTCAAAATAATATCTAAAATTTGTGCTTAAGGAGGCGGATTATTGCCATCTATTAAATTGGGCTATAAATAGTTAGCGACACAGTTTAACACACACCAGCGTAATCAAGCACGAGGTAGTGATATCTACCGACCATTTCTTACTGATTATTTTATATCAGCCAAATGATTAAATGGCAATACATGCTATTGGGCATAATCATTAGTAGTGGGGGCAGCCGCTATACTTTTAAAGGGTTGGAGATTTTTTAGCAAAAATAATGGCAAACGTTAAGATTTGACGGTAACCATCTGCGCTGACTGCTCAGCTTGCTGCGCGCGTAACCAATCATTTAATAATTGCGACTGCTTACGGACAATCGCCAGCTTAATATGGTCAGGATTTTTGATGAGCTCTTGCATCTTTTTTTGCAGATGTAACTTGAGCAACTGCATCACCAAGTTTTCGATCAACTCATCCAAGCTCAAAATATTTCTGCCAATTAATGTCTTATAAAATCCGCCCCAGCTACGGCTAAGTGTCTCTTGGGTGATTGGTTTGACATTAGACAATATAAAGTGTGCGGCGGCGTTGGCATCTTTGGGTAAATGATTCAGGCAGCGTTTGATGGTGCTAACGATATCCAGCAAGGCGATATCTTGCAAATCTTCCCAAGCCAGCGGACGCAAGATGTCAGGCGCGGCCTTTTGCTTGATGTGTGCTGGCAGCTGTAAATCATTAATACCTGCCTGCTGCCAAATGGCTTCGATAGGGTCTTCAATTAAGGCGCGTGGCTGAAACAAAAAACAAAGTTGCAATTGCTGACTGATGGTCATGTCACCATCAAAATCTAGCAGCGCATCTTTGGCTTCGATATTTTGGCTACGTTTACCACCCAGCTTCTGATAGACGTCATTGTTCAGCAAATAGCGAAAGCTACTGCCTTTAGGTAATGCAGTGGTCAAGGCACGTACTTGTGACATGAGCTTGGCTTTGCCTTCTGCCAAGGTTAAATCGTAACGCTCGCTTAAATAGGCAAAAATATACTGTGACAATGGCATGGCATTCGCGATTTGCTCACGCATGGCATCGCCGCCCTGACTCTTAATAAACGTGTCAGGATCATGATTATTAGGTAAGGTTAAAAACCGCAGTTCTTTATCATCGGCCAGTACTGGCAAAGCCACTTCAAGGGTACGCCAAGCGGCTTTTTGTCCCGCGCTATCACCATCAAAGCTCAAGGTTAGGGTTGGGTTCAGCGTCAGTAATCGTGATATTTGACTCTCATTAATCGCCGTACCCATAGAAGCGATAGCGCCATAAATACCCGCTTGGTAAAGGGCGATGACATCCATATAGCCTTCGACCACTAGCCAGTCGTTGGCGCGCTGCTGGCGAGACTCATAGTAGCCATATAGCACATGCTGCTTATGAAAAACAGGCGAGTCAGAGGAGTTGATATACTTGGGTTTTACTTCATCATCGAGCGCCCGCCCACCAAAACCAATGGTGCGTCCTTGATTGTCTCGAATCGGGAAAATGACCCGATCACGGAGTAGATCATAGTCGCGTCCTGACTCTGATTGGCGCACCAAACCAAGCGCCTTTAGCCCTTCAATATCTTGTGGAAACTGATGCTCAAGATGCTGCCACCCAAAGGGTGCATAGCCCAAACCAAACGTCTCAAAAATGTCTTCTGTAATACCACGTGATAAAAAGTAATGCTTGGCATGCGGATGAATGGTGAGATTGTGCTGATAAAACTGCTGGATTTGCTCTAACAGCTCATACAGGTTACCGTCTTTATCGGAAACGCTATGATCATCGTACAATGCCGCAGCGTCAGTATCGCCACCTGTCAACCATGCTGGTGGATAGCTATTATCATCTTGATAGTCTGCGCCATAAGAATCTTCTGGATAAGACGCTGAGTCGTAAGCATCTAGCGGTGGATACTCATCGTAGCCGTTGCTACTATCGTGATAAACGGGTTGATCGGTATCGCCGTACTGGTTTTGTTGCTGAATAGCCGAAGTAGCGTTAATAGAAGGTACATTAATTGTTTGAGCAGGACTTTTAGCGTCGATAGTCGGATTAGGTATTGGCGGTGGTGCAATCGGTTTTGGTACACGGCGCTGGTAGCTGACGTTTTGTTGTTCTTCTTTTGGGACTTCGATACCCGTCTGCTTTGATAGCTCATTAACTGCTTCAATAAAAGTTAAATTTTCATAATCGCGTAAAAAACTGATGGCATTACCGCCGACACTACAGCCAAAGCAGTGATAGATGTTTTTTTGTGGATTGACATAAAAAGAGGGCGACTTTTCACCATGAAATGGACAGCAGCCTTTAAACTCACTACCAGCACGTTTAAGCGTCGTATGACGCCCAATGATACTGATTAAGTCAGCTTGGCTATTTAGTTGGTCGAGAATGTGATTTGGAATACTCATGCAAAAAACAGTTTACCATAGGTGTATTATCTTAAGCATAGGCAATATCGGGCACAAACAATATTGGGCATAGATAATGAAACAGAAACAGAAAAAATAAGGCCAACTCTGTCGTTGACCTTATTTTTTTCATGATGTGGGTTGATGTGCTAAAAACAAGAGACGTTCTCTTAATTAAAAGAGAGACGTTGCCTCAAATTTAGCGCATTTATTCATCATTCATATCGACATCTGCTGGCATGATATCAATCCCTTGAACAGGCAATGTCGTACGGCGTACAGGATTGGTGTTTTGCGGATCGACATTGGCTTCTCTTGCCGTAGAGCCAGTGCTCGATTGGCTAGTAATACGCTCAGCGGATGCTTCAGGCAGACCCAAGCCGACATTGATGCCAGTATTGGCGCGCACAGGTGAAGTACCTTGCGCTGCACTGGCTGCTGCTGCATTATCGCTTGGCAGTCTCAATTGACTGGCGTTACGAATAACCTGAGTTTTGGTCGCACCGTTATAGTCGCCTGTCGCAACTGATGAAGTATCTTTGTTAAAACGACTTAACTGTCCAAAAGTCAATTTGTTGATGAAAGAACGCTCACGTTTGGTGTCGAGTTTAACGCGTCCATCAGCACTTAACATGTTGGGATAATTAATCTGCAATAGAGTTTTGTATTCTGCTGCCAAATCAGACATACCCAATTTGTCATAGCTATAAGCTAAGACCGCGATTGCGTCAGGGATGGATTCACTAAGTGGATAGTATTGAAACACCCATTTGGCACGGTTAACAGCAGCGACATAAGCTTCGCGCTCGATATACCAGTTGGCGGCACTCATCTCACTTTCAGCAAACTGATTGTAAATGAAAGTCATGCGTTGAGCGGCATCTGGCGCGTAAGGGCTATTAGGGTACTTGTTAATAAGCTCTTGAAAGTTAGCGAAGGCAATACGTAAATAGGCGGTATCACGCTCAGCTTGATTGAGCTTAAACAGTTTTAGACCTTCTGATGAGCCTTGCATATTGGCAACGCCGCGCACATAGTAAGCGTAGCTGACTTGCGGATTAGAAGGATATAGGTTAATAAATTGCTCAGCGCTGGCGGCTGCCATTTCATACTTACCACTGGCATATTGTGCGTACATCATGTCGAGTAATGCTTGCTCAGCGTACTGTCCAGTAGGATAAAAAGTGCGCAGATTGGTCAAATCTTCGATGGCTTGTGTATAGCGGCCTTTATCAATCTGGGTAATGGCGTCGTTATAATAGTTCTGCTCTGATTTTTCGGCAGTTTCTACTGCATCGACGTCTTTACCGCCAGTCAGATTTTTGAAAGTCTGACAGCCCACTAAGTTTACGCTTAGCGCAAGTAGGGTTATTGAGGACAGTTTGATAAACGTATTGCCAACAGCTTGCATACTTCTTCTCCGACACAAGACGTATAATAGCAGCGACGCTATCATACTAGATATTAGGTTAATGATAAAAAACGATGCGTAGGCATCAATAGTGGTCTGTCATCTACTATGTCAATCATCGGACATACCAGTTATCGTTATTAAAAAACGCTTGATGGCATAGGGTTTATATCAAACCAAATGCTTTTAATAAAAATTCGATAAGCATACAGTGGCATAGCATACAGCAAAATATGGCTATACTTTATAGAATAACGTTTGCTTCGTCTATTTTTTCGCCATCTATATTGTACTTAATCCAATCGTGCTCATCGAATTTGAGTCAGTATCGTACAGTTATTAGTCTACTGCAACGCATATACGATATGCTGCTGCTCGCAATGAGCTGTACACCAGCACATGTCAGTTTGGCATTTTAACATGAGCTGCTGTCACGAGCGATATCGAATGTCGCTGACACTGACAAATATACAGTAAATTACAGCAATGTCATATTTTAGAGAGTTAAGTACGGCGCTGACGCTCGCTGCGGTATAATCAAAAAATGACAGATAACACACAGCTTCTATAGGGCTTAGGCGCTTGGCGTGATACACTAGCACGGTATTGCCTCCGCTTTTTTCGACGACGATCGCTTTTATGATAAGCGATTGATAGCGAATGGCCTTTTGTTTTTTATAGCGTTACGCTTAACACTTTATTAGAAATTTTCTCAAAAGCTACCTTTCAAAACCATGTCAGGCGCTTTGCCATATATAAATCTGCTATGAATAATAATGCTATGACTACCCATTTACCACCGAATCAATCACGACAGACTGATTCATCAGCACAAGAGTCACCGATGCCAAATGACGTTTTAAATAATAGTGAATTACCTGACGATAATCAGTCGATGCTTGATGAGCAAAGCCATAGCGATCATGTTTTAGAAGACGCTGTGTCAGAAGAAGCTACGTTAAAAGATAGTGATGTGCTTGACGACGATATGATAGATAGCAGCGATGAAGATGCTGACGACATTGATGATAGCGACGATGATGAAGCGTCAGCCGCCGGTCAAGTGGTGCCAGTAATTATTAATATGACGCATACGGTTATAGAAGACGAAGCTGGTTTACGTATTGATAAATTGGCTTCAAAAATATTTACCGATTTCTCACGTGTTCAATTACAAGGTTGGATCAGTGATGGCAGCCTGCTGTATAACGGTGGCGTGCAAAAACCAAAAATTCGTGTCAGAGCGGGTGATGTGCTGCAGTTAACCACCACATTAGAGCAGCATAGTGAAGATCAACCAGAAAATATAGACATCGATGTGGTCTATGAAGATGATGACGTATTGGTCATTAATAAACCTGTTGGCATGGTAGTGCATCCTGGTGCGGGCAACCAAACCGGCACCTTGGTCAATGCACTGCTGTATCATTATCCGCAGCAGCACCATCTGCCGCGTGCAGGTCTGGTGCACCGTATTGATAAAGATACCTCAGGGCTATTGTTGATTGGTAAAACCAAGCCAGCACAGCTTGCGCTGATGGAGCAACTAAAGGATAAGTCGGTCTATCGTCATTATCAATGTGTGGTAGCGGGGGATGCAGCGAGTCTATCGCGCCATCGCCGTATTGACGCCCCAATCGGTCGTCACCGCAACCAGCGTACTAAAATGACGGTAATGACGGCAGGACGCGAAGCTGTGACTCATTTACTGAATGTGACCGCGCTTAATGGCAATTATTGCCTGTTGGATGTAGGTCTTGAAACGGGACGCACTCACCAAATTCGTGTGCATTTAAGTCATGTGACTTATCCGATAGTGGGTGATCGTGTCTATGGTGGTCGTCGTCAATTGCGGGCAGGACTGACAGAAGCACAACGTCAAGCGATTAATAATTTTCCACGTCAAGCCTTGCATGCCTACACACTGGGTTTCGTACATCCAACGACTGGTGAAGATATTGAAGTCACCACACCACTGCCTGAAGATATGCAGCAGTTAATGGCTGTGCTAAGTGATGGCTATGATGACGAGTAGACCGCTCCTTGTAGGCGAGAGCGTAAAGTCGCTTGTAAAAAACAGAGCCTAGTAGTAAATAGCGATCCATGATATAAAAATGACTCATTAAGACGGTAAATCAGCCATGACTCGTCAGTTTCCTATGACATTGCTCGCACAGATTGATGATGTGGCTGTTTTTCAAACAGCTGCCTTTTCAAGCGATGATGTTGACTCACAAGATCAGCCCACAGAACAGCTGGTACGAAAGCAACGTCAAGCGAATTACGGTGAGCTAAATTTAGGTTTGCATGTCAATGACGATGCTGCAAAAGTACTGAGCAATCGCATGCGTTTATTATCTGCTATCAATGAGCAGCTTGCACCCTTATCATCGACAGCTTGCCAACAGGTACCCATCAAACGCTTACACTGGGTTAACCAAGTTCACGGTAAGCAAATTCATGATGTTGATGGCACGGCGCTAGGTATGACGCCAATGTCTGCTGACGCGATGGTCAGTCGGCAACAAGGGCTTGGGCTTGCGATAATGACGGCTGACTGCGTACCGATAGTCTTATATCAGCCAGCTAGTGGTCAAATAGCAGCGATTCACGCGGGTTGGCAAGGTCTGGCTTGCGGGATTATTCAAGCGACTGTGCACTGTTTTACGCAATCGGGACAAATCAAAGCTTGGATTGGTGTTTGTATCAGTCAAGATAGCTATGAAGTTGGCGCTCAAGTTCGCAATCAATTATTGAAAGGTTGCACAGAAAATAAGTTATTGAACACAGCAAGTATTGAACATTTTGATTCGTTATATGTCATAGATTCTGTGGCTATTATTAAAGGCGATAGCAATACTCAACATGTACAGGATACGGTTGATAAGCTGTCAAGCTGTGACACAGTTGACGCAATGAAAATCAAGCTAAACTTACCAAAGTTGGCAGCGGATCAGCTTAGTGCGGCGGGCGTCATAGTAGATGACACCTTATCTAGCAGCTGTAGTTATGCTGATGACCACTATTACTCTTATCGGCGTCAAACGCATTTGCAGCAGCCTGCTACAGGTCGAATGGCGCTGGTCATTGTACGTGGCGCTGCGTAGGATTACGCTATTTGCTGTTGCGCGCAATTAACTGCTGAACTTATATTGTTTTTATTTAACCATTTATAGCCATTATTAGAGTTTGTATGAATACACCTGCCAAATTGTCCATTACTGATAGCATACCGACTGTATCTATTGCTGTTATTTATCATAGCAACTACGGTCATACCAAGCGCGTCGCTGAAGCGATCGTTAAAGGGGCGCATCAGCAATTGCCAGCAGCACAGGCCAAAGCCGTTGATGTCCACAAGGTTGACTGGGATTATTTGGATCAGGCGGATTTGCTGGTTTTCGGTAGTGCCGTATATATGGGTAGTGTCACTGCTGAATTTAAGACTTTTATGGATGAAACCTCAAAGCGCTGGTATCATCGTAAATGGGAAGGCAAGTGGGCAGCCGCTTTTGCCAACTCTGGTGGGCTGAGCGGTGATAAGCTGGCGGTATTGCAGCAGATTTCTTTGTATGCGATGCAGCATGGCATGAACTGGATTGGATTACCGCTGATGCCGACAGGTCATGAGGCTCATGATTTAAACCGTTTATCTAGCTTTTTGGGCTTGATGACCCAGTCGCTTGATGGTCCCCCTGAGGAAACGCCAGGACGGGGAGATATTGATACGGCTATTTGGTTCGGCGATCATTTGGCTAAGACAATTATCAAACATCAGCCAGCGGCACGCCCTTGAAATGAATGGCTATTGAGTCATTCAAGGTAATTTATTAAACATTAAAGGCAGATATCAAACCGATATCTGCCTTTTTTTTGCTTATTTTATGAGTGTGATGGCACTATTTTTGATTTTTTGTACTGGTATTATTTTGAACCTGCACAGTGGTGGCAGGCGTATTTTTGACCAAGATGCTATTGGTAGGGGTAGTATTCACAGGAATAGGGCTGTCGACAAATTGAAATGATTGACAGCCTGTCAGTAACAGGGCTGATGTCAGTATATAAGCAAGAATCGGTAACTTCATAGTGGTGTCTCAGGCGGCGATCGGCAACGTGGAAATAGCGCCTATCATAAACAAAATATGGTGCGGTGCAATAGCTTGTTTCGTAGCATTATAAAAATCTGACTGGTAAAAAAAGCGAGTGCTAACTTAAGTCTATGTATCTATTATGTACAACTAAAATCGATGATGACAAAAAATGAAGCAAATTTTTGACAGCTATCTACAATGATAGGTTTTTTATAAAAAATATACGCCCAAAAAATAGAACTTTAGTGACTGATTTTAAAGGTATTATTTAAATAACCTATTATTATAATATAAAAAAATATATTACGTTATCAAAAACTGATAATGATAATGCGGTTCTTTACGTTTTGTAAAAATTTGAGACCAATACGTTACTCATTAAGTAATAGTAGCGAAATAGTCTTACATTAGTAGAGTGAGTAGACATCATTTAGTAACTATGCTTAGTAACTATGTTTATGAAATTACTTTTATCACGCTATTTTATTAAGCATTTACTGGATGATTTGCTACCTCATTTAATGGACTATCAATTGAGTATAACAAGTCGTCACTCATTAAGGCTTGCTCAATACTAAATGTTTCATCTCAATCATTCATCCTAATAATAATTACAACACCCTAGGTGCCAGCTATATGAGGATATTATGAAGCCACTTTCTGTGATGTTATCGATGCTCGTCATTGGTATGACCTCCAGCGCCGCTATGGCTGAAGGCGCAAGCGTCGTCAATACCAGCCTAGCGAATGCTAGCTTGCCTAATGCCAGTTTACCTAATATTAGTCCAGCCAATAGCGAGCTTGTCAATCGCGGTGCTTACATTGCCCGTGCGGCCGATTGCATGGCATGTCATGGCGAAGATTATACTGGCGGTACAGCGATCGAAACGCCGATGGGAGATATCTATTCAACCAATATCACCCCGTCTAAACGTTATGGTATCGGCGATTATACCGAAACGGATTTAAAGACCGCGTTGCAAAAAGGTCGTACGCCAAGCAATATGCTTTACCCTGCCATGCCATATCCTTCTTATAGTGGCATGAAAGAAGAAGATATCAGTGCGTTGTTTGCTTATCTGCAAACCGTACCTGCTATCGATGAAGCACCGAAATATAAAACTGACCTGCCATTTCCCTTTAACATTCGCAGCTTAATGATTGGTTGGAATTTTCTTAATGTCCCGTCTACTGAAAACCGTGATGGTCTCACCGAGATGCAGCAACGTGGTGAATATATTGTCAATAACTTAGAGCACTGTGGTACTTGCCATACCCCGCGTAATAGCACCATGGGCTTCGATAAAAAAATGTATCTGTCAGGTGCTCAGCTTGGTCATTGGCATGCACCAAATATCACGCCTGACGAGTCGAGCGGTATCGGTAGTTGGAGTGAGCAAGATATTGTCACTTATCTACGTACTGGTGAGCTTGACCAGCGTGCCTATGCGGGTGGTCCTATGGGCGAGGCGGTTGCACATAGTACGCGCTACTTAAAAAATGAAGATTTGAATGCCATTGCTTCTTATCTAAAAGCGGTGCCTGCTATCCAAACAGATGATAAGGTCGCAGCCGTTGATGTCTCGCGTTTGCCCACACCCACTAGCGAATCTATCACTCATGATTTACTGGCGCAAAAAGATTATTTAGCCCAAGCCAAAGCGCAGGTGAGTAATGGCAGCAATTCACCAGAATCGCTATATTTGGCAGCCTGTGGTAGCTGTCACGGCGTTGACGGTTATGGTCAGCCTGATGCGCGTTACGCTCCTATCGTTGGACTCAGCAGTATTCGCCGTGAGAAACCTGATGCGCTGGTCAATATGATCCTTCATGGGGTAGAAGGCGCGACTAACACGTCACCTATCATGCCAGGGTTCTCAGATGAGCTAAATAGCGAGCAAATCGCTGGTATTACCAATTATGTGCGTGTGAATTTTGGTGGTCTCAACAGTAGTGAGGTGAGTGCTAATGATGTTGATCGTATCGCAACGACAGGTACTGATAAGCCTTTTTTAATAAAATATGCGGGCTTACTGGCAGTAATCGGCATCATCGTGGCTATTATTATCATTGTGTTTATTATGCGAGCAATCTTGCGGTCTAGGCGCCGTCGTTAATTCACTGATTCTATAAAGACGATTTACATATTTATTATAGGACAAGATCTACAGGCAACATGGTAAGGCACAACAGCTCGAAAAACAGACGTAGAACTAAGTCGAGCTGATTAATAATACATATGCCTACCGTCTTGCAGGAACGTCTACTTTAAGGACATTATTATGAAAGACATGCTTCAATCACCAACGCGGCGCCAACTGCTCTCGATGATTGGTAAAACAGCGGGCGCGACCGCGATGTATCAGGCGATGACGACATTAGGATTTGCGTCAGAGTCGAGTTTTAAAGAGACCATGGATCTTAAAGGTGCACCTCCTGGTGCTAGTATCGTCATTCTTGGTGCGGGTCTTGGCGGGCTGACTGCAGCTTATGAGTTACGTAAAGCGGGCTACGATGTCAAAGTACTCGAATATCAAAATCGTGGCGGCGGTCGTAGCTGGACATTGAACAGCGGTGATAAATATACTGAGCTTGGCGGCGAAGAAGTTACCTGTGATTTTGAAGAGGGCAATTACTTTAATGGTGGACCGTGGCGTCTGCCAAGCCATCATTATGCCGTCTTCCATTATTGCAAACAGTTTGGCGTTGAAATGCAGCCCTTTATTCAAACCAATGATCGCGCTTATTTGCATCGAAGTACTCATTTCGACGGCGTACCTCAGCGTTTGGGTGATGTGAAGAACGACATCCAAGGTCATGTCGCGGAGCTGCTATCGAAATCAGTTAACGTCGGTGGTCTTGATCGCTCGGTCAATACTGAGGACAAAGAAAAGCTATTAGAAGGTTTAAAAGGCTGGGGGGTGCTAGATAAAGATTATCGTTATCGCGCCAGTAATGAAACCAGTAAACATCGCGGCTTTAGTGTGTTTCCGGGTGGTGGCTTGATGCCTGATGCGACGCCATCAAAACCTTTGCCGATCAGTGAGATACTAGATTCAGGTATGTGGGCAGATATTTATGGCAACCATATGACTTATGGTCATCAACCGACGATGTTTCAGCCAGTAGGTGGTATGGGGAAAATTGGTGATGCGTTCACCCGTGAATGCCGCGATATGATTGAGTTTAATGCAAAGGTCACTAAAATTCATCAAGATGACAGTGGCGTCACTGTCGATTATGTAGACAGCAACAGCCCAGATGGTGCCACCAAGACCATTCGTGCAGACTGGTGCGTGTGCAATATTCCATTAACTGTATTAACGCAGATGGATATCAATGTCTCAAAACCAATGAAGCAGGCGATGGCCGCCGTGCCTTATGAAACCTCTTATAAAGTTGGTCTAGAGTTTAATCGCCGCTTTTGGGAAGAGGATGAATGGATATTTGGTGGTCTGACTTATACCGACATGCCCATTGCTCAGATTGCTTACCCGTCACAAAATATGTTTAAAGATGGTACGGGCGTGCTACTCGGTGCGTATGGTTATGGTCCGACGTCTTATAAGTTTAATACCTTAACGCCGCAAGAACGTATTAATGTTGCGCTTGCTTATGGTAAATACATCCATCCTCAGTATCCAAAAGAATTCCGCGCAGGGACATCTGTTGTCTGGCACCGCATCCCATGGACGCTCGGCTGTTACGGTATTTGGAATGAGTCGACCCGTCGTCAGCATTACGATACCTTGTGCAGTATTGATAATCGTATTGTGCTGGCGGGCGAGCATTGCTCACATATTCCAGCATGGCAAGAAGGCGCTATTTTATCTGGTATGGATGCCGCAAAGCGCCTACATAAAAAAGCAAAAATGCTGGTTTAATAACGCTTGGGTTATATAAATAACTATAAGATTCAGAGGCTATCATGGACAATGCAATTGTGAAGAAGGCAATCGTGGAGAAAGCAATCTTGAAGAAAAAAGTCATGAAAAACATGACACTCAAACTGCTGACGTTGATGCTGCTGAGTGGGATCAGCAGTGCGGCACTGTTGGGCTGTAGTCAACAGTCAGATGATGAAATGACGGTTTCCAGTGTACAAGATCAGGATTCCTTGACAACCAATGACTATCAAGCAAGCCGAAATACGGGTGCGTGGGGCGGCGTTTATATGAGCCGTGAGGAGCTTACTGCACCTGCTATCAATATTGTCGATGACAGCTCATTGCCCAATATGGAAGACGACCCAAGTATTACTGAATGGGATGCAAAGTTTGAAGGCACAAATGGCTTTGTGACGACAGATGGCAAAAAGCTGTATCACGACTCTTGTGCGGCTTGTCACATGCACAAAGGCGAGGGTGCTTACGGTGCAGGCTATTATCCGCCACTGGCGAATAACAGTAAGATGCAATCAAAGTATTACATCATCGACATCTTGATTAATGGCTTTCGTGGTATGCCCTCATTCCATGGGATGATGAACGATGCGCAGATGGCAGCGGTTACTCAATATGTGGTCAGTGACTTAAATGGTTTTACCGATACCGTGACTGCTGAAGATGTGGCAAAACTGCGGCATCCAAATCCATCAGCGGGTGATCCGAGTGATGATTAATCGTGTTTACTATTTTAGTCAATAATTGTCCAATATATCCTAGTAGCAAAATGATTTAACCGTGCTTCGCAATATAAAAAAGCGCCTAATTATTTATTAGGCGCTTTTTTTGTGAGCAAGACTTTATGAATTAAGAAAGAGGGTTTATTTAGGACTAGATGACCAGACTGGTGAGCGAATAGTGCCTTGACCCGACTTACCAAACGACTCACCACCATTCAATGATTTGATGGTTAATACACCTTTGCCGCCTTGCTTTGAGGCGTAAACGACACGCTTACCATTAGGCGAAAAGCTTGGCGCTTCATCGATACCCGTATTGCCCAAGTTAGTAGTAACAGCGCCGCCGCTATTCATGATCGCCGCTGAGCGACCACTTAAAAAGGCAATTTGTGAGCCATCGTTACTAAATTGCGGGCTAGTGGCATAACCGCTACTTGATACCTTAGTAGTACGTCCTGAACCAAACTCATAACGATAAATCTGTGGTTTGTTAAATCCAGTTTTGTCTGATACAAAAACAAAGGATTTGCCATCAGGCGCATAACTTGGTTGCACTTCGCTGCTTGGCCAATTGATAAGCCTTCTAGGTTGACCACCACTAGCACTCATCTCATAAATATCTGCACTACCTTCAAAGCTACTAGAGAATAATATCTTGCTGCCATCAGGAGAGAATGATGGACTGAGATTGCTGCCAGGGAAGGGCGTTAACGGGGTTGCACCGCCACCGCTTACACTTTGTACATAAATAACGGGATAAGATTTATCACGTTGTACGGAATAAGCAATGCGATTGCCATCTGGCGACCATGTTGGTGAAAAGATAGAACCGGTTACTTCAGTAATGGTTTTGGCATTTTCGCCATCGGCATCCATTACTTTTAAACGTGAGACTTTTTCTTTACCAGTACCAGTCTCTTCAATATAAGCAATACGCCCTGAAAAGTCACCTGGCGTACCAGTAATTAGCTCATATACTTTATCAGCGATGACGTGACCAGCATAGCGCATGCTTTCTTTATTATTGTCAGCCGTTAAGCTTTGTTTGCCTTCGATTACTCTACCAGATTTAACGTCAATTACTTCGTAATCGGTTACTATTTTACCGCGATTGCTGCGGGTGCTGCCGACCACTAGATAAGGAATCCCCATGCTTTGCCATACTGGCAATGTGCCTGCCAGCTCGCTGCTACTGCGCGGCTGCTGTGGTAGATCTTTGCTAGTCACTTTTAGCTCTGTTTTGCTCAAATCATTTAGAATAATCGGCGATAATACAGAATCACCAGCAAAGGGTACAAACGCGACTTGGTTTTGTTGTCTTGGCGCGGTAACAGTCATATCAAGCACCATTGATTCAGCAGCATAAGCAGGCACTGATAACAAGGGAGTGATTAACAACAGGCTTGAAGTGGCACGAAGGATAGAATGTGTAGATAGCTTCATGAAGTAATATCCTAAAATAGAAATAATTGGTTCATCATACAGGCTTAATTATTATTTATAGTGAGATTAACTGTACAACGTTAGGTGTTTTTTATTGAACGTTAATTTTAATTATCAAGTCTTTAAAGTTTTCAGGTTTATTTAAGCCAATGGGTAATGGACTAGCAGATAGAGCAGCTTTTTCCACTGCCTGATTTACAGCAGGATTTGCACCTTGAGCCTTAACAGATAACACATTACCTTTTTCATCCAACTTAAAGTATAAAGTAGTTGTTGATTCTGGGGTAGCAGTGGGTAGAGTAATATTACGTTTAATTTTTTCTAATATAGCTGTTGTTACATGACTCTCATTACTTAAATCATTTTTTCTAGTAGTAATAGCGGCAAACAAGGCTTTTTGATCCATAAACTCATTTTTGACATTATGGCTTTCTGGTAATGTGCCAGCGATAGAGTAGCTAGATAGTAGAGAGAAAGATAGCAATAGCAGCAAAGTTGAGGTATTACGTAATATATGACACTTGCTTAAACTCATAAACCAGAACCTTAAGATAGTAGAAAATCATTAACGATATAGAATTAGAGGCTATACAAAATCAATTAATAGTAACGTTGATTGTCAAATTTGTAAAACTTTCAGGATTATCTAAATCAATTGGCAATGGGCTAGCAGCGCGTGCAGCTTGTTCAACTGCTTGGTTGACGACAGCATTTGGACCACTAGCCTTTGCAGATTTCACGTTGCCTCTGGTATCTAATTTGAGCGACAATGACGTGGTTAGACCCTGTGTTTCGATTGGGGTATCAAGTTTGCTTTGTATTTTACTTAATATAGCACTTTTGAACTCACCAGTAGAACGAGAGGTACTGCCACTACCACCATTAGATGTTGTTGAGTTGCCGTCTGCTTCTAGATCATATCTCTGACCTGCGCTACCAGAATCACCTGTATTAATCTTTAAATTTTTATCAGTCGCAGTCGGGCGTGTAATCTTTGGCGGGTTATTCTGTTTATTACGGAAATCGCCCAGCTGTTTTTGTTCTTCTATTAGCTGTTCTTTTTTGTTTTGCTCCACCTGACCATGCTCTTCTGTCACCGACTCATCTAATTGTGCTGCCCACTCTGCCATTCGACGTTCGTAGTCTTGGTTTTGCTCAAGTAAGCGTTGATGCTGCTCTTCACTCATCAGCATTGGTTGACTGGCAGAATCGTTAGAGCGCGTAAAGACAGGTACACGCTGCGAGTTTGGCTGACTGGCGCTATCGCTAAAACTTTCTGATGATGAGGTGCTCGATGTACTGCTTGTGCTAGTTTCAGCTTGCATCGCGCTAGCTGCCGCTGCACGATTGGCAAGGATTTGACCTTGCATTTCAGCCAATTGCTCAGGGGAGACCATGACCGTCTCAATACTTTCCACAGTGTCGGTTTTAGTATGTTGATAAGTATAAACGAGTATCCCAATCACGAGACCATGTGCCAGCACGCTAAGTAGCGTAGGCAATGTTAGCCCATTGCCTTCAGGTTGGGTCGGTACATAAACGACAGGAGCATTATGCATGGTAAAGATACTCAAGGACGAGGTTCATCAAATTATCTACTTTATTATAGCAAGCTGAGCGAGGAATAGGATTTATTACAATGATGGTGTGGGCAAGGGTGCGCCTGTTAATAATCCCACCTTTTGAATGCCCGCTTTTTGTAAGGTGGCCATGAGTGTCATGATAGCGCCATATTGATTGTTTTGATCGGCATTAATCATCACTTGTACGGGCTGAGCGCCTACATTGCTGCTTTGGCTTTGCAGATTGGCGAGCGTATCAATCAATTCTGGCTCACTAATCGGCAGGTCGACATTGTCTTCATAACTGATAAAAATATCGCCACTATCGGTCAAGGACACAATGACGGGTAATTGGCTTTGGCTCATGGTATTGGTTTGCTCTTTTGGCAAGTCAACATCGACGCCCGTAATCAGCATGGGCGCTGTGACCATAAATATGACGAGCAGCACCAACATCACATCGATATAAGGAACGACATTCATCTCCGCATTTAGCGCTTTTTTTTCACGGCGATAGGGACTCTGTTTCATGATTTCATAGTCCTTGTGCCTGATTAGCAGTAGATGTCGTTTCTCTCGTAGCGATACTGTCTCTACCAACAGTGCTTTCTGCACTGGTCTCGCGCTGGAGCATGCCTGTCATTTCATCACAAAATAAGGCACGTGAGTCATAAAGGCGGCTTGATTTGGCGGTAAAGTGGTTATACGCTAGTACGGCAGGAATCGCTGCAAACAAGCCCATAGCGGTTGCGATTAGTGCTTCGGCAATACCAGGTGCGACAGAGGCGAGGGTCGCTTGCTCCGTTTGTGACAATCCTAAAAAGGCGTTCATGATGCCCCAAACCGTACCGAACAATCCAACATAAGGCGCGACTGAGCCAATACTCGCTAGCGTGGTCAGTCCTGATTCTAATAGTTGCTGTTGACGCCCTAAACCGACTCGTAGCTTGCGCTCAACACCATCGATGATGTCATCTTTGGGTTGGCGCTTTTTATGCATTCTTAAGTATTCAGAAAATCCCACATAAAATATTTGCTCAAGTCCTTGGCGTTCAGGCGAGCCTTGTACACCTTGGTAAAGCTTGGCTAAGTCTTCACCTGACCAAAACCAAGTTTCAAACTGTTGATCGAAATTTTTGGCCGTACCAAGCCGCGCGCTCATACGAAAGATAATTACCCAGCTGAGTAAAGACGCCAATAACAATAATGCCATCACAATCTGCACCAAGAGACTGGCTTGGGTAATAAGGCCGATAATATTTAATGATTCAGGCATGTATGGGACTCATGGGTAATTAATAATAGCTGGCATGGCGCGACACGCAGACCAGATAGGATCTTTAATAACGAAAATATAATATGACAGTCATGATGCATATTGCTATCAGCCGCCTAGTGTACTGCTAAATGTTGAAAAGGTCATTTGTTAAAGTGTTAAATACCAAATAATTAACAGCTGTTTGTAGAATTCATAGTATCAGGTTAATTTATATGTGGATGTCTGAAATATTGTCTGGCTGTTATGTCTCAATTGACTGAAAAGGTGGGTTTGTACCCATAAGGCACGGGTAATGATTGAATTTGTACCGCAACTTCTCTAAAATGTTGCACCTTGTTACCGCTGTCTTTTGATAATGACGTCGCCATCCATTGGCTGACGTCATATTTATTTTAGGCATCAATAAATTTGTTCTTTCACTAGCAAGCTGGGCGCGACACTTATGAATGCAATTGAACGCTATTTTGGGATTAATGGTGAAAACACCACAGTCAAAACGGAAATCCTTGCCGGTATAACTACCTTTTTGACCATGGCTTATATCATCTTTGTCAACCCCAACGTATTGGCGGAAGCTGGTATGGATAAAGGGGCGGTATTTGTTGCTACCTGTTTAGCAGCGGCAATAGGCTGCTTTATTATGGGTATCTATGCCAGACTGCCGGTGGCACTCGCACCAGGTATGGGTTTGAACGCCTTTTTTACCTACGGCGTTGTATTGGGTATGGGCTACGCTTGGCAAACTGCGCTAGGTGCTGTTTTCTTATCGGGTTGCTTGTTTATTATTTTGAGTTTGTTTAAGATTCGCGAATGGGTTATCAATGCCATTCCAAACAGCCTTAAGCAGGGTATTGTGGCAGGTATTGGTGCTTTTTTAGCATTTATTGCGCTACAGAGCTCAGGTATCATTGTCGGTCGTGATGCGACATTGGTGATGCTTGGTGACATGACCTCATTTGCGCCTATGATGGCTGCTTTGGGTTTCTTTATTATTATTGGTTTGGTCTATAAAAAAGTCCCAGGTGCCGTGACGATTGGTATCTTGGTTATCACCGTGATTAGCTTGTTGACAGGCCATACACAGTTTGCTGGCATCATGTCTGCGCCGCCATCTATCACACCAACATTGATGGAGCTTGATATTGCCGGTGCGTTTGACGTTGGTATGATCAGCGTTATTTTTGCCTTCTTATTCGTCGATTTATTTGATACGACAGGTAGTTTGGTTGGTATTGCCAATAAAGCGGGTTTAATTGATAAAGACGGCAATATTCCTAATATGGACAAAGCGCTACTGGCGGATTCTACTGCTACGGTCGCTGGTGCAATGTTGGGTACGTCATCGACCACCAGTTATATTGAGAGTGCTTCTGGAGTGGCATCAGGTGGTCGTACAGGTCTGATGGCAGTGACGGTTGGCGTATTATTTGTACTGAGTATTTTCTTTGCACCATTGGCTGGTATGATTCCTGCTTACGCCACAGCTGGCGCGATTTTCTATGTGTCGGTACTGATGTTATTTACCCTAAAAGAAATCAACTGGGAAGATTTGACAGAGGCGGCTCCTGTAGCGGTTGTTCTGTTATTGACTCCGCTGACGTACTCTATCGCTGATGGTATTGCGCTTGGTTTTATCACTTTTACCGCGGTAAAACTGATGACCGGTAAATTCTCTGAAATTACGATCCCAGTTTGGGTATTGACGGTTATTTTGCTGACCAAGTTGGTGGTTTTATAAGTTTTACTAGGATGCAGTGAGCGTTCGATATTACTTTACTGCTTTTGAGTTTTGTTACGTTAAATTCCTCTTTATTCGGAAACGATAAAGGGGGTTTTTTTGATTTAAAATGGCTCAAATTTCCCTAAATTTATTCAAGTGTTTGATTTAATAAAACAATTAATCGCCAATAGTAAATAGAAAAGTATAACCAGTGCGTCATAAGGGATAAAGTGCTGTTAACTAATTGTTTTTTAGAAATATATTAATTTGTGAAAATAAGCAATATCGTTAGTTTGAAATTTTTTTTCATGATATTATAGCCGAGTTAAGCGCATCACCTCAATCAACGCCGTAGAGGTTTTTCTTACAGTGAATTAGCAGCACCCAAGATGGCAGATTTTTTTGCTAAAGCGATTTTTTCGTTTTAATAGCGATATCTGATCATCACACTCCTTTCACTACAAACAAGAAGAAGGCACTAATGCCGCTTAGCTGTTCGTTGTTGCCTTTGTATTGTTAACGTAGCCCGTTTAACAGTCGAACGACCTACTTAACCGCTTCCAGCCTACGCTGGATTTTCTCGTTTTGTGATGGCGCCGTTTGGACTTTTGATTATTGTTATAAGTATCTATCGATAGCCATCATCTAAATGAATGATGGTGATGGCTAGTTATACCAGACGATCAGACTTCCTAAAGCACTATTTATGATGGTTTTTAAACGATAGTTATGGAGTTGTTATGAACCCAGTAGACCAGTTTACCCCGCAAGAGCCGATTTTGTTTAATCCTGTCGATTTGCTATCGCCAGATTATATTGCCCAGTCGGCAGAAACTCTGCACGCCCGTATTTCGCCGTTGTATAGCGTTGATGAAGAGCGCTGGTTGTCCAAATTATTGCCACTTGCTAAACCCAGCACAGAAGAACGTGACGCCGCTGCTGAGCAAACGCGCCAGCTGGTCGAGCATGTACGTAATGATGGCAAAGCGGTCAAGATGGTCGACTCGTTACTGCTTGAGTATAGTCTTGATACCCAAGAAGGTATCTTGCTGATGAGCTTGGCAGAAGCCTTGATTCGAGTGCCAGACAATTATACTGCTGATGCCTTGATTCATGACAAAATGAGTGTGGCTGATTGGAAAAAGCACATCAAAAATGACAACGGTTTTATGGTCAATGCCTCGACATGGGGCATGATGATGACAGGTCGTGTCGTCAGTATTGATAGTAGCACCACAGCATCAGGCTTTTTGGATCGCATGACCAAAAAGATGGGCGAGCCTGTTATTCGTAGTGCCATGCAAAAAGCCATGCGTATCATGGGTCATCAGTTTGTATTGGGCGAGACCATCGAGGACGCCAATAAAAATAGCCAGCCTTATCGTAATAAAGGCTATACCTATTCGTTTGATATGCTCGGTGAAGCGGCTATTGCGCATAAAGACGCTGAAAAATACTTCAATGACTACCTGCATGCGATCAGAGCCACTGCCAGTATCAAAGTCAAAGAAGGCATGCCTAAGCCATCAGTGTCTATCAAGCTGTCAGCATTGCACCCTCGCTATGAAGCCACGCAAGAAGCCCAAGTCATGGGTTTATTACGTCAACGCTGCTTACTGCTCATCGAAGCGGCACGTGAAGTCAATGTGGATCTTAGTATCGATGCCGAAGAAGCCGACCGCCTTGAAATTTCTTTAAAACTGTTTGAGTCTTTGTACCGTGACAATTTGACGGCTGACTGGGATGGTCTTGGCTTGGTCGTGCAAGGTTACTCTAAGCGCGCCATCGCTATTTTAGTGTGGCTTGCTCGTCTATCGACTGAGGTGGGAGATCGTATTCCAGTACGTCTGGTAAAGGGTGCCTACTGGGATACTGAGATCAAGCTTGCCCAGCAAAAAGGTCTGTCAGGCTATCCTGTCTGGACACGCAAAGAAGGCACAGATACTGCTTACCTTGCCTGTGCGCGCTTCTTATTGTCAGATCATCTGCGCGGCTTGATTTGGCCACAGTTTGCGACACACAATGCGCACACCCTAGCGTCAATTATGACCATGAGTAAGCATAGAGACTTTGAGTTTCAGCGTTTGCACGGTATGGGCGATGCTCTTTATGATCATATCTTACAAGCGTATCAAATTCCGGTACGTATTTATGCCCCAGTTGGCGCGCATAAAGACTTGCTGCCGTACTTGGTACGTCGTTTGTTAGAGAACGGTGCCAACAGCTCGTTTGTCCATCAGCTACTAGACAAGTCTTATCCGATTGAAAAGCTGACAGTACATCCTTATGACAAGCTACTGGCCAATGCGACGTTGCACAATCCAGAGATTCCGTTGCCGTTAGAGATTTATGGTGCGCGCCGTGCCAGTTTTGGCCCTAATATATTCGTAGAGTCACAATGGCTGCCCTTTAAATCTGCTATCGATAGCCATTTGCATAAAACTTGGTCAGCGACGTCCATCGTCAATGGCAAAGCAGTTGATGAATATGAAGTAGAGGGCGTAACGCATAAGCTTGAGACTCAAACCGTACATGCACCTTGGAACCACGAAGTAAGTGCTGGTGAAGTCACTTATGCCAATGCTGAAATAGCTGGTCAAGCGATCGATGCGGCAGTGGCAGGGCAAAGTGTCTGGCAAGCAGTATCAGCTACTAAGCGTGCTGAAGTATTGCGTAAGATAGCTGATCTCTATGAAGAAAACTATGCTGAGTTAATGGCGCTATGCCAAATCGAAGCGGGTAAAACCCTTCAAGACGGTATTGATGAAATCAAAGAAGCGGTTGATTTCTGCCGTTTTTATGCCGATGAAGCAGAGCGTTTAGACGACGTCGTGCATGAATTCACCGATTTGGCTGGCAAGCAATCTCGTCAAGTTTATAAAGCACGTGGTACCTTTGTCTGTATTAGCCCATGGAACTTCCCATTGGCTATCTATACTGGTCAAATCGTAGCGGCGCTAGCAGCAGGTAATACGGTGGTGGCGAAACCTGCCGAACAAACCAGCTTGATTGCCCATTTTGGTGCTCAGCTAATGTACCAAGCAGGCGTACCAACACAAGCCTTACAGTTAGTGATCGGTGCTGGCGATGTTGGTGGTGCATTGACAGCGGCTGACAATATAGCAGGTGTGATATTTACGGGTTCAACCCAAACGGCTCAACGTATTAACCAAAGCCTAAATGATCATGCACAAGCCAGTGGTGAGTTACCTGTTTTTATCGCCGAAACTGGTGGTCAGAATGCTATGATTGTCGATTCAACGGCATTGCCAGAACAAGTGGTTAGAGACGCTGTCTTATCTGCATTTGGTTCAGCAGGTCAGCGTTGCTCAGCTTGTCGTATATTGTGCGTGCAAGAGGAAATGGCTGATAATTTAATTGAGCTATTACAAGGTAATATGGCTGAGCTATCGGTCGGCAATCCTTTATATGCTGCTACAGATGTGGGCCCAGTGATTGATGCGGATGCCAAACGTAGTCTTGAAGCGCATATCGAGCGTATGGACGCTGAGCCAACGGCGACTATCTTGGCACAGACGCCAATGAGCTCAAGCTCAGTTGTCAGTCAAGAACAGTCTACCTTTGTATTGCCAACAGCGATCGAAGTGAAAAGTATCGACGTGATCGGTGGCGAGCATTTTGGTCCGATTTTGCACGTACTGCGTTATCAAGCACGTGATCTGAATAAGCTGATTGATGCCATCAACGCGACAGGCTTTGGTTTGACCCTAGGTATTCATAGTCGTATCGAAAATACCGTTGAGCACATCGAGCGCCGTGCGTTTGTAGGTAATACTTACATCAACCGCAACCAAATCGGTGCCGTCGTAAACGTACAACCATTCGGTGGTTGTGGTCTGTCTGGCACGGGTCCTAAAGCTGGTGGCCCGCATTATGTCGCACGTTTGATGCAGCTTAGCTCAGAGTCAAATAGCAACAACCGGACAACTGCTAATACTATTACCCAAACCACCACTCAAACAGAACTCGCATAAGGAGTAGCAACATGGCGACTGAATTCAAAAAAAATCATGCCCAGGTTTGTGAATCTTGGCGATTACTTGGCGCAGTGAATCGCGCAACATATCTGCAAGCGGCTATTCCAAAGTTGGCTCTGCTGACTGGTGATGCCAATAAAGCAAAGCGTTTGTTCAATCATCTATTGAGCGCCGCGCCTAGCTTGGATGAGGTGCATCGCATGACTGGTGCAACTGGTGAGTCCAACGATCTATATGTCACTGGTCGTGGTAAGACGATGGTTGTTGGTGGTGAATCTGCTAGAGCCATGGCGGTATTAGGACAGCTGGTAGCCGCACTATTGACAGGTAATGAAGTCATTCTGCATTGCCCAAGCCAAGATGAGATGTGCAATGAAGCTGCCAAGATACTATACGATACAGGTATCAGCGAAGATGTATTGAGTGTGGCGAATGACTCGCAAACCGTCACGCTTTTATATATCGATCGTCTGGCACAGGTTGCAGTCTCTGGCAATCGAAGCGAAGTGCAGGCTATCAGTCAAGAGCTTGCCAATACAGACGGTATCTTAACGCAAGTCATCAGCGTCACTGATATGGAAGGCTTGTCAGAGATGCTAACGCCTGATTATTTACATCGTTTTGTCACTGAGCGCGTCAAAACAATCAATACCACAGCGATCGGTGGTAATGCTAGCTTGCTTGAACTTGGTACAGAATAACCGTATTAATTACAAACCTGCTTCGCTCTTATATCCGTTTTGATCAGTGCTAAGCAGTGTTTGGTATAGCTATAAATACCGAATACGATTTATAAGAAAAAACCGCTATCTGAGTAATTGTCGGATAGCGGTTTTTTTATTTGCGTTATTTGATTAATGTCTGATTAATAGATATTATTCAGCAATATCAATCCACACCCAGCCGTTCTCTAGCCATTCGCTCAAATCATCTGCATCAACATCGGTGACATCTTGACTATTTAGGTGTTCGCCATTAGCCAAACGCACCAATACCGCTACTGCTGTATCATCAAGCCCGTCAATGCGCTGACCATTGGCATATAGCACAATGCCATCATTAGTCTGGCTATAGAGCAAACGATTGCTATAATCCGCTTGCAAGGTGGCACCTTCTGCTAGAGCTTGCATGAGCTCATCCGTATCTAGTGTATCCTCTGGCATCAGCGCATCATACTGGCGTTTGCTGACGACTTCAGAAACTGCTTGACGAATGATATCATCACCACGCTCAGACTGTAGCATTTGTAATAGCTGATCTTTGATCGCATTGATGCTGCTCGCTTGCAATTCACCTGACGCTTGCAGCGCTTGTGGCAACAGCATTGGGATAAATAAATCGCTATCGTTGGTAGCGATATCAGCTAAGTTGTCGATGATTTGCATCAAGTTAGGACGACGGCAGCCAAATGAAAAGGTTAGGCAATCGTCTTGTGCCACACCAAAATGTGACAGCTTCGGCGGTACGTAAAGCACGTCACCGGCTTCTAATATTTCATCAAAAATAATCTCACCCATGTCATCAAAGAGGCGAATCGGCTCATCGGCGACAAACTCGGTATTTTTATCACAGAATTTGCCCAGTTGCCAACGTCTAGTGCCGTAGCCTTGCGCAAGAAACACATCATAATCGTCATAGTGTTTGCCGACTGAGCCACCTTTTGGCGCATAAGAAACCATGATGTCATCACGTTGCCATTGTGGAATAAAGTCAAAGGCTTGCCACAATTGACCAAGCTCAGGCGACCACTGTTCCATATTCTGCACCAATACCGTCCATTGCTCAGGTAAGTTATCGAAATCAGTTTCAGTCAATGGGCTTTTTTTAAGTTGCCACTGCGCCTGACCTTCTTTTTTACTTGCTGCTTGAGTTAGTAAACGTGCCGCAGCATCTTCTTCTAGGGCTAGACCAAGCATGTCGTCAGGTTCAAACATGCCAATTAGCTGTGGTAAGCCTTGTTTAATTAAGAGTGGCCTTTTTTGCCAGTATTCGCTTAAAAATTGCTCAGGCGTGATAGAGTCGGGTAAACAAAGCGGTATAGAAGTCATGGGTAGATCCGTGTGTTTAAGTAGAAAGGATATCAAGGTAGACAGAATATAAAACTAGAACAGTGCTTTATAGCTGACGTATATTGGTTTATGATTAGCGTCTAGCTGATGGTCAAAATATAGCCATCAGTGCCTCTCATTATCCGTAGGAAATTTATGAAAAAATTACAGTTTATCGTCATCATCGCCAGTATGTTTATGCTGCAAGCTTGTGTGCATAAAATCGTCACCGTACCTGTAAAAGTCGCCTACAAAACCACTAAAGGCGTCGTCAAAGGTACTGTTGCTGTTACCAAAGCGATCATACCGGGTGATAGCAGTGATAAAAAAGATGAAGACGATAAAGAATAAAACCTCACCCATTAACTATGTATTTAAAAAATCATAGTGTTTAGAGTAAGGTTTTTCTAAAAAGATATAAATGCATATTCGTTTATATCTTTTTTACATTTTATAAAGATAAGATTGTTACCAGTTAAATCTTAGCAATCCACTCTTTAATCGTGCGCGCTTGTTCAGCTGCATTACCAATATAGGTCGCAGGCGTCATCTCACGTAGGCGCGCTTTATCCGCATCGCTCACCGCAGATAGCTCATCACTTTCAACGAATGTCAGCATGGCTTCGCGAGTCATGGCATTACCACGAGTCAGAGCTTTAAGCTTCTCGTAAGGGTTCTCAACACGGTAGCGGCGCATAACCGTTTGAATCGGCTCTGCCAATACTTCTTGTGCATTATTCAAATCATCGTTTAAGCGCTGCGCATTCAATTCAAGTTTGCTCACGCCTTTTAAACAAGCATCATAAGCAATCATACTTTGCGCCAGACCAACACCGATATTACGAAGTACGGTAGAGTCTGATAAATCACGCTGCATACGCGAAATTGGCAGTTTTTCACCCAAATGAGCCAGCATCGCATTAGCAACGCCCAAGTTACCTTCAGAGTTTTCAAAATCAATCGGGTTGACTTTATGCGGCATGGTAGAAGAACCAACTTCACCATCTTTTAGGCGCTGTTTAAAATAGCCTAAGCTAATATATTGCCAAATATCACGGTTAAAATCGATTAAGATAGTATTAAAACGTTTGACTGCATCAAATAGCTCAGCGATATAATCATGCGGCTCAATTTGCGTGGTATAGGGGTTAAAAGTCAGCTCAAGACTTTCATCAATGAAGCGTTCTGCATGTGCTTGCCAATCGACGTCAGGGTATGAGGCGTAATGAGCGTTATAGTTACCAACCGCGCCATTAATTTTACCTAACAGCTCAACTTGCCCTACTTGCTTAATTTGGCGAGCCAGACGATAGGCGACGTTTGCCATTTCTTTGCCTAGCGTTGTTGGGCTAGCGGTTTGACCATGGGTGCGTGATAGCATGGGTTGGTCAGCATGAGCAATCGCCAAATCAACGATGCTATCAGTCAATTGCTGCATTTTCGCAACCACAATCTCGCGACTGTCTTTTAGCATTAACGCATATGATAAGTTGTTGATATCTTCACTGGTACACGCAAAATGAATAAATTCTAATGAATCTTCAAGCGCTGCCTGACCACGGAACTTGTCTTTGATAAAGTACTCAACGGCTTTTACATCATGATTGGTCGTCGCTTCGATGTCTTTGATGGCTTGGGCATCTGCTTCACTAAAGTCATCAACGATACTGTTTAAAAAGGCATTGGTATCGGTATCAAATGCTGCCAATTCACCAATCGCATTGTTATCAGCCAATGACTGTAACCAGCGAATTTCGACAGTGACGCGGGCTTTAATGAGACCAAATTCAGATAAATAAGGACGCAAGCTGTCAGCTTTGGAGGCGTAACGACCATCGATTGGGGAGAGTGCGGTAAGTAAGTTCATAATAATGCCTTTAAATTAAAAAAGTAAAAGTGATGAAAACTGTGAAATCCCACAAATGAACACATCATATAAGACTGTGGTCAAAAAAATACGGGTAGTGTAGCAAATGTAGCCGTTGATAAAATCAAAATATGCATATAACGCTATTATTAAGGGATATCGGGTGTATTAGAGTGTGTCGTGCCATACTTAGTATTAAAGTAAAAACTACGTTTTGTCCTTGGATCTAAAATTGAGGTTACCGTTTTAACAGTACCGTTATTGCCGATAGCGACGCTGTCTGCGGCATATTCGCTTGCTTGATGAATTGGATTCGCAAGTTTTGACGTCACTATCGCGCCATTCACATTTTTTTCTTGCAAGATATCTTGTAGAACAAAGTGATTGATATTAAGGTTGGCTCGATTGGTCGCAGTAATTTTGTAGGCAATACATTGTCCTGGAGTTACTTCAGATAGGGCGGCTTTACTATAGGCAAGCTTGTTTTCTAGATTTGGTAACAATGAGGCGATTTTGCAATCGTTAAGTGCTTGTTCTTTTTCAAGGACTAAAGCTGCGTTTTTATCAATCACTCTGCCAAAGTTATTATTTTCATAGTTATACTGGTTAGTAGTCAAGGAAATAACCGTTTTTTCATTAGTAGTACGAATGGGATAAGTGCTACCACTATTTTCTTCAATCAGGCAGACAGTACTTTTGCCAGTTAGAGAAGCGATAGGCATTTTAATCTCATATTTACCGACAATATTAGTAGGAATATTTATAGTTTCAAGAGGAGCATTGGTTGTACAGTCAACCAGCTTGACTGTGCTACCTGCAATACCACTTTCAGCAGAGTCAAAAGTACCATTGAAGAAGTTGGTATTGTTATATATACCGCTGTCTATCGTAGCGTTATCTTTTTTGACATTGATGTCGCTATCGTTTATACCACCATTATCATTGAATACAGTGCCTGAAAAGACATAATTGAACGGTTCACTTTCTACTCCAAAGCTGATCCATTCGTTATAGGTTTCACCGACTACGTTACGCGCAATGCCGATATTACCATTCATAATACCTTCATAAGTCAAAGTTACGGCGTTCGCGTTTCTTACCGCGACAACGTAATTGCTTTGACTGTTTTCGATGCCATAACTGACATAAGTACCACCATTGGAAATAGCGGTATTAGGTGAGAGTGCAGAATACGTGCTGCCATTATTGATACTTTTAATAATATTTTCAAAAGTTGGCGTCGGTGGTAAAACTCCGTTATTTGAACTGAGGCTTACTTGTTTATTCGTATTCAAGGTAGGTGTATATGGGTTTTGGCTACCAGTAACACCCGCTAGATTAGTAATATTATAATAATATAAACCATTACCATTCACATTTGAGCTATCGGTACGCAGCTGCGGGTTGAACACAGCATTTTGTGAATTCAATTGAGTCGCATTAAGTTTGGTACCCATAAAATAATCACCCATTGCATTATAGTAATAGGGGACATCTGGGTTGTTTTTGATAGTGGCTTGCGCAGGTATACTGATTTGACTATTTTGGGTAAAACTTAACGTTTGACGTGCAATTTCTGAGTTACCACCCATTGAATAGCTGGCTTGACCAATCTTTATGGTATGTATAGAGGCGTTATCATCAGGCGTAATAGTAAAAGTGTACTTAAATTTATCTCTATCAATACTAGTATTAGAATCATTTCTGATCTCAATACCATTGGTACGCGTACCATTAGATGGTGTTATCTCAGCATTACTGTTATAACCAATATTTTCATTGCGCACTAAAGTAAAACGACCAGTAGCACCAGAACCTGCTGCTATATAGGTGCCAGAAGCACTACCAGTCGAAGCATTAGAGCTGGTCACCGTGATACTACCCATCTCTGCTGGTGCTGACTGTGCACTAAATGACGCAGCAATGAAAGTAAGTGTAAGACCTCGCTTTACCCATATCGAACAAGAAAATGAGATATTCAGCAAGGCGAAAAGGCGAGCGGTCATTCAGTATCCTAAAAAAAGACAAATCATTGTATTAATTAATGTTAACTGAGATGTCAAATCCCGCAAGGCGCGTCAATAGAGGCAATGACGCCGCCGCCCAAACAAACCTCATCGATATAAAATACTGCTGATTGACCTGGCGTCACTGCACGTTGCGGCGTATCAAATATCACTCGTACTTCTAAACCTTTATCATCAACAGCAAACACTCGGCACGCTTGGTCTGGCTGACGGTAGCGCGATTTTGCCATACAACGTAAGCCGTCTTCGCTAAATATATCTGCAGGCGGTAAACCATCGACCCAATCGAGCTTATAAGCTTGCAGCTCATTACTCAGCATCATGGGATGCTCATGACCTTGTCCAACGATCAAACGGTTGTTGTCCAAGTCTTTTGCCAATACGAACCAAGGCTCTTCTGGGCGATCTTTGACACCGCCAATGCCAATACCACCGCGCTGACCTAACGTATAATACATTAAACCATCGTGTTGACCGATAATGTGACCATCGTCAGTCATGATATCGCCTTTTTGAGCGGGCAAGTACTGTTGTAAAAAGTCTTTGAAACGGCGCTCACCAATAAAGCAGATACCGGTTGAATCCTTTTTATTGGCGGTAATAAGATCATGTTCTTCAGCGATTTGACGAACCACTGGCTTTTCAAGCTCACCGACTGGGAACAGCGTCTTAGCGATTTTATCGCCGCCAACCGCATGTAAAAAGTAACTTTGGTCTTTATTGTTATCAAGCCCGCGTAATAGCTGCGCAACCTCAGTGCCATTAGCATTCGTATAGTTCATACTACGGCGCGTGTAGTGACCGGTGGCGATATAATCTGCACCCAGCGTCAAAGCATAGTCTAAAAACGCTTTAAACTTGATTTCTTTGTTGCACAAAATATCTGGATTGGGCGTACGACCTGCTTTGTATTCTGCTAAAAAATGCTCAAAAACCCGATCCCAATATTCCATGGCAAAATTGGCCGTATGTAGCTTCATACCGATTTTGTCACATACCGCTTGTGCGTCCGCTAAATCATCCATTGCCGTACAGTATTCGGTGCCGTCATCTTCTTCCCAGTTCTTCATAAACAGACCTTCGACTTTAAAGCCTGCTTGTTGAAGTAAAACGGCTGATACAGAAGAATCAACGCCACCTGACATACCGACAATCACGTGCTTGGCGCTAGGATTTTCGATATCGGCAAGTGTTAATGGACGATGAGGCGTAAAAGACTCAGAAACGGCTATGCTTGAGGTATCTTGTATGGCTGACATAAAGCGGCTCAACTATTTGTACGTTCTCCAAAATAGATATTGACGCCAAAAATTATGCCATTGCTACAATAGGTAGTCTCAGCAGAACGACGTCAGCTTATCTTTTGGATCTGGTATTATGATAAAATAAACGTCATATTATACCAGTTAATTGAAACTGGTGGCGACCGATGGTGTCTAGGCATTAGTAAAATCGCTTTAGAAATTTAGATAGTGGTTTTGAATTATTTTAATCACGTTTCACTCATCTTGGAATAATAATGATAAAAATTGGTCAAGGTATCGACGTTCACGCTTTTCACAATAATGGTCAGCAGCAGCAATATGTGGTGCTAGCAGGTGTGCCTATTGAACACACGCACAGCTTGCTTGCACACTCTGATGGAGATGTGGTGCTGCATGCGCTTGCTGATGCACTGCTTGGCGCATTGGCGCTTGGCGATATCGGTCAGCATTTTCCTGATACAGATGCCGCCCATGCAGGGTTGGACTCGCGGGTGCTGCTACGTTATGTCTACAGTAAAGTGCAAGAGGCTGGTTATAGTCTAGGCAACGCTGATATCACTGTGATGTGTGAGCGTCCAAAGCTGGCACCGCACAGTCAAGCCATGCGTGATAATATCGCCAGTGATTTGCAGACGGCGGTCAATAATATCAGCGTTAAAGCCACCACCACTGAAAAGTTAGGCTTTACCGGTCGGCAAGAGGGCATTATGGCCAATGCCGTGGTATTATTAGTACCTAATGTTGTCGAATCTAGATAGCTTGGATCGGGTGTCATCGCTGCTTGAGCACTCCGAGTCATATTGACTTGGTGAGTTGAGCGTAGATTTTATATATAGAGTCTATAGAGTTGTACTTGTAATACCGTGGCGCTTGCCCCATGTATCAGCCATCTCTTTTTTCAATCATTTTGTAATATCAATCACTGTTTTCAATGAACCGCTTTATCAATAGGAGCTTTTATGAGTGAGCAAACCCCAAATACCGCTGCAAACGACGTTGAACAATTGATCCGTGATCAAATCCGTGACAATAAAGTTATTATTTATATGAAAGGCACGCCGCAATTTCCACAGTGTGGCTTTTCTGCTAAATCGATTGAAGTGCTTACTCAAATCGGTCGCCCATTTGCGTTTGTAAATATTTTAGAAAACCCAGAAATCCGTGCTACTTTGCCAAAAGTCGCCAATTGGCCGACTTTTCCACAGTTGTGGATTGATGGCGAATTGATGGGCGGATCAGACATTATTTTGCAAATGTATCAATCAGGCGAGTTAAAGCCATTGGTTGAAGCAAACAGCCCTGCTGCTTAATACTTGAGAGTACGCTTTGGATGTCTTTGATATTCAAATAGACTTTATAAGATAAAGCACAGTAAACCCAAATGGTCAGTTAATGGCTATTTGGGTTTTTTATTGTCTTTAAGCTTTAGTGTCTTTAGGCTTCGTTGTTTTTATCGAATTTACCCCCATATAGTGTGCAAGATATCAGCGATATAGATAATAATTATCATACGAGTGAGAGAGCTTTATGAATAGTCAAGCAACGGAACAGCCGAACGTGCAAAAAGAAGCTGCTGAGCAAGCGGTAATCGAAAAACGCCGTGAGCATTTAAAAAATGAATCCACGCGCATCATTGAAATTGCTGGCAATGAGCCACATTCAGCGCTGAAATGTATTCATCAGCTTAGCGTGGCAGGCGGCGCAACAGAAGCCACTTATATTGCGATTGAGCAGCGTATCGTTGCGGATCAAGATTCTGCGGGCGCTTATCATTTGGCATTATTGGCACAGAATACGCCAGATTTACCCATCGATGCGCGTCAACTTATCGAGATGGTCGTTAATAAAGGTGATAACCAGCAGCGTTTGGCATTGCTAAAAAACTTGCTGCTACCGCCAGTAGACATAATTAAAGAGCAAATTTTGGCGAGTAATGATGGCGATGCTATTGGCTTGATGAATGCTTATTTGCAGATCAATCCAGAAGGTTATGGCAGTCAGCATATGCTGAGCAGTGGTCAATCAGATCAAATCGTACCGCTGAGCCCTGGTAACTAGGCGCTAGTTATTAAGTTGCTAGCTACTAAGTTTAAAAACGATGCTTAAAACTTAATGTAAATAGTTTCTACTGCGGCGTTTTTTAAGCATCAAAAAATTGTTATAATGATGGGTTAATAATCCAATATCTAGCGGCTTTTCCAAGTCGTTAACTTTTTAAATCCGACTGACGTTTATTTGCTGATGACCATGCTATTTAGCCATAAAATTCTGGTAATAATAGTTTTTGGCTAAAAGCGGCGTTATGAGTCAAGTGAGGCGTATATGCAATACCCAAAAAATTACGACGTGGTAGTGATCGGTGGTGGTCATGCTGGCACAGAAGCTGCTTTGGCAGCCGCACGTATGGGCGCGCAGACCTTGCTGTTGACACATAATATTGAGACGCTTGGGCAAATGAGCTGTAATCCAGCAATTGGTGGTATCGGTAAATCGCATCTGGTGCGTGAGATTGATGCGCTTGGCGGTGCAATGGCATTGGCAACGGATAAGTCAGGCATTCAGTTTCGTGTGCTTAACAGTCGTAAAGGGGCGGCAGTTCGAGCTACGCGTGCGCAAGCAGATCGTATTTTATATAAAGCCGCCATTCGCCATACGCTTGAGAATCAGCCAAATCTTGATATATTTCAACAAGCGGCTGATGATATCTTAGTCGAAAATGGTCGTGCGACGGCAGTGGTTACTGCAACGGGTATTATCTTTAATACGCAAACGGTGGTACTGACTTCAGGAACGTTCTTGGGCGGGGTGATTCATATTGGTCTCGAGAGCTCAAAAGGTGGTCGCGCAGGCGATCAACCTTCTATCAAGTTGGCAGATCGTTTGCGTGAGCTTAAGCTGCCAGTCGGGCGTTTGAAAACAGGTACGCCAGCGCGTATCGATGCGCGTAGCGTTGATTTTAGTGTGATGACCGTACAGCCGGGTGATACGCCGCTACCAGTGATGAGTTATATGGGTGATGTGTCTATGCATCCTGAGCAGGTCAACTGCTATATCACCCATACCAATGCGCGCACCCATGATATTATCCGTGAAAACTTAGACCGTTCACCGATGTTCTCTGGCAAAATCGAAGGTGTGGGTCCACGTTATTGCCCATCTATCGAAGATAAGATCCATCGCTTTGCAGATAAAGACAGCCATCAGATATTTATCGAGCCAGAAGGTTTGACCACCCATGAGCTATATCCAAATGGTATATCAACAAGTTTGCCGTTTGATGTGCAGTTAGAGTTTATTCATAGTATGAAAGGCTTAGAAAACGCGCATATCACCCGTCCAGGCTATGCGATTGAGTATGATTATTTTGATCCACAAAATTTGAAACCAACGCTTGAGACCAAATCTATCGATCGTCTTTACTTCGCTGGACAAATCAATGGTACAACTGGCTACGAAGAGGCTGGCGTACAGGGTTTGCTAGCAGGTACTAATGCGGCATTGGTTACGACTAATAATAGTGAGTTTGAAACGTGGACACCGCGCCGTGATGAAGCCTATCTTGGCGTGCTCGTTGATGACTTGATTACCCATGGTACGACTGAGCCATATCGTATGTTTACGAGCCGCGCAGAATATCGTCTACTATTACGTGAAGACAATGCAGATCAACGCCTAACTGAGACGGGTCGCAAGCTTGGTCTAGTAGATGATGTGCGCTGGCAAGCGTATCAAGAAAAAATGGAAGCGATCACAACGGAGACCTCACGTCTCAAAGATATGTGGGCAACCCCTGCCAATACGTTAGGCAAAAAAGTCACAGAGCAAACGGGGGAGGTGCTGTCAAAAGAATCGACTGCTTTTGATTTGCTCAAGCGTCCGCAGATTCATTTTGCTGATATCGCTGCCATCACTGATTCGCAAGTCGATGCGCAAGTGGGTGAGCAGATAGAGATTTCTGTGAAGTACGCAGGCTATATTGACCGTCAGCAAGAAGACATTGATCAAATGAAGCGTTTAGAGAATACGGCGCTGCCAATGGACTTTGACTATAGTGTGGTATCTGGCTTATCAAATGAGATTGTGCAAAAACTCACGCAAGTTCGTCCTTCGACTTTAGCCCAAGCGGGACGAGTAAGTGGTGTGACGCCTGCCGCCATTCAACTGTTAGCCATGACGGTTAAAAAACAGAAAAAAGCGAAGGCCGCGCTAGATTCGTAATAGTAGTATAACTAGTATAACAAAAGCCCATAACGATATACCGTTATGGGCTTTTGTTTGTTTATAATGCAATTGCTGTTAAAAGAAAATAGAGCAGGCGCTTGTCTTACTTGCTATTTTGTCTCTATACTAGGTTAGAAAACATAATGATTACTTGTCAATTTATCTCGCTGATGTCCATATCATGATGGGTTTGTCAACGAACTGAGCCTATTTATGATTGATGCTATTGTCTTTGCTATTACCATTGTCTTGCCCAACCTTGCCTTAATGTGGTTGGGTTTTTTTATGCAGAGACGCGGTGAGGCGAGCCAGACTTTTATTGATCAAGCATCGAGCTTTGTCTTTAATTACTGTTTACCCTGTTTGCTTTTTTTTAGCGTCGTTGATAGTGATGTCGATTACAGCAAACAAATCACGCTGATAGTGGCTGGTATTCTGGTGACATTCATTTTGTTTATAGGTGCAGAGATTTACGCCAAATATTTTGTGAGCAAACCGGCTGATCAAGGGGTGTTTGTACAAGGGATATTTCGGAGTAATATGGCTATTATTGGACTGGCAACAGTTGCTAATGCCTACGGAGAACGTGGCTTAAGCATCGGCGCTGTCTATATGGGTGTGGTGACGATACTGTTTAATATCTTAGCGGTTATCACTCTCAGCCGTGTGTCCAAAAGTGTGGATGATACTTGGCTCAGTCGCAGTACCATGATTATCAAAAAACTATTTACCAACCCACTGATTATCGCATTGGTAGCAGCATTTGCTTATAAGGCGTCACCGCTGCCGCCTATTACAGGTGTGATTCATACGACTGGTGATTTACTGGCGGCAGTGGCATTGCCCTTAGCATTGATTTGCGCCGGTGCCAGTATTGATTTGAAGTCGATGTTGCACCCTTCAGGGCTATCCATGCAGGCGAGTATCGGACGTATTATCGTTGCGCCATTGATTGCCATCGCTATTGGATTGGGATTTGGTCTATCAGGTGTGCATATGGGTGTGTTGTTTTTGATGGCAGCCTCACCAACAGCCGCCGCCAGCTATGTAATGGCAAAAGCCATGGGTGGCAATGATGTGTTAGCTGCTAATATTTTGGCTTTTACCACCGTGGTAGGTATGTTTGGAATGGCGATTGGTGCGGCAATATTACGCGGGTTAGGATTAATGTAGTAGCCGTTTGGCGTGATAAAACATGTTCTAATAATAAATCTATAAATAGGAGTACTCAAATTGCAATTACTAAACAAAGCAATCGTGACCGAACATCTCAATATGCAATCTGCCATTGGGGCGATAGAAGCATTGTTGCATCAACAGGCAGCGCATCCCAATTGGATCAAAGCGCCTGAACGTTTGGTCATTGAAACTTTTAGTGAAGATGACGCCCATAGCTTAGGTTCGCATTTATCCATGCCAGCCACGATGTATGATGGTAAGAACGAGTATACAGCCGTAAAATTGGTCACCATTTGTCCTGATAATCCGAGCCGAAATTTACCAACCACAACGGCGATTATTACCGTGTCAAACAATGATACTGGTGAGATATTGGCAATTATGGATGGGGTTTATATTACCCAAGTGCGTACGGCAGCATTGTCAGGTATTGCGACCAAATATATGGCAAGCGCTGACTGTCAAAGTGTGGCGGTGGTCGGTTGTGGTGGCATGGCTTATGAGCAATTACATGCGGTAATGACAGTACGTCCTGAGATTAAAACAGTATATTTATGGAATAGAAGCAGGGAAGGCGCTGAGACTTTCAAAGTGAAATTTACTCGTGATTATCCGCAATGGGACGTTACTATAACGGTTTGCGAAAATATCAATGATGCTGTCCGTGATGCAGATGTTATCAATGTCGCAACCCGCGCAACAGAAGGTTTGTTTGATCTCAACCATATTAAATCTAATGTACACATCAACGCAGTCGGCGCCTATCAGCCTTCAATGAAAGAGATAAGCAATGATGTCATTGCAAACAGTCGCATGGTCGTTGTCGATGATTTGGTTGGCAGTCGTCATGAAGCGGGTGATTTAATCCAAGCTCACGATAGTGTCGATTGTGCATGGACATGGGACGACCTCAGTGGTGACTTACAAGCGCTAGTCACAGGGGCGCTACAAGAAAAAACCGCTAAGTCTAATCATGGTGTTACGTTATTTAAATCGGTTGGTGCAGCCAGTTTTGATGCAGCAGTCGCTCTATATGTCGCACAACAAGCCGCACAAAAAAATCTTGGCTCGTCAATTGAATGGTAATGCCATTTATAGTCACCGTACGTAAAGATTGCTGTGTTTTTATTATGTAGCAAGCCAAAAAAAGCCCTCTTTCTAAATAAGAAAAGAGGGCTTTTTACATTGCTTTAAACGTTCAATTAATACGTCCCTAGCATATTTCGAGAGCGGTTATTAATTTGGATTGTCTTTATTACGTTTGTCTTCGCGCCGCTGCTTACGTTTTGGGCTGGTGCGGTAGGTCAAATAACCACCGACAGCCATCACCGCAAGAAAAGCCACAATGTACATAAATATTGATGAGCCGATAAGCAGTGAGGCACCGATAATAGGAGTTGCATCCATGTCAAACATCCAGCTAAGGTTTATCAATAATTATGCAAGTGTCTGATTTCATTGTAAAGTAAATAAATTTAACTCAGGTGTAAGTTCCAGTGAACGCATGCGCGCTGCCTGATCGTAAACGTTAGCCGTCACAATCAGCTCGTCTGGCTGATACTGGGCAAGGAATGCCGCCAGTCTCGGTTTGACAGTTTCCACAGAACCGATGAATGACACTGATAATGCGCTATCCACCATCATTTTTTCAGCAGGGCTCCAGATACTGTCCATATCGTGAGTAGGTTTCGGCATTTGACCTGTTTCACCACGGCGCAAGCGTACGAAACTTTGCTGCGCAGAGGTAAAATGATACTGTGCAGTAGCATCGTCATCGGCGAGTAATAAATTGGCCGCCAGCATGACATAAGGCTTATCTAAATAGGCTGATGGTCTGAACTGTTCACGATAGGCTGTAATCGCTTGCCCAAGCATTTGCGGTGCAAAGTGTGAGGCAAACACATAAGGAAGTCCCAAATGCGCCGCTAACGTAGCCCCAAAAAGAGAAGAGCCTAATATCCAGATAGGAACGTTTGACTTTGCCCCAGGAAATGCCTGTACTGGGCTATTATCTATACCGTTCCCTAAAAAGTACATCAATTCTTGGACGTCTTGCGGAAAGCGATCAGCATCTTGCATCTGACGGCGTAGTGCCTGAAAGGTTGCGCCATCAGTACCCGGCGCACGACCCAGCCCTAAATCTACGCGATCACCATATAATGCATGCAAGGTGCCGAATTGCTCAGCGATGACGAGAGGTGCATGGTTCGGAAGCATCACACCACCAGCACCAATACGTATATGCTTGGTTTGGCTGCCGATATGCGCTAGTAGTACTGACGTCGCTGCGCTGGCGATGCCCGGCATATTGTGATGCTCTGCCATCCAATAACGGTTTAAGCCGACTTTTTCTGCTTGCTGTGCTGTCTCAACCGTTTGGGCAATGCCTTCAGCGATGGTTTTACCTTCAGGCACGGGTGCTAGATCTAAAAAGGATAAGGGAATAGCGTTACTCATAAATCACCTGTTTTTATGATGCCGCTTTTCAACGACATGGTTATATTGGTATTTGATTCTAGTTATAAAAGAGACTAGCGACAGCAATGTTAAAACAGCACCTCAAGAAACTAGTGCTAATTCAATATTGCTGTAACTAGTCGCTCAATAGTTCATATAATGGGGCGGTTCTATTGAATATAAAGGTTATAAGTTAAGACGATAACAAATCTTAATAATGGGGTAGCGTTATAAGAATCACATGCGCGGCAGTCGATTTTGAGTAGAAATGAGAATAGAAAATGACATCATTATCTGTTGATAACGATGCCATTGACGTTTAGTGAAAATATGAATGAATGGTTCTTTACTGGCTAAATTGTTTTTGACACAGTTCCATAAATGCCCGACCATACTGACGAATTTCCGCATCATCCCGTACCGCCATCCAACTGGTAAAGCGCCCAAAGTGATCTACAGGTATCGCGGTTAAATTTTGATAGTGACTTGGTTCAAACGCCATCTCTGCGATAATACCAATACCCAAGCCCAGACCTACGTAAGTACTGATTACATCAGCATCGAGTGCTGCTAGCACGATATCCGGTTCCAATCCTGCTTCTTCAAAAGTTTTGTCAATCGCACCGCGCCCCGTAAAGCCACCGTGGTAGGTCACAATCGGATAGCTGGCGAGGGTCGGCAAATCCACAGACTCGTGATAGGCCAGTTCGTGATCGCTTGGCACAATGACGCGATGCGTCCAGTCATAATAGCGATAGCAGCGTAAATAATTGTTATGAAGTAAAGACTCGGTTGCAATGCCAATATCTGCCTGCCCGCGAATGACCATCTGTGCGATGGTTTCTGGATCCGCTTGTTGTAATATTAGATTGACTTTGGGGAAACGCTCTTTAAACTCTTTGACGACTTGTGGCAATACATATCGCGCTTGCGTGTGAGTGGTGGCAATCGTCAGCGTGCCAATATTCGGATTATTAAAATCGAGACTCAGGTTTTCAATCGTACGGATCTCGGCGAAGATAGATTCGATATGCGGCATTAGTGCTGTGCCCATGGTCGTAAGACCCGTTAGGCGTTTGCCTTGACGGACGAATACTTCCGTTTTGAGCTGATTTTCAAGTGCCGCAATATGTTTTGATAGGCTAGATTGACTGGTGTGCAGTACGGTCGCCGCCTGACTTAAGTTATAGCCATTAATCACCGTATGCCATACTGTCTCCAACTGCTTGAGCTGAATCTGTAAATGCCGCTGATTGACCACTACGTCGATTGCCATAACTAAATCCTATTGTATAAATATACAAACCCTGTCTGTATACAAAAGTGAAAATGTACAAATATGCAGTAAGAAGGTAGTGTAAAACAAAGTGTTTATTCTTGTATATACTTAATGGTTATCTATTTATATTTATTTGGAATATAGAATAAGTCGTTTGTCCGTTGCTAGAAGCAAACCATTACAATAAAAAAGCCCTCGATTAAAGAGGGCTTTTTTAAGATAAAGGCGTATCTATTTCAGTGGGTTTTAGCGAAAGCGATCCGCATTCATCACTTTATTCCAAGCATTTACAAAGTCATGAACGAATTTTTCTAGGTTATCGTCTTGTGCGTAAAGCTCAGCGTAAGCGCGTAGTATGGAGTTTGAGCCAAACACTAGGTCTACGCGGCTGGCTTGCCATTTTACATTGCCAGTAGTACGCTCACGCACCTCATAGAGGGCAGGGGCGTCATTATTGTCTGTCTTAACGGGATGCCAAGAATATCTCATGTCTGTCAAGTTCACAAAGAAGTCATTGCTAAGTGTCCCAGCACGCTCAGTAAAGACGCCTTGTTGGCTCTGAGCGTAGTTGGTATCCAAGACACGCATACCACCGATTAAAACGACCATTTCGGGTGCAGTCAAGCCCATCAGCTGAGTACGATCTAATAGCATCTCTTCAGGTGATATGGCATAGCTGCCTTTGATCCAGTTACGGTAGCCATCATGTCGTGGCTCTAAATCAGAGAAGCTTTCTGTGTCAGTCATCTCATCGCTCGCATCGCCACGACCCGCATCGAATGGCACTTCAATTTGAATGCCTGCATTAGCTGCTGCTTTTTCAATGGCGGTGCTACCAGCGAGTACCACTAAATCTGCGATGCTGACGTCTTTATCAAAGTTCGTCTGGATGGCAGTGAGCGCCTCAAGTACGCGAGCCAATTGCTCAGGCTCATTACCTAGCCAGTCTTTTTGCGGGGCTAAACGAATGCGTGCACCATTGGCGCCGCCGCGATAGTCTGAGGCGCGGAATGTACGAGCGCTATCCCAAGCGGTAATAATAAATTCGCGATGGTCGATACCACTGCCTAGTATCTGTGCTTTTAAGATCGCAATATCATCAGCGCTCAGATTAACATTGCCTTGTGGAATTGGATCCTGCCAAGTGAAGTCCTCGCTTGGCACATCCGCCCCCAAATATCGAGATTTTGGCCCCAAATCACGATGGGTAAGCTTAAACCAAGCTTTTGCAAATACTTCATCGAAATATTCTGGATTTTGATGAAAGTTCTCTGAAATTTTACGGTAAGCAGGGTCTTTAATCATTGCCATATCAGCATCGGTCATGATTGGGTTGCGGCGTACACTTGGATCATGTGCATCTAAAGGACGATCCTCTTCCTTGATATCGATAGGTTCCCACTGCCAAGCACCAGCAGGGCTCTTAGTCAGTGCCCACTCATGATTTAGCAATAACTCGAAATACTCATAATCCCATTGGGTTGGATGCGTGGTCCATGCGCCCTCGATACCACTTGAGACGGTGTCGCCAGCATTGCCTGTACCTTTAGGGTTGCGCCAACCTAGACCTTGCTCTTTGATATCAGCCGCTTCTGGCTCATCTTCTAATAAGGTAGCGTCACCATTACCATGACATTTACCAACCGTGTGACCACCAGCCGTCAAGGCGACTGTTTCTTCATCATTCATTGACATGCGAGCAAAAGTGGTGCGGATGTCTTGTGCTGTTTTGATTGGATCAGGGTTGCCATCGACACCTTCAGGGTTGACATAAATCAAGCCCATCTGTACCGCTGCTAAAGGGTTTTCTAGCGATTCACGCTGATTATCATCTTCATAACGATTTTTGGTAGCCGCCAGCCATTCACGCTCAGAACCCCAATAGATATCCTTTTCTGGATGCCAAATATCGGTACGTCCACCAGCGAAACCTAACGTCTTAAAGCCCATAGATTCATAAGCCATATTACCCGCTAGTATCATCAAATCTGCCCAAGAAAGTTTGTTACCATACTTTTTCTTGATTGGCCATAATAGACGACGTGCTTTGTCCAAGTTGACATTGTCTGGCCAACTGTTTAATGGCGCAAAGCGTTGATTACCAGTGTTAGAACCACCGCGGCCGTCAGAGCGCCGATAAGTACCGGCAGAATGCCAAGCCATACGAATCATTAACCCACCATAATGCCCCCAATCTGCTGGCCACCATGCTTGTGACTCAGTCATTAGATTTTTTAAATCTTGCTTGACGGCTTCTAAGTCTAATTGCTTAAAGGCTTCTGCATAATCAAAGTCAGGATCCATTGGATTGGTTTTGTGATCCTGCTGATGCAAGATATCTAAGTTCAAGCTATTCGGCCACCAGTCGGTTGCTGCCGAGGCGTTCGTAGTATGTGCTTGGTGCATGACAGGACAGCCACCTATGCTTGGACGTTGTGGCTCGTGCGAAGTATCTACATTTTCACTATGAATGGTTGGTCCATGACCATCTCCTTTATCATAAGTGGTGTTACTTGCAGCATCTGATGTTGAGTTTGAGTTAGTCATCATGTGGCTCCTAGGCAGTAATCAGATAAATGGCAATCGAGGGTGTTATTTACTATTGTTTGCAAAAATTATTTGTCATCTCTAGCATATAGAATAATGATTGATTTAGGGAAGCAATTTATACAAACATATTGTTTTATAAAATAAATGGTATACCTAATAAAATTATATTTTTTAAATATATAAAAGTAAGGATTTAGTAATAATTTCTGGTTGTTAAAGCATTAATTATTAATAACTTATCAGGATAATGATTGGCTAATCACAAGAGAAAGAGGTTTATATAAAACGGTTGTGATGCAAAATACGATATTTTCCTTATTTTTATACCCATGCTCAATATGAAAGTAAACCCTAGTCTATAAGCTAGGTTTTATTAACCAGTAGAAAAAAAGGTTAATGCAAAAATATCGTTAGAATGTCTAGTCAAGGTCAGCGTTCTCAAGTACCATAATTCAATTTTGTTGTAATGGCTGTATTTGTGCAACGTTAAGCAATTTTTATCGATCCCGTTTATCAGTGCTATTTATCAGTATCAGTTACCGATAGATGATACTAATGATTGATAAAAATTGTGCGCGGTTGTGTTCTTTTTCTTAAGTGCTAGTGAGCGATTATGTCTGCTGTCAAATCTGTGCCACCCAATCAATCAGCTGTCAAAAAATCATGGGGAGAGGCTGCAAAGGCTTATTTAGACCCTCGTGTCATTATCATGTTGTTTTTGGGCTTTTCAGCGGGTATTCCTATACTGCTTATTTTTTCAAGTTTATCACTTTGGCTTAGAGAGGCAGGCATTGATCGTAGTGTTGTGACCATGTTTAGCTGGGCGGCACTGGGTTATTCGTTTAAGTTTATTTGGGCGCCATTAATAGATGCGCTTCCTGTGCCATTTTTGACCAAATGGTTGGGTCGTCGTCGCAGTTGGATGGTGGTATCACAGCTGCTTATCATATTTGCCATCTTTTTGATGGCAAATGTTAATCCAGTTAGTGAAGACGTTTTAGTTTACATGGCAGGCGCTGCGGTTTTGCTTGGCTTTTCTTCTGCCACCCAAGATATCGTGATTGATGCTTACCGCATCGAGCTTGCGCCGCCATCGATGCAGTCCATTCTATCCTCTATTTATGTGTCGGGTTATCGTATCGGCATGATCGTTGCGGGGGCAGGCGCGTTATATTTGGCAGATTTTTTTGGCTCGAATGAGACTTTTTATAGTTATGAGGCATGGCGAAATACTTACTACATTATGGCAGGTGTCATGACCTTAGGAGTATTAACCACGTTTGCCAGCTATGAGCCAACGGCTGAAACGTTGCAAAGTAAAAAGCAAAAGGGCAATTTAAAAGTATTTCTTATTTATTCTGCTTTACTACTTATCCCAGGTCTGATTTTTGGCATTATTTATCTGATCAATATTTTGATTAATACAGTGTTCGATAGCACATTGGCGATGATACCGTTAATGGTCATGCCAGCGATTAAGTTTTACTTTTTGGCACTGGTCGCTTGCGCACCGTTGCTGCTGTTGTATTTCATCATCAATCAACCAAAAATTATTAATAAAGCCCCATTGGTTGCCGAAACTCGCGAAGATTATGTGAGATTGGTGGCATTGTTTGTGTTTTCAGTGATCGCATTTATCGCTGCTTATATATTAATGGGACAAGTATTGCCAGAGTTCGAAGGGGCATTTCCTAGCTTCTTTGTTGAAACATTGCATCTGCTGATAAGCTTGGGTGTAGCGATAGTAGCAGGTTATGCATTGGTACAAGTAGGGTTGGTGAAAAAAGAAGTAGCCATGGCAACTTGGGTCGAGCCGATTTTAGACTTTTTTAGACGCTATGGCAAAAAGGCGTTATTACTATTGGCGCTCATTGGGCTATATCGAATTTCAGACATCGTGGCGGGCGTTATTTCCAACGTTTTTTATCAAGACATGGGCTTTAGTAAAACAGATATTGCCAATGCAGTGAAACTCGTCGGCGTGATTATGGCGATTGCAGGTGGGTTCTTAGGTGGGTTATTGGCACAGCGTTTCCGTATGATGCATGCCATGATGATTGGGGCAATTCTTGCGTGTGCGACCAATTTATTGTTTGTACTACTAACTTACAACCCAGGCAGTTTGCCGTTTATGTATGTTGCGGTCATATTTGATAACTTAGCCGCAGGGCTGGCGAGTGCCGTGTTTATTGCTTTCTTATCCGCTCTAACGTCTATTCGTTTTACGGCAGTGCAGTATGCGATTTTCTCTTCATTAATGACGCTCATTCCCAAGGTGATGGGTGGTTATTCAGGTGCTATCGTCGATAATATGGGCTATCCATTTTTCTTTATCTTTACTTTCGCTATTGGGATTCCGATTTTGGCGTTGATTTACTTTGTTGATAAACATATCGTCATTGGTGATAACGATGATATTTATGGCGATGACAATAATGATGGAAGCAGTGATAAGTTGGCCAAGGCGAATCCAAACCTGACCGATACCAAAGAACCACCACGCGCGTCAGAGTAGGCTAAGCAGTGTTCTTATTCTCATTAATGCATAATATTTTTAAGAGTTACTTATGACAGCATCGACCATTCGTCAAATCAAGAAGCACATTCAGCAGTTGACAAATGAGGCTGCAAACAGCAATTTGCCGCCATTTTGGCTCACCGATTGGCTATTATATGTCATCGATAAGCCTGCGATAGCGCTAATCACAGATGAAGGTTACCAGCTAACAGACAGTGAGTTTGAGCAATTCAATGCAGGTGTAACGAAGATGCAGCAAGGAATGCCACTTGCGTATTTGACTGGTCAGCAAGAGTTCTGGTCGTTAAAATTTAGGGTCAATGAGCACACTTTAATTCCTAGGCCTGATACTGAAGTGTTGATTGAGCAAGTATTAGTCTGGATAGCAACTCAACCAAATCATGCAGGTAATAATCAGCCGAAGCGCTTACTTGACTTAGGTACAGGCTCAGGCTGTATTGCGATTAGTCTTGCACATGAGTTAAATACACAGCGTTCAGACAGTAAGGCAGAAAGATGGCAAGTCGTTGCGGTGGATATGTCGCCAGAAGCGCTCAAGGTTGCTCAGCACAATGCAGCTATCAATGATGTTGCTGATATTGAGTTTATACAAGGCAGTTGGTATGACGAGCTGCCCAGTCATGGTGAGCTATTATTTGATGTGATTGTGTCCAATCCTCCTTATATCGATGAGGAAGATGAGCATTTAGCACGCCTTGTAGCCGAACCTATTAGTGCCTTAAGTGCCCCCAATCATGGACTGGCTGATATAGAGCATATCGTAGGACAGGCACCGAAATACTTGCGTGTCGGTGGGCTACTGGCTATCGAACATGGTTTTGACCAAGGTGATGCCGTTCGCAAGTTGTTTGTAGACAGTGACTTCGAATCTGTGCGTACAGTACAAGATTATGGTGGTAATGATCGTGTTACGCTGGGTCAAATTAAGTCATCAGATTTTTGTTAGTAGACTTCTTTAATAATAGGTTATTGGTAATAAATATGGCGCACACATCATATGAAGGGCAGTTGTTGGATGAAGAGCTGCTGCGTTATGCAAGGCAAATATTATTAGACGGTTGGGATATTGATGCTCAACTACGCTTAAAGTCAGCTCGTGTGGTTATGATAGGGGCAGGCGGGCTTGGTTGTCCTGCTTCTGAGACGCTGGTGCGTGCAGGACTTGGGCAAATTCATCTGATAGATGATGACATCATTGAAGCCAGCAACTTGCAGCGCCAAACGCTGTTTTTACCTGAAGATATCGGTAAAACTAAGGCGCAAACAGCTGCGCAAATGTTAGAGCGTATTAACCCTTTAATCACCGCTCGCGGTACAGTTGCAAGACTAAGCGAAGACAATGCTTATAAATTGCTCGACATGGCGACAGGCAAGCCTGATTTGCTTTTAGATTGCACCGATAATTTTGCGACGCGTGATGTCATCAATCGTATTAGCGTGCGCTATAAAATCCCGCTATTATCTGCCTCAGCGATTGCGATGCAAGGTCAGTTGGCGCTGTTTGAGCCGCAACTAAACACTGGTTGTTATCACTGCGTGTTTGGTTCGGTAGTGCTTGATGCAGCGGCTGATGAGCGTACGTGTGCCAACTCAGGTGTGCTAGCGAGTACCACTGCTATCATGGGTAATTTGCAAGCGAATGCTGCCCTGCAGTATTTGGGATTAACCAAAAATCCACTGACAAATAAGCTATTAATATGGGATGGTAGCCAGATGCAGCAACGGCTGATGGGCTATCGCCAAGATGCCGCGTGTCCTGTCTGTAGTAGTTATTAGTGATTGTTCAATAGTAGCTGTGTAGCTTGTCATTATTTATAATCGCCTATTCTCAAAAACCTTTCTTATGACCATAGTTGTTTTTTATGAAAATTCATCGTCCGCATTTATTAAAGCATACCTTCAATGTCATGAACCGTGTTCGCCAAACAGCCAGCGTGGCAGGTTTATCTGCGCTGAGAGTGGCAAAAGGTGAAAAGCCTGATGCCACATTATTAAAAGAAACGTTTGAGCAGTTGGGCACGACTTATATCAAGATTGGCCAGTTTATCGCCAGTACGCCGTCACTGTTTCCACGCGAATATGTAAAAGCTTTTCAGAGCTGTTTGGATCAGACCACGCCACTGTCTTATGCTTATATCGAGCAGGTATTGAAAGAAGAGTTGGCCGTTGATGGCATGACGCTCGCTGATAAGTTCGCCCATATCGACTCAAAGCCACTAGCATCAGCCTCTATTGCGCAAGTGCATGCGGCACGGTTGCATAATGGCGATGAAGTCGTATTAAAGGTACAAAAGCCTGACGTCGAGACCATTATGCAAACGGATTTGGGCGTATTGCATGGGGTGACTAAGTTACTTGAGATCTTGATGCCGTCGATGAAGTTTGCCAGTATTGCGCCGATTATCGATGAGATTCGCCTGCGCATGCTTGCCGAGACTGACTTTATCGCTGAGGCACAAAACATCCGCGATTTTCAGCAGTTCTTAGCCGTATCAGGCAATACACGCGTGGTAGCACCCAAAGTATATGAAGAGCTGACGACCAAGCGTGTACTAACCATGAGCCGCTTGTACGGCGTATCTATGGTAGATGAGTCGCTCATGCGTCAGTATTGTGCTGATCCTGCGCAAGTCATGGCGGATACCTTGAATACGTGGTTTGCCAGTCTCATGCTGTGCAACAGTTTTCATGCTGACCTGCATGCGGGCAATTTGATGTTATTAACCGATGGTCGTATTGGCTTCTTGGATTTTGGTATTGTTGGTAAGCTAAAAGCTGAGAGTTGGCGTGCGTGCATGGGTATGATGCAAGCCATGCAGGACAGTGACTATCAAGCGATGGCGCGCCATATGATTGATATGGAAATGACCCATGGTGGCAATAAAGTCGATGTAGTGGCGTTGGGTAATGATTTGCAGCGTATGATGAAGACTATTATGGCGGAGGACAAGTCCTTTACCAGTGGTGTGCCTTTTAATAGTAAAGAGCAAGCCGATGAGTTAAATAAAATGATGCTTGAGATTGTAGAAGTCGGTAAGCGCCATGGCATACATTTCCCACGTGACTTTGCTTTATTGACCAAGCAGATGCTCTATTTTGATCGCTTTATGCGTACGCTGGCACCTGATATGGATATGTTTAGTGATCAACGCGTACAAATGCTAGGACACACAGAAACAGATGTGACCATGCCACCAACAGTAAACGTATCGTAGTTTTCGCTTGTATGTTTGATTATTAATCCGCTGCTGCTCTTGAATGCTCTAACACAAAGGATTGTGTGCTAATGGCCGCAAAAATGGCTCTGTCATGATGACTGCTCTCAAAAGCCGTGCTTTTCCTCATATTACCAATGAAGCTGCCATTGCCTGTATCGGTATGTACTGCATGGCAGTCGTCATGGGCTATGGACGTTTTTTGTTTACTGCCACCTTACCTGATATTATGGTGCAACTGTCGATTTCAACGACGATTGCAGGCTGGCTTGCCTCTATCAATTACATTGGTTATTTTATCGGTGCCCTCATCGCCATGTTTGTGCCTCAGCGTTCAACGTGGCAAGCGCTGACACTGTGGGCGATTATAAGTGTCGTCACAACGATGCTACTTGTCGTACCTGATATGTCATTAACTCTATGGTATCTCATTCGTCTAATCGCAGGTATTGCAAGCGGTGTAGCGATGATCTTAAGCTCATCGTTTGTGATTCAAAGCTTAAGTCCTGAACGCCGCTCTGTACTGTCGGCAGTACACTACGCAGGTATAGGCGTCGGTATCAGTGCTTCTGCCATACTGACGTGGTGGTTGTTAATATTGGGCTATCATTTTGATGTCATTTGGTTGGTAGCAGGCTTTACAAGTTTACCTCTGTTATGGCTACTCTATGCGGTAAAACCAAGACAAGCACAGGGTTACGACTCGCTGCAGACTGATCCTAAACAGCACGTGTCAGTGTATCAAACCTATTTGAGCTTTAAGCGCGCTTTGTATGAGGCCATTGCTGGTCATCGTAAAACTATTGCTTTGCTGTCAGCGAGCTATGTACTGGCAGGCTTTGGTTATATTACCTCTGCGACTTTTTTGCCAGTCATGGCAGAACAGCGCCTCACGACGCAGACGTATGCTGGATTGCTCATTTGGCTAGTCGTTGGTGTGTTTGCGATGTTATCAAATCCACTGTGGGGCGCACTTGCCAAGCGAATTGGTGAAATCAAAACGTTAATAGGCTTAACGATATTACAAGCATTTGGGATGTGCCTGCCCATATGGTTCGACGGCGCTATTGGTTTGTACGGCAATGCTGCTATTTTAGGTTTGACCTTTGTGGGTATGGTATCGATGACGCTCACTTTGATCAAAAATATCAATCCTGCTTACTCAAATTTGCTGATAGGATTGGCAACTTTGGCTTATGCATTGGGTCAGTTCTTGGGACCATTGGTGACGGTAGCATTGGCAGGGCAGGACGACAATTTCAATGCAGGGTTACTCGTTGCCGCCGCTGGATTGATGGTTGGACTGGTGTTGTTGCTATTGTTTCGTCGACAGCCACCGACTACCATTTAAACCACACTACGATTAAATATTTCTCGCAGCTCAAAACTGGTATGCACTTGAGCGACACCTTCGATACGATTGAGCCTATGTAATAAAAACTCCTCATAATGTGCCATATCGCGTACTCTTACCTTGATAAGGTAGTCTTCCGTACGACCCGTGACAATGCTACAGCTAATGACTTCATCAAAGCTCTGAATCTTACGCTCAAATTGCTCAAAGCGCTCAGCCGTATGGCGATCCATACTAATCGCAATAAAGACAGCGAGCGGGTAGCCAAGTTTCTGCGCATCTGTTTTGGTGTGATAACCCGTGATAATACCAGCATCTTCTAAGCGTTTAATACGGCGTGCACAAGGCGTGGCTGACAGGTTGACGCGTTCGGCAAGCTCGGTGATACTCATACGTGCCTGAGTTTGCAATACGCGCAAGAGCTGTCGATCGATCTCATCAATATCGGCTAAATGTGGACTATCCAGATGACTGTTTGGCATGATCTGTTGCTTTATTAGTGAATTCAGCTAATTATACTGAGTAAATTGTGTTTTTTCACTAAAATAGTGTCATATATTATCAAAGAAAGCTGATTTCTATTGCATAAACTCTGATATTATTATGGTATAAACATTGGTTATCTCGTATGATAAACATTGATCTAATCACCAGCCGTCCAGCTAAAAACATAAATTCCCATATCATCTAAGGATTGATTATGTCTGACCAAGCCAAACGCACTGTAGCCTCAACGACTGCAAAGATTACACCCAAAAATGCCGCTTTTGATTATAAAAAGTATCGTCCATTTGCTTTTGCGCCATCGCTGTCAGATCGTACTTGGCCAAGCAAAACGATTGAAAAGTCACCAATCTGGGCAAGTGTGGATCTGCGTGATGGCAATCAAGCACTGATTGATCCGATGACGATCGAACAAAAAATGCGTTTTTTTAAAACGTTGGTTGAGGTTGGTTTTAAAGAGATTGAAATTGGCTTTCCATCAGCGGCGCAGGTTGAGTTTGATTTTGCTCGCAAACTTATCGAAGAAAATCACGTCCCGGATGATGTGACTTTGCAGGTATTGGTGCAGGCTCGTGAGCATTTGATCGCCCGTACGTTTGAGTCATTAAAAGGCGCGAAGCGTGCGATTGTTCATGTCTATAATTCAACCTGCCGTGTACAACGTGAAAAGGTCTACGGTAAAGACAAAGCTGAGATTAAAGAAATTGCCATCACTGGTGCCAAGCTATTACAGCAGTATGCGGCACAGTATCCTGAGACGGAATGGGTATTCCAGTATTCACCAGAGAGCTTTAGTCAAACAGAAACTGAATATGCTGTAGAAGTCTGTGATGCGGTCTGTGATGTGTGGCAACCACAACAAGGGCAGGAAGTGATTTTAAACTTGCCAGCGACCGTTGAAGCGTCTATGCCCAATGTTTTTGCCGACCAAGTCGAGTATTTCTGCCGTCATCTTGCCCAGCGTGAGCATGTCATTATCAGCTTGCATACGCATAATGACCGTGGCTGTGCGGTTGCAGCAGCAGAGCTTGGGGTATTAGCGGGTGCCGATCGTATCGAAGGTACGCTATTGGGTAACGGTGAGCGCACGGGTAATATGGATATCATGGTCATGGCGATGAACTTGTTTAGTCAAGGTATCGATCCAGAGCTTGATTTTAGTAACATGAGCGAAATTGTACAAGTGGTCAGCGAATGTAACAATTTGCCCTTACATCCGCGTCATCCATACGTCGGCGAATTGGTCTTTACGGCCTTTAGCGGCTCACACCAAGATGCCATCAAAAAATCTCTCGATTATAACGAAAAGCATCAAAACGAGACGGATAACGTTTGGGATGTGGCTTACTTGCCAATTGATCCGGCACATATCGGTCGTAGCTATCAAGATGTGGTACGTATCAATAGCCAGTCTGGTAAAGGCGGTGTGGCTTATATCTTGCAGCGCAACTATGGCTTTAATTTGCCGCGCTGGATGCAAATTGACTTCAGCGGCGTGGTACAGAAGCAAGCTGAATCAGCTGCTCGTGAGTTGCAGAATGATGAAATTTTACAAACCTTTGAAGACACGTATCTACAGCAAGGCAGTTTTGAGCTATTAGATTATACGGTCAATAATAAAGGCGGTGAAGTCTACTTTACTGGTCAAGTACAAATGAATGGGGACATCATTAATATTGATGGCACTGGTAATGGTCCATTATCATCGTTTATAGACGGCCTTGCCCAGCATACTGGTAAATCTATCCATGTTATTAATTACGCTGAGCATGCGATTAATCCGCAGCACAATAGCGGTGATGGCATCGATGATGATACCAATAATGACAACAAAACTAATGCGAATGCGGCGGCTTATATCCAACTAAATGTAGATGGTGAGGTTTATTCTGGCATTGGCACTTGTAGCAGTACTGTATCAGCGATGCTTAAAGGCGCATTATCAGCGTTTGCTCAAGCAGTTAGTACTGCCACTGCTTAATGTTTTTATGATCGTTTTGATAACTTGTAGCTATAACGCTGTCGCTTCTTGTCTTTGGCAAGTAAAGCGATGGCGTTATTTTTTGCATGAAAAAAGACAGTCTATATGCAGAAAGTAGACATTTATGACTATCGCCTATCTTGCAGTTGGCTAAAGCATCACGACTGATAGCATAATGTTACTTGTGTTTTTGATGTCTAAGACTTACGCTAATGTACATAACTCATACTATTATATTATTATAAACAAAAGGTTAATTATGGAACCTATCTCACTTGCTTCATTTTCATTGGCTGCTATTTTGGCGTCATTGCCAGTAAATGGCGAAGTGGTCACTAAACCAACTATTACCACTCATATCAGCCCAGCTATCGCAGGACAATGGGAAATCGACTTAGACAGTAGTATCACGATGACCAAAGAAGCCAAAGCCAGACAAGCTGTAGCAAAAGAGCTGAAACAGACAAAAAGTGATGAGCCAGAAGTGACTGCTGGCACAGAAGGTGGTGTCCTTGTGCAAAGTGAAAAGCGCGTCCTTAATATTAAGCCAAATACCAACAACCAGTTAAAGGTCTCTGCTAAAAAAGCAAACCAGTGCCGCGAGCTGTATAATTTTGCGGCCGATAATGAGATGTGGGCAGTGAGTGGCAAAGAGTGGACATATGGTCGTTACCTAATCACGCACCGCGAAGAAGGGTTGCCCATTATTGCGCTAAAAACAGTCTATGACAACAATGAGGTAGATTGTTCAGGTAACCAAATCGACCAAACTGACGAAGCGTTGATTGCGTTTTTAAACCACGATGGCAACCAAATGCAGTGGTGTGCGGATCCTGATGGTAATGAATGCTTTATGAATTTTAATAGAGTGTTACCGTAGCATTCTCTTTATTTATAAAACTTAAAACCATTTTTTCTAAAATAGAAACATAAAAAACCGCTATCTAAATAGGTAGCGGTTTTTTTGTGTTTAACAATAAATCAAAGCAGGTTATACATCCGCGTTCTTTTTATTGCCAGTTAGAAGCTCTCTTTCAAGGTAATGAATATTTTGTGCTTCGTGAATAAAATTGTCATCTGCCAAAATAACATCGCGATGCAGCGGGATATTGGTTTTAATACCTTCAATCACCAATTCATCGAGTGCATGCAGCGTCTTAGAGACGGCTTGCTGGCGCGTTTGACCATGGCAAATAAGCTTGCCAATCAATGAGTCATAATAGCTTGGAATCTCGTAGCCCGGGTAGAGGTGCGAGTCAAAGCGTACACCAGCACCACTGGGGGCAAATAACTGAGTGACTGTACCAGGACAAGGCATAAAGGTGGCTGGATCTTCAGCATTGATACGACATTCAATGGCATGGCCTTGAATCTCAATCTCGCTTTGACGATAAGACAAACCGTAGCCTGCTGCGATTTTTAGCTGCTCGACGACCACGTCGATGCCAGTAATCATCTCAGTTACCGGGTGTTCAACTTGCACACGAGTATTCATCTCAATAAAAAAGTATTCATTATTTTCAAATAAAAACTCAAAAGTACCCGCACCGCGATATTTCACCAACTCACATGCTTTGACGCAAGCGTCTAAGATAGGCTGACGTACATCGTCAGGGATATCAGGCGCAGGGGCTTCCTCTAATACTTTTTGGTGGCGACGTTGCAATGAACAATCTCGATCATATAAGTGAATGGCATTACCATTACCATCGCCAAGCACTTGTATCTCTACGTGGCGCGGATTTTGTAGGTAGCGTTCCATATACACGGTATCATCACCAAACCACAGCTCAGCTTCTTGCTTAGCAGCCTGTACTTGCCCAATGACTTCTTCGAAGCGCTCAACCACGCGCATACCGCGACCGCCGCCGCCAGAAGCTGCTTTAATCAATAACGGGAAGCCGATATGATGTGCTTGCTCTTCAGCATTATGCAACGTTACCGCGCCCACTGAACCAGGGACGGTCGGTACGCCAGCTTTTTTCATCGCATTAATAGCAGAGACTTTATTGCCCATTAATCGAATATGGTCAGCATTAGGACCAACGAAAGTGAGACCTGCTTCTTCGACGCGTTCAGCGAATTCAGCATTTTCAGCCAAAAAACCATAACCCGGATGGATAGCATCGGCACCAGTGATTTCAGCTGCGGTTAAAATAGTATTGATATCAAGATAGCTTTGATTGGCATTGGGTTTGCCAATACAGATTGCCTCATCAACAAAGCGCAGGTGCATCAAGTTTGCATCAGCTGTAGAGTAGACACCGACGGTCTCTATGCCAAGGGCTTTGCAGGCTCGAACGATACGTAGGGCAATCTCACCTCTATTGGCGATGAGCAGTTTTTTTATCATGGGGTCATCCTTGTCGAAGCGGCGGTCATTGATAGAGTCGTTATTTTAGGCACTATTAAATTGAGCTACAATAAAGATAAAATAACTCAAGAAAAAATGCCAAATGATAACGAAATCTCTATCATAATGAGGTAAAGGTTGGTAAATAGTGTCGTTAAGCTTTATAGCGTATGACGGGTTGACCAAACTGTACCACTTCGGAATTATCGACTAATATTTCGTCAACGACACCACTTTGCGTCGCCTCAAGAGGATTCATAATTTTCATGGCTTCGATGATGCCCAATGTGTCACCAGCTTGCACCTTTTGTCCGACCTTTACGAATGGCGGATCATTAGGGCTAGGGGCTGAGTAATAAACACCAACCATCGGCGATGTCTCAACGCTACCCGCTTTTACCGCTGGCTTTGCTTCAGCAGTGATAGGGGCAATGCCAGCAGCAGGTGCGGCCATCATGGTCGGTGCAGGCGCATCATAGTGACGAGTTAAGCTGATATGTTCATCATCTGAGCTGATTTCTAAATTAACCAGTTCACTTTCTTCCATGAGGGCGATTAGGGTGCGTATTTTTTCAATATCCATAGTTTTAATTTTGCCTTCTACTAATTTCAAGAAATAGTGTAACTAAATATTGTGTAGGTAATTGCTAATGATACCTATATTCATGGCAATGAGCAATCGATGTACAGTTGTTAACTGAGTTTTTTTACATATTATGACGTAAGCATTTCTTACGAGTAAGAAATGCTTAATGATTTATCATAGTCTATGTGACCATGTAGCGCTAGTCATGGTTAGTAGATACTGCATTTACATCAGTATAGCTGCTGCATTAACCCCACATCGCCGTCAGACGCTTTTGTTGATAGCGCAGGCGTAGGGTGAGTAGAATAGACGATAAGAATAAACCCGTAATTAATGCCATCCAAAACCCTTGTGCGCCTATATCGGTGAAGCGCACCATATAAACACCGAGTGGCAATGCCACCAGCCAGTAACAAAACAACGTGACCCACATTGGGATCGTGGTGTCTTGCATGCCGCGCAATATACCAGCGACGTTGACTTGCCAGCCATCGAACAGCTGATAACCAAGGGCGAAAATAAGTAAATGCATAGATTGCGTGATAACGGCTGGGTTATCAGAGAATGCGGCTGCCAATTGCGGCCTAAATAGCCAAATACCAAGCATACACGTGAGTGCAATCAATACTGTCCAGATAAGACCAGTGGCTTGCACTTGACGTAACGCCATGAGGTTTTTTTCGCCAAAACGATTGGATACCATGATTGTCAATGCCATCGCGACCGATATCGGAATCATAAACAGCTGGGAGGTCACCGCTAATGCCACCTGATGTGATGCGGTTGCTAGCTCACCTAATGGACTGATAACAAGAGCGCCCAAGCTGAACAAACTGGCTTCAAAAAAGATAGAGATACCAATCGGAATACCAAGTTTGAGGAGCTTTTTAATCTGTTCACGATTAGGACTGGCAAAGGCATAAAAGAAGCGCGTGCTGGCAAACTGCTGTCGCTTAGTAAAGCTGGTATAAGCCGCCAGTAATAAAACATTTATCCATAACACAATAGCCGTTGCGACCCCGCAGCCTGCGCCGCCCATTTCAGGCATGCCAAACAGACCGTGGATAAAAATATAGTTAAGGGGAATATCGGCAAGTAGTCCGATGATACTAATCACTGTCACCGGCTCAGGTCGCCCAAGTGCTTCGCAATAACTGCGTAGTACCGCATAGACAGCCAGAGCGGGAAAACCAAACGACACGCCATGCAAATACTGCGTTGCTATCGGTTGGATGTTTTCAGGCACACCCATGACCCCAAGTACATTGGGTGCTAAATTAACGATGATAAAGCCCATAATACCAATGACACTGGCGGTCCATAAAGACTGCTGCGTGATATGTGGCACTTGATGGTGCTTATTTTGACCGATCGCCTCACCAATAAGAGGGGTGGTGGCGATTAAAATACCAGTGGCTAATAAAAACAGCGGTAGCCAAATACCAGAGCCAACGGCGACGGCAGCCAAATCAAGCGCGGAGACTTGACCTGCCATGATAGCATCGACCACACCAAGTGCTGCTTGGCAAAACTGAGTAATTAAAATAGGAAGCGCGAGCACGCCTAAGCGTAAGCTGTAGCTTTTAAAATCTCTAAAAGATAATGGGAAAACCATAGTGAGCAACTTTTTATTCTTTGCGGTAATTATGATAGATGAGCAAATATTGCCATCAACAAAACAATAGCGAGACGGTCATACCATGACCAAAAACTTGAGCAGAAAAGCAAATGAGGACACGCCCTAAGCACGTTTAACCAAGCCAATCCAGTTTTTTGGATGGATGTAAAAGGGGGAGTCGTGCCGACGATAATACTCCGATAAATAATATGAGCAAGCCCATATAGACAGAGTATGCAAAAAAAGGCAGGCACAAAAATAAAAATAACCCGTCAATCCAAGCAGTGGATTGACAGGTCATAAATAAATAGAATGGTAAAGAAGCCACGCTATGATGTCAACGCTTTAAAAGCATTGTATTGATCTTAAAAACTGACTGTGAAAGGTAATCGATTCCATAAAGTATGCACTTGACGATAACCGTTCTAACTTATAGGCACATCAGCACATATTTATAGCGACTCAGGCAAATCTTGTACCACTGCTTGATAGCCAATCAAGGTATTATTGGCATCAAATGCTTGCACGACAATCACGTAATTGGTGGACCTGGCTGGAATGACAGGGGCAAACTGTGTTTCAAGATTACTTAATATCACATTCTGCACATAGCCGTTGGCACCAGACTCGGCTTTGTTGACATCAATTTGGCTGACCAGTAAATACTTGGTATTGGCAGGATTTTGCCAAGTGACGGTCTTTTGACTGCCATTACCGATGACATCAAGAGTCATTTTGCCCAGACTATAATCAAGTGGGTACGTCTTAAAATTAGAGCGATCGCTGATGGTGTAGGTGACGTTGCAATTTTTTTCGCTACTGGTTAGTTTTTTACCGCCAAGGCCATCCTGATACTCAAAGCTACCTCTCCAAGGTGATCCTGCTTCTTTTTCCTCAAAGCTCCCCGCAAAGGTGGTTAATAAGTTTGGTGTTTCTACGCCCAAATCATTGACATATTTAATGTCTAAAAACGCTAACGTATCGAGACTGCCTGTTATTTTACCCGCGATATAGTTGTCAACCTTAATGGCTGAGTTGATACCCAAAGTATTGTTTTCTTGGCAGGCTTGCTGCTGATAACTAACGCTCCCATCGACGCTGCCAGCGCCATCTTTACTGATGTCAAAGTAGACGGCACCGATATCGATATCGTCGCTGTCACCATCGTCAATCTCAATGAAGTGTCCGACATATAAACCGCCGCGACCGCCTTCTGGGGTTATTTTATCCAAGAAATTATCGAGTGATTCTTCTGGTAAAAATACCGACTCCAAAATCTCAGCCATGGATTTTTCATCATCGCTCAGCTTATTTTCGACTTCTTTATACTTCTTTTTGACTTTGTCTTCCAAACGATCATATTCATTGTTCACCTGATCTTCTATTCGGTCATATTCCTCTTTGACCTTGTCCCCGTCACTGCCACAGGCGCTAAGAGTAAGACTGAACATGCTGACAGTTAATACAGATAATAGTAGTTTGGGTGCGCTCATAAGCGGGTCCTGATAATGGGAATGAAGGTGTGATAAAGAAGGTCGAGAAATGAATTGTTGAGCATAAATCGCAAATATAGCAAATTTTTTGCAGGCAGCGCATCAATAAGTGTTCGTTGATAACACTAAAAACCTTACTCAATCGTTACTATCTAACCACTGGTTGCTCAGATAGTAGATTAAGTGTTTCTGCCATATCCATAATGGTGTACCAGTGTTTGGCGTCTAGTGGAATCACGGTAAGTTGCTCACAGCCTTTTCTCATTAATAGTGAATCCTCAAGTGCGGGTAAAAATTTAAGGGCTGATAGTGGTAGAATATCAATGAACGCTTGCTCAAAAGTGACGTCTACCATATACCAGCGTGGCTCATCTTCGGTGGCAATAGGATCGTAATGACGGTGCTCAGGATGGAACTGGCAAGGGTCAGGGTAGCCTGCTTTGCTTACCCTCATGATGCCAGCGACGCCAGACGGTTTAGCGCTAGAGTGATAAAAGAATACCTTGTCGCCGACCTGCATCTCGTCACGCATGAAGTTACGAGCGCGGTAATTGCGCACACCATCCCAACTGTCGGTCTCTAGGCGTTGCAAATCATCAATACCAAAAAACTTGGGGTTGGACTTCATTAACCAATAAGCCATATCTTTATCCTATTTATCATTATCAGCCATTCATTATTTGCAATATCACTGTATGCAATGTCATTTAATACAATGCCATTTTATGCCATTATTCTTCACTATTTTGCCTATAAAAGTACAGGGTTAACATGCATGTTTGTGACTGATTTTGTTATTGATCGGCTTTTCTTTAAGATAGCCTTTTTTTTAATCACATTAGTCGTTATCCTAGCGCTACTTTCTGCTAGTGACAGCAGTCATCCATTTATGTAACCTTTTTTATAGATACCTTCGTTTATGTCAAATATTAAATCTGCTCATTTTTCTGATAATCTCAGCATCTCTAATAAGACTGCGAGTGGGATACAGGTAAGTGCCATTCCACTGGCGCTTTATATTCATATACCGTGGTGTGTCAAAAAATGCCCTTATTGTGATTTTAATTCGCATGAGCTGCCGATGGATATGCAGCTATCTATGTATGACGAATATGTGGATGCGCTGCTGTCAGATGCTGCCATGCAGCAGTCGTTAACCCAAGCGCGTGAAATTAGTTCAATTTTTATCGGTGGTGGTACGCCTTCACTGCTACCCATTGTGCAATACCAGCGATTGTTTACTGGCTTACGTAGCATCTTTAAGTTTGCTGATGGCATTGAAGTAACGATGGAAGCCAATCCGGGCACGCTTGAGCATGCGCCTTTTTCCCAATATTTAGAGGTGGGTATCAATCGTTTGTCGATAGGTGTACAAAGTTTTGCGGCTGATAAGCTCAAAACCCTTGGTCGCATACATGACTCTGCACAAGCATTGTCAGCGATTCGTGCGGCGCGCGAGGCTGGGTTTGAGCGAGTCAATGTCGATTTGATGCATGGGCTGCCGCAGCAAACGATGAATGAGGCGCTGAACGATATCCAGATGGCGCATGATGCTGGGGCGACGCATATTTCTTGGTATCAATTAACGATTGAGCCCAATACTGTATTTTACCGTAGCCAGCCAATTTTACCAGATGAGGATAACTTGGCAGATATTGAGCAGGCAGGTCAAGCGTTGTTACAGCAATTGGGCTACTGCAATTACGAAGTATCCGCGTGGGCAGGCGCGTCAGATAAGGCATGCCGTCACAATGTGAATTACTGGCAATTTGGTGACTACCTAGCGATTGGTGCGGGCGCGCATGGCAAAGTAACGATTGCTCATGAAGCATTAGCATTAACAGAGAATGGCTTAAAGAATGACTTGCTAGTAGATTCTGGTATTTATCGTTTTAGTAAGTCACGACTGCCTAAGGATTATGTGGATTATCAAGATAACACTGATTCTTCTATTAAACAAAACGCACCAAAAATGGTGGGTTGGCAGGAAATTGATAGTGAGGAGTTGGTCAGTGAGTTTATGCTGAATGCGCTACGTCTACATGACGGCGTCGCTTGGTCGATGTTTACCGCAAGGACAGGGCTTAGTGATGATGATATTGCTGTACAAGTGGCGCAATTGATTACTCAGGGATTGCTGGTAGACAATACTGAACGACTACAGCCAACGCTATTGGGTCAACGTTATCTCAATCAGATATTGCGAGCTTTCTTATAATTGGAGATATTCACGGTGCCTTTAATGTCAGTCTTTACATCGAAAAATAAAGTCATAAAAAAAGGCTTATCAAATAAATGATAAGCCTTTCAAATACGCAAAAAATCAATACTTAGATTTTATTTTGTACGTCTTGTGCGCCGCCAGTAACAGCTTCGCCAGCGCTTGATACGTCTTGGCCCAAACCTTTAAAAGTGTTGCAACCAGTTAGAACAAACATAGCAGTTAAAGATGCGATGATTAATTTTTTCATAATAGAATCCTCAAAAATGGGTCGTTATAAATAATAACAGTGATGCTAAGCATTAGGCTTGAGCCTCACTGAGGGGCTATTGGATAAGATAATAATTGATAAATACTATCTCGATATCCGTTAGAGACATCATAGTGAAAGTTGAAAACTGTGCAAAGTATCAAAATGTAATTATTGGCAGTAAACTGTAACTTTTAATTACCTTTTGCTCAGAAATTCAAATAACCATCATTTTAGTAGAGTCTGTCCACGTTATCTTGGATCGACGATAACACGCAGATTTGACGACTTAAGGAGTCGATATGACCACTCATATTGTGTTGGTAGCGCCAAAAATGCCTAGTAACACGGGCAATATTATCCGCTTATGTGCCAACACGGGCGCGCAGCTACACTTGGTCAGGCCATTAGGGTTTGAGCTTGATGATAAAAAGCTGCGGCGTGCAGGTTTGGATTATCATGAATACGCGCACCTACAAGTACATGATGATTGGGCAGCAGCAAAACTGGCGCTACAGGCAGCGGATTGTCATATTGTCACAGCATTGACCACCAAACTGAGCAAGCCTTTTTATGACTATGACTTTGGTGGGCAACAGATGGCTGCCGAATCTGATCGTGCTTTGATGCCTGAGCAGATACCTAATGTCGCCTTAGTATTTGGCTCTGAAACAGCAGGTCTGGCAGACGATATACGTGAAGATATCGGCGCTGATCACTGGTTGCGCTTGCCTATGCTGGCTGATTCACGCAGTTTAAACTTATCGAATAGTGTGGCGATATGTCTATATGAGGTATGGCGTCAGCAAGGCTTCACTGGTGATGAAGGTCGTAGTATCGGGTATGAGACGTTGACAGTGTACGACCCAAAATAGCCATGCATTTTTTACTGATTGCAGGCGATGATCCAACATTTAGGTATTCATCGCCATTCATAACACCTTATCAATCATATATGCCATATATCTTATAAGCAGTTGGGTGGTTTGGGCAGACCGGCAAGGCGATTGACATGGCGGGCAACCAAGCCAGTGTTGAATAATTGCTGTAGTTTCTGATTGCTGATATCATGCTCTGGCAAGGTTTTCTGTAACCATTTAATCAGTGGGCGCGTGGCTGGTGCGTGATTAAACTGAGTAAAAAATGCCCGTACCTGCTGTAAAATTTGTAAATGCTCAGTTTCTAGATGCACCTCTAGAGTGTTGGCCAATTGCTGAGCGACTTCAGGGGTCCAGATATTATGGTCACATAAATGACCGTCTTGATCCAATTCAACGTTGATTGCCGCTGTTATATCATGATTGGTTATATCGTGATTGATCGTATTATCGTTATTCATAAGGCAATGGTCACTACTTTATCAAACCTCGCATTATTAGCATCGGTATTACTAACACTAGTACTCTGAGTTAGATTGACCCATTCTTCATCGGTTAACAGCCCACTCAACTTGGTCTCTAAATTGAGCTTCGCACTGGTATTGGTACTCAGCTGCGCTACATCATCGGCTAAGGCATAAATATTTGCGATGCCTTGTATTTGACTGTCATTCAAATAGGCATCAAGCCAACTGATAAAAGCCACGGTGCTACCAAGCAAGAGAATACTGTCACCGGTGCGCCATGTCCGTGACATCTCATCGACACTGCGCCTGAGCGTATCCATTGTGCTGTGTATTTGATATAAAGTTGCCATAACAGTGTCCGATTCGTTGCTAGATTTAGGATAAGGCGTGTCCTCATTTTCATCTCTATTTTTAAAATGAGGACACGTCCTAGTATTTAAAGTATTACAAATAAAATGGCGAGGCTAAAAGCGTAGTATTTGCTCAAAGTCTGAAGCGTTCACCACTTCAGGTATCAATGTCAATTGTGAAGCCAAATCAATAGGCAGCATACCCGTGACCCACCCGCTAAAGACATCGTCAGGTAGCCAAGCGGCTGGCATGTCATATAGCTCAAGCGACTGAATCATGCCGTGCAAACGCGACGCAGGCTGCATCAACAAGCCAAAAACAGGCGCATCCAAATACAGCTGTACTTCATGACCAAAGGTGGCTAGCGTTAATGCAAGCGCACAGCCTTCATAACTCGCCATTTCAGTCGGCGTGAGCAGCTGAATTAATAATTTCATGGTTAATTCCTAATCTAATTGGTCGCTGACAGTTATTGTCATAAGATGTAATCTGTCTGCACGGCAAGTCATCAAAATTGCATCAAACGACAGTCGCCTTGCATCATCATCGCAAGCTCACTCAGTCCGACCAGTGAAAAGCCGGTGGCAAGGTTGTCACCATTAAGTTGATGGCGTTTGCTGTTATCCGTGTCGCTAATGCCGCGACTGAGAGCAGTACTGACACAGACAGGCAGCGCTAACTGGAACTGCTCAGCGAGCGTTTGCCACTCTTTGGTTAAATTAATTTGATCCGCCGACTGCCAGCGTAAACCATTGGCCGTATGCGCCGCATCGCCATAAAAAAACACGTTTAAGGTGACATTATCATTGGTATCTTTATTATTGGCGGCATTTATCAGGTAAGCGCGTGCATAGCGTAGCGCTAAATGGGCAAGTGGGTGGCCAGGATCAGCAGTAATCAGAAGCAATGGGGTCATGGTTGTCATAAGAGCTCTTTTCAATCATCTGCGCTAAAGTTGTTTATGCTACCATAAAGCGCTCAAAAGCAAATAGGGTCACTGTCATTAAACGTAGTTTTATATTAAATATCTGACATATTGCGTATCGTTAGTTGATGCTGTGACTGCTTCGTAAGAAAAAACGATAAACTTATGCGCTAAGTTCACGTAGTCTTATCACTCTATGCAAGGAGTTATGTTCCCTATGTCACCCGCTATGCCTTCACGTGCGACCCATGGTACAGATTGTCAGTATACAACCGAACAGCTGCAAATATTGCAGACGGCAAGCGAGTTCGCTTATCAAATTTGGGAGAGTCGAACGGTTTCATGCCAAACGTTTTTACGTAGCTACCCGTTAGATCGAACCTTAACTCGGCAGCAAATCGATGATTTGATTCAAGATTATACGTTAGATGATAATTACCAACTTGCTGATGAAGTGAAGGTGATGAGTGGCCTGCGTCATCTACGTACACTGCTGATGATGCGCTGGATTTGGCAAGATGCCTTACAATTGATAGCGCTTGAGCAATTGACCGACGAGCTGTCTGAGTTTGCAGACGGTTGTATCTCATTTGCCAAAGATTATACCTACCAGTATTTGATTAAACAGTACGGCGAACCAACGTTTGTCAATGCTAAAGGTAACGTGCAAATTGATGACATGGCGATTATGGCGATGGGTAAGCTTGGCGCTCATGAGCTGAACCTATCGAGTGATATCGACCTTATCTTTGTCCATCAGGCTCGCGGTGTAACCAGCGGTGATAAATCAAAAGGCACGCGCAGCATAGATAATAAGCGATTTATGACAAGGCTTGGTCAAGGTATTATTAAATTATTGGATCAAAAGACGGCTGATGGCTTTGTCTTTCGGGTCGATATGCGTCTGCGCCCTTGGGGTGACGGTAGTGATTTGGCTATTCATTTATCCGCATTGCAGAAGTACTTCTCTCAGCATGGACGTGCATGGGAGCGTTTTGCATGGCTAAAAGCGCGAGTAGTAGGGCAGCTAGAACAGCCGTTTTATGATGAGATACAAGCGCTCATCAAGCCCTTTGTTTTCCGTTATTACGTGGATTATAGTGCTTTTTCAGCGCTCAGGGAGATGAAATCGCTTATTCAAAACCAAGTCGCTCAGCGGGAGGATTTGGATAACATCAAGCTGGGTGCTGGTGGTATCAGAGACATTGAATTTATTGTGCAGGCCTTTCAGTTGATTTATGGTGGCAGGCATCCTCAATTACAGGTGAAATCTTGTTTACAAGCAATGCAGGTATTACATAAGCTTGAGTATCTAGAGAGGACTACTTATCAAGAGCTCCAAGCCGCGTATCGTTTTTTACGTCGGCTTGAACACGCCATTCAAGCGATTAATGATCAACAGACTCAGCGCCTGCCACATGATCCGCAGTGGCAGTATAACTTGGCAGTTACCCTTGGGTTTGACGATTGGAACGCCCTGTTAGATACCCTTAACCACCACCGAGACAATGTCAATGTTCCCTTTGAGCGTATGGTGACCGAACGTCAGGTACCGGATCATGAAGACACAGATCTTGAGCCCGAACATCTTGATGAACAGATTGCACGATTGAATGATGTGTTAACGGCAGAAAACCGAGTGCTGTTACAAGATTTTTGGCAATCAAAGATGGTTGCTAACTTAAGTGATGAGGCTCGCGAGCGGTTGGATGACGCTTATCCTGTGATTATCCATGCGTTACTCGCTCATCAAGAGCAGCAGCAATTGGCCAATACCGCTTTGCCGCGTCTCATTACATTGCTCGAAGCGATTTGTCGTCGCTCTATCTATTTGGTGATGATTGCAGAAAATCCCAATGCAACGATTGAGCTGATACCCATGCTGTCGGCCAGTCCTTGGATTGCCAAAGAGTTGGCACATTACCCTGTGCTCTTAGATACTTTTTTACAGCAGCGCTATCGCCACTTGCCGGACAAGCCAGAGTTGCGCGATATTTTGCGTCAACAGCTATTGCGCGTAGAGCCTAATGACGAAGAAGAGCTGCTCAGCGTATTAAGACTATTTAAGAAGAACCAAGTGTTGGCGGTTGCCGCCAGTGATGTATTGGCTGAGCGTCCGATTATGAAGGTGTCGGATTCTCTCACTTATATCGCAGCGGTGGTACTAGAAGCCGCATTAGAACGGGCTTTTGCAGAAATTGTCAAACGCTACGGCTATCCTATTGGTCAAGATGGCGATCCAGTGACCGAGGCAGACTGCGGTTTTGCCATCATTGGTTATGGCAAGCTTGGCGGGCTAGAGCTTTCGTATTCTTCAGATTTGGATCTGGTTTTTTTACACAAAATAAAAGAGCAGGGCATGACCACGGGTGAAAAATCAGTCAGCGGTATGAAGTTTGCTGCCCGTTTGGTACAAAAGCTGATGAACTATCTCAATACCCAAACTCGAGATGGTCGCGCTTATGAGATTGATATGCGTCTGCGCCCCTCGGGTAATGCTGGCATGATGGTGGTGTCTTGTCATGCTTTTGAAACCTATCAGCTAGAAAAGGCATGGTCGTGGGAGCATCAAGCCTTGGTACGGGCACGAGCGATTTGCGGTGACAAACGAGTGACGGCCCGCTTTTGTGATATTCGCCGAGACGTATTATCATTACCGCGCACGATAGAGCAGGTGCGTACAGAAGTCACCAGTATGCGTATTAAGATGCAAAAACATCTGGGCACCAGTCAATGGCAACAACAAGCAGGTAAGTTTCATCTTAAACAAGATGCAGGCGGGATCATCGACATTGAGTTCTTAGCGCAATTTGCAGTATTGGCTTATTCGCATGAGCATCCAAGCCTGACCAAATGGAGCGACAACGTTCGTATTTTTGAAGAAGTGGCATCACTGGGTATTTGGGAGGAGCAAGTCTGCCAAGATTTAACGGATGCCTACCTCAGAATTCGTGCTGCTACTCATCAATTGGCACTATCAGAGCAATCGCTATTGGTGGATGAGTCACTGTGGAAAGAAACACGAGCATTAGTACAAGCGCAATGGCAACATTTGATGGGTGTTAATTTGGCAGATGACGATTCGCCCAATTCTTAAGAAGGTTTTTGCTTATAAATAATAGCCTGTGATACTCAAACTAAAAGATTTCATTTGCTAGCACCGCCAGTGATATAATCGGCGACACATTACGATAAAGCTGTCAGTTGTTGGTTGTTTCTTAGTAAGGATAACACTATATTTTAGCAATAAAAATTGACGCTGCGGTGTTATCATATGATGTTGATAAATACGATTAATCAAAACCTCTAGTCGAAGCATTTATACGTGCGTCGACTATACCTAAAAAAATAGCCGTTAGTGCTAACATAAGGATTATAAAATGAATATGGCAACACAAGATGGTAAGCTTTGGATGAATGGCACAATGATTGAGCAGCCAGATGCCAAAGTCCATGTGCTGACGCATAGCCTGCATTATGGCATGGCTGTGTTTGAAGGTGTGCGCGCGTACCAAACTGCTGATAATCGTACGGCAATTTTTCGCCTAAAAGAGCACACCGAGCGTCTGTTAGGCTCTGCAAAAATCTTTCAAATGAATGTACCGTTTGATGCAGCGACTCTGGAGCAGGCGCACAAAGATGTGGTCAAGCAAAACAACTTGGCAGAAGCCTATATTCGTCCGCTCATTTGGGTCGGTGCAGAAAAGCTTGGTTTATCGTCACGTGATAATAGTATCAATGCGATGGTTGCTGCTTGGCATTGGGGCGCTTATCTGGGTGAAGAGGGTATCAAAAACGGTATCCGTGTAAAAACATCTTCATTTACTCATCATATGACCAATGTGACCATGTGTAAGGCAAAAGCCTCGAGCAACTATCCAGTGTCCATCATGGCCAACCAAGAAGTCACTCGTAATGGCTATGACGAAGCTATCTTGATGGATCCGCAGGGTTATGTCTGCCAAGGTGCAGGCGAGAACTTATTCTTAGTCAAAGACGGTGTGCTGCATACGCCGGACTTAGGTGGCGGCGCGCTAGATGGTATTACCCGTCGTACTATTATTCAGTTCGCTGATGATTTAGGTATCAAAGTCGTTGAGCGCCGTATCACTCGTGATGAGTTTTACTTAGCGGATGAAATCTTTATGACAGGTACCGCCGCTGAAGTGACGCCTATTCGTGAATACGATGATCGTGTTATCGGTAATGGTGGCCGTGGTGAGCTCACTGAGAAATTGCAAACCTTATACTTTGATGTGGTACATGGCCGCAATGAGCAGTATATGGATTGGTTAAGCTTTATTGATTAAGACTAATTCATGAGGTAGTAGGCTTTAATAAAAGACCCAAAACAACTTAGTTGTCTTGGGTCTTTTGCTGTATTTATAAATTGGTTGCGAATAAATAAAGGTCACATTAATAACTATCATGGTTATAATTCTAATGCTTAGTAGAATAATAGCTAATTTTGGATTTTATTTTATTTTCAATCTTTCGAACATTATGGCTATTAATCGTTTTGCTCATTGCCCTAAAAGGAATGAATAATTTTTCACCAATGCCATCAACCAATACAAACTCAGGAATACCTTGTCTGTGCTCGGTATACATAATGCCAGCAATATTAACTTCACCCAATACCACGTGCAATTCACAACACTCATCAAAAAACTTATCTAACGCCTTTGCGTGTGTGTCATTAAAAATATTGGTATTAGAAAGCTCATAAAGTGTCATGGTTGAGCCGCTAGGGTCTATGTCCTTTTCCGCCACTAGACCCAACCCTTTATCCGTTGCGATAAAGCCATATACGGTTTCCATTGGAAACGTAAATCGTTGCTGACCATAGTTATTCTTACAAAGCTGTAAATATTGCAATATCTCTCTGCGAAATTGTTTGTATATGCCCTGAGAATGATGACCGCGCAAGTAATGCTGACCCTTTCTACCACCATTATATGTAGCATGCTCAGGCTTCATTATTTTGATAATCTTATCAGTATCAGATGGGTGCTCATATATATACTTCTGAGTGCCTGCATCTATTCTTTTTAGATTTTGAATTAAAATCATAATAAATCTCAGTTAGTCATATAAAAAATTCAATGAATAGTCTAAGCAAAAGAAAAAGGTGATTTATATTATAGTGACAGTCCGCATTAGTAATAAAGCTGTATTTAAGTGTTTTTTAATAAGTATTCATAGTACGAATCAGGTCTGACTTGTTTAACATAAGACATCTTATGGATACCAGCTTGTGAGACTATGTTTTGATAATCGGCTTCAGCATAAGGGTTATGCAAAGTAGCAACTAATAAATGAGGTTTAGTATCATCGATGATAGGGCATTGATACTGTGCAAGTTTGCCCTTAATGAGCGTGTCAAATAAGATTTGGAAGAAAAAATAATGAGGAATATATTCTTGCGTTTTCCAAAAGTTTAACATCAAATCCAAACACGTATGAATGACCGGATTTTTTTTGTGAGCAAAGATAACGCTATTCAGTAAGTTTACCTTGTGCTTACTATCCCAGTTAAAATAGTAGCTGTTAAATTTATGCCATTGTTGTTTATTATGTGCGTCTGTGGCGCGCTGGTACATAAAAAAACCATTATCCTGTAACATATTAGGCAGAGGTTCGGTGAGATAGATAGTTGCATCCAACCAAACGCCGCCATAAACATCAAGTAATGCTAGGCGTAATAAATCTGCAAAAAATGCCGGTTTAAATCCTGAGAGTGTTTTTTTATCCCAAACAAATTGAGGTAGATCCAGATATTCATGAATATTACTGTCATCTAGCCGAATTATTTTATAGTCTGGACAGTGTTTGTCTATCGATTTGAAATATAATTTAACTGCTTCAGGCAACTGATTTTCATTAATGCCTTGACCCCAATACTGCCAAATTATTTTTTCATCATAAAATTCTTTTTTTGGCTGTAATGAAAAATATTCTAGCTTGTCACTGTAATATAGCTCAATAAAAGATGCCCAACACGCGGCTACTTGGTTTTGTTGCTCAAGATTGGCCTCTTTTTCGAACGCTTTGCGTTTGCTGTGTGGGGTGATTAAGTTATATAGATAACGATAAGGCTTTTTCTTTTTCTTTTTAAGCTGTTTATGGCTCTCACTATCAGAAAAAAAGTGAGGCGATATATTGCTTGAATCGAGTGTTGAGCTTTCTTCGACGTTTGCCATTCTTCTGTTCCCAGTCAGATTTTGTGATTTTGTCATTTGTTTCGGCTCTTAGATAAGCATGTCCGCCAAATCGATAATGTGTCTTATCCGAAAACATTATTTTTGAGCTTTTTTTCCAGTACTCACGCTCACCACGTGTAAAGTATGGAGGCAATATTTTAATGTCTGTGCGCCCTAAAGCAAACTTATTTAGATAACTCTCATCATGCCAAAGAGCAATAATATGTTTTTCTAGATCCGTAATAGTATTTTGATTTAAAGTATTGCTGAAATCTAAGAAAGATTTTGTTTTACCACCAACGATGCCCCCTGCAAAGTAATATTTCCCTTGGTTGTAGGGTATGTAGGCATTGGAGTTAGAATTTCGGTCGTAAGGATATTTGTTTCTACGGCGATGGAACACATGTGGTTGTAAATAAAAAGTGAGACTTTCTTTAGATTTTAATGGCAGCAAGTCTTGCTGAGTTACTATTTTTAGAAACTCCGTATTTCCATTAAAGAAAAAAGTGTAATCAAAAGGTTCGATGAGGTGTCGTGAATTCAAGAACATGTTATAGCGCATAAGGGTGACGTAGGGCCAGATTAGAGCCTCTTGTTTTACTGCTGTAACGTTATTATCTTGTGCATTAAGTGAGTCTATTAATGACTCATCATCGGTAAATATAAAGTAGTGTTTGTGACAGTCGGGAAGTAAGTGTTTTTCAGCAGAGCAATAAAAGTAATCCCAAAAAACGGTATATCGACCAGTGGCAATATATAATATGGCTACAGATGGTTTGTTATCTTCCGTCATTACTTTCCCATTCCAAAATTATTATCATAATAAAATATTTAACGATAAAAAATACTATTTAAAAACTACTTCTGTTGCAAATATGGATTTCTTAAGCTTCATCGCAACCCTGTTAATTTCGCGCTTCGCTTTAAACATAGCAGATTTTTTCTCTGACTTCATACGACCTTGACGATCTATAATTAGGGCGCTTGGGAGCGAGGGATTGCCTTTATTTAACAGCATTTCTTGAATGCATAGAGCAGGGGTCATTTGATAGACGGGTTCAGCGTCATGTTTGATAAAATCGTCAAACATTAACTCATCAAGCGGTCGCAGTTTGTTTTTTGAGATATAGTCCAAATATACTTGCGCACCACGCAACGACAAAATATAACCGGCTGTACCTAAATTTTTCCCTTTTAATTGGGCAATGCGCCGCCTATTTGAGACAATCTCAGAGGAGTTGGAGGACAAGAAGACTTTTTCGGAAAAGGCTTCTGTTTTAATAATATGCCAGTCAGGTTTTATCCAACTCGTGGTGGTTAATAGCGTTTCTGCATCTTCACCTAAATATATATCGTCTTCAAAAATGGCTAAATACGGTATATTTTGATCAATCATTTGTTGCCAAACGGAAGCATGACTCATAAAACATGCCAATTCGCCACCAGTCAAAGCGATGTTTTCTAAATCAATGGGCAAATTTTGAGCATAAGCATGAGCCAAATCTGGAGTTAACGCATCAAAGAACTCAAAATCTACTTTATGTTTGCCAAACTCTTCGTTTATATGCTTTCTGCGCTCTACCGCAGATTCTAAACTTATTACGATATTTTTCATAAAATATAAACTACTTGTTTAGGTATAAGTTGGCAACAGCCGTGGTTTTATTTTGCCACATTCTTTTCTGTTTTTTTATATTATAGGACAAGTCTCTATTTTCTTTGTATTTGCGTTTTATGTTTTGCGAAGCTTCGGTTCCTAAGATATCGCTGTCAAGTCCCAAGGGCTGTACCAATGCAGGCCAAACCCCCAAGCCTTTCCCGTTGTCACTCAGCCATTGTTGGAAAAATATATCAACGGGCATGGAGATGGGTTTGGCGGCTGCTATAAATGCTTCAGCGCCCTTACGCGACCAAATGAGGCCAAGACCACGAATAGGGAAATAATAGGCGTGCCATAATGTATGTTTATCAAAGCTCACGATATCCCGAGCAAGCTTTTTCTTTTTTGCTGCAAGATTTATCAAGTACCAGTCCAACGTTGGATGAGCATATAAAAACGCTAGGGTTTCATTGACTATCGTCTTGAAGCTGGTAGACAAGGTCATATCATCTTCTAGCACCACCAAAAAATCAGCATCCGTCTGCAAAAATTGTTCAGCGCAGTTGTAATGACTTAGATAACAGCCGATTTCAGCGCTTAATAAACCACGTCCTAGATTTTTTCTGGCTTGAGAGTCATCATAATCTGTAAAATCAGATAAATTTTTACCACGACCATCATAGGCAGGTATCCTTTCAAATGGCCAGTCTATCTGCTCTAACTGCTGAGTTGCGCTCTCTAGACGCGTATCGCTTCCATCTAAATTAATCAAATATGTCAATGTTTTCATAGGTTGACCCTTCCTTGCTATATCTATTCTATGACTTATCGAGTTTTATGCTTGCTGTGATTCTCTTGTTTCTTCTAGATAATAGGCTCTGTACCAATCGACAAATTTTAAGATGCCATCTTCGATGCTGGTTTCGGGTCTAAAGCCAATGTCGGCTGTTAGCTCGTCTATGTCGGCATAAGTCGCTGGGACGTCACCTGGCTGCATGGGTAACAAGTTTTCTTTTGCTTTTTTACCGCATGCACTTTCAATCGCGGTAATAAAGCGGCGCAGCGTTACGGGTTGGTTATTACCGATATTGTAGATTTGGTAAGGTGCGATTGCTGTGGTCGCAAAAGATTGTTGTGGTTCTGGGATTTTATCGATAATACGAGTGATGCCTTCGACAATATCATCAATGTAGGTAAAATCACGTTGCATCTCACCATTGTTATAGACATCTATCTGCTCGCCTGCTAATATTTTTTTGGTGAATGAAAAGTAGGCCATATCAGGGCGACCATAAGGGCCATAGACCGTAAAAAAGCGTAACCCTGTCGTGGGGATATTGTATAAATGACTATAAGTATGTGCCATTAATTCGTTAGATTTTTTGGTCGCAGCATACAAGCTAATAGGATAATCTACACGATCTCCAGTGCTAAAAGGCTGCTTGATATTCATACCGTATACAGAGCTAGAGCTGGCGTATACCAAATGTTTTACCTGAGTCTGTCGACAGCCTTCAAGCACGTTCAGAAATCCTACTACATTGGAATCAATGTATTCATGTGGCTTTTCGATAGAATAGCGCACGCCCGCTTGTGCGCCGAGATTAATCACGATATCAAAGCCATGTTCAGCGAATAAACTGGCCATTGCTTCTCGGTCAGCCAGATCTAAGGTGATAAAACTAAAAGTATCTTCGTTTGATTGTTCGTTTAGGATTTTGAGACGGTCTTTTTTTAACGTAACCTCATAATACGAGTTTAGGTTGTCAATACCGACAATAAAGCAATCTTTGCCCAGCAATGCTTTAATTAAATGAAAGCCAATAAAACCTGCGGCACCAGTCACTAAAATCTTCATTAATCACTCCCAAACAAATCTCTAGTAAACACTTTATGCGACACATCTTGGATGTCTGCAGATAAGCGGTTTGCCACGATAATATCGCTCATGGCTTTGAATGCGTCCAAATCCTTAATGACTTTTGAGTTAAAAAACTCTTCTTCTTTTAACACGGGTTCATAGACAACCACTTCGATACCTTTTGCTTTAATACGCTTCATAATGCCTTGAATAGCAGACGCTCTGAAATTGTCCGAGCCACTTTTCATCACTAGTCGATGGATACCAACAATTTTTGGTTGCTTTTCAATAATTTTATCAGCAATAAAATCTTTACGGGTACTATTAGAGTCCACAATGGCTCTGATGAGGTTGCTAGGGACGTCATCATAATTTGCCAATAGCTGTTTGGTATCTTTAGGCAAACAATATCCACCATAGCCAAACGATGGATTGTTGTAATGATTGCCGATACGCGGATCTAATCCTACGCCTTCAATAATTTGCTTGGTATCTAACCCAAAAGTCTGGGCATACGTATCCAGCTCATTAAAATAGGCAACACGCATCGCTAAATAAGTATTAGAAAATAATTTAATGGCCTCAGCTTCAGTAGATTCAGTAAATAGCAGAGGAACGTCTTTCTTTATCGCACCTTCCAAAAGCAAATCTGCAAATTGTCTCGCACGTTCCGACTGCTCACCGACGATAATTCTCGAAGGGTAAAGATTGTCATATAGCGCTTTGCCTTCGCGTAAAAATTCAGGCGAAAAAATGATGTTATCTGTCAAAAATCGTTTTCTAATGTCATTGGTATAGCCGACGGGCACTGTTGATTTTATAACGATTAGCGCATTTTTATTAACACTCAGCACCTCTCCAATGACGCTTTCAACACTTTGGGTATTAAAATAGTTGGTCTTTGAGTCGTAATCCGTAGGGGTAGCAACAATAACAAAGTCTGCGTCTTTGTAAGCTGCTTTGGCATCTAAAGTGGCTGTGAAATCGATGGGTTTGTTGAGTAAAAAATCTTCAATATCTGGTTCTTCAATAGGAGATTGTTTGGCATTCAACATCTCCACTCTTTCTGCTATGACATCGACAGCGATTACTTTATTGTGCTGGGCAAGTAACATAGCATTGGATAAGCCGACATAGCCTGTACCTACTACTGTTATTTTCATAAAAATTCCAAGGTTATATTTTTATTATTATAAGATTGATTCTATTTAGTGAGATTTAGCAATAACGATGATGGCAGATGCTGTGAAAACTTCTGAATCATCGCCTCGGTAATATTGTTACGGGAGTCAGGGTCAAGCAAGTCTAAGCTTTGTATACACCCATATTTGATAGATTGTTTTTGCAAACCTGCTAAAAAATCCTCAACACCGTTTTCATTTTTTAAATAGTTGATTGCTACGGGTGGCTTTAGACAAGCTTCCCCTTGTTGAATTTTTAGATGATTCATTAAGGTAATGGGGTTTACCTGAGCCACATCTCTAAATTTATATTGAATTTGCTCAATCAATAGCTGAGGGTTATGTAAAAGATAGTTTTTTAAAATATTTTTATCGACAATATGGGGATAGTGGTGCACTTCAAAAAACTGATTCATCCCCAAGATTTTAGCGCTGAGCATTTGAGCAATCGTATGTTTGGGTTGAACTTTTTTGCCCGATAATTTTTGTAGAAATTTTCGATATTGGAGTTTAGCTTGTAGAAGGGTGTTTTTTCGCCAATGACCATGAATGATAATCGTGTCGTCATCTAAAAAATCTGTAATAACAGCAGGTTGGTTGAAGAAAAAGTCATCATTCATATATATAAAATAATCAGACAGACCTGAGATATTCCATAGCATGCTTTCAATAGACCGCGTGTTAAAAGTAGGCAAAAACTGCTCATAGCCCGCAAAGAGGTCTTTATGATCGATGATACGTATCTTGTCTTTTGCACAAATATCTTGTTCAGCAAACGCTTCAATCAGTGCCGGTTGCTGTTGGTCGGTGACAATATAGATATGTCGACAGAAAGGTACGTATTTTATGATGGAGGCAATATTGTAATATATTTCATCGTTACTGGCGAAACGTGTTGAGCTGATAGCATCAGATGCCGCGCTGGTTGTTTTCTGATAACGCGCTCTTTTTTGTTTGAGCAGTGGCTCATCACCATCTACCCAAGCAATCACAATATCTATTTGCTTTTCATCATCTGCTTTCATGGTATTTCCTATGGGTTTATCGCCAATAATCTTTTAGCCAAGGGCTTGGCTTAACATGACGATACCACTTGCCGCCGCTACCATTGATGGCATCTGGCGGATTAATCTCACCATGAAAGATGACAATCTTTGCGCCATCTGGCAGAGTAGGTGCGCGCACAAAGTTAAAGGGAATAGGGGCGATGCATTGGTACTTGAAGCTGACACACCATGTTTTATCCCAATACTCTAAATGATGATGCTCACGTAAATAGTTAGACAGATAAGCCTGCTCATGGCGCACTTGGGTACGAATGGTGGCAAAGTTACGCTCAAAGTTTGCGAGCAAATCAGGATAGGTGTTCATGCCAATATTGAAACGATAAACAGAGCTATTACCAATCATTCGCCACGGTTTTTTCCAATCACGGATAATCACCACGCTGTCTTTGTGCTGAGCTTGATAGGTAAAAAAGGCATCTATGTTGTCAACAATAACAATGTCGATATCTAAAAATAAAGCCACACCCTTGAGACCATATAGTTCAGGTTTGAAAGTCGTGAGTTTTTTCCAACCACGCTCAGGCCCAGCAGGCAAATCCATCTCTGGAATAGGATGGCAAGTCACAGCAGGGTCGATACCGCTGCTATCATCAGTGAGGCAGATCATTTGGAAGTCTAAAGTCAAATGGCGACTGACCATATTATAAAGACGGTTGACGTACTCAGCGCCGTATTTGTCACCCCATTTCATACAGATAACATAACGCTGCTCAGCAGTGCTGCGTGCGTGCGTGTGGTCTGTCGATGAGGTATTGGTTACGTCAGTTGCCATAATGCACTCATATTAATATAAATAAAAAATATTTAGGGCGTGTTCTCATTTTTAACATAGTGATAAAAATGAGATAAATTGCCGTCAAATGAAAAAATAGCGCAGACAATATTGAGCTATTGACTGACTATTTGACGCTGTTTGGCAAAATTTGGCCATCTTTAATCCATTTATAGGACGATCGATTGAAATGAGAACACGCCTTAGTAACGTTTAAAGGTACAAAAGTCAGCCAATACTATCACAGCTAGGATTCACGATATCTCTAAACGTTTGGCTAATTGTAAGGTCATTGTTCATTATTCATTGCCGGCGCGTGTGGTTGTATCATGAACGTTTTGATCAGCCCGCTTGTTGTCAAGAATGAATTTGGCTAAAGTTTCTTCATCAACGTTGTAAGGATTCCCTAATGTGGGAATATGTTTGAAACGTCGATAGCCCCACATATAGTGACTACATTTTTCTTCAATCATCTGTTGCATGGCTTGGTTAAGTGCATAAGCGGCGGTCTCGGCATGACGATCATAAAGTGCTGGATCATCAAGCTTATAACAATAGATGTCAAATCCACGACCATCGTCACGGCGAATACAAGATAAGCCGACCAAGGCACATCTGGTTTTACTAGCAAGTTTAGAAGCAAGCGTACTGGTTAATGTTTTAATACCAAAAAAGGGCACAACCACGCCGCCCGAAGGGTCGGGAACATGATCGGGTAAGACGATACTAAAGCCACCTTGTTTGAGGGTTTTAAATATGGCTTTGACACCGCTACCATCGGTTGGTACTAAGGTCGCATTAAGCCTTGAACGCCCTTGTAGCACAAAGTTGTTGGTAATTTCGCCTTTGACAGGTTTGTACATAATGGTTGGGGAACCAAATTGATTGAGCCAAGCGTTCATCATCTCCCATGTACCGAGATGCGGCACGATAGCGAGCATGCCGTTGGCACTCGCAAGTCCTTCTAATAAAATGTCTTTATTATGAACGTCGCGAATCTGAGCGATACTCCACTCAGGTGGCATGGCCCAGCTTTTGATCGATTCAATACTGGTCAAACACTGGTGATAAATAATCTCTTTGGTTAACACTTGTTTTTGCACATCAGTCAGCTTAGGCGCAATTAACGCCATATTGATACTGACTGTACGCATGATACTCAAATTGGGTATCTTGATAATCACCCACGCAACAAAACGTGCCAGTATCTGCAAGACAGACAATGGCACGATTTTAAAAATGTGATACGGATTCATAACCATTCACACGGTGATGAATCACGTAATAAGTACTGAAAAAAATATCCGGACATCGTTAGACCATTTATTGCGCAGGTTTGTTGGTGTCAGCCTGTGCTTTTTCGCGCACACGGATACCAAGATCACGTAGCTGTTTGCTATCGACTTCAGCAGGTGCTTGAGTTAGTGGGCATTCAGCAGTTTTGGTTTTTGGGAAAGCGATAACATCACGGATAGAGTCCGCGCCTACCATGAGCATAATCAGACGATCCAAACCAAAGGCCAAGCCACCATGCGGCGGCGCACCGAATTTTAGGGCGTCAAGTAAGAAGCCAAACTTGTCTTGAGCTTCTTGCTCGCCGATACCTAAAGCATCAAGTACCGCTTGCTGCATATCAAAGGTATTGATACGTAAGCTACCACCGCCAACTTCTGTACCGTTCAATACCATATCATAAGCGATAGAAAGGGCAGATTCTGGGTTGTTTTTCAATTCATCAACAGAACCTTTAGGTTTAGTAAACGGGTGATGCATTGACGTCCAACGACCATCGTCCGTTTGCTCAAACATTGGGAAATCAGTGACCCAAAGTGGCGCCCACTGACAAGTAGTCATTTCAAGGTCTAGACCAATTTTTTGACGTAGTGCACCGATTGCGTCATTGACGACACTGGCTTTATCCGCACCAAAGAAAATAATATCGTTGCTTTCTGCACCAGTACGTTCAATCAAGCTGACCAATACGTCATCGGTCATATTTTTGATGATAGGAGACTGTAGGCCAGATTCTTGGTCGACGCCGTTATTAATGTTGCTGGCGTCATTGACTTTGATATAAGCCAAACCACGTGCACCGTAAATGCTAACGAATTTGGTATAAGCATCGATTTGCTTACGGCTTAATGACGCGCCACCAGGAATTCGTAGGGCAGCAACACGACCTTTAGGATCGTTAGCAGGACCGGCAAATACTTTAAAATCAACGTCTTTCATTAAATCAGCAACGTCGATGAGTTTTAATGGAATACGTAAGTCAGGCTTGTCTGAGGCATAGTCACGCATTGCTTCAGCGTAAGTCATGCGTGGGAATTGCTCAAACTCAACATCCATCATGGTTTTGAATAAATGCTTAATCAAACCTTCGTTGATGTTCATGATTTCTTCTTCATTTAAGAAAGAAGTCTCAATATCGACTTGGGTAAATTCAGGCTGACGGTCAGCACGTAAGTCTTCATCACGGAAACATTTAGCGATTTGATAATACCGATCAAAACCTGACACCATCAGCAACTGTTTAAATAGTTGTGGTGATTGTGGCAAGGCGAAAAAGTTACCTGGGCGTGTGCGTGATGGCACAAGGTAATCGCGCGCGCCTTCTGGTGTCGCACGAGTCAAGATAGGGGTCTCAACGTCTAAGAAACCATGGTCATCTAAGTAACGACGAATGGCGGACGTGGCTTTAGCACGGAAAACCATACGCTCTTGCATTTGCGGACGGCGCATATCAAGATAGCGGTATTTTAAACGCAAGTCTTCTGATACCGTGGTTTTCTCATCATTTAATGGGAAAGGCGGTGTTTCAGATTTCGCCAACACTTCAATTTCTTTGCCCAACAGCTCAATTTGACCACTGGTCATATTATTGTTTTCAGTACCCGCGTAGCGTTGACGTACGCGACCAGTGATTTTTAGCACATATTCAGGACGTACCGCATCAGCAGTAGCAAAGGCTTCTGGTGTATCAGGGTCAACGACGACCTGCAAGATACCAGCGCGGTCACGCATGTCTAAAAAAATCACGCCACCGTGATCGCGACGACGATGTACCCAGCCTACGATACTGATGGTTTGATCGATGAAGCTTTCGGTTACGGCTCCGCAATATTCGTCTCGATATTCGCTATGCGTCATAGTGCTTTGCGTCATAATATAATTATCCAGTTGTCAGCCCAATTCGAAATACAATAATGCAGCCATTGCTGTACGATTCAAGCTATCCGCTAAAAACGCACAAACACCGCGATTAAGACAAATGGTCATCACGTTGGCTACAGAAAATTTGGTGTAAACGCATATTATGCCTAATCTGCCCTTGTTATACAACCAGTGGCGTCCAATCAAAGGGTAGGAAAGTATCAGTAATGGGCGTATTTATTCAGTAACATTTGCATTGGGTTAAATATTGTCATTTTGCTTGAAAATATCAGCCACTGTGCACATATCAGGCTCACTTATAAAATCTTATTAAAATTATTCTAATCATGTAAGGAATGCTACTCATGCTTTTTCACCCTGCTAAGAACCCTGTTGAGCTACAAGTTGTTCATCTAAATAAAAGCCAAGAACAACGCCGTGAAGACTTAATGGAGGCAACTCAAGGTAAAGCCGCGCTTAAGCAATTCAAAAAAGTAATGGCTAAAAAAGCCAAGCAAGCATTGAAGGCAAAAAGCAAAAATAAGAAAAAAAACAGTGATAATAAATCACAAGTTTTCGTTCTCGACTTTGACGGTGATATCAAAGCCACGGCAGTTAAACATTTACGCGAAGAAATCAGCACATTGATCAGCAGCGCAAATAAAGGTGATGAAGTCGTGGTACGTCTTGAATCAGGCGGCGGCTTGGTTCATGGTTATGGTTTGGCAGCAGCGCAATTGGCACGTCTAAAAGAGGCTGGTTTAAAATTGACAGTTTGTGTCGATAAAGTCGCGGCCAGTGGCGGTTATATGATGGCTTGTGTGGCAGATAACGTAGTGGCTGCGCCCTTTGCCATTATTGGCTCAATCGGTGTGGTATCACAGTTACCAAACTTTCATAAATGGCTAAAAAATCATGACGTCGATTATGAGATGTTTACCGCTGGTGACTATAAACGTACTGTTACTATGTTTGGTGAAAATGATGCTGACGACCGTGCCAAATACCAAGAAGAGCTTGAGCAAACGCACGAATTGTTCAAACATTTCGTGAACACCTATCGTCCAGCATTGGATGTCGCGAAAGTCGCAACAGGCGAGCATTGGTATGGCGAAGATGCGCTAAAATTGAATTTAATTGACAGTCTGAAAACCTCAGACAGCTATATTTTAGAGCGTATGGAAGACAATGAAGTTTATGCACTGCATTCACGTCAGAAGCCAACGCTGGCAGAGAAGTTAGGGCTATCACAAGCTGCCGAAGCAACGGTGAATATGGCGATTGACAAGCTGCCAGATGCACTAGCACGTTTTGATTTTAATAGCCGTCTAAATATCCTAAAGTAGTTTTCAGTTTTCCACTCTAAATAGAAGTATTGTTTGTATTTTGTAAAAGGCGTGTCCTAGCGGGTCGCGCCTTTTTGCTGTTTATTCATAAATGCTATGTTATAAATGTGGCATACAGAACAGAGTATACGCACGTACACTATAAAATTAATATTGGGCTTTTTATAAAAGCTTTATGTGAACGTGATGAAAATCATTAACCATCAGCAAGGAAAAGGATGCCAGCTATGTCTGAAAATACATTGATGTTTACCGCCACCGAACATGGTCAAGCCATGCATGCCAAAGTCAAAGCATTTATCAAAACTCATATTGAGCCGATAGAAGCACAGTTTTGGGCGGATTGTCATGCGCAAAACCCAGACGGTAATTGGAAAAATTGGCAGTGGCCAGAAAAATACGAGAGTTTGCGTAAACAAGCACGCGAAGCCGGTCTATGGAATTTGTTTTTGCCAGATGACACGCTAGGGGCAGGGCTGTCGGTGACCGATTATGCACCGATTGCAGAGCTGACTGGTCGTAGTTTATTAGCGCCTTATGTCTTTAACTGTAATGCCCCTGATAGCGGCAATATGGAGCTTTTATGGCGCTATGGTTCTGAAGAGCAGCAAGACAAATGGCTAACACCAATTTTGGAAGGTAAAACGCGTTCGGTATTTTGTATGACTGAGCCTGATGTCGCCTCTAGTGATGCGACCAATATGCAAGCGACTGCTGTCGTCGATGGCGATGAGATTATTATCAATGGCAGTAAATGGTGGTCATCAGGTCTTGGTGATCCTGCGGTCGATATTTTGATTGTCATGGCGTATACCCCTGATGAGAATAAAGACCGTCATCACCAGCATTCGATGGTTTTGGTGCCGGCAAAGACAGCAGGCGTTAACATCGAGCGCATGCTCAAAGTCTTTGGCGATTATGATGCGCCGCACGGCCATGGTGAAGTCAGCTTTGATAATATACGTGTGCCCGTCAGTCACTTTATCGGTGGTGCAGGTATGGGCTTTGAGATTGCACAAGGTCGCCTAGGACCAGGTCGTATTCACCATTGCATGCGCTGTATTGGCGCTGCCGAAAAGTCGCTAGAGCTGGCTGTTAAGCGCGGCATGGAGCGTAGCGCTTTTGGTAAGCCATTATTACAACTGGGTGGTAATTTTGAGCGTATCGCTGAGGCGCGTATTAAAATCGATCAAGCACGTTTGTTGACACTATATGCAGCGCAAAAAATGGATGCGCAAGGCACAAAGGCAGCATTGACTGAAATCTCTGCTATTAAAGTGGTTGCGCCAACCGTGCTACAAGAAGTGGTCGATATGGCGATTCAGATTCATGGTGGCATGGGCGTTTGCCAAGATACGATGTTGCCTGCATTCTTTGCCCAAGCTCGAGCATTGCGCTTAGCCGATGGTCCTGATGAAGTGCATAAAACCATGATTGCTAAGTTAGAATTAAAGCGTCAAGGTTTTAGTCGCCCTTCTAAATCTGGTAAATCCTAAGTTTAGTCATTCATAAACTTATAGAAATTGATTTAAATGAGCATTTGCTTGAATTAATTTCTCATTAAAATTCACTATTACATCGTTAGTAGTGAATTTTCAGCCCTATATTCATTGATAAACATAATTGAGCACACGATAAGGAATGTCATATGGTAACTGCTAATCAAAGCAACACTACCGTCAAAGAAGTAGTTAATAAAATCTTAGATAAAGGCGGCGAGGTTCGTGAGGGCGAAGAGCTTGATGCCAAAGCGGTCAGCTCATGGCTACGTGCTCAAGGCGTCGATATAGAAGGCGAGCCTACCGTTACTCAATTTTCAGGTGGCGCATCAAACTGGACCTATCGTTTGCAATATGAAGGCGAAGGTAAAAGCCAAGATTTAATTTTACGCCGTCCACCAAAAGGCACCAAAGCAAAATCAGCACACGACATGGTGCGCGAATATACGGTTCAAAAATCCTTAAAAGATGCTTATCCTTATGTGCCAAAAATGATAGCGTTATGTACCGATGAGTCCGTCATCGGTGCAGATTTTTATGTCATGGAGCGTATGGAAGGGATCATTCCTCGTGCCAATTTGCCAAAAGGTATCGATTTAAATGAAGAGCAAACGCGTGCATTATGTACCAATGTCATCGATGCTTTGATTGAATTGCATCAAGTCGATTATAAAGCGCATCCTGATTTGGTCAATCTTGGCCGCGGTGAAGGTTATTGCGAACGCCAAGTGGCAGGTTGGGACAAGCGTTATGTCAAAGCCAAAACGCCTAACGTCCCAAGTTTTGCCTTAGTACGTCAATGGCTTGGTAAGCATACGCCTGCTGACAGTAAGACTTGCCTCATTCATAATGATTGGCGCTTTGATAATGTGATTTTGGATGCAGCAGATTCGACCAAGGTGATCGGCGTACTCGACTGGGAAATGGCGACCTTGGGCGATCCTTTGATGGATTTGGGCAGCGCATTGGCGTATTGGATTGAAGAAGATGACAACATCATTATGCAGCAGTCACGCCGTCAGCCCACCCATTTAAAAGGCATGATGACTCGCGATGAAGTGGTTGCTTATTATCTTGAGCAGACAGGTCTAGAGATAGACAACTGGACGTTTTATGAAGTGTTTGGTCTGTTCCGTCTAGCGGGTATCGTTCAGCAAATTTATTATCGCTACTATCATAAACAAACGACCAATCCCGCCTTTAAAAATTTCTGGATTATTGTGCACGTATTACATGCCAAATGTCTGAAGTTGATTGCTCAATATGAAGGTGAGATTTTATTTACTAGCCGAGTACAGCCGCATTTGCAAGATATGGGTGTTGATGCTGCGATGATTGAGCAGTTGCCAAGTCCTATACAGGCTGTTATTAAAGGTATCTTACCAAAGAATTATTTTGGACAAAGCGCACCTAAAGCTGAAGAGTAAGCAAATTAAAAATTGAAAATCTAGAGCTTTTAAAAATTATAAGAGTGCGATTAATAAGGCAATATTTTATGACAACCATACTTTTGGCCCGTCATGGTCAAGCGTCATTTGGACAAGAGAATTACGATCAACTCTCAGAGCTGGGTGGCAAGCAAGCGCAGATGCTAGGTCAGCATTACGCGACGACTCAGCGTCGAATCGATGCGATTTTTACTGGTAGTTTGGTTAGGCAGCAAGACTCTGCACATCATTTTTGGCAGCGTTATCAGTCATTTGTTGATAGCGATAGCAATATCTCTAGTAAGCCTGCGATCGATATAAGTGCGCCGGATAGCTATGTACTGCCACAATTTGATGAATTTAATCATAAAGACGTGTTTATAAAGTCTAATCCTGCTTTTATGAATAAAGGTGCTATTGCGGCTGAGATTGCGCAAGCAGAAGTGCCATCTATGCGTTTAGCGGAGTTGTTTGATTCTGCGATGCAGCGCTGGCATGCAGGTGGGAATGACGGTGATTATATTGAGAGCTGGTCACAATTTAATGAGCGGGCAAAACAAGCGCTTGAGCAAGTGCGTTTGCAAGCGGCTAATCTGAATTTAGAGCGTGATAGTACGGTGCTGGTGTTTACTTCGGGCGGCATTATTTCGGCTATTACCGCGCAGTTATTGCAGCAGGGCAGCTCAACAGCCTATCAAATTAATAAAAGCTTGGTTAATACGGGTGTAACGTCTATTACTTTAAAAGCGCAGAGTACACGGCTATTGTCTTTAAATGAGTACAGTCACTTATTTGCTGATGGCAAACGCTTCGTGACGTGGCGATAACATAGCATGTGATAGCGGTGAGACATCAAGGTCATAATTAAGCCACGATTAAGCCGTGATTAACATCAGGATAAAATGGCTACTCTAAACACGTAGCCGATTTTTATGTTATTAAAATCGGTTATGATAATTGTTGAGTACTTTTTGTGTATTTTTATGACAGACAAGCCGCACTTATCAATTTGCGATATTATAGACTGTCAACTTCATATAACATGGATGTAAACAGGACGTTCTATGCAAAATAAATTGATCAATTTAGTCACCAAAAGCGCCAAACAAAGTAAAAATCAGCTATTTAGCGCGATTCAGCCCGCACGATACCTAAAAGGTTTAAGTAAGCAGCAGATTGGTCATGGTAAAACAGTATTAATCACGGGTGCCAGCTCAGGACTGGGCGAAGGCATGGCAAGATTGTTTGCCAAGCTTGGCTATAATTTGGCGATTTGCGCGCGTCGTACCGATCGTCTAGAAAGTCTACAATCAGAGTTAATGGCAGCGTATCCTGATATTCGTGTTGAATATCGAGCATTAGATGTCAGCGACTATGATGCCATATTTGATGTATTTGATGCGTTCGCAACTGACTTTGGTCATATCGATCGTGTGGTGGTCAATGCGGGCGTCGGGGATAGTCGCCGTATTGGTAAAGGGCGCTTCGATACCAACCGCCGCACCGTTGAGATTAACTTTGTCTCTGCGCTCGCGCAATGTGAAGCGGCGATGAATATATTCCGCGCACAAAACAGCGGTCATCTGGTGGTGATATCAAGCATGTCGGCAATGCGTGGACTGCCTAAGCATCTGACCGCTTATGGCGCAAGTAAGGCGGGTCTGGCTCATCTGGCAGAAGGCATTCGTGCTGATATGTTATTAACCAAATTGCCCATTAAAGTCTCGACCATTTATCCGGGTTATATCCGTACTGAAATTAATGAAAATGCCAAACCACTACCGTTTGAAGTGGATGCAGATACGGGCACCAAATCCATCGTTGCAGCGATTGAGGCTGGAGTCGATGAAGCTTGTGTACCAAGTCTACCGTGGTCTATTGTCGGTCAAGCAATGAAGCATCTGCCATTACAGGTGGTCAATAAAGTCAATTAGTAACTATTTGACTTCATTGCTTTGGTATCAACAGCAATGAAGTCAAAAAGAAGACAATAAAAAACCCTCAGCATTAAAGTTGAGGGTTTTTTATTGTCTTCTTTTTAAAAATCTAAAATCTATGCACTACAAGGTTTGAGGGTTATCGGACATATGCTTTTCACGTAGCTTTTGACGCAATATTTTACCCACATTACTCTTTGGTAACTCGCTCACGAATTCGATATGACGTGGGCATTTATAACCAGTCAAATTGTCCAAAGCAAACTCTTTAATATCACTCTTGGTAACATTATTATCAGCAGGGACGATATAAATTTTGACTGCTTCGCCTTGGTGGTCATCAGGAATACCGATCACTGCGCAATCAATGATGCCTTTATAATCTAGCATGACTGACTCGATCTCATTTGGGAAGACGTTAAAGCCTGAAACCAAAATCATATCTTTTTTGCGATCAAGTAAAGTGATATAGCCCTGTTCATCCATACTGATGATATCGCCAGTACGGAAGTAACCATCGCTGGTAAAGTCATTGCTATTGTCTTTATTAAAATAGCCTGAGGTAATGTTTGGGCCTTTAATACACATCTCGCCAGCTTGATGTAAGCCGACACGATTACCTTCATCATCGACGACAATGATATCTACGCTAGGGACAGGTATACCAATCGTACCGTTAAACTTGCGATCAGTGATGACGTTAGCCGTACCAGCTGCAACCCCTTCAGTCATACCCCAACCTTCGACCATCGGGCAACCAGTGACTTCTAACCAGCGAGCAGCTGTTTGTTCAGTTGCTGCCATACCACCTGCTTGTGAGATGCGTAGCGAGCTAAAGTCCAAATCTTTAAAGGTTGGTTGGTCAAGTAAGCCTTTAAACAAAGTATTCACTGCTGGCAATATATGGAACGGCTGTTTTGACAGCGTTTTAACAAAGCCTGGCATATCGCGTGGGTTAGGAATCAAGATAAAGGTGTAACCCGAGCGCATGCCTAACAGGGTCAGCATAAAGGCAAAAATATGATAAAGCGGTAACGCCATCACCATATTGATATAGACCTCATTAATATCTGAGGTGATAGGGCGGTACCAAGCTTCTGACTGCATCGCAGCGGCGACGACGTTACGCTGAGTCAAAACAGCGCCTTTCGACAAACCAGTCGTTCCACCAGTATATTGCAAAATTGCTTTTTGCTGCAGTGTGGTTTTTGGTGCTTGGATAGGCAAGTTTTTGCCTTTTTTCAGCACATCAGGAAACTTGGTCACATCGTATTTAGGGTCATTCAGGTTATATTTAGGCACTAAGCGTTTGACCTGACGGATAACCGTATTAACCAAAATACCCTTTAGCCCCATCATATCGCCCATTTTCGAGAGGACAATACGCTTGATGTCGGTTTCTTCAATGACTTGTTCGAGTGCTTGAGCAAAGTTATCAACCACAAAAATAACCTGAGCACCAGAATCATTTAATTGATGGCGTAATTCACGACCAGTATAAAGTGGGTTAACTGGGGTACAAACGTAACCCGCTCGCAAAATACCAATCATCGTTGGCAGATATTGCGGCACGTTTGGCATCATGAGTGCAACCACACTGCCTTTAGGAATGCCTTGCGCTTGTAACCATGCGGCAACGGCAAGTGAAGCTTTATCCACATCACCATAAGTATGAGTGACCCCCATACAAATAGTCATAGGATGCATACGAAAACGATTGAAACATTCCTCATACAGCTCTATGAGGCTCTCATATTGATCAGGATTAATGGTCTTGGGTACGTTTTCTGGATATTGCGCCAGCCAAGGCTTATCTACTGTCATACTTAGCGTCCTTAAATGTTGTGATACGTTAAGGTTCTATAAAAGAGTAGTCACATCCTTGTCAACAATATAAATCATCGCCTTGAGAGCAATGGATTGTCGCGTGCTATCCTATCGATTCACAGACTGCTAAAATACGGTGACCTCTATATAAATTATTTAGGGGCTGTCCTAGATAACTAGTTCAGTTCCTGTTTAACCCATTGTTTTAGCTGGTGTAATTGACGTTTTGGATCACTGTAGTTAAAACGCCACTC
>NZ_QGGM01000007.1:0-140321 GCF_003148585.1 Psychrobacter immobilis | reverse complement strand
TAAATAGTTCAATGAGTCTGGTTTGTTTGTACCAACTTAATCTGCTCTTTCTCATATGACTATCCTAGATTATTTTACTTATCTAGGACAGCCCCTTAGTTTAAGCTATTACTTTAACTGACTATCACAGTGTTACCAAGTTGAAGGAGGTGTAGGGCATGATTTCAAATTGTTATAAAAATTCGTGCTTTGATAACGTAAGCAAGCGTTATACACCTCAGCTTCTAAACCTTCAAGAGTTGGGTGAGCATTATAAATAAAGACTAGCGATTGACCTAATTGGCTAGGGTAAAAATGCCATGAGCGCTGCAACCAGTCAAGACCTGCTTCATTATGACCAACCTTATATTCATAAAGCCCTCTGTACTGAGATGATTGCGGTGTTGGCTTATATTCACTATATCTTAGCAAAGCGGCGACTTGATCGTCGCTCAGACTATTTGCCATGATATCTATATTCTGTACAATTAGCTTATCTTCATCTTCACTAAACAAAGGCAACTTCAAAAATACAGAATAAAAAGCATTGGCTCTGGCATTATATTGAGCTTCCTCATTAGAAGCGTTTGAGGCATATAGACGATAGTTATTTTGATAAATAATTATAAAAAAGCATACTATTGCAAAACAGACAAAAGATGTGATTAAGATGGGCAACTGGTATAAAGAGCCCACTTGCCCCTTAGATCGCTGATTCGGTATGGCGGTCAAAAACAACACAACTGCGAGCAAAAAGAAAGTGTTCCAGAGCGGATACTCAACCATACTATGTACAGCCGTGATAGTCAGTAGCGCTAAGACAAAGGCACTCTCAAGTTTCAATGACGTACTGATAGCAGGTATGAGTGCCCATATAGTGCCTACGACAACGACAAGAGTACCAACAATTCCCATTTCAACTAGCAATTCACTAATAATATTGTGTGAATGTTCTGGTAACTTCTCTTGCTGATGCAAATCTAAAGGCATTAGATCTAAAGCCCTCGAAAATGCCTGAAAAGTAGACTCATTCCATCCTTGACCAAAGATGGGCGCTTGCATAAATCCTAACAGCGCCTTTTTTAACTCATACCCACGCGCAGTATCACTACCACTTGATAAGACGCGCTGCAGTCCTGTCTGAGTAGCGCTATCAAAGCTTGAGAGTATCAGAGGCATCAGTACTTGTGGAACTAGTATCAGAGCACTAATCGCGAGCAGTAATTTAGAACTCTTTAAAAGTTTACGAGAGTATAGGATCTGTAGTAAGGCGATAATAAGCATCGCAATGCCATAAAGCAGGATACTTCTGGAGTCAACCAGTCCTAAGATGACTGCTATTATCACCGTCATTGTTGCGCTGAGATAAAAGCCATTACCTCTTTGCACTGTCAAATAACTGCCTGCAACGATACCCCAACATAGATAATGTGCCAATAAGTTACGTTGACCAAGCTGACCTTGTATGCCATTGTCTGCACTCACGTTAAAGACACCTAGTACAGACACCTCTATGCCAATCGCCTGCATTACGACCACCAACGCTTGGATACTAGTACCAATCAGTAGCGACCATGCGATGACAGTGATGAGCTGTGTTCTATCTATAACAGAGTGAATACTCCAAGCTACCGCTGCAAATAGCACAAAAACTATCGACGCTTTAATATTACTCTCTATATAAATTACATCAGTAAATAAAGGCTGAAGTAACCAATAGCTCGCCATCGCAAGTAATACATAGCTGACCCGAGGAGCGCTTGCTTTAAGAGATTTGCTCATCGTCGCTAGTAAAACGATGCACAAGCTAAAAGCAACCACCACAAAGTCTTGGTATATACTACTATATACAGCATAGTGCTCTGAAATAGCGAAAGGTAAGGTTAATAATAGTGCTACACACGCTAGCATAACGCTCACTGTCCAGTGTCTATCGTAGTCTATTTGGTTCATAGGGAGCACTCGCGATAAAAGGGTCTAACATAAAAAGATAGCTAATAGGTGTAAGGTTTTATCACACCAACTTTAACTTAATAGTGCTGCAATCAATAATAAAGCTCGACAAAAAACCCCTCATGTGAGGGGCTTTTTTATCAAAATCTAATATTAAATTAGTTATTCAAATTAAAATTAGGTGCCAACTGAACAAGTACCAGTATCCATAGCACAAGTAATAGTCGATTCTTCACCAGGCTTTTTAGGTGTAAATTCTTCTGTTGCCCCAGATAACTTCTGAGGAGTGTTATAAGTAGTAGCAAAGACTGTAGTGGTTTCAGTAGCATTACAAGCCGTCAATTTTGGCTCTGAAACAGTTTCACCAATTGTTGCATTTGTCGTTACCGTACGTACATAACTTGATGCTTCATCTAGACAAGCATTGGTAGCAGCTTTGATTGTATAGTTCTGATATGCAGGGATAGCGATCGCAGCTAGAATACCGATAATAGCAACAACGATCATTAGTTCGATTAAGGTAAAACCTTTTTGAGCAGTGTTCATAAGAACTCCTTTAGGGGTATATAAAGATAAGTGTCTGTTGTTGATACAGCCGCACTTTATCTTTAGTAATATAATCTATTTTCTCTTAGAATAATTAATGCATATAACGTGCCAAATTTTAATCACGAATAGCTTAAAGTTACAATGCTTGAATAAATCATGGCGTTTATTGTTTAAACGATATCATTGTCTAAAAAACTATATATAGGATACAAATAATATTGCTGCAACCCTACTAATAATTGTCAATCCAGTTATTGTATAAAAGTAATTTGTAAGTATGACTGACATTTTTTGTCAGTTTTGAATATTCTTTTGCTGATATTGTGTTAGTTCCATTCATCAGCCATACCACATTTTTGATTTAAACCGCTACCTCGACATTTTTCCCCCTCAAAATTGAGAGTAAGTATGCCGTCATTGGCCATTTGAGTGCCAGATATAGGAGCAGCAGTGAGTATCCAGTCTCTGTCATCAAACCCAGTACCATCGACGGAAGTGATGCTAATGTTGTACAACGCCGTACCCGTATTAGGAAAAGTAGTACCTGCACCACTGACAGTATTATTGAATATCTCGTTGAGTGGAATACGGTCATAGCGTTTATAGGTAATCTTATTGGCTTCTATTCGTGATCCTATCTGTTGCATTTCAGACATCATATCGACGCGCTTACCCTTTTCTATATACCCCTGATAACTTGGATATACAATCGCTGCTAATATGCCAATAATAACAACGACGATCATAAGTTCGATAAGTGTAAAACCATTCATACCTTGCTTCACCATATCTTACTCCCAAGTCCACAATTCTGTACTGACCCAGCCGCTACCATTATATTACTGGCTTTAGATTCACACTTAACGCCTTGACTGGTATAAGCCAACATAGGGCTGTTTTCGACCAAACTACCAGCACGCGGTGTTGCTACCATCACCCAGCTATTGGCAGGCGAGGCTGTGGACAAAGAGACAGCAATAGGAGTAATGGCTGAGCTAACATGCATGATACGTATAGCATAGTTATGAGTCGTTGCACTACTACCGTTAGGAACATATACCGTATTGGCCGTAGTCGACCACCCACTACTTGGTGTAAAGCCACCATAAGTCAATGCTTTTGCTCGCCACTGCTCAAGCTCTATACTTAACCTGAGCATGTTTGCTTCGGCTTCACTCTGTGCATTTTTTCGCACATATTGCCTATAAGATGGAACTGCAACGGCGGCCAGTATCCCAATTATCATGACAACTATCATCAATTCAATGATAGTGAATCCGCGCTCAAAAGGTCGCCGCACTTATCGCTCCTTCCATTCCATAGGATCTAGCTGCGAATCTGTCACTACTTTACAGCTAGTACCCTGACAATTTAATTCTTCAGTAATAGGATTGACAACCAAATCAATTTTACCGCCGCCACAATTCCCACTTGGACAAGAGTTTTCTAGTACTACAACACTGTTTTTTACATCACCGTCGAAATTACCGTCTGCAATAATGTTATCGACGATACCTATACCTGCATTAGAGACGTAACGCGTTTTTCGCACTGCCCAATTTCCAGTAAGATTGCCACTGGCGTCCAACCCTTTACTCAAACATACACCGTAAGGTAAGCATAGTTGCTCTCTCTGAGTACGTCCAGTCACACCTGCAGAACAAGTACCTGAAGTATCTCCCACATTAGGATTGTAAACGGTAGTGAATAACAAACCAGCTATCGCATCTGGCTGGTTAAACATCTTGAGACCTCTATTATTTGTCGAAATAGCCTGCGTACCATTAGTCTTGGCTTCAGACCACATCATCAATGGCATGTACCAGCCAAGTTTTGTATAGTTATCCATTGTGGTTTTAATGGTATTGTCATTAGTGAATTCGCCAGAACTATTGGTAGTAAGCTCTACTAAACTCGCAGGAGTTATCGCCAGTGACTGTTTTAAAGTTAACGTTACATTTGCACATTCATCGACCGTAGTGTCCTTAATGTCATAACAGAATAAATCAGGACGGGCAATATCTTGATCTACAAAAGTATAGATGCGATCAGCTACATTCCGTTGTGCTGTGACAGGCGAGCTTCTATCGCCCGTACCTACAGTTACTAGCCCCACAATATCAGTGCCTTCACCTAGCCTAGTAAATGTCACTAATGGTTTTTCATATATTCTTGGAAGTGCATCAGTCCCACTAGATGCAGCATTAGTACCGCCAGCGGACAGATCAAGTACCTTGGTGACTCTCTTGACAGAAAAGTCACGAGCATCTGTGGCACTATTAATATCTACTCGCCATACTTGCCCTCCCAAGTCTGCAAAAACTATTTGATCTGTTAGTCCATCGTAGTTTCTATCTAGCACTCGAACTTCAGTGACTACGCTATGCTTCATATCTGATGCTTGAGTGAACTTACTGTTTCCAGCGCCATTATTGTCGCTGCTCGTCCACCACAATAAATCGCCATTACCTGAGGTCGTATTAAAGCTGTTTTCGTTAGTTGCATTCGGAGCAGTAGATGTTGTTTTATCAACTTCTTCTTGACCTACTTGAACCATATAGATGCCGTTACCTTGAGCAGTGGCTTTGCCATTACAGTTTGCTAGCGTATTGGTCGTTACAGCTGTGCCAAGTTTAAATTTAGGATCTTCATAACAACGATCGTAACCACCAGCCAAGAAATTTACCATGACTCGCTTACCATCTTTCATGACATAGCCTACACTAGGCTCAGCAAAACTAAGACCCATTTTTGCATATGCTTTTTGTTCATTGCTATTGGTAGTAGCGTTGGCAACAATGTCATTTTTGATCCCTTTTGCAGTTGCACTACCATCAATAGCATAGGTCGAACCGACTGAATAGATCATTTTAGGATCAGTGAGGTCAGATAAATTAAGACCGTAATACATAGACCCACCCATTCTCAGGCCACCAAAAGCAAGAGACTGTAATGCTTCAACTTTTGAACTTGTATATTTGTAGTTGGTAAATACTGTCCAAGGCCCATCAACACCAAATATAGACTCGCTAGCCACTCTATCAGGATCAACAAAACTGGCGCCTTGCTGCTCTAAAATATGCTTAGGGATAAAGGTGAATACTTCTTCACCTGCTTTATTCGTACCATAGTCTGTATCCTTGATAACATGAAGTGCACCATCAAGTGAACCATATAGCACGTAATCTTCGCGTTTAGTATTATCAATTGAGCCATCTGTCTTCAATTCTGCTTTCTTAGAGATCAGCTGTGGCAAAGAATGCAATACGCCACCCAGCTGTTTTTTATTTATATTAAATGCTACCCCAGTCGCTTTTGTATCATTGACGTCCAACGTATTTGCCACTGGAAAGCCTAAAAAATTTAAAAGTTGTTGCTTTTGAGTCGGAGTGTAAGTCGTCAGCGCATTAAACCCTACTGGCTTAGCTGAAGCCGTAAGTGCACTAGTACCAATACTTTTTAAGCTTCCACCTTGGTTGACAAAGAGCTTACGGCTGTTATTATTTTCAAAGATATGCTGATACGTGCCACCTACCTGAGGTTTTCCTTGATCAGGCCGTCTAGCGTCTGCGCGACTTGTATTAATGATAGTGTTATAAAGATCAGAGGTATTTAATGCAAATACCCCATCCTTGTCAGTAAAAACCACCTTGTTGTCTTTATCGACTAACGTTCCATTTTTTATATTATATTTTTTAAGGTTTCCTCTCCATAACTTTTTAGGAGATAAAGGGTCTGGGTCAAGTATTGGCAGATAGGCAAATTTACGTGAAGTAGATACATTAAGATCATCTAGAGGTACGGCCATACTACCGGTAGAGATAGGCGGGATATCAGTCGTCAGCCTACCCGTCAAAGACTTAACACTGTTGACAATATCCTCTGCACTCTCTGCATAATAAAAACCACCTTGACCTTTGATACCCAAATTACATAGTTTTTTGACATTATCATCAGAAGCAGCATCGCAATCCACTGCTGTTGTAGCATTTCTTAGACTACTATAGTCACCACCAAACCCAACCGTCGCTGTCTTAATTGCAATGCCACTTGGATTAGCCGTATTCAATAGCTTATCGGCAAAATCAGACATACAACTCCAACCAGATTCATCATCTCTATAATCATTACTACACGTAACTGATAATGAGCCTGTGGTAAGCGCTACTGGTGTCAGAGCATTATCCATCACTGTTTTAGCAATAGTTGCATCCGATTGGTTAGGCTCACCATCCGTCAAGAAATAGATGCCATTACCAGCACAGGTCTTATCACTTGGCGGTAGTGGCGATGCATAGTATTTTTCGTCATCAGTCTTAGTGTTTCTTGGTGAATAAGGGAAGCCACTATAAATATTATCGGTAAAGTATTGCTCCTTAATTGGATAAGGACTAATGTTGTTACTAATTATAAGTGGATCATTAGCCTCTACACTGTTTTTATAATAAGAAATATAATGTTCACGCCATCTCCGATCATAAACATGCCATTCCCAATCTTGTTTATATTTAATATTGCCATTTAAATCGCTGTTACGCAAAGACCTGCCTAGGTCTTGCCAGTTATTACATTCTATAAGTTTATTGCTGGCACTGATTAAGTTTAAATTAATAGGTGCCCAACCTACGCATTTGGCATCTTCGCGTCCGTAGCCAGTACTAGATGTCTCATTATCACGAAAAGTTTCTTTTTCTAATGTATATTCATTTTTAATCAGTTTATTAGTGGTTGTACCCATCATATAGGCACCAGCCTCGGCATATGCTTGAGCAGCCGGAGTACCTCCATCAGGCTTAAGATCTTTGATAAAACTATCTATATCTGTCTTATGTACAGCATCTAGCTTTTTAGCAGGTATATCGATATGCCCGTTTGTAGTATAACTGCCAGATTGTTTAGGGTAAGTACCAATAGCAATTTTGACAATACCTTGCAAATCGGAGTCTTTAACCAAATCAGAAACGCCCATCTTGAGGCTATCGATACGGCGAAAATACTTATCACTTCCTACTTTACAGTAATATCTTGGGTAAGGATAACTTGAACTATTATCAGTATAAAAATAGCGACCATTATATTGACAGCCACTAGGAGCATCAACATCATTCATACTACCTGAGATATCTAGCATCAAAGTAATGACTGGCAGTGCCTCTTGCGGACCTTTATATATTTCCAAGTCACCATGACGCTGCAAGCTGGCCTGAGCAGTGGTAGATATCATAAATGATGTGACTGCTACCGTTAACGTTTTAAGCTGCCACGAATGAATTTTTTTAGCAACTGTATTATTCATAATATTCACCTTAATTCTAGGGATCAGCTTAAGCAGCGCACGCCAATGGGTTTAGACTTATAAGCTTGCATTTGAGTGTTGTATGGTACGCCAAGATTTTCAAGACAGGCATCGATACTGCATTCTATAAACAATTCAGGACGTGTCGCATAATCCGAATTTTCGGCCTTAACTTTTTCTTCACACTTATCTTTTAGAGTATCTGTATTTACAGTCTTTAGGCACGCGTTTATTTTTGCAGTAGCAGCATTAGAGAATGCTGGTATCAGCGAGGTTGCATACACTTCAAAATTCGCACATTCAAATGGAGTTTGTCCTGTCTGAGAAACTTGATCATCTGTAAATGTTTTATCACCCTCTAGACTATAAGGTAATGCATCGTTAGCTGAGCTTTTTGCAAACGTCATTTGAGTAACAGTGCGACTTTCACCAACATAATCTTCAGAGTCACCTACATCGCAAAACCCATCCTTCTTTCCAGAAATATATCCTGTACCATCAGATGTTTTTTCTGTTAATTTATTTTGATTAAAAAACCTATTAGTTTTTGGTCGTACACAGAATATGATTTCACGTCCAATATACTGCTTGCCAGGTCGAGTTACATAGCCTCTGACATTATCAACACTATTTCCCTTACCTAAAGACCTATCTTCTTTTTCAAGTTTATTAAATGCTGCATCAGTAGATTGAAAAGTCAGCTTTCCAACTTGTGAAGCAGTAGCAAGCTTTAAATCAGTACTACTTCTTTGAATAGCTATAGTACCAACCAATGTTATTAAGATAAGTACTAATAAAACCACAATCAGTACTGCGCCTGATTCTGAACCTTTGATATCGTCACCTTTAGAAGTAAATATCATGGCTTACCTCGTGCATTACGAATTAATGTGGTAGTTTCATATACATTTCTTAAATATTTACTATCATTAGCGGCTAAAGTGCTAAGTTGTTGGTTGCGTTTATCCAATATATTAAATCGCAAGCTATTGTTCTCTTGCTTAGATACTGTCGCAGTATCAGAGTGAATTAATAGACCAACTTGTAAGCTCACGATGCGCTGTCCCATTAGTGTAGTAGGGTCTGAAGGAATGGGCCGATAGACAAGTGCTAAGTTCGTGGGGTCTGTAGCAAAATTATCTTGTGCAGTAGTGCCCAGCAGTACCCTAAAATAATCTACATTAGGAATGACAATCATGCCACTTCCTTTGAGCTTAGCTAAATTTGGCGCTGTTATGTTTATGCCAGCACTGTTAGCATCAGCTTCATTATAAGTGTAAATAAGCGAAGCACATGCTAGCCCATTTTTGTTTGGCGTCACAGATGTATCACGACGAACAAAATAACGCTCTACAACATAGTCTTCCTTATCCACACTTTCCCCATCACAAGTAAACATACCGTTTTGATAGGCCTGATATTGTATAGTCAATTGATCACTCTTAGTGACCCCTTGTATATTACTCAGACTGTTTATCGATTCATTAGCAGAAAGTATGTCTGTTGGCAAAGCAGTAGAGCCACTTTTTAACCCGTTTAAATTAGATTTAGACCATGGGCTGGTGGATCCACTACTAGGTGCTGTACCTGTAGGTCTAGTTAGAACCACCCCTCCCTGCGGAGTTAGATGATTTAAATAAAATCCGCTAGTGGCATTTGAGTTTGCTCCATAGTTTGCTCTTCGAAGATGCTTACTAAAACCATCTATACCAAATACTGCATTATCCTGAAGCTGCGAACCCGCTTTTTGTCGATTGTTATTGACACTACTAGTATAGAATATCTGCAATGCTGCTGCAGATATTAGCAACCCTAATATTAAGGCAACCATTAACTCTATCAGAGTAAAACCATATTGACCCATGCGAATATCTATATATATAGGATAACTTTTTTGCTTCATTAGGTTATCTCCATAAACATGCAAGTCGCGCTTGGATGATATATACCACCTTTAGTAATCGAGTCATCTTCATTGGTTTTTTGAGAGGTCAAACAGTCCATTCCGCCTTCAGGGTTACTATCAATACCGATAGTAGGTCTAGTATTACCCCACGCACTAACTAGGCACCATGAATACATAATATTAGTAGCCGTTTGACCACCAGTACTAGGACAAGGATGCAGATTAACTGTAAATCCATGATTATTCATATCTTCGGTATATAGATAAGCTTCAGCGGTAGCTAACTGAACTGGTGTGCATGCCGTTTTATCAGTACCATAGAGCCCACAACTTTTCCCAGGCGCATTGGTTGCTGGAGCATTAATTGCAGTCTGATAAGCACTAATGGCTGTTGGGTTGAGTCTTATTTTTTCACCCATATTTCGCATCATCACCAAAGATTGAGTACGCTCAAGAGATTCGTCGGTAGCTTTTATCGCTTGACCTTGCATAGCTGCAAAACCTAGTACAGCGATCGCTAAAATTAGTAGGGACACCATCACTTCAATTAATCCAAAACCCTGTTGATTAGTATCCATTAGCAATTCGTCCCTGAACATTCAAAAGCCCGTTTCGTATTTACTCTCACTCGTTGTGTCGTAGCTCCAGCTCTAGTATCCCCTACATTGATTGCTACATTAGCAGGCATGATACCGCTGACACCTTCTGTTATCATGCCTTCCTTGCTAATTAGTAGAGTCGTTGCTGTAGTAGGATTGAAACTTAATACACTGCTATCACTTAAGCTATAGCTAGTAATAATAACACCTTCATTGTTCCGTAATTTAATATCATTACTAGTGCCACTATAAGCCCAAGTGGTAGTACTACGTGAAATAGCACTTTCAGCTTTTGCTCTTGCGATAGAAGTCTGAATTAAAGTAGATGTTGCTTTTATTTGATTGCTTGCTAATTGCTCGATGATACTAGGCCCAGCAATACCGACAATAATAGCCAATACTGCAATGGTCACCATCAGTTCAATCAGGGTAAATCCTGAGTTGGTTGTTCGTAGCGTAAGTGGTAGATTATTTGTAGATGCGTTCACATCAAATCCCTATTTATAACGGCAATTTCATAATAACTATTGTTTGTCTAATACCAATACTGAACCAAAAAACTAACAATGAATTCATATTTTCGTATCATTTTTGCCAGTCTTTTTATTGTTATTTAATAAAAATGATGCAATTTTTGTTCCATAATATTTAACAAAAGTTTTGCATAGAAATAATAATAGCTATAACAGTTATACAAGCTATTTAGAAAATATCATTTTATAAGAAATGCTATTGAGTAATAAGCACAATATTTTGGGAGTTAATAACAAATAAATATATATTATTTTAATAATATAGCGTTAAGGCAACATATTAGCAACATATTAGTGATTATCAATAGAGAGGAACAGATTTTAAGACTGATTTCCATGCGCTAAAGCATAGGCAGAAAGATGGTATTTATGATTGGTTTGAATATCTGACATGGTGACTGTCTCAGCCGAGGTAAGCAGTGTACGTCCCAATGCTTGTAAACTGGCACCCGTGGTCGCAACATCATCAAACAATAATAAGCGTTTCACAGGAGGTTTTTCGATTAAAACAAAAGCATTGTCTAGATTACTCAGGCGCTCAGCACGTGTAAGCCCTTGCTGACTGACAGTGTCGTCAATACGCTTTACACCATGCCATAAAGGTATCTGCCAATGCTTAGACAATTGCGCGGATAAAATACTAACAGGATCGAAGCCACGCTTGACCAGTCGTTGCTCGGTTGTTGGCATGGCGACAATCACGCTATTATCATGATGACAACCATGAGGACGTGGTAGCTGACGTATAGCATGTAACAATAACGGCAATTTGGTCATGTCTTCATGGTGCTTAAAAGCTCTGATCGCTTGACGTAGCGGATACTCATAATAAGTCGCCGTTTGGATAGATAAAACCGTATCAGAAGCAATATCAACATTGAAGGGTTTTGGCAACCACGCGATACTGTTATGACAATGCGAGCAAAGTAGTCCGCTGTTAAAACGGTGGTTAAATTGCTGGCGCAAATTAGCAAAAAACGAAGGATCATTTGGCAGAGGTTTTAGGGAGTGCGGTATAGAATCAGCCGCTGGCAAGCTACGAATATCTGATAAGAGGTAATTTTGAGATAGCTGAGATTGTGGCGTGCTGCGATAAACACGGCACAACTGGCAGCGTATATCGAGATACTCTGCCAGCCATAGTCCAGTTTGATAAGGCGCTAAAAGTCGCATGGACAATTGTCAAAATGTGCGCTGATATTAGAAACCTTTCCAATCATTCAGTACGATACCAAAGCCAATAGAGGTATTTTCGTGGTTATAATCGATGATAGATTCGCCATAGCCTTGGAAAACCTGCACAAAGCCATTAACATTTTCTGATAATGGATAAATATAATCGACTTGCGCCGCCCCTTTGTTGGTGCTTGGATTGTAGCGCAATGTACCGCTCAGGCTCTGTTGATCAGGCAAATCATATAAGAATTTGATATCACCGTAACCCATGTAGTCTTCGATATCTGGATTGTCTTCACTGCTGCTGCTTTCACTATTCACTCGAGCCCACAGGCGCGGTACGATTGATAGCTTACCCCACTCTGCCCCTGCCATGAGATAAGCACGGTTCCATGAGCGTGATAACGGATCGTCTTGTCCATTAGAATGATGAATGGCACCAGCACCAAGCATACGAAGACGACCACCAAAAGGTAAATCTGCGGTCACTGGCTGAGTCAAAAATATTTCAGGCTGATAGTCGGTGGCACGGAATGGTCGCGAGTTGTCTTCGTTATAGACTTGCCAATGTGACTCTTGGGTATAACCAAACCACAAATCAGCACTGGTATCGAATAAGTCTTCGGCAACTTTGGTCTTCAAAGACAACTGAAACTTTAGTTCAGTATTGCGTATGTCATTAGAAGTAAAGGACTCTGTTTCCTGTGACGGCGTGCTTGGATCTAGGTTAGGGTCAAAGGTATAAAATACTGGCAATACATAGGTCGGTCGGTATGGTCTGACGGTCCAAGTCCCACGCTCACTGTTTTTATCGAGATCATAGGATAAACTAAGCGGTGTATATTTTTCGATATCTGTTTGAGTGACCCCAACATTTTCTAAAACTTGTGCTTCTCTTTGTGTTAGCCCAACGGTGTCTAAACCGTCATTAGTAGCAGGCGCGCGCGCGACTGAGCCAGTAGCGGCATTATTAGCACCAGCAATGGTAGATTTTTCTTCTACAAAGACAACTTGCGGATTACCTGCAAGCGTACTTTGAAAGGTTTTTGCCAAATCTACTGGCTGCTTAGTTGTAGTGTAGCTCGGCGTTTTACCTTCTTCAGCCACTTTGTCAAAGCAAGCCAAACGTGCGGCACTGGTCTGTACTTGGGTACATTCAAAAAACAATTTTGCTTGCTGAGCGATAAATTCTTTACTGACTACTTGGCGATCTTGCGCAGCTGTATTGGCATCCTGTGACACCTGATAGTCTTCAAACTCAAACGCTGCCTCCGGTACTGGTAACTCATTATCGCTCTGAGTTTTATCGGCAGCTTGGACTTGCACGGTAAAGCAGGTTAGCGCTAGACCAACAGCAATATTCAAATAATGCTTTCTTGTCTGAAATAAAGTGTTTTTGCGCGCGGTAATAAGAGGCATAGGGCGGCGCTGTGCGGTGATATGGGAAAACATAAGTGTCCTTTATCTAACTGACATTATCGCCAGCAGAGTATATAAGATAATGAGTATGACCATTAGCGTTATCGCTAAAATAAACCCAATGACATTCAGACATAGAAGTCAGCAATTACAACGAGTAATGCGCCTTCAGCATTGTTGCTTTATTGTAATGAAAATGTGTGTACTATACTAGCCTTATCACTGCCCTATACCAATGTAAATATCAATAATCAACGCTAAACCAAATGCTTAGCGTCAGGATGACAGGTAACCATTGGCAAAAATAAAAGAGCCAACGTACTGTATGAATAGTACATTGGCTCTTTTGTATTGTTAAGCCTTTAGAAAAGACTTATTCGTTTTGTTAAGTATCAGTTATTAAGCATCGTCAACGTTTGCTCAAATTCTGGACGATCAATCTCACCTACTTGTTGATTGGTCAACTGACCGTCTTGATAATACAGCAATGCTGGCGGGCCAAACAATTTATAGCGCGCTAAGATTGCTTTAGAATCGTCAGTAGTTTCTGTTATATCTAGTCTCACCAACTGCCAATCCTGCATCTGCGTTGGACGATTATGAAATAAGTTTTTATCCATAATACGGCACTCGATACACCATTCAGCAGTGACATCGACAAGCACTTTAGGATTGGCGGCGATAATGGCATCTAACTCAGTCAGCGTTGTGACGGTTTTATCTGTTGTATTATTCATGGCTGGCTGACCAGTCGTCTGCATCATCGGAGCAGCACTCAAAGATGCCAACGGATGCAAACTATCATCGTTACCCAACGCCGCGCCGATGACTAAACAAGTTGCCCAAATACCAGCGATTAATCCCAATGCTTGGGTCAGCATACGACCTTTACCCAACCAACTCCACGCCCATATCGCTACAACCATAAACCATAACGCCCATACCATTAGCATCACGGGTGAGATAAAGACGCGCTCAATTAATAATAAAGCAACGGCAAAGAGTAATAAGGCAAAACCTTGCTTGACCCAGTTCATCCACGCGCCCGCTTTCGGCATAATTTTACCTTGGGTGGCTCCAATTAAGATAAGCGGTGCGGATAAACCAAAACCCAGCATAAATAAAGCCGCAAACCCAAGTAGTGGACTACCAATCGTCGATACGGCAAGCAGTGCCCCAAATAATGGCGCAGAAACACAAGGCGATACTACGAGCGCAGATAAGAAACCCGCGATTAAACTACCGCCCGTACTGCCCAGCTTGCTATCCCCTGCTTGACTCAAGCCTTGCATTTTATTACTAATAAATCTCGGTAAGCGGATACTAAACACACCCAGCATATATAGTGCGAGTAGGACAAATACAATCGCAAAACCAATCAGGATAATGGGGTTTTGTAGCCAGCCGATAATGCCTAATGATTCACCAAACACGGCGATAACTGCGCCCAAAATACCATAAGCCGTTGCCACGCCAATAGCGTAACTGGTGGTGAGAATAACACCGCGTTTCACCGTTGGATTTTCCTCACGGGCAACGATATTGGCAACGATTGGCAACATTGGTAGTACGCATGGTGTCAATGCCAAACCCAGCCCTGCTAAAAACAATAATACCAATGCCAACCAAGGATGAGAAGCCAAACCAAAAGGATCGCTATCAGTGGCATTATTTCCAGCAACAGTATTGTTGGTTGTCGCAGGAACTTCACTTGTCGTAGTGCCATCGACGCCTTGTTCATCTGCGCCAGAAATCGTATTGGTAGCGCCAAGCTCTCCATCTAAAGCCTCATCATCCAACAAGGCATAATCAATCACCCCATCATCAGTCAGCGCTTGCTCTGCTGCAAGACTATCGGCAACCGTTGCACTTGACTCGGCGGTGCTGTCATTATCTGTCAGACTGTTGTTATTAGCAGCCTCTTGTGTAGAATTACTGGCGCTATTTCCTGCAATTTGTGGTGTTGCAGCAGCGATATCAATTGTCGTTTTAATTTTTTCAGGTGGATAGCATAGTCCTGCTTTGGCACAACCTTGCCAGCCAATCACCACGGCGGCATCGTTGACGCTTTTACCACTACTACTGCTCAAGGTCGTCGTAGCCACCATATTCGCTTGGTCAAACACCAGTACTTTTCCGAATGTCGGATCATCGATTGAAACTGGCTTTTGACTAAAGGTAAAAGGCGCAGCGGTCACGCCAGCTGGCAACGTCAGTTTGATTTGGTCTTTATAAACATAATGCTCAGGCGTAATGTCAAAGTTAATGGCTAAGCGCGTGCCATTATTGGTAGCTTTACTGCTATCACTGACTTGGAAAGCTTTGTCCACTGGTAAAAATTTCGTCTGTGCCGCATTTTTATCACTGCTAAATAAATCACCCAGCCCTGCCGCATGCGTCATCATGGGCATCGTAGCCAGCCCTGTAAACAACGAGCTACTAAAGACCGCAAATGCTAGTAGATAAGATTTTTTGGACGAGCGATGTACCGTTAGCGATGATTTTTTTTCTATTGTCTTGATGGACATGAAGAGCTACCTATTTATTACCTAATATGCTATTTATTACCAATATTCAAATCGATCGGCTTGTGGTCTATTTGCGTGTCACGGCGATATCAACCGTGGTTTTGATTTTCTCTGGCGGATAGCACAGCCCAGCTTTCGCACAGCCTTGCCAGCCAATGATAATCGGTGCATTTTTTGCGCCTTTACCATTGTTAGTAGTCAGAGTCGTGGTTGCTACCATGTTTTTTTGGGTAAAAACGGGAACCTTACCAAAGGTTGGGTCGTCAATAGAGACTGGCGACTGACTAAAAGTAAAGGGGGTTGCACTCACGCCCTTAGGAAAACTGAGAGTAAGCTGATCTTTATAGACATAATGACCTGGCGTAATATCAAAATTAATAGATAAGCGCGTGCCCTTAGACGTGGCCTTAGTGCTGCTAATAACTTGAAACGCTTTATCGACAGGCAAAAACTTAGATTTTGCAGCACCATTATTAGCAAATAACTCGCCCAAACCTGCAGCTTGAGCGCTCATAGATGCCATCGACAACCCTATCATCAATGAAGTACTCATGATTGCAAGTGCGTGAGGCAACTTAGAGACTCGTTTATTTGTAATGACGGCTTGTGAATTGAGTTTGTTGGTAAACATGAGTAATGACCTCTACTGGCTGATTTTAATAACAAATGAGCGGGGCGATATGACTGGTATCAAACGTATAGCTTGTTGGAAAAATGGATGGTTTGACACTTCCTATGGAATGCCACGCCATTTATTTACTGGTATAAAAATATCAACCAATAATGTCTTATTGGTTGATATTTAAGAGCATTAGAGCGACCGTCACCAATAAACATACTATTGAGTAAGGGATCGTTAGCTACCCATATTTTAACTGCTCATCAAGCTAGTACTTATAATTGGGCATAAAGATCAGCATCTTGACCTTCGCCGCCTTGCTGACCATCTGCACCCAGCGAGAATAAATCATAAGGACGACCTTCACTGCCTGGGGCGACATATTGCATCTCGTTTTCCCAGCCATCTGTTGGATAGCCGCCTTTGATATAACCACCATCTGGGTAGTTTTTGGCCTCTGCTGGCGGTGTGGTTAATGCTTCTAAACCTTGTGCGGTAGTCGGATAGCGCGAATTATCAACCTTATACATATCAAGGGCGTTGGATACTGTAGCAAGCGCTGTTTCAGTGGTCTTGACGCGAGCTTTATCACTTTGTCCCACCACTTTCGGGACAACTAAGCCTGCAAGAATTGCCAAGATTACAATCACGACCATGATCTCGATCAGAGTAAATCCAGACTGGTTATTACGGATAGGCAGTGGCTTGTTGGCTCTCATAGGAGCTGGTTTGTTGGCACTCATAGCACTTGTTGGCATAGTAGTTACTTGAATTTTGTCAATTATAGTCATCGCTTTTATCATCGCTTTTGGCATCAGGGTGATGTAAATAGGAAAAGTGGCGTTCAAGTAACATTAATGATCGGCGTATTAATGAGCACTGAAACGATTATCACTATAAACCATGATTTTATTTTTATCTAGGGCGTGTCCTCAATTCAATCGTTTACTTTCTAAATGGGCTAAAAACAGCTAAATTTTGCCAAACATCGTCAAATAGCTTGTTAATATCTCGATATTATTTGCGCTACTTTCCTTGTTTGACGGCAATTTATCTCATTTTTATCACAATTTTTAAAATAAGGAAACGCCCTAGCATCGCAAGTAGATTGTTATGAACCTTGACTTTTATAAGCATCAATATTGAACCACAGATTGAACCACAGCATGACGAGTAATATTTATAAGGATAACTTTTGACTGACGCTTACTATAGCTTGATGGCTGGCTTTACCCTAATAAAAACGTGACTCAGTCAACAATCTACAACAGTAAGCAAATCTTAAGAAAGCTAGCGTAATATTTAGTAAGATGGCTACAATAGAAATGTGAGCGGGAGGCACACAAGCTCAGAAGGCTTAAGTGCTCATTATCCTGCCAGATCATTCATATTGACAATCGGCAGCATCACTGCCATTACGATAATCATGACTACCACGCCCATCAGCACTAGCATCAACGGCTCAAGTAGCGATAATAGGGTACTGATAAAGTTAGTGGCTTCCGCTTCCTGCATATTGGCGGCGCGGCTGAGCATATTTTCGAGCTCGCCTGAGTTTTCACCACTTTTAATCATTTGCACCATCATCGGCGGAAAGTAACTGGACTTTTCTAATTGACTCGATAAGCTTGAGCCTTCCGTCACCCTATCAGCCGCAGTGATGATGGTTTTTTGAATGTGTAAATTGGTCGTCACCGCCGCACCAATATGCAATGCCTCAATCAACGGCACCCCTGAGCGTACCAATATCGCCAATGTACTGGCAAAACGTGCTGCATTCAGCCCTTTTGATAACCGCGCCAATATCGGTAGTCTTAGCACGATGCTGTCTATCGCTAACTTACCCGCTTGCGTCTGCGCGAAACGATAAAACAAAAACGCCGTTCCGGCCAATACTAGCAGCATCAGCCACCACCACTGTGTAATGAGGTTAGATAGGCTAAGAACAATTTGGGTAATGAGCGGTAGCGCTTGCTCAGATTGCTCAAACACTTTGACAATTTTGGGCACCACAAAACTCATCAAGCCCATGATCACGCCGACTGCCATCACCATCAGCACAATCGGATAAACCATCGCGCCTTGGATTTTCTTTTGCAATGCAAAGCGGTTTTCGGTGTAATCTGCCAACTGGTTCAAGATTAAATCCAAGTGACCTGACTTTTCTCCTGCCGCAATGGTCGCGATATATAGTGGTGGAAAACTGGCGGCTTGCTGCAATGCTCGCGCCAAGCTCAAACCCTCTAATACATGCGAGCGCACGGCAAGCATGAGAGATTTAATATGGGTTTTTGGTGATTGTTTGGCGACGGCGGCAAGCGTTTCCTCTAACGGAATACCCGCTGCCAATAATACCGACAATTGACGGGTCAGCAATGCCAACTCGTAAGCAGACGGTTTTTTATAGCGGTTTTTATTCTGGTTTTGTCTATCATTGACGGCACTGACTTCAACGGGCGTCCATTGTTTATCACGCAGCTGCTGGCGAACTTGTCGAGCAGAATCACCTTCGAGCAAGCCTTTTTGCACACTGCCATGGTCATCTAACGCTTTATAATGATAAGCGGGCATAGCAGCGAATATCCTAAAGTGGTCAATAAGAAAAGGTAATAAACAAGGACTTATAAAGGAGGTCTATCGAGATTTAATGGCTTAAAAAAGCGGCGTAGAATCGCTACTGTCTGGCATCAAACCTTGCAATAACAAAACATCTAAGTGCTGCTGCTGCAGTTTTTTATCGAAGTCGTTGACCTCAGCAATGAGCATTCTCTCGATACGCTTGTCACTGGCAAAGACACTCAATCGTGCACAGATAACTGCCAACTGATAAATACGTTTTTTACAGTAGCCATCCAGCCCTTGTAGCAGTCTAACCATGTATGGCGTCTCAAGACTGGCATAATCGTAATCAGCTATAACCTGCGAACCAAGTGCCGTAACACCATAGCTAATAGATAGATGGGCACAAAAATAACAGCTGAATAAGTAGCCAACGACATGTCCAATATAATAGCCGCGGTCATAGGTAAAACTACTCACACCGAAGTGCCCAAGTACATAGCTATTTAGACTGCCTTGATCACGAATAGGCTTACTGTTCTTTAATTTGCCAACGGTGGCAAAGCATAGCGGATTTCGCCCATCTTGAGTAGTCAGTTGCCAACCTGCTGGCTGCTGAGCTGGCATATGACGGACAATATCAGCGATAATGTCATCGACCACATGCAGCTGCTGCCAAAGACGCTCTAATCCATCGGTATCCATCAAGCCGCGTTTATCAAGCTGCTGTGCCAGCAAGTATTGCTGATGTTCTGCGAATTGTGATTTGAGCGTTTGTACCAAATAAGTAGGTCGCGTGGCAGCGGATGCCATATATAATAATCGCGTACGCTCATGCTGGGTACGATACAGTGCCACACGCTGCTCGGCAATATTCATCTCGCTAGCAGCAGGCTGTTGCACCGTGCTATGGGTATTAGACAACTCATCAGCTGCGCCTTTAACGACCTCTTTAACACCTACCTCTTCAATATCTGTCAGCGTAAACAGTGCCAATAACATCGCTTTGTCAGGTGTTGCACCCGCCTTGTCTTTTTGACCATGCTTGACATTGCTTGGATTCATATCGCTTTGTTTTTTAGCGGACACAGCTGAGCCTTGTTGGCTATTGGCTCCTGCGCGTGGCTTTGCGGTCGGTTCAGTCATAACATACCATCAGCAGCAAAAATAAATATCATTTAGAACAAACGATCTGACCACCATACAGTGACATATCTTACGCTAAAAACAAGCGTTTGCGCCTAGACGACTCATTATTCCATAGTACCTGAACACAAGCACATTGTCAGCTGTCCATCGTCAAAATACTCTCTATCAACACCTGTCAACCATAGACGAAATATCTTCATAAAAGTCTCATACTTCACTATGAGAAAACAAAAAAGCGTTAAGGGCCTAATGGCAACCTTAACGCTTTTATAGTGTATTAACGATACATTATGCGATGTTTTCTTGTTGATATTGTTGGCGATAGGCTTTTGGTGATACCCCATAAACGCGCTTGAATGCTTGACTGAAGGTCGAGTCTGACGCATAGCCAACCAACTCACTGATACGGCCAATACTGTTTTGCTGCAAGCGTAGATAACGGGCCGCCAAGCGCAAGCGATAATCAATAAGATAGGTCAGCGGCGGCATACCAACTGTATCTTTAAAGCGCTGCGCAAAGCTTGAGCGTGACATTCCTGCGACTTCAGCCAGCTTATGAATGGTCCAGTTTTGATTGGGCGCTTGATGCATCGCTGCTAACGCCTTGGTCAAAAACGGATCTTTCATGGCTTTTAGCCAGTTTTCTGTGGCCTCAGGCAAACTTTCAATATAAACCCGCAAACATTCAATCATCATAATACTTGCCCAATGATTGATGATCGCGGTCTTGCCCATGCGCTCACGCTCGGCTTCTAAGGTCAGCAGCTTAATCTCGACATCAATGACCTCAAATCTACCGTCAGACTCATCGTTGATTTCAGGCAAAATCGCAGGCAGCACAGACAGCAAAGGACGTATCATTTCTTTGTCATACTTGCATTCAATCAATATCAAAGACGAGTTAGGATCACCGTTGCCATCGATATCAAGGGTGTTTTCCTTACAATGAGTCAGCAACTCATCTAGCGGTAGCGCATCGTCACCATTATGATCTAAGGCATAGCTCACATGCTTATGGGCACTGGGAATCATAATCATATCGCCTGCGTGCGCCTGTCGCAAACCATTGCCGACATCGATGCAAAAGCTCCCAGACATCACTAAATAAAACAAAATCGTATCTTGTCTAGTGATGGAATAAGACCAATTACCAGTCCCATTCAAACGATAATACTTGGTTTCAAACAAATGCACGTTTTGTAGCAATACGCTCAATGCGTCCATCAATCACTTCCTCAATAATATAAGATCCATAGCAGCGCATATCAGACAAGCACTCACATCCCTACTACGGTCTTAGGCTTACTTAATCTATTCAATATATTTTTTAACTGACCTTTGGTTTTCTGAACACCTGCATCATCTTCAATGGATCACTTCTTAATGGATGACCTAATATATCAACGGGCTTTAAGACCTTATCATGATGCATCACTAAAAGCGTTGCCTTTGTTATTCTATATTTTGTTATCCTATATAAAGACTGTTAAAGAATAACAAAGCAGGTTTAAGGCACGTACAGGGATAGCGAGCGTCTCGAAAGAGAACCCATAATAAAAATAAATGAGAAAAAAGGCCAGTAAATCAATAGACAATCAAAGGGTTGATGAGTCTACAAATTTTAATCGCAGGGGGTAAGATAGGTTAAAACCAATCATATAGGCACAAAAAAAAGCCAAAAATGGCAAGTATTATTATTTAGAACAAGGTTTTTATAATGAGATAGAACAAGAAGAGGATAATGCAGAATAAAATATGGGGCGACTGATGGGACTCGAACCCACGACAACCGAGATCACAACCCGGGGCTCTACCAACTGAGCTACAACCGCCATAACTATTGCCTGATGAGGCAAGATTTGCAGGCTAAATGGTGCGCCTGGCAGGATTCGAACCTGCGGCCACCTCCTTAGAAGGGAGATGCTCTATCCAGCTGAGCTACAGGCGCTCTTAGAGGACTTTTATATACTAAAGCAAGTTTTAAATATATCAAAAACTAAACCATTATACATAAAAAAAAGCCTGTAAGGCTCTTAAAAATAGATGGTCGGAGTGATAGGATTCGAACCTACGACCCTCTGGTCCCAAACCAGATGCGCTACCAAACTGCGCCACACTCCGAAATGTCTATTATCACGATAGTTTGTTGATTAACTCGTTGTTGGCAATGCCACTAACTTGTTAACGTTCCTTGCTATCGAGGTGCACATATTAAGGGGAAAAGCCGATGGTGTCAACACCTATTTTTAATTAATTTAAAAAAACTGCTAAATTACTTAAAAAACGCTCATTTATCATAAAAACCACTATGATAAATCCTTTTCTCCACGATGCTAAGTGCTACTTACTCATCGACAGCGCTCATTATACTCTATTCCTATCAGGAAGCAAGCTGCCGTTTATCGTACCAGTAAGAACATTGAATGGTACGAGCCACAATGGCGCAGGACTCACTTTTTCATCAGTAGTATTATGGCTATTATCATGGTTGTTAGCGCCATCAGTCTTTTTATAATCATGCACTTGTTGGCTGAGCGCAACTGGCAACCGCTCATTATCTTGTACTGGATAAACCAGCCACACCTGCCCTGCTTGATAGGCCTGAGCGTAACTCATCAATTGATAAGCATCGCTGGCACTAATGCTGGCTGTCTGTGATAAATATTTCCATTTAATATCGATGACATGGCTATAGTGACCTTTTTCTCTAGCTTCAATAACCGCAGTGCTACTCTGATTTTGACAATTATCATCAGCATCAGTTTTATATATGAGCAAATCAGGCCGTATGGACAAACATGCGCGCCCTTCTGCATCCGTTAGCCAGATACTTTGCGTTTGATATAACGGCTGATATTGTTGACTCACTTGCTGAAACATCGAGGCAATGCGCATACTTGCCCATTGTTCAAAGGCTTGATTCATATCAATCAGCAAGCATAAACGCGGAGACGACAGATTTTGCTTGAATGGTTTATTTGGCGCAATACCATTACCTGTTGCCACATTGGACTGCCTTAGTAACCAATAAGCCATATCTAACAACTGCTGAGCAGCTTGTAATTGCGGTGCTCGAAGCGGTTGCACGGCTAACTGACGCTTTGCTTGCTCGTATATCGACTCTAACTGTGTCAGCTCTTGATAACTCAACGCCGCTACTCGCTGCCAAGCCTGCAAAAATTTAGGCGCATCTGCTTTCGATAGCGTTGATTGAAAACATAAAGGCGTCATCAAAACCAATGTGCTCTTAATCAGGCGATTACCTAGCATGTCTTGGCTCAGTATACTGCTCTCACAGACAAACTTATGCGGCTGCATGCTGTTGTGGCGCAATTGTTCTTTGATGAGAAGTCGACCTTGTAGCGATGCTTGATTATCAACCTGCGTCTGATAGTATTTGCTTGGTCGATAATGAGCCAGCCGCTGCAAAAACTGCGTGATAAGCCAATCTGACAATGGCAGTACGTCTATCGATAGCGGCGACAATTGACTGCTAAATTGACCTAGATTTTTTGTATTGGGTAGCTTATTTTTGGCATAACTGCTATTGGTCAAATCCGATAGCATGTCCTGCAACCATTGGCGAGTTTGCCCGATATCGGGGTGATGACTAACATGGCGATGACTGGTATTCTGTGAAAGGTATGATTGCTGCGCGACTTGATCGCTAGAAGTTTTTCCCGCAAGTTTAGGTAAAATCTCAAGCGTCATGCCGCTAGGCAGTAAAATAACCCCTATATAATGTCCGACTTTTAACTGCCATTGTCCCTGTCTGCGCTTAATGCTAAATACCGCAAACTCTTGCGCCATCAACCAATGGAAATCAGATACCTGTAAGAAGTCATGCGCTGTCAAACGCTGGTGTTCAAACACAGTGATGGTATTTACATCAAACGCATTAACGTTAGCACTGTCAATATTATTGGCTATGACTTTATGACTAAAACTATTATCTATCAACGCTGAGCACCTTTATGGATATAAACGTTGATAGACAGTAGGTTTGGCAAAATCGCCTACCCTTGCGATGAGGTCGGCATTTATCTTATAGCCAGATGTGCTCATAGACTGACCGAAAAATGCATTTTGACCAGTAAACAGCGGATTTTGACTACTAGCATTTACTTGGTCATTCACACTGTCATTAATGGATGCGTGACTATCATGAATAAACTGCGCGCGCAGTGGCTGCTGCTCGTCTCTAAAGATATATTGCAAAGTACCCTCTTGCCCACCCGTCGCTTGCATTAACTGCGGAATGATTTGTTCAACCAACACCGCTTGCAATTGTCCAAGATCCGTCACTGACCACAAAAAAGCATGACCCAATTGCGCTTCCATTCCCAATGTTTGCGTGATGCGATTATTCAAACCAGCTAATAACTTTGCCAAATCTACCGTCGCTGCGGGACTGTCAGTTTCTGAGTTTTGGGGTATATGAATAATGGGTAATAACGCTGGTTGCGGTGGACATTCGATAAAACGAAAGCGCCGACGTAATGCCATATCAAGTGGTGCTAACGAGTGATCTTGGGTGTTCATCGTGGCATAAATATCGATGTTGGCAGGGATGCTAAAAGTCCGTCCAGAATAGGCCAAATGAACGGTCATCGCGTTTGCCATGCCAGCCCGTTTGTCTGGCTCAATTAGACTGAGTAGCTCGCCAAATACTCGTGACACGTTGGCGCGATTGATCTCATCAATTAAGATGGCATAATGCTGCTCTGGATCATTTGCTGCCCGTTGACACAGTTTTAAGAATGCACCATCTTGAATGGCGTAATTCATTTGAGATGAGCTACTCGTTGCATGATTAGACGCTACCATGACAGGACGAATGCCTTCGACAAACTCTTCATAGCCATACGCTTGATGGAAGCTAACCATGGTAAAGCGCTGCTGGCTAAAACCTTGATTTGGATTAGCTTGGCTTTGGTTGACACTGTTATCACGCTGCGCTTGCTGAAATTCGGCAAGTTGCTGCGATAGCTCTGTTAATAACTCAAAGCTTTCTGGCAGCAAATACCACGCACCGCCCTCATCTTTATCAAAATAGGCTTGGCTGGCACGGTTTTTATAAGTCACAGTTTTTGAATTGGTAGGGCTATGCATTTGAAGGACAGACCAAGCCGTATTGCTTAAGTTTTTTTCGCGGGCATTCTGCGCCGCTTTCGCGACAAAGAACGCATGATTGACGATTTCAGGCACTTTTACCAAGTCTTGGTGTTTAGATTGAAAATCCAAAAGTACCAAGCATACGATTTCACGCCAGCTAAGCTCTTGCAATAGCTGCCCCAACAAATCTGCCTCATCGGCTCTCGGCAGATAGTCGGTATATCGCTTAGCAATTTGTAACAGTCGATAGGTTTTCCCCGTACCAGTAACGCCTGTATAAATGATATTGGTCGGCACATGAATTGACGTGTCAGGCATAGCTTCATCCAGCATAGAAAAAGGAAATAAGAAAAATAATCAATAAGATACACTAAAATGTCATCATTATAGCGTGGCTGTCTTTATGGCATCCAGCAGCACTGTTTATGAAAGCATCTGAGTGATACGATAGTGCTTTGAGCGATAGCATTCCTAGCATCTAGAGTATCATGACGTTAGCCCTATTTTATAAGCGCAGCAGTTCATGCTAATAATAGTAGGCAGACGGCGGTTAATGTACCATAGTGAGCATGGCAGCTTGCACAATAGGCATCCTATCAGCTGCTATGATGAAATATATAACACTCAAAGCGTCATTTAATCTATTTACATTAAGGAATTTTGTATGTCAGGATTATTAAAAAAACTCCCTAGCAAGCTAACCAATAAATTGCCAGCCAAAACCTCTGACAGCACAAGATCGCCCGTCGAAAAACCCAACAGCTCGCTCAAGCCAATCAGCAATCAATTTACCAAACTGTTATCTATCACCAAGTACTTACCTGCCAGCGCACGTTCGAGCATTTTATCCAAAGCCTTTGGTAAAGTGGTGCCATATGTGGGCACAACGGGCGTCTATTATGAAACGGTCGAACCCAACCAAGTGGTCGTGAGCTTAAACAACACCAAAGCGGTGCAAAATCATATTGGCTCTATTCATGCGGTCGCCATTACCTTACTTGCCGAAACAGCGACTGGTTTTATTTTGGGTTTAAACCTACCCTCTGACCGCGTACTATTGATTAAATCGTACTCGGTTAATTTTTATCGCCCGATTAAAAAAGGCCAAATTGCAGCAGTGGCGTCTTTATCAGATGAACAGCGCTTAGATATCCTAAATACGCCAAAAGGTGAAATGGTGATTCCGTGCGTCATTCATGACCGTGAATCTGACAGTGATCGTGACCCTATCGTGGTTGAGATGACATGGGCTTGGATTCCTAAGTCTGAATTAGAAGCCCGCCGTCAAGGCAAAAGTAGCGAAAAGCCGCTAGAAGCTGACACTGAATCTAAAACAGAAGTCGAAGCTGAACAAAACGACCAATAACTGGTTAAGCATAAGTAAGACATAATGTGTCATCTAGTGTGATGAGACATTATGTTTGTTAAACTTGTATAGTGAATTTAGAAAAATTGTGAAAAAAACTTATAATAAGGAGACAGCGATGTCCAAGATTACCCATAAATTGACCGCCCATTTAACTCAGGCGTTGCTCGTGGGCGCGTGCTCACTAAGCCTTGCTATGACAGCGAATGCGGCGCCAATGGCAAATACCGCCAGCATCACTAAATCTAGTCCTGTGTTTCTTGGTGATGGCGGCAATTATCCTTTTTCAGAGGCAGTACGTGTGGGCGATACGCTATACATGTCTGGACAAATTGGTTTTAAAGATGGCAAATTGGTCAAAGGTGGTGTCAAAGCCGAAGCCAAGCAAGCATTGGATAATATTAATGAAACCCTGTTAAAGTACGGCTATCAAAAATCAGACATCGTCAAATGTATGGCGATGCTGACAGACATGGATGACTTTGACGATTTTAATAAAGTTTATAAAGCGGAATTGGCCCAACCTTATCCGGTACGTTCAGCCTTTGGCATCGCTGAATTGGCGGCAGGTGCCAGCGTTGAAGTTGAATGCATCGCTGCAAAATAATAGCGATGTCACACGTTAAATTATTAAAAGCACTGAAGTATTCAAAGCAGTAAAGAATGACCATCAAATAACTGGCTACCATAGCCAGTTATTTTTTTACCTGCTATTCAGACCCTTTGGCTGAAGTAGATTAAACCATCACCAATGCACTCTAGACATTTTACACAAGTATCGTGTCATCAGCTAAGGCACTCTCTTTCGTCACTCGTAGCACTTCCTCTAACGTCGTACGACCTGCAATGACTTTATGCAACCCATCCGCACGAATCGACGGTGTCTGCTGACGTGCGTACTCCTCTAGCTCATACTCGGCGGTATTACTATGAATCATACGGCGCAAGGTATCATCAACGGGCACCACTTCGTATATCGCCGTCCGTCCTTTAAATCCTGATTGATTGCATTTATCACAGCCAACTGGTTTGGGTAAATTGATAGGTTTACTTGTCAAAACTTTAGCGCCATTCTCTGAGACTGGCACAATACCAATTTCAGTAAATAACTTAGCCTGTTCGCTATCAGCCACTTGCCAGCCATGACAATGTGTACATAATGTACGCACCAAGCGCTGGGCGACGACACCAATCAGTGATGACGATAATAAAAATGGCTCAACACCCATATCTTGCAGACGCGTGACGGCACCAATGGCGGTGTTGGTGTGTAAAGTTGATAAAACCAAATGTCCAGTAAGCGACGCTTGTACGGCAATCTCTGCCGTTTCTAAATCGCGAATCTCACCAACCATCACCACGTCTGGATCTTGGCGTAACATTGCACGTAAACTTTTGGCAAAAGTCATATCGACTTTATTATTAACCTGCGTTTGCCCAATGCCATCGAGCTGAAACTCAATCGGATCTTCAGCGGTCAAGATATTACGGGTTTGGTCATTGAGATCGGTCAATGCTGAATATAACGTCGTGGTTTTCCCTGAACCTGTCGGCCCTGTCACCAAAATAATGCCGTGTGGGCGATGAATCAAGCGCTTGAGCTCGCTATAATCGTTATCAGACAGCCCTAAATACGTCATATTCAGGCGACCTGCTTGCTTATCTAATAGACGCATGACCACGCGTTCACCAAAACTCGATGGCAATGTCGATACCCGCACATCAACCTCACGCCCTGCCAGCCGTAAGCTGATACGTCCATCTTGTGGCACGCGTTTTTCGGCAATATCGAGCTTGGCCATGACCTTAATACGCGATACCAATAATGGCGCTAATTGGCGTTTTGGCGTAATAATTTCTTTTAATTCACCGTCAACGCGAAAGCGAACGACCAAGCGTTTTTCAAAGGTTTCAATATGGATATCTGAGGCGTTTAAACGTATCGCTTCGGACAACAACGCATTGATGAGACGAATGATAGGTGCATCATCTTGTTGATCCATCAAATCTTCAGTTTCAGGGACACTGTCTGCCAAACTATCGAGATCAGGATGGTCTTCGAGCCCAGCGGCAATATGTTGCGACTCACCAGTATTGCCTGCATAAGCGGCGTTCATGCGCTTTTCAAAGTCATCGGCGCTGATGCTTTCATAAGTGGGCACACCGCGTACACCTTGCTGCTGTAAAAATCGCACTGCCTCATTAATCGCTGATAATGGCGTGGCTTTGGTCAGCACCAAAGTCGCTGGCAGCTCAGGATCAATGGCAAGTATGGCCAAAATTTGATGGCGTTTCGCAAAACTGTACGGCAGTTGCATCATAAAAGCGACCTGATAGATAAAGATAAACTCAGAAAGAAACTCGTGTCAAAGCGTGGCAAACGTATTATGCTTAACTGGCTAAACCAAAAAAGACTGCAAGTAAGATTGCATGATTTTGTTATAATAGCATTTTGTTTTACTCGCCATTAGGATTTTCAGTTATGTCAGAGAACACAAGCACTGCTACTCATCCGACGCCCCTTTTACAAGACACTTTTACGGTCGGGAGTCGTACTTTTTCTTCTCGTCTGTTGGTCGGTACGGGCAAGTATAAAGATATGACTGAAACGGGCGCCGCCATTGGCGCGTCGGCAGCAGAGATTGTCACCGTTGCTATTCGTCGTACTAATATTGGACAAAACAGCAATGAGCCCAATCTACTTGATGTGATTTCCCCCGATAAATACACCATCTTACCCAACACTGCTGGTTGTTTCGATGCCGAGACTGCCATTCGTACCTGTAAGCTTGCTCGCGAGCTGTTAGGCGGGCATAATCTGGTTAAGCTTGAAGTATTGGGCGATGAAAAAACCCTCTATCCGAATGTGATGGAAACGCTAAAAGCTGCCAAAGTATTGATTGATGATGGCTTTGAGGTGATGGTTTATACCTCAGACGACCCTATCGTCGCTCAAGAATTAGAAAGTATGGGCTGTGTGGCAATTATGCCACTTGGTAGCTTGATTGGTTCAGGTCTTGGTTTGCTGAATCGTCACACCCTCAGCCTTATTATCGAAAATGCCAAAGTACCGGTATTGGTCGATGCAGGCGTTGGCACGGCCTCTGATGCAGCGCTGGCTATGGAGCTTGGCTGTGATGGCGTCCTGATGAATTCGGCGATTGCCAATGCGCAAAACCCAGTCATGATGGCCCATGCCATGAAGCATGCCATCTGGGCAGGGCGCGCGGCGTTCTTGGCGGGTCGTATGCCAATGCGTAAAATGGCGACTGCCAGCTCACCGCAAACAGGATACTTTTTTCAATAGCTTTTAAATTTAATGACCATTATTAAATTGATAGTATTTAATAAAAAGTCAGCTATAAAATAATAATAAAAGAAGTAACTTTTACTCAACTTATCGTCATAAAAGGATTTATTATGCGGCTTCTCACAGCAGTCGACCAGTTGTTTTTACTTCTTGAGTCGCGTAAACAGCCCATGCATGTTGGAGGTCTATTCCTATTCGAATTGCCAGAGAATGCGGGTAGCGGCTTTGTTTGCCAATTGGTCAAACAGATGCAAGATTCTGATGTGTCGCCTACCTTTCCTTTTAACCAAGTGCTTGAGCATTTGGCTTTTTGGAAAAAGGACAAGCATTTTGATGTTGAGCATCACTTGCATCATGTTGCCTTACCAAAGCCTGCACGGGTTCGCGAGTTGTTGATGTATGTTTCAAGAGAACATGGTCGGCTGTTGGATCGTGCCATGCCATTGTGGGAATGTCATGTGATTGAGGGTATTCAACCAGAAAACGAAGGCGACCCTGAGCGTTTTGCCCTATACTTCAAAATTCACCATTCATTGGTTGATGGCATTGCTGCCATGCGCCTTGTCAAAAAATCATTATCGCAATCGCCCACTGAGCCAGTAACGCTACCGATTTGGTCATTAATGGCACGCCATCGCAATCAAGTCGATGCGATTTTACCCAAAGAGCGCTCCGCATTACGCATCATTAAAGAGCAAATATCTACTATTAAACCTGTATTTACCGAACTGCTGGATAATTTGAAAAATTATGGTGATGACAGTTATGTCGGTACTTTTGATGCGCCGATGAGTGTGCTCAATAAACGCATCTCAGCATCACGGCGTATAGCCGCGCAGTCTTATGATATTCAGCGTTTTAACGATATTGCTGAGCGACTAAATATCAGTAAAAATGATGTGGTACTAGCGGTATGTGCGGGTGCTATTCGTCGTTATCTCATCTCCATGGATGCGCTGCCTAGCAAGCCACTCATTGCTTTTGTACCGATGTCGCTGCGTACAGATGACAGTGTGGCAGGCAATCAATTATCCTTTGTACTGGCCAATTTGGGCACGCATTTAGATGATCCCTTGAGCCGAATCAAACTGATTCATCGCAGTATGAATAACGGCAAACGCCGCTTTCGACGCATGAATCAAGCCCAAGTGATTAACTACAGCGTGATTGCCTATGCTTGGGAAGGTATCAACTTAGCGACCAGTCTATTTCCCAAAAAGCAGGCGTTTAACCTGATTATCTCTAATGTGCCTGGTTCTGAAAAACCACTATATTGGAATGGTGCACGTTTGCAATCGTTGTACCCTGCGTCTATTGTCTTCAATGGTCAAGCAATGAATATCACCCTTGCTAGTTATCTAGATAAGATTGAATTTGGGATTACGGCTTGTAGTAAAGCACTGCCGCATGTACAAGAAATGCTGACGCTTATTGAAGAAGAGTTGCAACTGTTGGAAACTACCAGTAAAGCGCTTAAGTTCCAAGGCATTACGGTTGAAGATAAAAGTAGCTATAAAGTTAATGGTAAAACAAAAAAGCTGGCTCCATAATGGAACCAGCTTTTTTGTTTTAATTTGTCTTAATAATTACGCTTAAGTGGTGCTTAAAATGCGTCACCCCACGTTGGAACAACCACTTGCATCAATGGCTTCAATAACTTAATGTTACAGGCGAAAATAGAGCCTGAAGTCATTGAGTTGTGTGCGCCTGTATGGTCAACCACCACGCCACGTGCTTCGGTCACGATAAGCTCACCTGCCGCGATATCCCAAGGCTTAATTGACATCTCAAAATAGCCATCAAAACGACCGGCAGCGACATAACATAAATCAAGCGCAGCTGAGCCTAGACGACGAACTTGACCGCCTGCTTCAGAGATCTTTTGCAAGCTTTCAAAATGCTGCTTGGCATAAGAGATGACTTCGCCATTGCGTTTACGCTCAAGCGGATGACCAGTGGTAAATAGACCACCATCAATCGTTTTGCGCTCGCTCACTTGCATGCGGCGATTGTTCAAGCGCGCGCCTTTACCACGGCTAGCAGAGAACATCTCATCACGGACAGGATCATAGATCACGCCATGTTGGGTTACGCCTTTATGCTGTACGGCGATAGACACACAAAACTGCGGCACACCATGGACGAAGTTTTTGGTGCCATCTAGCGGATCAATAATCCAGCACCAGTCTGCATCTTCACCGCGACCTTCTTGCATACCAAACTCTTCACCCAAGTACGAGTGATTTGGATAGCTGGCTTTTAGGGTTTCAATCGTCAGCTCTTCGCTAAAGCGATCAATACGCGTAACCAATCCATCAAGCCCTTTTGACTCAATATCCAATTCAATTTTATGGCGGTTTTGATGCGCATATAAAATCTCTTTACCAACTTTTTCAGCAGTACGTGCTGCGATGACGACCATGGGTTCCATAAATAACCTATTTGCTTGATGAATGAATGTCAAAAATAAGACGAGCTCTGTGCCCACAACATGCCAATCAGCCGCTGCATCACACTGTATTTATACGATTAAAAAAATGCGCCATTTAAAAGCGATGATCGCATTATACTAAAATTGTTCGATAAAAAACGAAAAAAACCATGACGTTCGCCAAACCAACCCAAATTTTGGTGGTCATCACAAACTGCGTAAGTTGTAAAAAAGTCAGCACCTACGACTAAGTAGGCGTTCGCTCTATCGATCGAGCTTTTATCTATTTAACCAATACTCTGTCCAAATGACAGCTAAAAATCTTAAAAATGTTCAAAGGTATAACTTACAACAGCAACTTTTCAAGCTGCCTTACCACACCATTAACATCTAAACCACAATCAGCCATTTGCTCTGCTTGTGAGCCATGGGCGACAAAGCGATCTGGAATGCCGATATTAATAACGGCAGGACGGTTATCTTTAAAGGCTGGTGATTCGTTAAGCAAATACTCATTTACTGCACTGCCCGCGCCGCCCATAATCATGTGCTCTTCCAAAGTCGCAATGTGTGTAATACCTTGCTCTAACAACTTTTCTAATAATGCCGTGTCTAAAGGTTTTACCCAGCGCATATTAATGACATGTACCTGACAATCTGATTCTATATCATTGTCAATTAAGCTTTCTGCCGCTTGCTGAGCCGTCGCAACCATGGTACCAAATACGAGTAGCGCCAGCTTTTTAGGCGCATCCTCACTACCTAATACCGACTCTATCACTGCCTCGCCAACGTTATAAGTCTGTGCTGGCGATGCGATAACTGCGCCAGTACCGACACCACGCGGATAGCGTACTGCCGTGCAGCCTTGATATTCATAGCACGTATTGAGCAAATGGTAGCATTCGTTTTCGTCTTTTGGCGCGGCGATCAGCATATTGGGCACGCAGCGTAAAAAGGCAAAATCGAATACGCCTGCATGCGTTGCACCGTCTTCACCGACTAAACCTGCTCGGTCAATAGCAAACATCACATCAAGGTTTTGCAAAGCCACATCATGAATCAGCTGATCATAACCACGTTGCAAAAACGTCGAATAAATCGCCACAATCGGTTTGACGCCTTGGGTTGCCATACCAGCAGCCAGTGTGACTGCGTGTTGCTCAGCGATGGCTACATCAAAAAACCGCTCCGGAAATTGACGGGCAAAATCAATCATCCCCGAGCCTTCTTCCATAGCAGGTGTGACGGCAAGCAGCTTATCGTCTGCGGTTGCTTTGTCACATAAGAATTGCCCAAACACTTGCGAGTATTTTAACGCAGGTTTGGTGTTGGACAGTGATTTTTCTGTGGCGACAGCCTGAGTATCATTCTTGACTTCGACAGGAAGCTTGCTGATAGCATGATAGCCGACGGGATCTAACTCAGCTGGGGCAAAACCTTTGCCTTTGGTGGTATAAATATGGACTAAAACAGGCCCTTTTATCTGCTTGGCAAGTGACAATACCCGCAGTAGCTCAGGGATATTGTGACCATCAAACGGACCAAAGTAGGTAAAACCAATCGCTTTAAATAAATTGTCTTCTAACTGCGGCACATCACGCATCTCTTTGTGACGCTTACGGCGATCAAAGCCTTGCATATCAGGGCGTTGGCATAGTACTGGCTCGCCTGCATCAGAGATATCAACCTGATATCCTGACTCCCACAGCATCGCTAAATGCCGTGAAAAACCACCGATAGAACAAGAGATCGACATGTCATTGTCATTTAAAATGACCAATAAATCCGCATCTTGTTGCACCGCATCATTCATCGCTTCAAACGCCATACCACCGGTCATTGCACCATCACCAATGATACAAGCTACTGTTTGCGCGCGACCTTGATAACGCAGTGCTAAGCTCATGCCTAGACCAGCTGAGATTGACGTCGATGAATGACCAACGCCAAAGGTATCGTAAACGGATTCTGCACGCTCAGGAAAAGCAGTCAAACCATCTTTTGAGCGAATCGTCGCCAACTGATCACGGCGACCCGTCAATACTTTATGAGCATAGGCTTGATGACCCACGTCCCAAACGATTTGATCTTGCGGCGTATCTAATAGGTAATGCAGCGCAATGGTCAATTCAACCACGCCCAAATTGGCACCAAAATGCCCACCGCTTTGACCTGCTGAATACAATAGAAATAGCCGCAGCTCATCAGCCAAGGTGATAAGTTGAGCGGTCGTCAGGGCATTCAGATCAGCTGGCGCTGCAATGCTATCCAGCAAAGGCGTATCAGGACGGACGCGTGGAATCACAGTATAAGTCTGCTGTAAATTCGACAGCTGGGCAGCAGAATCGACAGCTGGCATAGATACGGACTGAGACTGTGGGGAATGAGGTGACTGCTGCATAAACCGTACGATACCTACCAATCTGCTGACAAGACAGCCTCTTAGTGCAGAATGCTACCTAAGTGACGTCAATAATATCTACACCATTATTGGTGTAATCGACCATATAACTGTTCATAAATTTATTCAGGCGGCCTCTATGTCTTTATATAAACATATAGAAGCTGCGCCGAATAGCACATACGCTGCCGTAATGGACAGCGATGGAGCTTTGCTTTCGCGCTTTCATAACAAGGGATAATATTATGCCTTATTATTCTGCATCAATATCGGATGTTAGTGACGACATAGTAATGTAAGGGCAAAGACTTGTCACTGTATCCGTCAAAATAGTATGGCATAATAGCATTTATTTTTAATTGTCGCTTTAATCATCGTGCGTCGTTTGTGAACTTTGTGTGTTTTTATAATAAAGACAATCAGCATGCACTCTTTACGAATGAATTATACTGGCATCATCCTACTTTCATCATGCAGCTAGGATGTCATCGCTGTTTTAATATGGTTAAAAAAGACCCTCTACCGCCACGCTTATCGGCTTATGCAGGACATTAATGTCATATCAATTTATTACCAGTGCCAAACTACCTACTCGTCACGGCGAGTTTGATATTCATATCTTTGAAAACGACGAAGGTCAAGAGCATGTGATGCTGACTGTTGGTTTGCCTGTCGTCGACCAACATACGGCGGTGGATAGCTCACCGAGTCAAACGGACGCCACGCGAGCAGAAAAAACCATTCCATTGATTCGCATTCATTCAGAATGCTTGACGGGCGATGCTTTTAGCTCATTAAAATGTGACTGTGGGCCGCAGCTCAACACGGCGATGCAAGCAATACAAGAGACTGGCTGCGGGGCGATATTATACTTGCGCCAAGAAGGTCGCGGTATTGGTCTGACCAATAAGATTCGCGCTTACGCCCTGCAAGACCAAGGTCATGATACTTTAGATGCCAACCTCATGTTGGGCTTACCCGCTGATGCGCGCATTTATGATATGTGCGGCCCGATGCTCGCTCATATCGGTGTTGACGCCGTCAGACTCATCACCAACAATCCAGACAAAGTGGCTTATCTAACCGAGCACGGTATTAATGTCGTGGAACGCGTGCCTTTATTGGTTGGGGTAAATGATATGAATGCTGAATATTTAGCGACCAAGCGCGACCGCATGGGTCATTTGTTAGATAAAGATTTTAATACCGCGTTACATCTTAATAAGTAGACATCAATACACTAAATAAATAGATATTTTATGAGTATTTCAAATACAGATAATAAAACAGAGCTATCAGCGACAGACTTAACAGTGCCAGCCAATAACGACATCATGCGTGTGCGTGAGTTTTTGGTCGATTTGCAGGCTCGTATCTGTCAAGCCTTAGAAGCGCAAGAGCGCGATGGCAGCAGTGATAGCCAAACGTCGGCAGTCTTTATTCCTGATGATTGGGAACGCCCAGAAGGCGGCGGCGGTCGCTCGTGCGTTCTAGCAGCTGGTGAGGTGATTGAAAAAGCGGGTGTGATGTTCAGTCATATTCACGTGCATAACTTGCCTGCTTCAGCCACTGCACGTCATCCCCATATCGCTGGTCGTAAAGCCCAAGCCATGGGTGTCTCATTAGTTGTTCATCCCAAAAACCCGAACGTCCCAACCAGCCATGCCAATGTGCGTTTGTTCGTTGCTGAAGCTGAAGGCGAAGACCCTATCTGGTGGTTTGGTGGTGGTTTTGATTTGACGCCGTTTTATCCCGTACTCGCTGATTGCGTGCATTGGCATCAAGTCTGTCATGATCTGTGCGCGCCTTTTGGTGACAGCGTCTACCCTGATTTCAAGCAATGGTGTGATGAGTATTTTCACCTACGTCATCGTGATGAGCAGCGCGGTATCGGCGGCTTGTTTTATGATGATGTCAATACAGAAAGTCGCGGCTGGGACTTTGAAACCTGTTTTAACTTTATGAAGGCGGTCGGCAACGGTTATCTTGACGGTATCATGCCCATCTTTGAGCAGCGTAAAGATACTCCTTATACCGAGGCACAGCGCGAATTTCAACTTTATCGCCGTGGTCGCTATGTTGAGTACAACCTTGTTTATGACCGCGGCACGCTATTTGGACTACAAAGCAATGGTCGTATCGAGTCTATCTTAGTCAGTATGCCGCCGCTTGCCAGCTGGCATTATCGCTTTGAGCCGACTGAAGGCTCGCCTGAGTTTGCATTGACCGATTTTTATCTGAAACCACGCGATTGGTTGACTCTATAGTTTATGTGAATATAATAAAGGCTAAGGTATTTATTAGCTTGTCTTTAGAGAGTATCAAGAAGGTCAGCTATCTACGCTGACCTTTTTATATGAGCGCAAATTTATATGAGCGCAAATTTATATGAGCGCAAATTTATATGAGCGCAAATTTATATGAGCGCAAATTTATATGAGCGCAAATTTATATGACCGAAAATCACTGACTCAAAAATTACGATGATATAACAACTAAATTTACGTTCACTGCACAGATAACCGTTACAATGAAAACTATTGTTGGAAAAATCCTTTAGAAGCGAATGCGTTTCCAAAAGATGATGAGGTAATTTTTATAACAATACGCTTTATTTAAAAGCAGTATTTAAAAGAAACCTTTTAATTTAGAAGAAGCCTTTTTAGAAGAAGCCTTTAAGGGCAGATAATTAAAAACAGTATGTAAAGCCAGCGTTTATAAGCGCGCCTACTACTAACCAATTTTACAGGAGTAATTCACATGGCACAGGTTCATACCAACCAATCATTAAAATCTATCTTTGGTATCACATTGATGGCAGCCGCCCTAGGTCTAACAGCGTGTAGCACTGCCACTGACCCTGATGTAAAAGCCCGCCAAGATAGCATGAAAAGCTATGGTGATGCGATGGGTGTCATGGGTGATATGATGAAAGCACCTGACACCTTTGATGCTGCCGTATTCAAAGAGCAAGCCGCATTTTTAGCAGAAGACGCTGCTACGCCTTGGAGTCATTTTGAAAATAAAGAAGCCGTTGGCAATGCGACTGATGCCGTTTGGTCAAATGCCGATGGTTTTCGCGCAGAAGCAGAGAACTTTCAAAAAGTCACTGCTGAGCTGAACGCTGCTGCACAAACAGCCACTAGCATCGACGATGTCAAACCAGCCTTTGGTGAAGTCGGCGCTAGCTGTAAATCATGTCATACCGATTTTAAAGTCAAAACTGACTAAATTGTCATAAATTGATATCGTAAAAAAATCCGCCATGTCATTTGATATGGCGGATTTTTATTTCGAAAATATTGTGTAAAAGGTAGTTCTTTAAAATAACGCGCTAAACAAATTACTCTGCTACAGCTTTATTAACATCGTTATTAACATCGATCGCCTTTTGCTCATGCAATTTATTCATAATCGATGTCACTGATGGATCACTCAAATCTATCGTGCGTATCGGGAATGGAATGTTGACGTCTGCTGCATCGAGTGCGCTCTTAATCTCTACGATCACTTGATGAATCGAGGTCACTTTGTTGGCTTGAGTGCCATCTTCGATAAACCAACGTACCATCAAATCAATCGTTGAATCACCAAAACCCGTAGCAATCACACTTGGCTGCGCTTTCTTCGATACGCTTTCGACTTTATCTAACGCCTGTAGAATCTCAGCTTTTGCTGCTTCGATATCATCTTCATAGCCAATACCAACAGCCACTTGCAAACGGCGCTGCTTATAGGCGGTATTGACAGTCAATGCTGAGGTATACAAATCAGAGTTGGGAATAACCACTTGCCGACCGTCATACGTCTTGATAGTCGTGGCGCGTATTTTAATATCCTCAACCGTCCCTTCATAGTCGCCTGAGACAATCTGATCACCGATGCGAAACGGCTCTGAGATCAGCAGCAAAATACCAGAGAGCAAGTTTTGAAAAATATCTTTAAAGGCAAAACCAATAGCGACGGAACCAATACCGAGTGCACCAATCAGCTTGGCAGGCGTAAATCCTGGTACGGCAATCACCATAGCAATCATAAAACCGATAAAGATGATGAGTGCGCCGCCTACTCGCTGAAACACTTTAACCAAATTCTGATGCCGACTGCGACTGCCTAAAAGTTTGTATACCACTTTTTTGAAGACAATCGATAGAAACCAAAAAATCAGAATAACAATAATTGATGCGACAAAATAGGGAATGCGTTCAACAAAGCCAACCACTATCTCATTTGCTGAATCAATGATGCTTTGATATGTCAGCACATCTGTTGTCACTGGTTCAGGCGCTATATTGGTATTTACTGTCGTTTCTGCCTCAGAGGTAGGCATCTAGACGTCACTCCTTTGGTTGGTTGGCTTTATGCTTCCATTCACTCGATTAATTGATTGTTTGACTGGGGCATGTCCTAGATTAACTGACGTATTGACATACCAGCCTGTCAAGCTAGCCCATTAAATTTGCTTGTACAATTTCAATCCAGTAGCCATCAACATCTTTGATAAAGGCAATGTTTTTCATACTGCCATCTTCTGGACGTTTTTTGAATTCGACATTATTTTTATCAAACCAAGCAACCGCTTCATCGAGACTAGGTACGCTAAAGCAGATATGCCCAAAACCTTGTGGCTCACCATTACCATCATGATAACTGAAGTCAGCTTTCGTTTCGGTACCATAATTATGGGTCAATTCTAAAATGCCGCGTTGACGGAAGGCAAAGATTTCCAAATCATCACCCGCGGGCAAATTGTCGCGCTCGCTTTCGGTTAACTTGGCTAAAAAGTACAAATCAAAACCCATATCAGGGAATTTTTTTACCGCCAGCAAAGTCATACCAAGGACACCGGTATAAAACGCCAACGACTTGGCAGGATCTTTGACACGTAGCATGGTGTGATTAAAAGTAAAACCTGTCGTCTGTACTGAGATAGGCTGCACACCATCGGTATTGACGCTGCTCGTTGGCTGGGCGATAAGTGATTCGTTATTATTATCAGTGGCTGAGCCAGTATTTGCTGTAGACATAGTCATCCTAATATAGTCATCCTAATATTGACAAAATAGAGAGTTTAAAAGCAAGCGCGTGAATACTTTTTACGCGCTTGACCCTTTTATCATAATAAAAAATCGCGAAAGCATTGAGTGGGTTTTGTAAGAGCGCACACTTGGTGCTACCCATTTAACCGATTAATTAGCTGTCTAAGAAACGTACTTTTCCTGTCTCCAAATCATACTCTGCACCCACGACCAGCAATTGACCGCTATTGGTTAAATCCTCTAATGCCCGCGAGCCGTGTTTGAGCTGGCTAACTGACATACGGACGTTAGCGCGGATAGAGCGATCGACCAACTCGTCGGCATCGACATCTTGACCATTAGCAGTGGCCAGCTCATGCAAATTATAAACGCTTGGGCGAATGCGATCGACAATCGACTGCAAGTTGGGCGAATAGTTTTTCTCAGGATTGATCAGTGTCTCAACACAAGCCGTGACAGCGCCACAATGTGAGTGCCCAAGCACGACCACCAATTTTGTACCGAACTTTTCGGCCGCAAACTCAATCGAGCCAATCTGTGAAGGCGCGACGACATTACCAGCGACTCGAATAACGAACAAATCACCCAAGCCTTGATCAAATACAATCTCAACTGGTACTCGTGCATCCGAGCAACCCAAAATAATGGCCAAGGGATCTTGATCTTTAACCAATTCAGGTCGTCTTTGCATTGTTGGATCAGTAGTGGTCAAACTATCTATGTAGCGCATATTGCCTTCTTTTAAAAGCGCAAGAGCTTCTTGACCGGTTTTCGGGCGTGTATCGTTAGGCATAAGACATCCTTTATCATTAATAATATTAGCGTTATAAACAGCTTTCCACACATGTATTCAAACATAGATTTGCGAATGGCTACTAACCTATCAGGCGCATTGTGTTTGTCTGCCATACCGTGATTGTATAGGAATAAAAACCAAAAAATGATAAAAATTTTTGTTTAAATATCATCATAGAATGGCAGTTATTGCCAATCATACAGAATTATAAAGTTGGAAGTGAAACTGAAAAACAGAAATGCGTTAGCCAAAACCGAGCATCAAACAGACAACACCGAACTATCAAGCATCAACAGCCATTGACAGCTTAATCGTGTTGCTCGCAGAACTTATAACGAACTTGCACTGATTTATATCAAGGGTTTGTTATAATACGCGGCGACCAAATCGGGTTTACACCCATCGCTTATATCCATATCAAATCACCTTGACCACAGTGTCCTAAATAAATAGCTGTACTGCGATGTCGGACACGTAGGAATAAATATTATGACCAATTCACCGCCAAATATGCACAGAGCCTCTGCATCAGCTCAAGATGACAAAGTACTACTGCAACTGACTGGTCTAAAAAAAACCTATGATCAAACTGAAGTATTAAAAGACATCAATCTTGATATCAAGCACGGTGAATTTTTGACGCTGCTTGGTCCATCAGGCTGCGGTAAAACAACCTTACTGCGCCTAATCGCTGGTTTTGAGCAGCCAAACGCTGGGGCAATTTATCTAGACGGCGTACAGATGGCAGGCTTGCCAGCGGATAAACGTCCCGTAAACACAGTGTTTCAGCAGTACGCCTTGTTTCCACATATGAGTGTCGCGCAAAACGTTGCTTACGGGCTTAAGCTCAAAAAAGTACCCAAAGATGAGATTCAAACCCGCGTGCGCGAGATGCTCGCCATGGTACAGCTGGAGCATTTAGCCAATCGCAGACCACAAGACTTGTCTGGTGGTCAGCAGCAGCGTGTCGCCATTGCACGGGCCGTCATCAATCGTCCTAAACTGTTGCTACTTGATGAGCCCCTATCTGCGCTCGATCATAAGCTGCGTTTGCAAATGCAATCTGAGCTCAAACGGCTGCAACGAGAGCTTGGCATCACTTTTGTCTTTGTCACCCACGATCAAGAAGAAGCGCTATCGATGTCGGATCGTATCGCCGTGATGAAAGATGGCACTTTTCAGCAAATCGGCACGCCTATTGAGATTTATGAAACACCCGCGAATTTATTTACCGCCAAGTTTATCGGTGAGACCAACTTGTTTAAAGCGGAAGTCAGAGGCGTTTACCCTGAGCAACCAGATCGCGACGGTCGCGTGACCAATGGCCGTATCGAAGTCGAAGTTTGTGAAGCACAAGCACAAGATGGCCCGACCACCTTACGCAATCTACGCCGTCCTGATTTTGCTAACGATGTACAAGTGGGCGATATCGTTAATTTATTGCTACGCCCTGAAGATTTGCGAATTTATGACCCCAATGATAAAGAACATGGTGGCTTACTCGGGCGAGTGATTGAAAGCAACTATAAAGGTAGCACCTTAGATTCGATTATTGAATTAGCAAACGGTCACATTATTAAGGCTTCTGAATTCTTTGATGAGGATGATCCAAGTTTTGATTACAAGTTAAATGAAGGTGTCAAAGTATCATGGGTTGATGGCTGGGAGTGGGTACTACCAGAAGACGGTACGCTTGATGATGAAGCCAATCATCAAGCTGCCAGTTTAGCTGCTCAAAAGGATATTAGCTGATGGCAGGTCATAGCTTAGGCAGCAAAAGTCCTTTTCGTACCGTAACGCTTTGGCTGATTTGGGGTTGGTTATTGATATTTGCGCTATTGCCAAATATCTTAGTCATCGCTGTCAGTTTTTTGACCCGTGATAGCAGTGCTTTTATTAGCTTGCCTGTCAGCATCGACAGCTATATACGCATGATTGATCCGCTATATTTTGGCGTATTTATTCACTCGTTATGGATGGCAGGTATCACAACCATCATCTGCTTGTTACTTGGCTACCCTTTTGCTTGGCTGATAGCCAAGGCCAAAACGCGTTGGCAGCCGCTACTCATGATGCTGTTAATCCTACCATTTTGGACCAACTCTTTGGTGCGTACTTATGCACTAAAGTTACTGTTTGCCAATAATGGTTTGATTAATAAATCGCTGCTGGCAATCGGTATCATCGATGCCCCGATTGATATTTTATACACGCAAGTGGCGGTGATTGCTGGTTTGACGTACTTATTGTTCCCATTTATGGTGTTGCCGTTATACGCAGTATTTACCGATTTGCGTAATGACATGCTACTCGCTTCACAGGATTTGGGCGCATCAAAGACCCAGACTTTTTGGCATATCATATTGCCATTGACGACGCCTGGCATTATCTCAGGGGTATTATTGGTGCTGCTGCCTGCAATGGGTATGTTTTATGTGGCAGATATTTTGGGTGGTTCACGCAATTTATTGGTCGGCAATATCATCAAAAACCAGTTCTTGGATGCGCGTGACTGGCCATTTGGCGCAGCTGCCAGCGTGTTATTAACACTAGCAATGGCAGTATTATTACTCGCCTACCGTGCCAGTAGTCGCCGCATTGGCAAGACCGACTTTAATGAGGTGGCCTAATGTCTGATAGTTCACTGAATCATCAACTGAATAGCTCGGCAACTAAAAAAAGATCGTCTATTAAGATTGGCAGTATCGCGGCTAAAGGCTATCTTGGTCTCATTTATACCATGCTGTATTTGCCAATTATCGTCTTAGTCGTCATGTCCTTTAATAAATCAAAAGTCGGCTATAACTGGGGCGGCTTTAGCTTAAAGTGGTATGAGTCGCTGTTGAATAACCAAGCGATGCTCGATTCTTTTTGGCATTCTATTGTATTAGGATTGGTCGCAGCCACCGTCTCAACTTTGATAGGAACGCTAACTGCTCTCGCGCTACATCGGTATAACTTTCGCGGTAAAGGCTTATTAAATGGGTTGTTATTTGTATTAATGATGTCGCCTGAAATTGTACTCGCTATTTCATTATTGGCATTATTCTTATTAATAGGGTTGCAATTAGGGTTCGTCTCGCTGTTACTCGCGCACATTACTTTTTGCTTACCGTTTGTAGTCATCACGGTGTTTGCACGATTGAGCAGTCTGGATGAACGCTTGATGGAAGCCGCACGCGACTTGGGTGCTAGTGAATCAACGATGGTGCGTACCGTGCTCATTCCTGTCATTCTGCCCGCAGTGATGGCAGGTTGGTTGCTCGCCTTTACCTTATCGCTTGATGATGTAGTGGTTTCTACCTTTGTCACGGGGCCCAGTTATGAGATTTTACCGCTACGAATTTATTCGATGGTACGGGTAGGACTCAAACCAGAGGTCAATGCCATTGGGACTATTTTATTGGTTGCCTCGCTGATATTGGTCATTATTTCGCAGCTATTATTGCGTCGACGCTAATTTATCGCTGCTCATTTAATATTGCTGATTAAAAATCGGACTTTGAATGAAAATCAGCGCTATATCGATTATAATGAATTTTTCTCACTTTAGCGGTTAGGTTGTCTTATGTTAGAGCTTCGTCATCTCAATACCTTAACCGCGCTACGAGCGCATGGCTCATTGGCGGCGGCTGCCGATGAATTGCACGTCACAGCGTCTGCGGTCTCGCATCAGCTAAAAGAGCTGGAAAATTATTACGATATCAGCTTGGTCAATCGCCGAACACGCCCGCTGACTTTTACGCCAGCTGGCAAGACGGTATTGGCATTGGCAGATAGCATCATGCCGCAGGTCACTCGTACCAAATCCAACCTTAAACGCTTAGCTCACGGTCAAGCGGGTAGATTACGGCTAGCCTCTGAATGTCACAGTTGCTTCGATTGGCTAATGCCGATACTCAATCATTACCGCCGCGAATGGTCTGATGTAGAGCTAGATTTTGCGACTGGTTTTGAGCCAGAGCCGCACCACTTATTGATGGAAGGTGATATTGATTTACTCATTACCACCAGCGATTTACCGATAGACGGTATCAGCTATCAGCCGTTATTTGAGTATGAAAGTCGCTTGGTGCTATCACCAACGCATGATTTGGCGGCGCAGAAATTTATTGAGCCAGATGACTTAACCAATGAAACCCTGATTGCGTATCCAGTGGAAGCCAAGCGTCTCGATATTATTGCCAACTTTATGACCCCTGCGCAAGTAAGCTTTGATAGTATTCGCACTACAGAGTTGACGGCGATGCTGATTCAATTGGTTGCTAGTGAACGCGGTGTGGCGGCGTTACCTGATTGGGTGGTTGCTGAATATGAGAAAAAAGGCTGGGTCGTCTCGCGTCCATTGGGTACGGGTGTGCATTGTCAGCTATATGCAGCGACGCGCACATCAAGCCAAGATACCGCTTATATGCAAGGTTTTGCGAATTTATTAGAAGGTATTGTGAAGCCGGTGTAGTATTTCACTATCTACTAAATTATTCCAGTTAAGAAATATCATCCGCTCTCTTACGCTATGACGAGCGTTATGGTAAATAACGGTACCCTAGTGAGGACTTGAAGGTTCGGCTGTGTGCTAATGATAATAAGAGTTTGAATTATGGAAATAATTCCAGTGTACTTCGTAGTGTACATAACAGGCATTGAACATATTCCAATAATGGGTCTTATATTAAATGAAAATTAGCACAAAAAAGCCACCGAGCCGACAGCTCTAAAATATACCTGCTAACATGTTATTAACTTTACAACCTTCCAACTTTATAAATAGAGACTTGCCATGTCACTGCTGAAAAACTCAGTCATATACAAGCTAGTAATTTTTATAGTATCAGTATTTTTTTCTATATTAGCCACTGCCTCACCATTATCAGATGCTGAAATATTAGCCTTCGCATCAGCGACCATACCGGCTGAAGGTTCAACGATATTTAATCCTGTGAAACCTGTAACGTACCCAAAAACAGATGCAGATATAGCTCAAGATCGAGCAGATATAGCTCGGGCTGAGGCAGATATAGCCCAAGCGCAAGCAAATACAGCTAATGAAGACGAAATACATTTAGCTCAATATCAAGCAGATTTAGCTCAAGATCAAGCAAGTTTAGCTCAAGAGCTAGCTACATCTATGAAATTTAAAAATATTAGCAATCCACTGGAAGTACTAGCAGAGCAAGGTGATGCTAAGGCTCAGTATCTTGTTGGAGCAGAGTATTTCGGTGGTTTTGGTAGTGTCAAGGATTCTAAAAAGGCGTTTGAGTGGTGGCAGAAGTCAGCCAGTCAAGGAAATATTAATGCTCAATCTGATCTTGGAGGAATGTATTTTCATGGCGATGGAACCACTAAGAATTATAAAAGGGGGATTGAATGGTGGGAGAAAGCAGCTAATCAAGGAAATGTTAAAGCTCAACATAATCTTGGTGTGACATATCACAAAGGTTATGGTACTTATGGCGCAGGTAAGGATTATAAAAAGGCACTTGAATGGTATCAAAAAGCAGCTAATCAAGGGGCAGCCAGCTCACAAAATAATCTTGGTTTTATGTATTTCGAGGGTCTTGGCGTCCGTCAAGATTATAAAAAGGCATTTAAGTGGTATCAAAAAGCAGCTAATCAAGGAAATTTTGATGGGCAAAACAACCTTGGTCGGATGTACTTCAAAGGCTATGGGGTTCGCCAAAACAAGGCTAAAGCTAAAGAAATATTTGGTAAGACCTGTGATGGTGGAAATCAAGCTGGATGTGATAACTATCGACTACTGAACCAAGAATAGAGTTCTGGGTATACCCCAACGGAACCACCTAATTAGGCTGATTAATCAATTAATAGACCACTTAAAACAGACTGGTATAATGGAACCACTTATATTAGACCATTATGCGAATGGCATCTATCAAAGCTTATAAAACCAGCTTAAAGAAGTAAAATCCGATAGCGGTTGCTAGTAACGTCAGTCCCACATGTAGCCCAACCAATCCCAAACCTGCTAGTAGTTTACCAGCATTGATAAAGGTAAAAACTTCTGCACTAAAAGTACTAAAAGTGGTCAATCCGCCCAAAAAACCGGTAATCACAAATAGTCGGACATTGGGCGATAAACTGCTGCCCACGCGCTCAAACCACACCAGTGCCAACCCTATTAATAGTCCACCCAATACATTAGCACCAAGCGTCCCAAGGGGTATCCAGTGGTGCAGCGGATTAAAGCGAGCCAACCATGCCCGCAGGCAAGCCCCAATGGCAGCCCCTAGTCCAATAGCAAGCCACTGCATAGTTCATCCTTAGGTTTAATAAAGGTTAACGGAGATAGTATTAGTATTGAGCAAAGCCGTCTTACACTGCTGGTAGCTCAGTCATCGGCCAACGCGGCACACAGCTCACCGCTAAATCATCAGACTGCCCTGCCTGCAAGCGCTCATAACCAGCATAAGCAATCATCGCCCCATTATCAGTACATAATGCAGGCGGCGCATAATGCACAGTGGCATTTATCTTGGCAAGCTCACTCTCCAAAGTTTCACGCAAATGAGTGTTGGCACTGACACCGCCCGCAATCACCAATCGACTCATCTCTACTTGCTTTAGTGCTTTCACGCACTTTCGCACTAGCGTATCGACGACTGCATGCTGAAAGCTGGCGGCGATATCGGCGCGAACTTGCGGATCGCTGTCCGTATTATTCCCTGAGCCACCTGAACCATCGGTGTCTTTAATAAGGTTATGCACGGCGGTTTTCATACCACTAAAAGAAAAATCTAATCCGCGATGTAGCATGGGTCTTGGCAAATTGTAAGCAGTTGGGTTGCCTGTTTCAGCCAATCTGGCAATATTGGGACCACCCGGATAGGGCAAACCTAACATTTTGGCGGCTTTATCAAAGCATTCACCTGCGGCATCATCGATCGACTCACCCAATATCTCATATTGCCCGACACCACGTGCGGCGATGAGTAATGTATGCCCACCTGAGACCAATAACGAAACAAACGGAAAGGCGGGTGGATTGGCACCCATCAGCGGTGCGAGCAGATGTCCTTCCATATGATGGATACCAATGGCAGGAATATCCAAACCATATGCCAAACTGCGCCCAAATAATGCGCCCGTCATCAGAGCGCCAATGAGTCCAGGTCCCTTGGTATAAGCAATGGCATCAATCTCGCTTTTCTTCACATTACACTGCTCTAACAACTCATTAAGCAAAGGCACCAACTTACGAATATGATCGCGACTGGCAAGCTCAGGCACAACGCCACCATACAGTGCGTGCAGCTCTATTTGTGAATACAGGACTTGTCCAACCAGCCCTTGATTGTCACTATTCATCTGCTCACTGTCAAAAATCGCCAGACCTGTCTCATCACAAGAAGTCTCTAAACCCAATACTTTCATATTTTTGCCTTTATCATACTTTGGTCTGCGTATTATTTTTTACAACGCTGCTATCTTTTAGGTCGTGTCGTCTTTTTAAAAATGGTGATAAAAATGAGATAAATTGCCGTCAAACAAGGAAAGCAGCGTAAATACTATCGAGATATTAATAAGCTATTTGACAATGTTTGGCGATGTTTGGCGATGTTTGACAAAGTTTAGCCATTTTTAACCCATTTAGAGGTTAATCGATTGAATTGAGGACACGCCCTAGTATCTGCCAAAAAACGTGCATAAAAAAACCGCCATTGTCAGTCACAATGACGGTCAGTTTAACAAATTTCAATGGTCAATATCTCTTAATATACCGGATCAGCTAACTGCTTCAATCATGTAATCTACAGCTGCGTAAACTTGGGCTTCACTGACCTTATCGGTGGCTTGGGCTGGCATCTTATTAAAGCCTTTTGCCGAATGCATGTGCAGCGTCTCTGTGCCTTTAGCCAGACGCGGCTCCCACGCGGCTTTATCACCATATTTCGGCGCGTTCAGCAGCCCTCCTTCATGACAAACCTTACAGTTGGTCTCATAAAGCTTGGCGCCTGCATCCGCAGCCAACACTTCAGGCTCCGCGGAGATTTCCTGCACTGGCTTATCTTCAATGACCGTCGTCTCGGTATCTGCCACAGGTTCAGGTGTAACGACTTCAGGTTCGACTATAGGTGCGTCTTCTACCACTGCCGTTGTATCGGCAGATTCATTGACAACAGCAGGCTCTTCAACCGCTGCATTGTCACCACTACAAGCAGTGATTGCTAATAGCGCACTTAAACTAATGGCAGATAAGACCAGTTTATTCATACGCTGCTGTTTACTTATCATGATCACACCTCTATTCGATATTTCATGTTAGCGACTGTTTATGACAGCGCATAAATTCAAAACCTATCAACCCACAAACCGTGATTAGTTCGTAGCTGGTTCAGCGTCAGCAGTAGGCGTTGCCGCCGTATCAGCAGCTGGCACATCTGCACTACTAGCTGGCATAACTGCACTGTCAGCGACAGCAACATCGCTATCCGTTGCATCTGTCATATCAGTAGCAGTCGTCCCTGCTTCAGCAGCTGCAGCACCATCTACTGTGCCATCAGCTTCAGTTACTGGCGCTGGAGCCGTTTCTGGGAACTCCATTTTTTCAGCTTCAGGTGCGTTTTTGCGAGCCAGCTCAGCGGCTTCATCAACGCGATCTTTTGCCAATACTTCGTGTGATTCGCCTTCTTTTTCACCACTACAAGCGCTAATGCCAAAGCCAAGAGCAAGGATAAATGCGGTGCTTAGCGCTATATTTAGTCCTGTTTTTTTCATTCCAACATCCTCAATAAAATACACATAAAATGGTTAATATGCTGACTATTATATGCAAATTATCATAGCATAAACTCCAACCAAACCGTTATAGACAGTAGGGTTTTTTATTCATAGTAATTTTATACTTTGCATTTATAGTTTCATTAAAGCGGGAGCAAAAACCTGCGTTCTAACTACTTTTCTAATTGTCTCTGCGTATTGTACCTTGCAACTTAATGATAAATATGGATTAATGTGCTAAAATCATTGACTTAACTGACATTTTTTATTAAAATGCTTGCCCTTGTGCTCATGCGCAAGATTATCCTAGTTTGAGCTGATGCCTGTAATCTTGAGATATTACGGCTAAATACTAATACACAGCCAGACTAATGCCCTTATATCTCATCCTAATCGAGGAGTCTTCATGCCTGCAGTTAAGGTTAAAGAAAACGAACCAGTTGACATCGCTATCCGTCGTTTCAAGCGTGCTTGCGAAAAAGCTGGCGTATTATCAGACGTACGTAAGCGTGAGTTTTATGAAAAACCAACGCAAGTACGTAAGCGTAAAAAAGCTGCTGCCGTAAAGCGTTATAAGAAAAAATTACAACGCGAAACTATTCGTACCACTCGTATGTACTAATCGATAATTCGATTAATTAAGTACAAGTGCTACATTAACGCCACTGTTATCCATTGATATCAGTGGCGTTTTTTATGCTACAATTTTTATTATTATTGCTTAAAAATTTGAATAAATACCTCTTAACAAATAAGGATAATAACAATGAGCCAACTGAAACAGACTTTATCAGACAATGTCAAAGTGTCTATGAAAGCGCGTGAGCTTGAGCGTGTCAAAGTACTGCGTAACGTGCAAGCGGTTATCAAGCAAATTGAGATTGACCGTCAAATAGAGCTTGATGATGCGCAAGTCTTAGATATACTGCAAAAGCAGCTAAAACAACGCCATGAGTCGTTGAATATTTTTACCAAAAACAATCGTGATGATCTGGCAACCAAAGAGCAGTTTGAGATTGATATCATCAATGAATTTATGCCAAAACAAATGGATGATGCTGAACTTGCGGCCTTGGTCAATGCGGAAATCGCTGCACAAGGCGCAACCTCTATGCGTGACATGGGCAGTGTGATGGGTGTATTAAAGAACAAAACCGCAGGACGCGCAGACCCTGCGCTCATCTCTAAGCTGGTGAAAGATGCGCTGCAAGGCTAGTAATTAGTGTCATCAAAAGCTAATGACGACATCGTAAAAATAACCGCCTAAGGCTCAAAGTCTTTGGCGGTTTTTACTGCTTTGATTTCTGCATTGATATTGGCAAGCAATGGACGGGCGCTACTGGCTTGAGCCGTGGTTTGTAGTTTTTCCGCCAGTTGTTTGGCTTGGGTCAGTGACGTCAACGCACTCTCGTAACGACTACTCCATAGTTGGTCATGACTGCGATAGCGTAGCGCGTTAATGGTGGCAATATTTTTCAGGGACGCAGAGTCGGTCATTTTTGCCAGTTTTTCATTGGCCAGTTGCAGACTTTGCCAAGCATAACGGTCGCTTGGCTGCTGCTCGGTCAGTGGTTTAAGCAACGCTTGGGCTTTGATGGGCTGATTGCTATTGGTAAGCGCTTCTGCCAAATAAAGACGCAGATCACGACGCTCAGGATAAACACGCTGCTGGCTGGCTAATACGTCCGCCGCTTGTGACCATTTATTCTGCTCCGTTAGAATTTGGCTATGAGTAATCGATAGTAAAGGCTCTAAATTTTGGCGCTGCGTAGGCGGCAGTCGATTGATTTCAGCCAGTAAATCGCTTGCCTCTGTAAAGCGTTGCTGTTCGCCATACCAGTTCATCAAAGCCAATTTGGCACCTATGCTATTTTTAGCAGCCGTCATTAGCACTGTCTCTGAGGCGTGTTTACCCGTACTTTGGACACGCCAATAGAGCAGATCAAACAACGCCTGATGGCGCTGCTGCTGATTTAGTGACAGTGAGGGATAATGCTGGGCACGACTTTGTGCTTCACTTAAGCGCTCGTTACTCAGTGGATGCGAGCGTACGAAGCTTGGTAAAAATCGATTTTCAACTTGGTTGAGCTGGCTACGTTGGTTCATCGTGGCAAAGAATCGCGGCATCGCCCTTGGGTCGTAGCCTGCTTGGGTCATGATTTGCATGCCCACCCGATCGGCCTCGCGCTCATTATTTCGACTAAATGCCATCGTGCTGTTCATCGTTGCCGTTTGGCTACCCATCATCACTGCCGCCGCTGCATCACCATCGACCGCCGATGCTGCAATCGCAGCCAGCATACCGCCTATCTGCATCAGCAAGGCCTTTTTGCGCTCATCAGCACCACTTTCATAATGGCGCTGACTGATGTGAGCAACTTCATGCGCCACCACACTGGCAAGCTCATCCATACTGCTAGCGGCCAGAATCGTCCCTGTATTGAGTCCAATGACACCGCCTGGTGCTGCAAAGGCATTGATACTTGGGTTATCAATGATAACCAAACCCATCGGCGCTTGCTGCCTTGCTTGCGCATTGAGACGCCAAGTCATGTCTTTGACCGTTTCTTGAATCCAAGGATCATGCTCCATTTTGATACGACCATTGACGTTCCGTAACGACCATTCGCCGAGCAATTTATTTTGATATTGCTCAGCGAAGCTCAAGCCTTGTCCGCGCAAATTGGGCAGATTTAGCTCTTCTGAGCCGGTGGTTTGCCATGAATTATAATTGGATGCCATCGCTTTGCTGCTCGTATTAGCATTATTAAGACTATTCTCGCTCATGGCAGCAGTGGTCATCGTCATTAGTATCGCCGACAACGCCAATTTAATAGCGCTCGATAATGCCATCGAACGCGCGGCACTTTTACATTTTTTTCCCTGAGTCATGGGCGCATTACCAAGTATCGATTGTCTATTAAAATGGTTCAAGTACGTATCCTATGCAAGTGAGTAATGATACTGTTTTTGAAGTAAGGTGTTTTTGAAATAAGGTCTTTTCGAATGATTTTTTGACTAAACGTTTTTCGACTATACGAGCTTGCTGATATAAGGTCAATTCTAGTCTGCATTCGACTACCAATAACTCAGCTGTCCGTCACTATTGTGCAACATGGCTTTAGTCAATCCCCTATAAAATAGATATGGTGTCAGGCGCGCTCAGTCTACTATTTTTAGTACTTTTGCTCGTTTTCCTTGTATCTAAATTATCTTGAACAAACTATAGGTGATTCTAATGAACTGAATGTGACGTTGATTATATTCAACTTCAACTACATATCGGCTATTTGGTATAATGGCATTTCATGATTATAGGGTCTGGCCACTGCCGAGTGTCTTTTATGAATTACAGGCACTGTCATTGCGTGTTTGCGAATGTTCAATACAATCTAGTACAAATCAAAATATTTATAAGGTTTATTTTATGTCTGCTGATCGTCAGTCAACCACCGTATATTTTCCTTATTCTATAAACTTATCAGCAGATTTGTCTGATACTGAGCAGCAAGACATCAGCAACCTGTTAGACTTGTTACCAGCGCATACTGTCACTACAGATCATGAGGCGAATGAAACGCAGCCTGTTCATGTTCAACGTTTCGTTGATGGTCGCGGACTTGCTTGTCCAATGCCGCTGTTAAAAACCAAAGTGGCACTACGTGACGTCACAGCTGGCGGTTCATTATACGTGGTCGCAACTGATGCCAACTCACAGGCTGATATCACCGCTTTTTGTCAACAAAACCAGCAAACAAATGCCGCAAGTCAACTGCGATTAATCGTTAGTAGCATGACGGATCAGCCATCAGCGGATAGCTTATCAGCACAGCGTTTCGATACAATATATCACTTCATCATTACTAAAACTGATAGCAACTAAGTGTCGCTATCCTTTACAATTACAACTATAAAGATTTTTATCTGACTATTTGCGTCACTATTTAATCAAGGTCAAGAATATGGCTAATAATTCTACTGATACGGCAAAAACGAATAAAAAAGATGAGGCAGCTCCTATAAAAAACGAAGCACGTGATGCCGCATTAAAAGCTGCCGCCCAACGTCCACCTTATGATGCTAGCGCCTTAGGCGACACTAGCACCCGTGACTTAGTGCCAGCGATGCCGACTCATTTGTCAGCGCCTGGGGTCAATTTGGGCGCTTATATCAACACGGTGCACCAAATCCCAATTTTGACACCAATCCAAGAGCAAGAGCTGGCACATCGCTATTATGATGAAGGCGATGTAGAAGCGGCGCGTCTGCTCGTGATGTCGCACCTGCGTTTTGTGATTCATATTGCCCGCAGCTACTCGGGTTATGGTTTGCCGCAAGCAGACTTAATCCAAGAGGGCAATCTGGGACTAATGAAGGCTGTAAAACGCTTTGACCCGAATAAGGGCGTGCGTTTGGTGTCATTTGCAGTGCATTGGATTAAAGCAGAAATTCATGAATTTGTAATTCGTAACTGGCGCATTGTCAAAGTCGCGACCACCAAAGCGCACCGTAAATTATTCTTTAACTTACGTAGTCTCAAAAAAACCAACAACCAGCTAACGCTAGAAGAGGCTGATGCCATTGCCAAGGACTTAAATGTCACACGCAAGCAGGTGTTAGAAATGGAATCGCGGCTTACCTCTTATGACGCCTCGTTTGAGGCGCAATCTAGCGATGACGACGATGGACGTTATGCACCGCAGCTATTTTTGGAAGATGGTATCGATCCTGCCGAGCAGTTAGAAGAAGCAGATTGGGAAGAAAGCAACTCATCTGCATTGATCGCGGCAATGGATACCCTTGATGAGCGCTCACGCGATATCGTGGAGCAACGCTGGCTCTCTGAGCAAAAATCAACCTTACACGAATTGGCAGCCGTCTACTCTATCTCAGCAGAACGCGTACGCCAAATCGAAAAAAATGCCATGGACAAAATCCGCGAGGCAATGACCATTGATAGCGTTATTTTGCCAGATGATATTCAATAGTTATTACTTGTCAATAATTACTACCTGTAAATAGTTGTTACCTGTAAATAGTCACTACCTGTCAAGAGAAATTGGCTTTCAACAGCTATAGTTTTCAATAATACGAGTTTGTCATGTTAAATTGGATAGGCATTGCGGCGATCAATATGGCCATCGCCGTCGCTTTAGGGGCGTTTGGGGCGCATGGCCTAAAAAATATCGCCAGTGCTCAACAACTCGAATGGTGGCACACTGCAACACTTTATTTGTTTATACATGCGCTGGGTTTATTACTGGTTGGTCTGTTTATTCGCATGAAATATGCTACTCAAATCACTGCATGGCTATTACAAATTGGCATTATCATATTTGCTGGTAGCTTATATGCGATGACACTTGGCGCACCACTTTGGTTTGGCGCGATCACGCCTATCGGTGGTGTACTAATGATTGCAGGTTGGCTATGGCTAGCATTGTCATCATTTAAGATGAACAAATTGGTCGCAAAATAACCAATCGATCAAACAATAAGTAAGTTGCACTCTATAGCGTATCCTCGTTTTGAAAATGGAGATAAAAATGAGGACACGCCTTAGTACGCATAAAAGGATAAAAAATCATTAAGGAGTATATTTTATGAGTACCATTATCGTTAATGGTAAGAAACTACAGACTACCCATCAGACTGTGCAACTGGTCATCAATGAGCTTGGTCTTAGCCAAGGTCGTTATGCAGTAGAAGTCGATGGTGAACTGATTCCAAAGAGTGAGCTTGCTCAATTAAGTATCGCTGAAGGTATGAATATCGAAGTGGTACAAGCAGTCGGTGGTGGCTAATTAGCTAAAATGATGATCTATTGATTTGAAAATGAATGTGCTTAAAGAAATGTATTTAAAGGTGAGTTTTTAAAAAATAATTGCTCATAAAAAAGACCTCAACGTAGCAAACGTTCGAGGTCTTTTTCCGTTTTAGGCAATGTCATTTAGAGATATCTAAAAATGCGGCTATTTATACTATTTATTATTTCATCAGCCAGTAATCATTAACCTTTAAATATCCTAAACTCTATAACATTAGACTGCTGGAGCGGCATCATCTGTCATCAGCTCTTCATAGCGTCCATCACGCCCAGCACCCTGAGTCTTTTTGCTCTCCAACTTAGTTTTGTACTTGCGTACTTGTCTATCAAGTTTGTCTGCCATCTCGTTAATGGCTTTATACATATCATCGTCAAGCGCTTGGACAAACATCTCTTTACCCGATACTCGCATAATCGCTTCAGCCTTATGGCTCTTTATAGCACCGCTGTTATCTAATGATAAAATGACTTGAATACTTTGTATTTGATCAAAATGACGACCAATTTTATCAAGTTTTTCTTGAACAGCTGTGTTCATAGCGTCGGTAACACTGATATGGTGACCACTGATAGAAACATTCATATTATTGTCCTTTTATTATGACTTACATTGTTGCCTACGTTGTTGCTTACAATCAACAGATGAGCCAGCATTCCTGCTTTTTCACCCTGCCTTACCAACAATGAATGGGGTGTCTTTATTGATCAGCGCCTTTAGTAATCGATGCTTTTAGCAAAAATCGAACGTGTCCTTTCGTTGTCATTTTGATTAATGAGATAAGTAAATACGCTAAATCGACACTTAGATTTCGTTGTTGGTATGACTCTAATTTGTCATGAATATCAAATAGTAGCAAGACAGCAAAGTGTAATTAAATGTAATAAAAACGGTTGTTTCCTGAATGTTTCTATATAATCAAAAAATTTTATTTTTTATATTTATCAAGAAATATATTAGCGATAGCACGATTTCTCTCTTAACTCATTGAATTGTGACATTTAATATTTCTGTTTACGCTGAGTAGACGAGCCAATATTCATTGCTTCACGATATTTGGCCACGGTTCTTCTGGCGATATCGATACCTTCCGATAATAAACAATCTTTTATGCGACTGTCAGATAATGGCTTTTTGGCATCTTCATCGGCTATCAGTTGCTTAATCATGGCGCTAATGGCAGTCGATGAAATATCACCGTCGGTACTGCTGACATGAGATGAAAAGAAATGTTTGAGTGAAAATAATCCCTGCGGCGTCAAAATTGTTTTACTGGTGGTTAGACGTGAAACGGTCGATTCGTGCAAATCCACTTCTTCCGCAATGGCTTTTAGAATGAGCGGTTGCATGGCAGTTGCGCCATGCTGCAAGAACTCTTGCTGATAACGCACGATACTGGTTGCCACTTTTAATAAGTTTTGATTACGCTCTTCGATACTACGAATAAACAAGCGGGCATCGGTGAGGTTTTCACGCAGATATTGATTGTCGGGGCTGTCATCACCGCGCTTCACCAAATTGGCATATTCTTGATTGACTCTTAGCTTTGGCATGGTGTCAGGATTGAGGCGCACATTCCAGCCGTCCTCTTGCGTCGATTTATCTGAACTCGTCTGACTCTGATGGTGACGTATAGGCGTGACCAAAACATCAGGAATATCATAGCTGGCTGGCGACTGAGTATAGTCTGGTTGGCTGCTTTGAAATAGCAGGCCAGGTGACGGATTCAAGGTACGCAGTAAGTTAAGCGCGGGGGTAATCTGTGCAGGCGCGAGTCCAGTCCGCTCAGTCAATACTTTGATGTTATTGCTCACCAAATGCTCACTGGCTGACAATAATGCTTGCGCTTCTTTTAGATGGTCAGTATTTGCATCGAGCTTGGACAACTGAATCGCTAGGCACTCACTGAGATTTCGCGCCCCAACACCCAGCGGATCACAAGACTGAATAACACGTAAAACAGCCATGACTTCATCGTGCTCAACCGATTCGTCCCATTGATAAAAACTTGCCATCGTATCGAAGCTTTGCAACAGCTCATCGATATCAAGCCGCACAAAACCCATGTCATCCATAGAGTCTATCAGATAGGTTGCAATCAACATGTCCGCTTCTGAGAGATGCTTAAAGTTCAGCTGCCAGCGCACATGGTCTTGTATGGTGGCAGAAGTGCCGCCTTGATAACTGTCAAAATCCTCGTCACTTTTGCTCCCCGAACTGCTCGGCGTAGATGCATAATTACTGCTATCAGCACTACTTTCAAAGCTACTATAGTCGTCACTATCCATCGTATGATTGTCTATGGCACCATCATCGATACTGGCTTGCTGTAATTTGTCCAAGCTGTCACTAAAGTCTTCATCTGGTTCAGAGGTATGGGTATTACTCTCAGAGGTTGCACTAAATGAGTCAATATCAGCGCTCTGGTTCCAGCTATCAAGTGTCAATGACTCATCTACTCTATCGCCGCTGCCATAATCGTATTCATCTTCATCATCCTCAATACGTTCAAGCAATGGATTACTATCCAGCTTGGCCTGAACTTCTTGCGCAAGCTCAAGACTAGAGAGTTGCAGCAATTTAATAGCTTGCTGCATTTGCGGGGTCAGTTTTTGTGAGGTGCTCAGCGTGGTCGCCAATCCGAAAGACATACTCATGGGTGGCTTATTACACTCCGATACTGGTGATAGTCTATATATGTTGCCACTTAAAGTAGCGAGTTAACGTTATCAGGACATGACGATAGCATTTTTCGTGGCAATTTTGCTATGATAATTTATAGACGGTCCAATACGCTTATTACTTTCTACTTATAAAACTCTATAAATTTGACCGTTTTAGCATGAACTGCTAAACAATAAACAACCAAATCTTGTTGATAATAATAAGGCTATATAAAAAATACAAGGTACATGACACAAAACCTTCGAGCCAATTGAACCACTCTTAACATTAACCGAGAATAATACGATGAATGACCAAGCAAATAAACCACATCTTGTCACTGCTGCGATTCAAATGAATAGCCAGCAAGACATCGAAAAAAACGTAGCGGCTATAAAAGCTGCCATCAGCGATGCCAGTCATCAAGGTGCTCACCTTGTTGTCTTACCTGAAAACTGCTGTAGCATGGGCGAGCAATTTACCACCGCAGAGCGCTTTGATGCGCTATCAGCGACGATAGCAGACTATGCCAGTACTTACGGTGTCTATGTGCTGGCAGGCTCACTACCCTGCCCTTATCGCCCTGATGGCGTCATCGTGCCTGATGGCAGACTGCGCCAAGTCAGTCAGCTATTTGCCCCTGATGGTACGCGAGTGGCACGCTATGACAAAATTCATCTATTCACGGCGACGGTAGCAGATAAACATGGCAGCTATAATGAAGCGGCGACGTTTGAGCCCGGCACACAGACTGTAGTTGCAACAGTAGAGAGTGATCATGCTGCTTATCAGCTCGGTATGATGGTTTGTTTTGATTTGCGTTTTCCTGCATTGGCACAGCGCTTACGTCAAGCAGGCGCTGACCTATTAAGTGCGCCATCGGCATTTACTTATTTAACGGGGCAAGCACACTGGTCGCTGTTACTTCGCGCGCGGGCGTTAGACAGTCAGTGCATGGTCATTGGCGCAGCACAAGGCGGCGACCATATTTATAAAAACGGTGATATCCGTCAAACGTGGGGGCATACCACTATCACAGCTTTTGATGGCACGATTATTAACAGCTATGAGGATAGTGAATTAAACAATGCTATTCATAAAGATAATAAAAATTATGCTTTGATCTTGGCAATCTTAGACAAACAGACTCAACAGCAAGGCCGCCAAAAAATGCCCATTTTTGATTGTCATCGTTTGGCGTAAGTCAGTTTCAATGCTGAGTACTGAATAGTAAGTATTGAATATCGGATGTTAGGTGGTATTTTTTTCAGTGCTTGCATGAGTCGCGCGCGGATGAGCGCGATCATAGACTTGCGTGAGTTTAGCAAAATCGACATGGGTATAAATTTGCGTGGTACTGATATCGCTATGCCCAAGCATTTCTTGCACCGCGCGCAAATCACCACTGCCCGACAGCATGTGCGAGGCAAAACAATGACGCAATAGATGCGGATACATATTTTGTGCGATGCCAGCACGGGTAGCCGCAACTTTGAGACGCTGCTGCACTGCCCGTGTCGATAAACGCGTACCCAATTTTTCACTAATAAATAATGCGCTGTCCATTTGCTCCACCCACAGATTACGATGCGGTAGATAACGACTAATCGCTTCTGCTGCCTTGATACCTAACGGCACCAAACGCGTTTTATTGCCCTTACCTGTCACTCGCACGCGCAAATCAGCCAAATCTACATCTACCACATCCAACGCGACCAACTCACCTACGCGCAGACCGCTGCTATAAAGCAATTCAAACATCGCTTTATCACGTAGCCATAGGCGCGCTTGTTCCGGTGTGTCAGGCATCTCTTGGTCAAGCAGCTGAGTGAGCAAATCAACATCAGCGATAGACGGCAGCGGTCGAGGACTACGTTTGAGCTGATAGCCAGTCGTTGGATTGATACGTGCCAAGTTCTCTTCTATCAACCAGCCATAAAAATGGCGAATGGCTGACAGCTCTTGCTGGACGCTAGCAAGTGCCAGTTTATCTTCATCCAAGCGTTGACTAATATGCTGGGCTAATTGGCGCTTATCGCAGCGCGTCCACGTCAGGCGTTTCCCACGTAAAAATAGCGCCAATTGGTTCAGTCCTGCAAAATAAGCGGTCAACGTATGCGGCGAATGATTGCGCACCGACAAGACATTAAGCCAACGATGCACGGGCGCTAACAAATCACGTAATGCAGCATCCGACTCTATAGCCGCGGCGTGCTCGACTGATAGCCATGCTTTTGCCTCAGAATCTGAGGTAGGCTCCATCGTATGATTGTTTTTATTAGACATAGCCCTATTATCCATTAGCCTTCTGGATTGGGCTTGATGCCCGCTTGTGCCATCAGACCATCTGGGCTAAATACGCCTTCGTAAACAAAGGCGGTCGGACCGGTCATCATCACTGAATAACCCGGCTGCCATTTGATGATCATACTGCCACCATAAAGCTGCGCACGCACGTCTTCGCCTTCATCGAGCCAGCCTTCGCGGATACCAACCGCTACTGCGGCACAAGCGCCAGTACCACAGGCTTGTGTCTCACCGACACCGCGCTCATAGACACGCAGACGAATGTGACGCTGATTCATCACTTGCATAAAGCCGACATTGACACGGTCAGGAAAGGCGGGATGCGATTCGATGGCTTTGCCTAAGGTTTCAACGTCGGCATCGAGCACGTTATCAACTTTGATAACGGCATGCGGGTTGCCCATATTGGCAACATAAAGCTGTACAGGAGTACCATTTACATCGAGATGATAGGCGTTTTGAATTTTGGTTGTGGCTCTGGGGGTAAAAGGAATCTCGCTTGGTTCAAATTTCGGCTTACCCATATCGACTTCGACCCAGCCATAACGATCAGTGGTCAATGAAATGATGCCGCTTGCCGTCTCAACGCGTAGGCGCTGTTTAAATGACAGTTTACGCGCTTGCACAAAACGAGCAAAACAGCGCGCACCATTACCGCACTGCTCAACTTCTGACCCATCAGCATTAAAAATGCGATAACTAAAATCAACGTCAGGACGCATCGGTGGCTCAACGACGAGCAGCTGATCAAAGCCAATACCCAAATGACGGTCACCCAGTAACTGTACCAAATCCTTGGTCAAATCTAAGCGCTGAGTCACCAAATCGATGACCATAAAATCATTGCCCAGACCATGCATCTTCGTAAATTCTATTAGCATATCCTTGTTATCCTATCCTATTTTTATGTATGTCTTATATTAGCACGCTGTCAGATACAATCATAACTATCACCGCTATCAAATGCTAAGTTAACACGATGCTAAATCCACCTTGTACAGCCAAACTGACATCTCTCATTAGAGCAGGCCATAAAAAAGCCCATCATCAAAGACAACGGGCTTTTTATCTAGGGCATGTCCTCAATCTGAACGAAAACGCCTAAATGGGCTAAAAATGGCTAAATCTGTTGGTCACCGATTTATTTACCTTGCCACAATACTTCGTCTGCATATAGCGCTTCAATGGTTTCGCGTTTGCGAATCAGTTGATGGCTATCATCGGCGACCATTACCTCACTAGCACGCGGGCGTGAATTATAATTACTACTCATGGTAAAGCCATACGCACCAGCGCCTGTGATTGCTAAAACATCGCCTGCCGCGAGCGACAATAAACGGTCTTTCGCTAAAAAATCACCCGTTTCGCAAATAGCGCCAACGATATCCCATGGCTGCGTGCCATCAGTGTCGATGCCATTATCAGGCAAAGCACTTGGAATGACTGCCATTTCAGCTTGATATAACGCCGGACGAATCAAGTCATTCATTGCTGCGTCAACAATGGCAAAGTTCTTATGTTCCGTTGGTTTTAGCACATCAACCTTAGTCAATAATACCCCAGCATTTGCCACAATACTGCGACCCGGCTCAAAGAATACCGTTAAGCCAAGCTCGCTAAGTTTCGGTAATAACGCTTGAGCAAACTCGTCGATAGATACTGGTGTCTCATCGATATAACGCACACCCAAACCACCGCCCAAATCGATATGACGCAGCTCAATACCTTTATCATGTAAGTTATATATCAGCTCAATCACTTTATCCAAAGCCGCGACAAATGGCGCAACTTCAGTCAACTGCGAGCCAATATGACAGTCAATACCGACGATATCGATATGAGATAATTGCGCCGCTTGCTCATAGACGGCAACTGCGTCTTCGTGGGTGATACCAAATTTATTGTCTTTTAACCCTGTTGAGATATACGGATGCGTCTTGGCGTCGACATTCGGATTAACCCGTAGTGAAATTGGCGCAGGCTTATCCAATTTCTGTGCCACATCATTAATCAAAGTCAGCTCGCTGATTGACTCTACGTTAAAACAACCAATACCTTGGGTCAGGGCATACTCGATATCGCTATAAGTCTTGCCCACGCCTGAGAACACCACACGTGAAGCGTCACCACCTGCCGCCAATACCCGCATTAGCTCGCCGCGTGAAACGATATCAAACCCTGCGCCTGCTTGCGCCAATATACCAAGTACTGCAAGGTTAGAATTAGCTTTTACAGCATAACAAATCTGGTGCGTTAAACTGGCAAAGCTATCGCTATAAGCTTGATAGACATCCAAAATGGCTTGTTTTGAGTAGACATAACAGGGCGTACCATAGTGTTTAACCACATCATCAATGCTCACCTGCTCCATATACAATGCACCATCGCGATAATCTAGCGCGGGTAAATGGGCGGTTAAAGCTTGAGGATTAACATACAAGCCTTGCTCAGTTTGGATCGTGACAGATTCGCCAGTTTGTTGCTCAGAATGACTCATATAAACATCTCTAATTTCATCAGGTTACAAAGTTAAAAAAATCTTAGGGTGCACACCGAAATCTCGTTGACGGCATTGAGTTTTTAATAAAAATCAATAATCATTCGGGTCTTCACTGGGTTCCGGTAGCTTAAAATCATCCATTTCTTGATGACCATCATCTTGTGTCGAATAGGTACTACCCTGTATGTTAGCGCTATCCGTAGCTCCTTGAACCGTCTGGCTACTAGCGTCGGCGAGGTATAGATTGCCTTTTTGACCGCAACCCGTCAAACCCATTATAACCACCCCACTAATAATAAAAGTGGAGATAACACGGCGACCAAGATCAGCGACATTAGTGTGCTCAGTTTTCGAAAAGCGGTTAATAGTAAACATAGAATAGAGAACCTGTGACTTTGCAATGGCATGAGAATGATAAAAAGCACGAGTCATAAAGGCGATAGATCCAACCCTATAGACAGCTAAATAAAAGCTATCGCCATCGCTAAAAAATGACAATATGACTGCTTTGGATAATAGCATTATTACATAATGCTGTGTGCATACTGAATATCCCTAATCAATAAATTTGGACGAGTTTGGTTTTTCTAAGTTTTACTAGACCGTGCGACTGCCATTTACTAAGCGAGCGTTGATACTAGCGGTCTTAATGTATCGCTATAATGGTAAAACAGTCTATTATATTTACTTAGACAAATTTTCTTACAATTTATTATGAGCTATTATATTTGGCTGTAGCAGCCGACAAACCCTAGCGACACTCGGTGTACAGTTGTATTGTCTATACCACATTCTATCGATTTAACCCTTATAGTTATCGTGGTATAGCCCTAAAACTATGGTACATTATGTGTAGACCTTGCGACTGTGTTGAGGCGCTAGCATGCGACTTAACAAGCACTGATCAATAGTGCCAGCCCAAGAGTGACCAGAATCAGCAATGTACTTGCTTGACCTATGTCGGCATGGATGCGGCTGGTTTTTGTTTATTCAACCGGTACTCGTCTGTGATGAGTCACCCTTTACAAAATACAATCTAAGGACAGAGTATGAGCGCCAGCCTAACCACCACTTTTGATGACAAAAATACCGAAACATCGAATCTAATCAATCCCACCTTAGTCCTCAACTGTGGTTCCTCTTCTATCAAATACGCGCTGATTAGCGAAGACAATTCTATTCGTATCACTGGTTTGGCCGAAAACTTAGGACTCGATACTGCTCGTATCAAACACACGACGTTAAATGGAGATAAGCTGGAAATCTCTATCTCAGGTGGTCGTCATCAGTTAGCACTACAAAAAATCCTTGAGCTATTAGAACAGTATCATTTCATCGCCGTTGGTCATCGCGTGGTTCATGGTGGCCGTGAGTACTCTGCAGCAGTCCGTGTCGATGAGCATGTGCTGGACGAAGTAAAACGCTTAAAAATACTCGCACCCCTACATAACCCTGCCCATGCTTTAGGTATCGAAGCGGTACAGGCGATTTATCCTGATATTCCTCAAGTCGTCGTCTTTGATACGGCCTTTCACCAAACCATGCCTCCTGTTGCTTTTCGCTACCCACTACCAAAAGCCCTATACGAAGAACACAAAATCCGCCGTTATGGCTTTCATGGTACCTCTCATGCCTATGTCTCAGAGCGTGCCAGTGAAATTACTGAGTCTAAAGGCCCACATGGCTGGCTTACAGCGCATCTGGGTAATGGCTGCTCGGCAACTGCCGTTTATGACGGCAAAAGTTTTGATACCAGTATGGGTCTGACCCCGCTTGAAGGGCTCATGATGGGTACGCGTAGTGGTGATGTTGACCCAAGTCTACACATACACCTAAAGCGCCAGCTCGGTATGAGCTTGGAAGAGATTGATGCCATGCTCAATAATGAAAGTGGTCTATTGGGTGTCTCAGGATTGTCTAATGATTTACGTACCGTCGAACAAGCGGCGAACGAAGGTCATGCAGATGCCAAACTCGCTATCGAGATGTTCTGTTACCGCGTCGGTAAATATCTTGCCAGCTTAAGCTGCGCGTTACCAGAATTCACAGGCATTGTCTTTACAGGTGGTATCGGCGAAAACTCAGTCACCACCCGAACCAGTATCCTAGAAGTGATGCGTCATTTCGGCATAAAAGTAGACGCTGACAAAAATGCGAGCTTGTTTGGTGGTAGCGAAGGCAGCTTCCACGCAGACAATAGCAGTATCGAGCTATGGGTTGTGCCAACTGATGAAGAGTGCCGTATTGCTCAAGAAACACGTGAAGCATTGGGCTTACTCTAAGCTCGACACTTTTTATAAGTTGCTTATATTATAAGTTACTTGTAATTTTCTCATAAGCTTCTAGTCGTCTTATAAGCTTTTATTCATTAGACGTGTTAAGTTATTTTTTTGCCCAGCGCTTCTTATACATAGCCTATGATGAGAAGCGCGACGTTTTACTCATTCCAGCAAGGATGAAGTGAGCTTTAAAAATATAATAAACCGTAGGATACTTTATGCAAACCATTTTACTAGTTCCCATCAGCCGTGGTATCGGCGTAACGTCAGCAGCGCTTGGATTGATCCGCGCTCTTGATTACAACGGTATCAAAGCGGGCTTTATGAAGCCATTTTTGCAAGATGATACACTTGATAAGCAAAACAGTTTAGACAGCTCAAGCGCGTTAGCAATGCATGCTTTTGGTCTGACGCCACCTAAATCTATCAGTCGGCAGCGTGTCGAGCGTATGATTGGTGATGGTAATCTTGATGACTTGATGGAAGAAGTGGTCGTCAATTATCATACTCTGGGCGATGATTACGATGTGGTGATCTGTGAAGGCTTAGTACCGACCACAGAGACCTCTTATGCCTCACAAATCAACCGTGCGATTGCCCATGCATTAGATGCTAGAATCATTTTTGTTAGCACTGCTGATACCAGTAAACCAGCCTATCTGGCTGATAAGCTTGACGTTCACGCTCGTGAGTTTGGCGGCATCGCCCATGAGCGCACACTCGGCGCGATTTTGATGCGTGTACATGACTTGCCAAATGCGCAAAGCACCGTAGAAAATCAAATCGTTGCCCCTGGTGAAGCGGTTGTGAGTTTAGATGAAGGCTTTATGCAAGAAGTCCAGCGCCTATCACCGCATTTTAATACTGATGCGTTCCGTTTAATCGGGGTAGTGCCATTCAGTGATTCACTGTCCGTGCCTCGTACGTGGGATATCGCCACTGAGCTTGATGCCAAATGGCTCAATGTCGGTGAAGCTAAGTCACGCCGTATTAACCGCATTAGCCTAACCGCACGCTCGGTCGCACGCGTCGATGAGGTGTTTAAACGTGGCACCCTTATCGTCGTACCGGGCGATCGAGATGATTTACTATTAGCAGCAGGTTTGGCTTGTATCAATGGTATCCCGCTGGCAGGATTGGTATTAACTGGCGGCGTCGAGCCGAGTGCAACCGTCGCTGAGCTATGGCAATCTGCCCTCAAAACAGGCATCCCTGTCATGAGTGTCGAAAGCGACAGCTATGAGACCGTACAAAGCCTCATGCACATGAGCGCAGAGATTCCAAGTGATGATACTGAACGTGCTGAAGAAGTGGCTCGTTATGTCGCCGCCCATTTAGATCTTAGCTGGATTAAAGACTATTTTAGTCAAAATCATGAGCCGCGCCTCTCACCATCTGCATTCCGTCATCAAGTGGTTAAAAAAGCACAAGACGCCAAAAAACGCATCGTGCTACCAGAGGGTTCTGAGCCGCGTACGGTTGAAGCCGCTTGTATCTGTCAAAGCCGCGGCATCGCCAACTGTGTACTACTCGCTAAGCGTAGCGATGTCGAGCAAGTGGCTAAAAATCTCGACTTAGTTTTACCTGAAGGTCTTGAAATAATTGATCCTGACACGCTTGATATGGATAAGTATATCGCTGCAGTGGTCGAACGCCGTAAAGGTAAAACCAGCGCAGAAGTCGCTGCTGAATACTTAAAAGACACCGTATATCTAGGCACGACCATGCTACAGATGGATGAAGTCGACGGCCTCGTTTCTGGCGCGATTCATACCACCGCCAATACCGTCCGTCCAGCATTTCAGTTGATTAAGACCGCACCGCAATATTCGCTCGTATCATCAGTATTTTTTATGCTGCTACCTGAGCAAGTGGTTGTCTACGGTGACTGTGCCATTAATCCTGATCCAAATGCCGAAGAACTTGCTGAGATTGCCATTCAATCAGCACAGTCTGCTGCCGCCTTCGGTATTGATCCAAAAGTTGCGATGATTAGCTATTCTACAGGCTCATCAGGAACTGGCGCGGACGTCGAAAAAGTCACCCGTGCGACCCAAATCGTCCGCGAGCGTGCGCCACACCTAAAAGTCGATGGACCGCTACAGTATGACGCCGCTTCTGTCATGAGCGTCGGCAAGCAAAAAGCGCCTGATTCACCGGTTGCTGGGCAAGCCAATGTCTTTATTTTCCCAGACCTCAATACGGGCAATACCACTTATAAAGCCGTACAACGTAGCGCCAATGTGGTGAGTGTTGGCCCAATGCTGCAAGGTTTGAATAAGCCAGTAAATGACTTGTCTCGCGGAGCCTTGGTCGATGATATTATCTACACCATTGCCCTTACTGCTATTCAAGCTCATAGCGACGCGATTTAATTGCATTAAAATGTAGGACTAATTGCGCTATAAGTAACCGACTATCAAAATGATGGTCGGTTTTTTATTGGCTATATTCATAACTGACTTTTTTAAAAATTTTCATCACGGATAGCTAAGCGCTCATTTTACCTAGTATTTCAGCGCTTTTAATGACAGATGCCCGCTTGCCCTCTACAATAGCGCTACCATCGAAGCATTTAACCTAAAAAGGTCAGCTGATAAAAGGGTAAAATGCATCAACGACAACGTGCCTCTTATCTATTTTTACGCATTTATTTATGCCAAATACCAGCAAAAATTCTCAAAAAAATACACCTGCGCCAGCTATTCGTGCTTATCTTGGCGGCTCATTTGATCCCGTACATGATGGTCATCTGCAAATGGCGATGACTGTTTATCAGCGTTTGCTACCGATAGCCAAGCAGCAACAGCGCGCGCTGCACGTGTCACTATTGCCCAATGCGCGCTCACCCTTTAAAGAAAAAAGTACAGCTCCTAAACATCGTCTGGCGATGTTAAAGCTTGCGACACTCCATACACCGCTACAAATTAATGAGCTTGAGCTGTGGCAAACACCGCCTGTTTATACCATCGATAGTGTACGCACGTTGCGCCAGCGTTATCCGCATGACAGTCTAATATTCATCATCGGTATGGATAGCGCGCTGAGTTTGAGCAAATGGAAAAACGGTTTAGAGCTTACGGATTACGTCAATCTTTGGGTGTTTAATCGTGATGATCTGTCTGATATTAATCATAAAAATAATCACCTGTTGGCAACCACGTCTCATTCCGCGAACAAAACGTTAGTCGCGCAGGATACGATGAACTTGCACATCCAATTACCTGCGCAGCTGCAATCTTTACGCATCGATGCGCCTATTGATTTATTACAGCCCACCTCTCAAGCATCGACCGATAGCCGTCTCTTGAAAAACACCCATCAAGGCCACATCTATATAGACTCGCGTCCTATCGCCACGATATCCAGTACACAGATACGCCAACAGTTGCAGCCGACAGACAATCTATCGAATATAATATCCGCAGCGGCAAGGCAAATGACATCTATCGCACCAATAAATGATATCATAGACAATACTGCACCCAATCCATTAGCTAAATGGCTAAATCCTGCTGTTTATCAATATATTATCGCCCATCAGCTATATTCTGCTGCTCAATTCCGTTAAAATCGCCTTATCTTTGTCATTTTGCCCATCCAGTCTCTACAGCTGACTGGCGACATCTAGTCCATTCGACAATGCCAACGCATGCAAATTGACGATTTACCTTTTTATTTTTAATATTGACGATTCAAGAGATCAAAATTTATGACCAACACCATGACTGAAGAACGCTTAAAAGAATGCTTAGCCGTTGTTGAGACCGCTCTAGACGATATGAAAGCGAAGAACATCACCGTAATGAATGTAGAAGATTTGACTGACGTAACCGAACGCATCGTTATCGCTGACGGTACTTCTAAGCGCCATGTACGCGCGATGGCTGACAATGTCGGTGCTGAGGCGAAGCAAGCGGGTTTTATGCCACTTGGTCGCGAAGGCGGTATCGACTCTGACTGGACATTGATTGATCTGGGCGCTGTCGTCGTGCATGTGATGACGCCACAAGCCCGTGAGTTCTATGACTTAGAAGGTCTATGGTCATCACCTGAGCAATTGGCTGAGCTGGTCGCTGTACCACGTGAAAAGAAAACTGCTGGTCGCCGCAATAAAAATAAATAATTTTATTTATTTTTATAACGCTGTGAAAACCAAAAAGACCAGATATCTATTCTGGTCTTTTTTTGTCTAAAATTTACCGTTCTAATACCCTTTCATGTACTACTAAATTTTAAGCGGCTGAATGCTTAGCATTAGATGAATGATTAAGCTAAGATAATACGCATTATTAATACCAGTATTAAAGTAGCCTCTCCCCTAATAAATCCCTATAGATTAGGAAAACCTATGAGCTTAGAACCTATAAATATAGCAACGCTAACATCCTCTACCCAAAAAAATGTAGCCGACTTTAACCAAACCCTGCCGCTACATATCGCCAATCTAATCTGCGTCCGCGCTGGCAAAGCCATGCCATTCACCCGTGAGCAACTAAGTGCCATCGATAAAGCCCCAATCAAAGCCCCTGTTGCGGTCAATTTCATGGGATTGATTACTGATGAGCAAGCCGATCGCAAGCATCATGGCGGCCCACTCAAAGCCGTGCATCAACTGGCACCTGCAACTTATGAAAGAATCAATACAGAGTTTGGGCTAAACGTGCGCGTCGGTACATTGGGCGAAAACTTCACGACCGAAGCAGTAAATGATTTGCCTGAAATGACCGAATCTACAGTTTGTATTGGCGACGTTTTTGAATATGGTAATACGGCTACTAGTACAGATGATGTTGATAATTTACAACTGCGTATCGTGCAACCGCGCCGCCCCTGCTACAAAATCAATGATCAGATCGGACAGTTTACCAAAGTGCCGAATATCGCGGCATGGATCAGCAAACAAGGTATCGCTGGTTGGTATTTCAAAGTGGTACGTGATGGCATGATTAGCGCTGATTTACCAGTTTACTTGATAGAACGTCCCTATCCTTTTGCGACACTTGAGACATTATGGCAGCTATCAAATTCAAAAGAAAAATTTGCAGCGGAAGTCATTGAACCTTGGCTTGCGATTGAGTGTTTAGAGGACAGTTGGAAGAAAGTGTTGGCGAAGAAGATTCGCAAGGATTAAAAAAGCTTTCAAAGATATCTCGAACTCATCTATCTACTATCAATAAAAAATAAAGGCAAGTATAGTCAATCCTATATAAATCAGATACGGTGTCAGGCTCTCTTAGTCTACTATTTGTAGTACTTTCGCTCGCCTTCCTTGTATCCAAATTATATTGAAACGACTATATCAAAGCTCACCTTTATCACACAGAGCATTTCATGGTAAAAAACATCTTTTTAGCGTTTGGCTTAACACTGCCCTTGATTGGCTGCGTAACCACAACCTCTCCAGTCGCAACCACCAAGAGCTACATCGTGGACAGTAAAACCCACCAAGCCACTGGCAAAAGCGAGCGCATCAAAACCATCGTCCTGCACTATACGGTGTCAGACAACGACAGATCGATCAAAACACTGACCACAGGCAAAGTCAGCGCCCACTATTTATTGTTAGATAATGACGATGATAAAATCTATAATCTAGTCCCAGAAAACGAGCGGGCTTGGCATGCAGGTGATGGCGGCTTTGCAGGACGGACGATATTGAACGATACCTCTATTGGCATAGAAATCGTCAATGCAGGGATTGCGCCTAAGTATCAAAATGCATTAAAAGACGGTAAGTTGGCGTATCATCCTTATGAGCATTATGTCGCCTTTAATGAGTGGCAGATTAAAAAGGTCGCGGAGTTGGTGCAAGATATCACGGCGAGATATGACATTTCACCAAAGAATATCATCGGTCATTCTGATATGGCACCCTCGCGCAAAATAGACCCCGGTGCAAAGTTTCCTTGGGAGCAACTGTATAAGCAATATGGCATCGGTGCTTGGTATGATGACGCTGATAAGCTTGCTTTTATGGATACAGACACATTTGCAGCGGCCACGATACCTGAGCTTAAGCAGCAATTTCGAGACTATGGCTATCAGATTAACAGTAGCGACGAGTGGGACAAAGCCAGTCGCGATGTCGTCTATGCGTTTCAACTGCACTTTAGACCCCGTAACCCAACAGGAACGGTAGACTTAGAGACTTATGCTATTTTAAAGGCATTGAATAAGAAGTATGCTGATACCAATGATTTTTATTAGGGCATGTCCTCATTTTAAAAATGGTAATAAAAATGAGATAAATTTCCGTCAAACGAGGAAAATAGCGTAGATAATATCAGGATATTAACAAGCTATTTGACGATGTATGGCAAGATTTAGCCATTTTTAGCCCATTTAGAGGATACTCAATTGAATTGAGGACACGCCCTAATTATGTCATCAATAATAAACGAGCTGTACAAGGAATTTTATGAGCACATTGTTTAGCGTAAATTTGAATAAATTGGCTTTAATCCGTAACTCGCGCGGTACTGATTACCCTAACTTGTTGACCTTTGTGAAAAAGCTGATTGACCTAGGGGTTAAAGGCTTTACCGTACACCCGAGACCCGATGAGCGTCATATCAGATACCAAGATGTCTATGATATCAGTGCATTCTTAAAGGACTACCCAGAGATTGAGTTCAATATCGAGGGCAATCCAAACGAGCAGTTCTTAAAGATTATCCGTGAGGTAAAACCGCATCAATGCACGCTCGTGCCAGACAGTGACGATCAACTGACCTCCGATCATGGCTTTGATATCATCACTCATCATGAGTTTTTATCAACGTTGAGTAAAGAGCTGCAAGCCTTTGGTACGCGCTGTGCGGTATTTATCGACCCTGATATCGAGCAAATCAAAGCGGTCATCGAGAGTGACGTACAGACGATCGAGATGTATACCGAAGAATGGGCGCGCGCCTACAGTAATGGTAAGAGCGATGACAAGTTTGATTTCGATGAGGTCAAGCAACGCTTTAGCGACTGTATTAATCTAGCCAATCAAAACGGTATCCGCGTCAATGCGGGTCATGATTTGAATTTGGATAATTTGGCTGATCTGCTTGCGCTTAGTGATATCGCTGAAGTGTCGATTGGTCATGCATTTACGATTGAATCATTGGAGCAAGGCATGGAGAATGTCGTGCGTCAGTATTTAGCAATTTGTGGTTAGTTCATACTAGGGCGTGTCTTCAATTCACTCGATAGTCATCTCAATGGGCTAAAAATGGCTAAATCTTGCCAAACATCGTCAAATAGCTGGTTAATATCCTAATATTATCTGCGCTATTTTTCTTGTTTGACGGCAATTTATCTCATTTTTATCACCATTTTTGAAATGAAGACACGCCCTAATAAGCAAATAGTTTGGTTCTATCAGTAGTCTTAATATCTACATTATCAGCGCAAACGCTAATAATATTAAAAAAGGAATCTTTATGTATCAAGACTTTCAGAAACACCTACAACAAGAAATCAATGATATACGCGCGGCAGGACTGTATAAAACTGAGCGCGTGATCACCTCTCCGCAAGATGCGCTCATCAAGATCACTGATGGCCGTGAGGTGCTTAACTTCTGTGCCAACAACTACCTTGGTTTGTCTGACCACCCTGAAATTAAAAAGGCGGCTATCGGAGCTATTGAAAACTCAGGTTATGGCATGTCATCAGTGCGGTTTATTTGTGGTACGCAAGATTTGCATAAGCAATTAGAAGCGGCGATTTCTAAGTTTTTTAATACCGAAGATACGATTCTTTATGCGGCTTGTTTCGATGCCAATGGCGGTGCATTTGAGCCACTGCTGACTGCTGAGGATGCCATTATTTCTGATTCGTTAAATCATGCCTCAATCATCGACGGTGTGCGCCTGTGTAAAGCAGCACGTTATCGCTATGCCAATGCAGATATGCAGGATTTGGAGACGCAATTACAAGCGGCGCAAGCACAGCGTTTTCGTTTGATTGTCACCGATGGTGTGTTTTCGATGGATGGTAATGTCGCGCCAATGGATGAGATTTATGCGTTGGCACAAAAATATGATGCCATGGTGATGATTGACGAGTCGCATTCAGCAGGCGTGGTCGGTCACACTGGTGGCGGCGTGACTGAATTGTTCAATCTACGTGGTGATATTGAGCTGATCACTGGTACTTTGGGCAAGGCGTTTGGTGGTGCTATTGGCGGCTTTACCACGGGTAAAAAAGAAATCGTTGAGATGTTGCGTCAACGCTCACGCCCGTATCTGTTTTCAAACTCCATTCCTCCTATGGTGGCAGCGGCTGGGGTAAAAGCGTTTGAGATGCTGTCACAAGACAATACCTTACAAGATAAATTACATGAAAATACCGCTTATTTTGTGAAAAAAATGCAAGATGCAGGCTTCGATATCAAGCCCACCGCATCGGCGATTTGTGCGGTTATGCTTTATGATGCCAATGTCTCTCAGCAAATGGCAGATGAGCTGCTGAAAGAAGGCATTTATGTGATTGGCTTCTTCTATCCTGTCGTGCCCAAAGACGAAGCTCGCATTCGTGTCCAACTCTCTGCCGCCCATACTCGCGAGCAGCTAGACAAGTGTATCGCCGCCTTTATCAAAGTCGCCAAGCAAATGAAGGTGATTGATTAAGCGTCGTTCGGTATTCGTTCGGTATTCGTTCGATATTCACTCGCTAGATTCAATCATTAAGTACAACACAGCTAAATAAGAGAAAAGTATGAAAGCACTGGTTAAAGCCCATGCCAAAAAAGGCATCTGGATGCAAGACATGCCAGAACCTACTGTTGGCATCAATGACGTTAAAATTAAAATTAAAAAAACCGCCATTTGTGGGACAGATTTGCACATTTATAAGTGGGATGAGTGGTCAGAAAGAACCATCAAGACGCCGATGATCATCGGACACGAATACGTCGGTATCATTAGCGAAATAGGCGATGGCGTGAAGCACTTTGAAGTGGGTGATCGAGTCACTGGCGAGGGTCATATCGCTTGCGGGCATTGCCGTAACTGCCGCCGTGGCAAGCTGCATGTGTGCGAAAACACCATCGGCGTGGGCGTCGACCGCGATGGCGCGTTTGCCGAATATTTGGTGATACCTGCCGATAATGTCATCAAACTCGATGAGCGTATCAGTGATGAGATGGCAGCCATTATGGACCCCTTTGGCAATGCCACGCATACTGCCCTTTCATTTCCTGTCCTTGGTGAGGATGTACTGATTACGGGTGCAGGACTGATTGGTTCTATGGCAACAGCGATTTGCCGCTTCGCAGGGGCACGTAATATCGTGGTCAGTGATATCAGTGATTATCGCTTAGCGCTTGCCAAAAAAATGGGTGCAACCATGACCATCAACCCAGCCAAAGGTGAAACCATTGAAGGCGCCATCGCTGAGTTAAAAATGCACGGCTTTGATATTGGGCTTGAGATGTCAGGCTCGCCTCAGGCTTTTGATTCGATGATTAGTAACATGTATAACGGCTCTAAAATCTCTCTATTAGGCATTTTACCTAATACTACCACGGTGGATTGGAGCAAGATTATTTTTAAGGCGTTAACCCTAAAAGGTATTTATGGGCGCGAGATGTGGGAGACGTGGTATCAGATGGAGCAAATGCTGATTAGCGGTATTGATCTATCGCCCATCATTACCCATCGCATGCACATCGATGACTTTCAAGAAGGCTTTGATATCATGGAAAGTGGACAATGCGGTAAGGTAATTTTAAGCTGGGATTGATAACGTGGTGAGTCAGTATTTGAAAAGTCGTGGTTAGGGTTTACATTGTCACGACTAATAAAACGGCACTGATTTCAGTGCCGTTTTTTTATGGTAAAAATTATACGAGGATAAACTATGGGCAATTCTGAAGCCGATAAACTTGAAAAGTATTTGGAAGAAAAAGCCAAACAAGATCAGGAAAAAGAGCATGTATCTGAGCCGCTCTCTGCTTATGATGCTTGTGTGCTAAAGGAAAGTGCTAAGATTCATGAATTGATAGCGGAGGCTCAGAGAATTATTGAAAAGTAAATCTGTGGAATATAAAACTGAAATATAAGAGGTGGGCTTTTTAGCTCACCTTTTTTGTGTATATAGATTGAGAACCAAACTAAAGCCCTCATTTAAATTGGTAGTAACGGACTATTGACTCACAAATATCTAAGGACTCAAATTGAAAGTATCCGCATCCAATATAATTAGCTGGGTAGAAAACAATAATAAAATAGCGCAGCAAGAGCTACCTCAAATAATAAGGCGGCTCTGCTTTCATGCAAAAGATACAAAGGCAATCTCGTTCCCTGCTGGTGACTCTACTTTTATGCCATCATGGGACGGAACTCTTGAATCAACTGACGGGAATGCATGGATTCCTGCTGGGAAATCCGTTTGGGAGATAGGTACAGATAGTTCAATAGGTAGTAAAGCTAATAGTGATTTTGGGAAAAGAACAGAAGACGCTTCAGAAGAGTTTAAAGCTGAAAATACTTATATCTTTATTACTCCCCGACGTTGGAAGAATAAAGAAAGATGGATTACTGACAATAAAAATACAGAAGGCTGGAAAGAAGTTAGAGCATATGATGCTACTGATTTAGAGGAGTGGATTGATAGTCAGCCTTCAAATGCAGTCTATATTGCAGAGGTTCTAGGGATTGGTGGCTACGGCATTAAAAGTGCTGAAGTTTATTTCAATGATTGGGCGCATCAATGTAAACCAGCTATAACTAAAGAAGCGCTAACATTAGGAAGAGAAAGCTCTTTCGAATCATTGGATAAAGAATTTACTAACAATTTTATTAAGGACAATTATTCAGTTATTAGTGTGTACTCTGACAGTATTGAAGAGTCTGTGATAAGTGCTATCGTTACCGTAATTAATAATAACAAGCTTCTCTTAAACTCTCTAGTAATTACTAATGAACAAGGTTGGCAATACGTTCAAAATAATCCAGAAGTTAAAATCATAATCTGTGCGTCACCTGAAATTGCTAAACAACCTAGTGTTAGAAACGACTTAACACTAATATCACCTCAATCATTAGGCAACAAACCTGCTGATGAGAAAAATATTATTCTAGAAAGAGCCAGTTACTCAGAGTTTGAGAAAGCTTTAGTAGCTTTAGGAGAAGAAGAAAGCGATGCAAAACGCTTATCACATCAAGCAGGTAGGTCATGGTCAGTTTACCGAAGACTTAAAGCTATCAATCCAGCTATCTCCAAACCTGACTGGTCAGACGGAAATTCTCTAGCTCTTAGTTTATTATCCCTGATTGGTTCATGGGACGGAAACAATGCAAATGATAAGGCTTTTGTGTCTTCTATTGCACAAACTGAATATCAAAATATTGAATCGGAGCTTTTGAAGTTAGCTTCTATTGATGATACGCCTGTAATGAAAATTGAGCAGGTATGGAAGATCAAATCCCCTGTAGAGGCATTACCTTTTGTTAGTAGTTCCATTAGCAGTGAGTTAGTCCAACACTACTTTGATAGTTTGCTTGAATTATTTTTAACAAAGCATCCAAAGTTTGAACTAGATATCAATCAACGCTATATGGCTAAAGTCATTGGTAAACAATTCCCTTATTCAGAAGTATTGCTTGAAGGTATTACTAACTCATTGGTTAAGCTCGCTGTCATAGGTGATAGATTCGTCAAGCTAACAGCTACTAATTTTCAATTTGAAATCAATCAACTGATAAAAGAAATATTATCAAACAATAGTAGAGAAAACTGGTTGACACTAGAGCCGTACTTTAGAAGCTTTGCAGAAGCTAGTCCAGAAGAATTCTTGGGTTCGATAGAAAAAGACCTTCAAAGAGACACTCCTTTAATTCAAACTTTATTTACAGAGAGTAGTAGTGACGTCATGACTGGTCGACGTTATTTCAATAACCTATTATGGGCATTCGAAGTTTTAGCTTGGAATCCTCGATACATTACTCGTGCCTGCAAAATTTTAATTGTGTTAGATAAATTTATAGTTCCTTCAAACTGGTCTAATAGTCCATTTAACACTCTTTATTCCTTCTTTAGACCATGGTTTCCACAGACCAATACAACTGTAGAACAACGTATAACACTGCTAGAACGAATCATAACGCTTGACGAAGAAACTGCTTTCAAAATATTTTTAAGACAAATAGATTTGAGGGGTGATCATGCATATTCAAATGCTCAGCCAGTTTGGCGAGATGATAATGCTGGTCATATTGTATTAGAAGCTGATATGCATAAAGGCATAGAATATGCGAATGACAGCATAATAAAATTAGCAAATCTTAATTCGGATAGAATTTTACAAATTCTTGAGTTATATATATTTGATAGTTTAGACTTATGGCAAAAAGTACTTAACTTGCTTTATGATTTGGCTAAATCATATATAGAAGACGATGTTCGTATACGCTTTCAAAGTAAATTAAGACAATTTAAAAATCATCACCCAAGAACCTCTTTGAATTCTGAGGATCTAACACGTCAGCTGGATTATTATATTGAAATTTTTAAACCCGAATCTATTGTTAATGAGTATTTATGGCTATTTACTAATCAAGCTGATAGCTGCTTTAAAGGAGCTTCTAATGATTACGATTACAAAGAGCGCCAAGAGATAGGCGATAAAAAAAGAATTGAAGCTATCATAGTAATCTATGAAAAATATGGAAAAGAAGTAATATTTAAACTACTAGCTAAATCAAATAATAAAAGACTCTGCTCAGTTGCAATCATTCAATCCAAAATTTTAGAGCCCAAAAATATCATAGATTTGTTAGTACAGAATATCGATTTATATGATCTTGATATCCTAGATAGTATTGTATGGTCTGAAGGCAACTCAAAAGTTATCACAAACTTTAAATTAATCATGGATGAATCAAATATATCTTCTATATTGAATAATGAAGATAAAGTTAGTTTGCTTTTGAACTTACCGTTTAATAAAAACGTATGGGATACAGCAAAGCTATATAACCTTGAAGATGAATACTGGGACAGGTTTAATGGTTATTTAGCTTGGATAGGCGATGTACAGGACAAAGAATACTGTATCGGGAAGCTTATAGAAAGACAACGTCCAGTGGCTTTATTAAATGCTATTAGCTTAAAGTTTACAGTCTTACCAGTCGAGCAGCTTCTACAAATTTTAGAGCTTTTTATTAACAACCCTGAAGATCAGTATAAAAATTTCGACAGTCATATAATTAAAGAGATGATTGAATATCTTGAAGAGCAAAGTGGTTTTGACGAGTCAAGATTGGTATATATAGAATATCAGCTGTTTTCATTACTTGGGTACGATGAAGCGATCAGGCTAAAAACTCTTTATAGAAATATAATGAATGACCCAAATTTCTTTATACAATTACTTCAGTCATTTTACTTAAAAAATGATGATGCACCTAAACAAGAAAAACCTACAACTCTGCACAACTACAAAATACTTGATGAGTGTGAGTTTTTACCAAGTATTAATAAAGATATGGAACTTAATGAACCTGATTTTAGAGCTTTTGTTAAAGAAGTTAGAGTGCGAAGCGAAGCTCTTGGTATTTTAGAAGCTTGCGATAGAGTACTTGGTCGAATATTATCTCACTCTCCACATGAAGACGATGAAAAAAGTATATTGACGATGGTGGCAGATGTTTTAGATTTGTTTGACGCTGAAGATTTGAGACGAGGGTTCTATTCAGGTACTATCAACCAAAGAGGTGCTCACTGGAGGGACAAAGGTGGAAAACAAGAAAGGGCTTTAGCAGACAAGTACAGACAGTATGCTAAACCGTGGATTATTTCACATCCTTATGTAGCTGAAATGTTTGAGAATATGGCACGTTCGTATGAAGATACAGCTAAATACTGGGACAACCACGATAAGCTGATGTCTGAAAATCTTCGTTAGCTACAAATAGTGGCCTTGAGACGCGTTTTAGCCCCGACTGTAGCGGTATCCTGCTGGTTTGGGCAAGTTGCGATGGCTAGGTTTTGGGGTGTCGACGCGAAGCAAGCGACGATCCAAACCGTAGACAGCGCCGCGCCCAGACTGGCAGATACAAGCGTAAGGCGGGAAATAGCTCCCCTACTCTTAAAAACACCCAAATCCCAAACACAAAAAAGGTGAGCTTTGAGCCCACCTTTTTATTTTAAAAAACCGCTATCTAAAACTATCAGCAATTGCTAGAGGTTTGAGTAGCGAGGAAAACATGCGCAAGCACTACATGTCGTAGGCTCAGCAAGTTTGACGAAGCTAATCAAGCATCTAGGTTTGCGACTAGCGCAACCAAGCACGAGCGTTACGGAACATACGCATCCACGCGCCGTCTTCATCCCACTCTTCTGGTTTCCAGCTGTGGTTATAGGCTTTTAGGTTACGCTCAGGATGTGGCATCATAATCGTCACACGACCATCAGTGCTACACAGACCCGTGACACCGCCGACCGAACCGTTTGGATTGAGCGGATACGTCTCAGTTGGATGACCTTGGCTATCGACATAACGCATCGCAAGCTGACCGTGTTTGGCCATACCGTCAATCTCTGTGTTGTCTAGTGTGGCATAGCCTTCACCATGCGCCACAGCGATAGGCAAGATGCTGTCTTGCATGCCTTTGAACAGGATAGACTTGGTACGCTCGATTTTTACATTGACCGTACGCGCTTCAAAGCGAGCTGACTCGTTAGCGATGAAGCGTGGGAAGTTATCTGCACCTGGGATGAGGTCTTTTAACTGAGCCATCATCTGACAACCGTTACAGACACCTAGTGAGAAGGTCTCAGGACGGGCAAAGAAGCGGACAAACTGCATGCGTAGTTCGTCATGGAACAAGATAGAGTTTGCCCAGCCAGAGCCTGCGCCCAATACATCACCATAACTAAAGCCACCACAAGCGACTAAGCCATCGAAGTCACGTAGATTGATACGACCACTGAGTAGATCGCTCATGTGTACATCGACCGCTTCAAAGCCAGCTTGGGTAAAGCCTGCTGCCATCTCTGTCTGACCGTTGACGCCTTGCTCACGCAAGATAGCAACTCTTGGTTTGCTATTATCAGAATCAGCGCGACTATTTAAGTACGGCTCTTCAACTTTTTGATTCAAATCAAAGTTCGGCGCAGCGATTAGGCCTTGATGGCTTGCATCAGCGATTAAGTCATACTCTTGCTGTACACAGGCTGGGTTATCACGGCGACGGGCGATTTGATAGCTGACCTGAGTCCACGCTTGCTGTAATTCGGTACGGCTAAAGCTAAGAGTATCATCACCCATGAGCGTTGGCGTTTGGATAAGCAGACTGTCTTCTTCCGAGCTTTGACCCACGAGGCTGAGCATATCAGCAACGTTAAACTCTTCTGCCAATTGCATTAGAGCCGCGACGTTTTCTGGTAATACTTGGATGACTGCACCCAGCTCTTCACTGAACAGCTGACCGAGTAAGTTATCATCCGTCAATGACAGCTTGATACCTTGACGGCTGGTGAACTGCATCTCAGCGATAGTTGCCAAGAGACCACCATCACCGATATCGTGATAGGCGCTGATGACGCCTTGTGCGTTACCCGCTTGGATAAAGTTAAAGAAATCGACCAAGTCGCTTGGCTGTGCCAAATCTGGGCAATCGTTACCCAATTGGCTCAGCGTTTGCGCAAGGATTGAACCGCCTAGACGCAGCTTGCCTTTAGACAAATCAATACGGTAGAACGCGCTGTCGCCATTGATTAGCTCCGGGGTTAGCGTTTTTGCCACATCAACCACAGGAGCAAAGGCAGTAATCACCAAACTCATTGGTGATACGACTGATTTATCCGCCTCACCTGCTTCACTACTGTCAGTCCAGTTAGCACGCATCGATAGCGAGTCTTTACCGACTGGAATAGCGATACCCAATGCTGGGCACAGCTCTTCACCGACTGTATATACCGCGTCAAATAATGCTGCGTCTTCCGCATCATCGCCACATGCTGCCATCCAGTTCGCTGACATCGTGATATCAGACAACTGAGCAATGCACGCACCAGCGATGTTAGTAATCGCTTCACCAATGGCTAGTCGTGCTGACGCTTGTGGGCTGATTAGCGCAACTGGTGTACGCTCACCGATACTCATGGCTTCACCGCTCATCACCTGACCATCTAACGCCACTAAGCCTGACGCTGTCACTGCACAATCAGATACGGGCACTTGATAGCGACCCACATACTGATCACGCACGACCATACCCGTGATAGAACGGTCACCAATACTGATCAAGAATGATTTGCTAGCGACCGTTGGATGACGCAACACGTCTTTGATAGACTCAGCTAAATTGACATCGCCAAGCTCTAATGCAGGTAAGCTGCTGTCATGACGCTCAAAGCTACGCTTCATCTTCGGCGTGCCACCGAGCAATACTTGCATCGGCATATCAACTGGCTGCTCATCCAATAACGTATCGTCAACGACCAGCTGACGGACATCGGTGGCTGTTCCCAAGATAGCATACGGGCAACGCTCACGTGCGCAGATGGCATCGAATTGGGCTTCGCTTTCTGGGTGAATCGCAAGGACATAACGCTCTTGCGCTTCGTTTGACCAGATGGCCATTGGTGACATGCCGGCTTCTAATGATGGAACTTTACGCAGATTTAGTATCGCACCCATCTCGTGGTCATTGACCAGCTCTGGCATCGCATTAGAGATACCGCCCGCGCCCACATCATGCAATGACACGATAGGGTTGCCGTCTTTGCCATTATTACTCACATCGACATCACTACCCGCTAGTGCCCAGCAGCGATCTAAAACTTCTTGGCAACGACGCTCCATCTCAGCGTTATCACGCTGCACAGAAGCAAAATCCAAACCTTCATCAAGGTCACCACTATCAACCGAAGATGCTGCACCACCGCCTAGACCAATCTGCATCGCAGGGCCACCAAGGACGATTAATAAATCACCTTGCTGAATGGTGTTTTTTTCAATGAGGTTGCGCTTGATATTGCCGTAACCACCTGCCAGCATGATTGGCTTATGATAGCCGCGCATCTCGCTGCCGTCTTTTGCCGCTGAGGTATCAAGCTGAAAGCTACGGAAATAACCACACAGATTTGGACGACCAAATTCATTTGAGAAGTTGGCTGAACCGAGAGGCGCTTCGGTCATGATCTCAAGACTGGTTGCCATACGATCTGGCGTACCGTAATCCTGAGTACTCAACTGACCTGATTGCTCCCATTTTTCAGCGAGCTCTGGGATATGCAAGTGTGATACATGAAAGCCTGTTAGACCTGCTTTTGGCTTACCGCCACGACCAGTCGCGCCTTCATCACGAATCTCACCGCCCGCACCTGTCGCCGCACCCGAATAAGGGGCAATCGCGGTTGGATGATTATGGGTTTCGACCTTCATTAAAATATCGATTTCTTCTTGATGAAAGCCATAAGGATGAATTGAATTGGCATCCATCGCGTCAGTCGGGATAGGATAAAAACGTATGCCGTTAGAACCTGCCATTACCGCGGCATTGTCTTTATACGCTGACAAGATACCTTGTGGATTGGCTTTATAAGTGTTCTTAATCATTTGGAACAGTGACTTTGGCTGTACTTCGCCATCGACTGTCCATTCAGCGTTAAAAATCTTATGACGGCAATGCTCTGAGTTTGCCTGTGCAAACATCATCAGCTCAACGTCCGTTGGGTTGCGTTTCAACTCATTGACATAAGCATTGATCAAATAATCAATATCTTCGACAGATAGCGCAAAACCAAACTCTGTGTTGGCTGCTTCTAGTGCCGTACGACCTTGTCCAATAACATCGATATGATTCAGTGATGCTGGCGCTTGATCGTCGAACAATTTACTGACATCGCTCAAGTCATAGACCAAGCTCTGCGTCATACGGTCAAACAACACCTGCTCAGCGGCAGTAGACAGCTTTTCACTGATCTTGCTATCGATGGTCAGCGTATAGACAACGACACGCTCGACGCGATTGATCGCAATTTCACAGTTATTAAAAATATCGGTCGCTTTACTTGCCCATGGCGATATAGTGCCAAAACGTGGACCTACGATGACTTGTAATTGATTGCTTTTTGGGGCTTCAAGGACAGTGCTACTGTCGACAGCAAGTAAGTCTAGCGCTTTTTTATGCTCATCACCTTCTAGTTCTCGTGATAACACATACACTTGCTGGGTATGGATTTGGCTGACATTTAGCTCGGTTTTTTGCTGGAACTGACTGATGAGTTGCTGCGTCTGAAAATCGGTAAGAAACGGTTGTCCGGCGATGGTCATCATAAAGGCATAATCCGTAAGATCAAGGCATCTCTGCCATGCAAAGTAAATGGTCTGGGTATTATAACAAGAAGCCCTGTAATAAGCAGGTCAAAACCAAGATAAATTGCTGATGCTTGCTATTCAATAATAGTGAGATCTTTGCCATCGTTGAAACCCTTGTTACTTTTACAACAGGCTACTTTCACAACAGAAACTTAACAGCGATGTCGTCACAATTTTTACCTAAAGCTTATAGTCCTTACAAACCCTCACATCGCCTTACGGGCAACCTATATAAACACAAGGTCACAACTAGGTATTCTAGTTTCAGTTGTTAAGGCGATGATCGTTTTTCTCAATTCATCTTGTTTTCAATACTTGGAAAACACTTAGCCTGAATAAAAACTACTATAAACAATCAACTATTTAATCACTACAATTCAATCAAAATAAAGAAAGGGAAATTTACTATGAGTAGACAAGACCATATCAATAAAGTGCAAGAATTGGTAAAAGACATCAAGTTTGCCATGATGACAACTCGCACTCACGAAGGCCATTTGCATGCCTGCCCAATGACAACGAGCGAGACGAGCATCGGTGCAAAAGAGATTTGGTTCATCGGTGACAAGAGTACCGAAACCGTGAGTGACATTGAGAAAGATCCGCAAGTAAACTTGGCTTATGTCAGTCAAGATGCCAAAAACTATGTCTCAATTAATGGTAAAGCGGAACTGGTTGAAGACCATGAGAAATTAGACGAGCTATGGTCGCCGATCTACAATGCTTTTTATGAGCAAGGTAAAGAAGATCCAAATGTACAGCTGATTAAAGTCGTACCACACGGTGCTGAATATTGGCTCAGTGGTAGCTCGGTCGTCAATATGTTTAAGATGACTACTGCTGCCGTAATGGACGGCAAAAAAGCGACCAATCTGGGCGAAAATAACTCAGTAACGTTATAAGTTATCTAAACCAGAAATAGCAAAATTAAAAACGCCAGTGGCTAATGCGACTGGCGTTTCTTTATGCGTTATCTATTTTCTATCGATAGGCATTACTGCGGTGGTTTCGCATAACCATTGTCTGCTGGATACGCTTGCGGTTGCTTAGATTTAGGTCTAGTAGGATCATATAAGCCATAGATGACTGTACCTATTACACCTGTGTTATTGATAGAGCCTGAGCTGGTATTAGCGGCATAAGCACTCTCTGGCTTGCTAAATATAAACGAAGCTACTGAGCTTTGGCTCTTACGGAAACCTTCAATCACCAAATTATCATTTGGATTTAGCACATATCCACTGTCATAACGACTGGCAGCGCTGCCATTGAGGACATTGATTCCATCGACACTAGCGACGATTTCATAAGTGTTGTCGCTGTTATTATGATACACCAAACGGTAGGCCTGACCCGCTTGACCTTGCACGTAGTAATTGCCCGAGTCTCGATAAAGGGATAGTGCACCCGTATCTGTTTCCATCGAAAAATCCACCTTGCCCGCCAGTAGTGACATGCTATTAACCGCACGTCCATTATAAGACTTATCAGCATAACGGACTTGCATCTGCTCGATAGGCTCACTGCTCGTACGGCGCAGATCAACAGTCGTCACTTTTGAGTCGACGTCATCGCCCCACTTTGTCCCCAAACGCTCCGATTCTGCCGCGTCCTGAGTGGAACGTTCTGCAGTAGCGTCTGTTTGAATAGATTTTTCTCGCTGAATGGTTGAGGTGGATTCTTCCTGCATGTTTGAGCCAGAAGAACACCCCGTTAATAATGCCAACAATAATACGGCAACGCCCGACTGTGTCTGATGTAATGTCATGCTTATTTCCTTATTTAAAGGCCGTTTCATGATAACTCGATCAATTTTCTTGTATTTTGTTCAGGGTCTGTTGAACATTCAAATGTGGTACTGGCAGTCATTATTTTTTAGACAATATGCAGTGAAATTTTTGATGCCTAGTCATTCTAGGTTAAACAATTTCGCCATATATTGGCAAAAAAGAGTATTGCCCTGAAAGGCTGATGCTAAAATCACCCCAAACGTTGTTGCAAGCCTAGCTAAGGTCTCGACATTATCGTCGGTTTGCGCCTAGTTTGGTGCAATTTTAGCAATCAGCAGCCCTAATATTTGAATGTTCAACAGACCCTAATAATTTCGAGTATATATCAACCATACAAACAATGTCTAAGGCAAATAGGCAACATCAACCGTATTTCAAACAGACCATAAAAAACGCCAGTCGCATTAGCCACTGGCGTTTTTTGTTGTCTATGTTGTTTATTGATCATATCTGCGTTATATATTTACCCGCTTTGCTTTAGGTACGGCCAAGCCGCTTTGAGATAAATCATCATCGACCATAGCGTCAAAATAACAGCAGCAACCATGAGCACATAACCGATCGTTTCGAGCGATTCCCAATTGAGCAATAACACCGTGATGGCAACCATTTGAAACGTTGTTTTTAGCTTGCCGACATACGACACCGCCACACTGGTGCTTTTGCCCAGCTCTGCCATCCATTCACGTAGCGCTGACACCGCAATCTCACGCGAGATAATCACAATCGCGGCGATTGCCATAATAATATTGGGATGCCATTGCACCAAGATAATAAGCGCCGCCGCCACCATTAACTTATCAGCGACGGGGTCTAAAAAACGACCGAAGGCTGACATAACATTAAGCTTACGGGCAAAATATCCATCAAGCCAATCAGTAATCGCTGCAATAATAAAAACGCTAGTCAAAAGTAAATGGCGTAACAAGCTATCACTAAATTCGCTCATGCCGACCCGCGCAATCACATTGTCTGAGATAGCAGGCATGCCAATTCCCATAGCAGGTGGCCAATAAGCAATCGCGACAAACAGCGGAATCATTAAAATCCGCGCGATAGTAAGGTTATTAGGCAAGTTAAAAATACTCTTGGTATTTTGCGGCTCCTGCGTATGCAAATGCGTATTCTCAGTCATGGCAAACCCAGTTTTATATAGACATATTAATGGTAGATAGCTTAGCATTTTTCACGCAGGTCGTCATGCCATCTCTTTAGCTATTCAGTTATCGATATAGTCAGTTGAATTTAAAAATAGTCAGTTGAATTTAAAAGTAGCACAAGGCAACCGAGTGTAGATGTATAGCTAATACTTCAAGCGAGGTTAACGCAGTAATATTTTTATAGTGAAATGACTATTAAAATTAATCAATCTTTCATATATAACTACAAAACTCTGCTACGCATTTATCAATGTTAGATATGACAAGGCCAAAAGACTCATCTACTGGAGATACAATACGACGTTAATTTTCTCTCTCATGAGCTCTAAACGTAATGTCATGTAACCAAAATAGCCAAACCGCTGCTAATTGCGCTATGATAGCGATTCTAATAAAAACACTTGTACACTTAAATATGTAAGTAAATATATGCAGTTATTGAATTAATCACCACCACCCTAATATTAATTAATATAGAAAAACTCATAATAACAATAGGTCACAACCACTGCCTCTGTAGTTCCTTTACACGATCAGTTTTCCTCGGCCCACAGTTCCTCCTCTGTGGGCTCTTTTTTTGCCTGTAATTCATGCTTAGTTAAAGGTTCTTGTCATATACAAGTATGACTATCTGCAAAAATCTTTATCGTTTGATCACTAATCTAAGAAGCGGCATATTGCTTATAAGGAAAAACCCACCATAAGGTGGGCTTTTATAATACAAATGATGAGTCGGCGATGGCTTAATTAGACAAAGAAAGGTATTTAGAGCTTTACATCACTAAGTGTCATCGCCGTTATCTTAATTGGCACAGCGAATAGCCACGCAGTACCAGCAGTACAATAGAATCTGTTGTTATGATAAGACACGATTTGGGCAGTAAAATCGTTTGAATCTTGATCACACATAGCTTCTTCATCACTATTATCATCTACCGCACACCATATCTCATGGCAGCCATGCTCAAGCATTACACGAGTCAGCTCACTTCCTCTAAGCACTATATTCACCTCTAACTTCGTACTATTTTGTATATTATGTTATACGAATATAACTGTTTATTAGCAATTTGGGTAGCTTTATTTTCAATTAAAGTATTACAAATTAATACACAAATTTTCAGTTATAAGCGGCTATAGATTTAGATCATCATAAAGAAGTTCCACTTTTTTTACTGGTATGGCGCATTGCCATTCAACGCCTTCTTTACAGGAGAATTTATCATTTTCAAAAGAAATAATGTGCCTTAGCGAATCATATTCAGTGCTATCGATACTAGCCATCGCCTGCTCGTCGCTCTCATTATTGACCGCGCATAAAACCTGCTTATCCCCTCGTGCGAGCATGGCACAAGTCAGCCCACTTCCTCTCAATCTGGTACTCATAAACTATCCTCTATTTTCAACAATTTATAGATTTCTTGCTATATCATATAGATATAGAAATATCTATATAGTATTGATTTATAGTCTCTTTAGTATTTAAGTGTACATGCAGGTTAATCCGTCGCACCCATCGCTTAGTATTTTTTAACTTTAAAGGGCTCTGAAAATTGCAAAATCAAAAAGCCAACGACCGATAATATAATGGCAATCTCATAACGACCGTAAGCCACCGAAATACCGATGGCACCTGTATTCCATAAGCTCGCTGCCGTGGCAGTACCTTTTGAGCCTTTTTCATTTTTAAAAATCGCCCCACCACCGATAAATCCCATACCTGTGATGATGGCATACATGATTCTCGCTTCACCAGTAGCATCATAAATATCCATACCAACCAACATGAACGCGCATGACGCAATGGTTACCAGTGGAAACGTCCTTAACCCCGCGCCGTTGTCTTTCATCTCACGATTAAGGGCAATCGGTAATGACAATATAAAGGCGATGCCCAACTGGAAAAAATGATAGCCCATCAGCTCTAAATCTATATCGAATCCAAACATCGTTATCACCTTTTCATATTAAGAAAACACCCTTAAAGTCCAGTTTCGGATAGCGCAGTCGCTAAGTAAACTTTCGCCATCACTTTGCTTTGTTGATTGCTTCAACCGTTTGTTGCGCCATTTGATAGCAACTTTCGATATTGCCTTGTCCGCACCAATCACCACTGACAATCCATTGATGAGACTCGTCTATCAAGATGCCTAATGCTTTTTTATCACTATCAGAAACAGTGGCGGCATAGCGCCAACGATGGCAATCTATTTGGCTAGGAGCATGCTCATCATTCCAATTCAATGCTTGCTTGGCAGCTGTTAATAACTGCGCTTTGATCGTCTCCATATCGTCATCGACATGCTGCTCTGACCAGTCGTTGCGCGCATGAATAGTGACACTGGGTAGCAGGTCATCGCGAGCAGGTTTTTGGTGCTCGATAAATATTCTATCGAGTATAGAGCCATCCAGATAAGCCACATCCCAGCGTGGCGCTGCTTGAGCGCTTAACATTTTTGGTAATGTATCAAAATTATTCCATCCTAACATCAGCGTATAGCACGCCAGCATTTTTGGCTTAGAAATCTTGGCTTGCTCAGCAAAGCCGCTCTCTGCCATTAACTCTATGGTCTGACCATTTGGCGCGGTACACATCACCCAGTCAAAGTGCCCTAGACTCGCACCAGTCTCGTCAAATAGCTCAGTTTTTTTATCGTTTTGTGCCGCTATAGACCTGTCATATTGAGCCAATGGCGCAACGCGGGTTTTAAATTTTATAGTACTGTACTGCAACTCATCAGCCAGTGTACGCCCCCAACTGGTCATTTTTGGCGTACTGATATAGCGGGCTTGCGTGGTGTTCCATTGCTCCTTACTCTGAATATCGGGCGCTTGGATATCAGGCGATTGAGTATCATGATTCGCTGGTGTTAAATCGATCACCTGCGCGCACCATGGCTGTAGCAATCCCGTCTCTAACCAAGGCGTAATAAATTGCTTAAAACTTGCCGTCTTAGCCGTAAAAAACTGTGCCCCAAATGCCCATTGCCAGTTTTTGCCAGTGTGGCTATCAGTACGATATCGAGTGGCTAAACGCCCTACGCTACGTGACTTTTCAAAGACAGTAATTTGCGGTAAGGGTGTTTGCGCACTATCTTGTGCTATGTTCTGAGCAAAGGCGCGCTCTAATAATGTAGCGGTAAACAGCCCCGTCAAACCACCACCAATGATAGCGATTTTTGGTGATTCTGTAACGACAGCGGGCAAAGAGTGATTGGTCATAATGACAGCAGGCCTCATATAATGTTTGATAAAAAAGGGAGTGATAATAGTAGGAATGTTTTCGACAGTATGGTTATCGTTAGATAAGATGGTTATAGAAAGTATTGAACCTTTAAAGTTTGTTGATATCAATATCGTCTGCGTAAAAAAGCCATGCTAGTTTTCATAACATGACTTTTCTGAACGCTAATCGTCTATTTACTGAACGTGCTTTTAATCGATAATTTAGCCTACTCTCCTCGCGCAGCTTTGACTACCTCAACCAGCTGATTAATCACCGAGCTATCCGCAAGAGTAGACAAATCACCCAAACCAACATATTGTCCTGCCGCAAGGTTACGTAAAATACGGCGCATGATTTTGCCCGAGCGAGTTTTGGGTAACGCTTCAACGATATGAATAGCATCCAAATTGGCAATCGGACCAATCTCAGCGCGAACATGTCGATTCAGCTCAGCCTTTAGCGCCTCTGTCTCTTTTTCACCCGATTTCAAAATGATAAAGGCACAAACGCCCATGCCGCGAATCTCGTGCGGCATCCCGACAATGGCGGCCTCCGCTGTCGCAGGATGCGCGACCACGGCGCTCTCAATTTCTGCTGTTCCCAGGCGATGCCCTGCGACGTTAAGCACATCATCGACGCGACCCGTGATCCAGTAATGTCCATCTTCGTCACGCTGCGCCCCATCACCAGTGAAATAATAACCGGGATACTCACTAAAGTACGTCTGTAAAAAACGCTCATGGTCATTATAAATAGTACGCATTTGCCCCGGCCAACTGCTGTTAATTGCTAGGTTTCCTTCAGCAGAGCCTTCTAGCATAGTACCGTCACTATCAACAATCTCTGGTTTGATACCGTACAAAGGATTCATCGCTGCGCCCGGCTTGAGGGCGACCGTGCCTGGTATCGGTGCCATAAGGATGCCGCCTGTCTCAGTTTGCCACCAAGTATCTACAATCGGACACTTGCCACCGCCGACGACATGATAATACCAGTCCCATGCTTCGGGATTGATCGGCTCGCCGACTGTTCCGAGTAATCGCAAACTTGAACGATCAGACTCCCGCACAAAGACATCGCCCTCCTTCATCATCGCTCGAATCGCCGTCGGTGCAGTGTACAGAATGGTCACATCGTGCTTATCGATAATATGACCGATGCGTGCCCATGTGGGGTATTCTGGTACGCCCTCGAACATCACCGTCGTCGTACCATTGGCAAGCGGTGCATAGGTTGCATAGGTATGACCTGTGATCCAGCCTACGTCCGCAGTACACCAGTAGACGTCATCGTCTTTAATATCGAACACATCTCGAAAAGTAGAGAGAGCATAGGTGATATAGCCGCCCGTGGTATGCAGCACACCTTTAGGTTTGCCAGTAGAGCCAGAGGTATACAACAAAAATAGCGGGTCTTCGGCATTCATAACTTCTGGCTCGCAATGTTCTGACTCGCCATCGACCAAGTTATGATACCAAACATCGCGGCGACCACTCATCGGTACAGAATTACCCGTACGATGAACGACAATGACGTTGGTCACGCTATCAGTGCCATCCATATCTAGTGCCCGATCGACATTGGCTTTGAGCGGCGTATGCTTATTACCACGTAAGCCTTCATCAGCCGTAATGATGATTTTTGAGCGACTGTCTACCAGGCGATTACCCAAGCTCTCAGCAGAAAAGCCACCAAAGACCACGGAATGTACAGCGCCAATACGTGTACATGCCAGCATCGCTATCATTGCTTCAGGTATCATCGGCATATATAAGGTCACGCGATCGCCTTTTTTGACCCCAAGCTTACGCATGGAATTACCCAAGCGACAGACCGCTTGATGCAGCTCTTTAAAGGAGATGATTTTGTGCAGTGAAGGGTGATCACCCTCCCAAATAATAGCAGGCTTGTAAGGATTTTTTTTGACATGTCGGTCAAGACAGTTGACAGAGATATTCAACTCGCCGTCCTCAAACCATTTTATGCGAAAATCATCCAAATCATAGTTAACATTGCTGATTTTGGTCGGTTTTTTTATCCAATCGATCAGCTCGGCACGCTTCGCCCAAAAAGCATCATTAGCCTGAGGTGATTCGATAGATTTTTCGTAGTCTTCGCGATATTGTTCAGCGGTAGTATTGGCAGCAGCGATAAATTCGGCCGCAATGGGGAATGATTTTTGAGTCATCGTATTTGTCCTTTTTAATTATTATGACCTGCACGCATAACGGTCGAAAACGACTGCCTGTACAGGTGATAAGGGTCATCTTCCATAATGTGTGACACTCATGGTTAGTTTGACAAATAAGCAGAACGGTTGCAAGGTATCAAAAGCCATTCATAACAATATGCCTATATAGCGGTATACTTGCTCACCCATGATAAAATTTATTGACGAGGTGTGGTTTTGCATCTACTCGCTATTGGTATTGGTATTGGTATTGACTAACTTAAAACATGTTTTGATTTTGGCATAAACTTTTATTTTGGTATAAATAAAGGCATCACCGTCCAGATATCAGATAATGATATGACATTTAACCCTTGTAACCTTGTATGAAATATGGACAATAGCTACACGCGAGATACGACGCCAAAATACACCCTTCACCAAACCCTCTTATTGACCTGCTGCTATAAAGATAAGCAATCGACTCTATTGTTGATTCGATAACGGATTTGGTGGCTGGTTTTTAAACCTATTATTTTATGAGACTACCATGAGCAATCACCGCAATGCATCACAATACACCCACTATGATGTCATCATCATCGGCGCTGGCGCGTCAGGGCTATACTGTGCGCTCACAGCGGGTCGCCGTGGTCGCCGCGTACTGGTATTAGACCATGCCAATAAAGCGGGCAAAAAAATCCTCATGTCAGGTGGTGGACGCTGCAACTTTACCAATTATTATGTGGAGCCTGAGCACTTTATCGGTGCCAATCAACATTTCTGTAAATCCGCGCTCAGTCGTTATCCCAGCTGGGAATTTATTGGTATGGTGGCAGCACATAAGATCCCTTACCATGAGCGCGAACATGGTCAGCTATTTTGTGATGATTCAGCGCAAGATATTTTGACCATGCTCCTCGCGGAATGTACGGCAGCTGGTGTACAAGTAAAGCTAAATGCGCAGATTGACAGTGTGCAAGCTATCGAAAACGGCAAGAACGCCAAATTTGAATTACTGACCAGCAAGCAGCTTAGTAAAAAAGAAAAGCAAGAAAGAAAAGAATCCGCCAATCAAACCAAACTGCCGCAAATAGGCTACCGCTGTGAGTCACTCGTGGTCGCTACTGGCGGACTGTCTATTCCAACGATGGGAGCCAGTGGTTTGGGATATGAATTGGCGCAGCAATTTGGGCACACGCTGATTGCAACCGATGCCAGCTTAGTGCCTTTTACCTTTACGGATAAAACGGGTGAGCTTATTCGATCTTTGGCTGGTATTAGTTTGCCAGTCATCGCTAGTAATGAGCGCATCTCTTTTAAATTGTCTATGTTGTTTACCCATCGCGGACTGTCAGGCCCTGCTATGCTACAACTATCAAACTATTGGCATACTGGCGAGACCATTAGTATCAACCTGCTGCCAAATATCGACATGACAGCGCTGCTCCTTGCGCACAAAAAATCGCACCCAAAGCAACTGATTCGGACGGTCGTCGCGGATTATACCGATAGTGGCGATGACAGTAATAAGCTACCAAAAAAGCTGCTTGCCGCGCTACAAACGCACCTTTGGGACGATATCAAAGACACCGAACTTGCCAATATTAAAGATGAGCGGCTGACGGAGCTTGGCGCGACTTTGAATGGTTGGCAGCTCAAACCCTCTGGTACAGAAGGCTATCGTACCGCTGAGGTGACTCGCGGTGGCGTAAAAACTGATGAAGTTTCCTCAAAGACCATGCAAAGTAACATGCAGGAGGGCTTATACTTTATCGGTGAAGTGCTGGATGTTACTGGTTGGCTCGGCGGTTATAACTTCCAATGGGCATGGGCCAGTGGCTTTGTCTGCGGTGAAGTGGTTTAGCCTCATTTAATCATAACGATTTGGCATTGCTTAATCATAAACAGTGCTTATCAGCAGTGTTTACAGACAGCACTTATAAACAGCATTTATAAACAGCACTTATAAACAGCGCCATGGCTAAATGCCCACCACGCTCTAATGAGATATCCCTATTTTTATTCTACTTAAGTTGCCTTTTATCGACATTAGTCCTTGATAAATTATTAAAATAAACACAATATAGGTAGCTATAAATGTAGCGTAACTTAACAGAACTTCTTTATTGAAAAACATGTTTCGTCTGACGAGGTAATAAATGCGTCCTATTAAAAATATTCATGGTGATAAAGCGCCGCACTGGGTAGGTGACGGCTTTTATGTAAAGACCTTAATCAACCATCTTGACGATAACCCTCATTTTAATTATAGCCATACCGACCCTTTTTTATTATTCGATTATGGCAAACCAACAACCTTTGATCCGAACCCCAATTATAAAACACAGCCGCATGGAGTCGGACAGCATCCACACAAAGGCTTTGAAACCGTCACTATCGCCTACGAAGGTGAAATCAGTCATGCCGATTCAGTAGGCGGGCAAGGGATTATTCAAAAAGGCGATGTGCAATGGATGACCGCAGGTCGTGGCATCATGCACGAAGAGTTTCATTCCGAGGCTTTCGGTCAACGCGGTGGCGTCTTTAGTATGGTGCAACTGTGGGTTAACTTACCAAGTGCGCACAAACTGACCGACCCAAACTATCAAAGCATCAAACGGGCAGATCTGCCTATCGTTGAGCTGATCGACAGCAGCACTCCTAACCACCAAACGACGATTGGTAAGGCGGCTATCATTGCTGGTGCATGGCAAGAAATCACAGGCGCGGCAAATACCTTTACTCCGATTAACTTATGGGATATTGAACTGCATACTGCGGGTGCGACGACGTTAAAAGTGCCCAACACCCACAATACGCTACTGCTGGTACAAGAAGGTGAACTACTGGTCAATGGTACGTCAGTCAGTGCCGGTAATTTGATTCAATTTGATGCGCCAACTCAGCACCGCACTGATGGGCAAGCTCAGCAAACACTGGCTACTGATAACATTGAGCTGCATTATCCTGCTACCGAAAATAGCGAGCAAGCACCAGTCAAGCTTTTACTATTGAGCGGCGAACCTATCGGCGAACCAGTCGCAGGTTATGGACCCTTTGTAATGAACACCCAAGAAGAGCTCCGCCAAACATTTCGGGATTACCAAACGGGTAACTTTGTTAAATAGTTAAAATACAGGCATCAAAAAGCCACCTGACGGTCTGCGTCAGGTGGCTTTTTATTATGTGCTTATGTATCGGCTAACGGTGAGGGTGTTTTTAACACACCCTAAGGTTAGCTAATCATAAGGGCAGCTGATTATCCATTATGCTTGGTTAAGGAATGGATAATCGGTATAGCCTTCATTGCCACCACCATAAAAACTCTCTGGATGCTGCTCATTGAGCGCCGCCCCTTCTCGGATACGCTCAACCAAATCAGGATTGGCGATATAATCACGGCCAAAAGCAACCGCATCGATATAGCCTTCCTTGATATTTTTCTCCGCTTTTTCAGCAGTATAGCCACCAGCAGCGATAATCATATTATCAAAAGCATCACGGACACGCTGACGGAATGCATCACTATAAGGCGTACCACCTGCCCAATCAGGCTCAGAGATATGCAAATACATCAGACCACGCTTGTTGATCTGTTCAACTAGCCAGATGTTTTCGTCTTCGTTGTAGCCTGCTTCTACATTGTTAAACGTGCCAAGTGGCGAGATACGAATACCCACATGATCAGCATCCCACGCATCAATACAAGCATCGATGACATCAAGAGTCAGACGCGCACGATTCTCACGGCTACCGCCATACTCATCATCACGCTGGTTGGTTTGCTCAACCCAAAACTGATGCAATAGATAACCGTGTGCACCATGAATCTCTACCCCATCAAAGCCTGCTTCTTTAGCATTTTTGGTCGCTTGGGCAAAATCAGCGATGACTTGCTTAATCTCATCAAGTGTCGCTGGACGTGGCGTGGTCGCTTCAACACGGATGGCGTGATTATTGCTATCACGCAATGACGTACGCACACCGACATGCACATCAGACGCTGAAATCGGCGCTTTGCCATCAGGCTGCACGCTTTCATGCGCGACCAATCCTGTGTGCCATAGCTGTACGACAATTTTACCACCTTTGGCATGGACATTATCAACGATGGTTTTCCACGCAGTGATTTGATCTTGAGTATGGATACCGGGCGCGCCAGCGTAGCCTTTTGCCTGAAAAGATACCTGCGTCGCTTCAGTAATAACAAGCCCAGCACTCGCACGCTGTGAATAATACTCTCCAGCAAGTGCCGTCGGTACATCACCAGGTTCGATCGAACGCAGACGTGTCAACGGTGCCATGATGATGCGGTTTTTTAGGGTTTGCGTACCCATTTTTACGGGTTCAAATAAATTATCGTGTGCCATAAAAAGCCTTATTTGTTGTTATAAAACCATAATGATTGGTTTGTTATTAATGAATAAATAGCGCGCTCATTTTTCAATACGCTATTTATAATCCGTAGTCTTTATAGGGGGCAAACGTGATAATTCCAAGGAAAAATGACCAATAAAAATATCAATATGGCATTATATCGGTATTGATAATACTCATTATTCAACGCCTCTTATCAGCCTATTAAGCGAATGGCTTTAATCATTTAAAAACATAAATGGCAAAACAATATTATTTATCAATAGCATGTACTCATAACCTCTCAGTCAAAAGTCTACTTGGGGCATGTTGAACAATGACCCAATCAAGATTTTTACAACTTGAGCATCTTTTTAATGGACAACTCTAAAGACAAGTAAGTGCCAAACAATATCACCATCGAGCCGATGATCGCAGGTGTGTCCAATGCTTCACCAAGCAATAAGTAACCCAATATAATCGCAAAAATCGGAATCACCAAGGTAATACTGGTTGCACGCATAGGACCAATACTTTTTATCAATTGATTCATAAAAATCAAGGCAATGGCGGTTGAAAATACGCCAATACAAATGACAGAAACCCAAGCAGTAAGGCTAATGCTTTTACCATATGGGAATTCGTAGACTGCTATCGGCAACATGATAATACTGGCAATGATGAGCGAACCTGCGGTAATAGCGACTGGTGAGACATTGTATAAGTAGTTTCTAGTGATATTGGCACCGACGGCATAACCGACACAGGCCAATAACGCATAGCCCATTGGTAGCAACCCTGAACTTGACTCAGCGCCCTGCCCGCTACCGCCAAATAAGTTTTCACTCATCAAAATAATCACACCGATAACACCGATGACTAAACCGAGAAGTTGTGTTCTTGACAGTCTGTCTTTAAAAAAGGTACTGGCGATGAAACCGCTCATCATTGGCACAGACGCATTGAGCACCGCCAACACCCCTGCGTTTACCGAGCGCGCTGAAAAGGCAAACAGGATAAAGGGAATAGCCGCAGAAAATAATCCAACCAGCATCAACACTTTCCAATTATCCCGTATACCCTCTCTATTTTTTGGGCTGATTAAAACAAAAACCAGCATGGTCAGCCCAGCCAAGACCACACGAAGGCTCGCAAAAGCTAACGAGCCAAATTCAGGCACGCCGATACGATAAAAAATAAAAGACAGCGACCACATAAAGGATAAGGTGATAAAAATAATGAGGTCGCGGTTAGACATGGGGTGATCCTATCAAGCGTTAGACGATTGCTCCTTACTTATAAAATGGCTATTTATGAACTTCTCGTTATGAAATGATTATTAGCAGACATTCATCATAAAAGCGCAGTTATAAAAGGCTCAGTCGTAAAAAGTATCGTGTGATAAAAAACCTCGATGATAACTTTTTAATTGCTCGATTGATGTTGTATTTTCTGTATTTATCGCTGATTTCTTCTACAAATTCACTTTATCCAAAATAAAGTCAATATCTTTATCGCCGCGACCTGACAAATTGACCAAAATCGTCTCATCCGCTGACATATCTTTGGCGATTTTCATCGCATAAGCAATGGCGTGTGCCGATTCTAACGCTGGGATAATACCCTCAAGACGTGATAGCGCCATAAAGGCTTGTAAACATTCTGCATCAGTCGCTGACTCATAGGTAGCAAGCTCTAAATCTCGCAGGTGTGAATGCTGTGGCCCAACCCCCGGATAATCAAGCCCTGAGGCAATCGAATGTACCGGTGCGGGGTCGCCTTTTTCATCAAGCAGCACGTAGCATTTAAAGCCGTGAATCTCGCCTTTGACGCCCAGTGACATCGTCGCCGCATGGTTAGGCGTATTTAAGCCCTCACCCGCTGGTTCGACGCCAATTTTTTCTACCTCGGCATCATCGAAAAAGCCGCTAAACATACCAATCGCATTCGAGCCACCGCCGACACAAGCGACCACTTTATTAGGCAGCTTACCCGTCGTCGCTAAGAACTGCGCCCGTGCTTCATGTCCGACCACTGACTGAAAGTAGCTGACCATTTCAGGATAGGGCGCAGGCCCCAATGCCGAGCCAATCGCAAACATGCTAGTATCAAGCTCATTCAAATAAGTCTCAAAAGCGCTATCGACTGCTTCTTTTAGCGTCCCTGCGCCGCGTGAGACTGGCACGATATTGGCACCCAAAATCTTCATCCGGCTGACGTTTGGATGCTCTTTTTTAATATCGACTACGCCCATGTGTATCTCACACTCTAGCCCCATCAAGGCCGCTGCCGTTGCCAATGCGACGCCATGTTGCCCCGCGCCCGTTTCCGCAATGACCTTTCTTTTGCCTAATTTTTTGGCTAATAATACTTCACCTAAGCAGTGATTAATCTTATGCGCGCCCGTATGATTTAAATCTTCACGCTTAAAATAAATCTGTGCGCCGCCGCAATGCTCCGTCAAACGCTGCGCATGATAAATGGGGCTTGGACGACCAACATAAGTCTCACGTAAGCGCTTCATCTCTTTGATAAAGTCGTCGTTTTTGATAATGTCACGAAAGCCTGCCTCAATCTCACTCATGGCTTTAGCAAGCTCTGGGTGAGCAATTTTGCCACCGAATTCACCATATAAACCCTCGTTATTTGGCAAGATAGATTGATGTAATCCGTAGCTCATGGCGGTATTTTTCGTTGTCATAGATAAGCCTTATTGTTTTAAATGGCGTATGAATATTGGCATTTTTGCCGAATTATTTAGCTTTTTAAGGATAAGAACAATCAAATGTATTTGTGTTCTAGTACATTGAAACAAGATGATAAGCGAAATTATCTATTCGGTCAAGTTTACGCCTTACTCTAAAAACAATTTGCTAAGTAACTGGCTAAGCCATTGACTAAAAACTGGCAAGAATAATCGATGAACGAAAGCCCGATTTATCTATAAGTATTATAGCAATCGTGTGACTGAAGTAATAACGCAACCTATGTTTTCTAATATGATGCTCGCTTGGCTTAGCGCACCTTTGCGGTCGAAAGCTAATATTATTCAAATCGGGCTTTTTTAGCTTAAATATCAAATTAGGATACACCATGCAACGTCGCCAACTGATTAAAGCCATGGGTTTAAGCTTAGGCGCTATCAGCACCTCCGCTGCGGTGAGTGGCTGCCAAACGCTTGCCAAGCAGCCAAAACTACCAAGCAAAATTACTCAAGCTGGACACTTCCCCAATATCATCGTCGGTAGTGGCTATGGCGGCGCGGTATCTGCGCTACGATTAAGCGAAAAAGTTCATAAAGTATTGATACTTGAGATGGGTATGCGCTGGGATAGAACGCCCGAACATAATACCTTTTGCAAAATGATTAGCGCCGATAAACGCTCAAGTTGGTTTAGCAATATGCCAAACGCCCCTATCCCGATTCCAATTCCTATCAGAAAATACCCGGGAGTTTTGGATTTAATCGAATACGACGAGATGAAAGTATTCGCAGGGCGTGCTTATGGCGGCGGCTCTATCGTCAATGGCGCGATTGCCATTCAGCCAAGACGCTCGCATTTTGAAGAAGTGTTTCCTTGGGTTGATTCTGATGAGATGTACGATACTTATTTTCCCCGTGCCATGAAAAATCTGAAAGTTAGCCAAATCCCTGAGTCATTTTTTAATGAGTCCGAGCATTACGAATACACTCGCGCTGCTGAACGCCAAGCAGCAAAAGCCGGACTAAAAACCGAGTTCTTTGGTAATAGCTACGATTTTGACTATATGCAAAAGGAAGCGCGCGGCGAAGTCTATAAATCTGGCCTTGGAGGTGAAGTTATCTATGGCAATAACGCGGGTAAGTTTTCACTGGATTTAACCTACTTAAAAGACGCTGAAGCCACGGGCAATGTCACGGTCAAAACCTTGCGCAAAGTTAATAGCATTCAAGCGCTCGATAACGACCAACTGCGTTTAGAAGTCCATGTCATCAATAAAACTGGCGGCATTGATAAAGTGGAGCATTACACTTGCGATAAGCTCTTCCTTAATGCTGGCAGTACGGGCACTTCAGAGTTACTGCTTAAAAGCCAAGCGGAAGGCAAGCTTAATAACTTAAACGAGCATATTGGTCAACATTGGGGGCCAAACGGTAACATCATGACGGGACGCAATTTCGTCCACGCGGCTGGCACGACCCAATCTACTATTCCAGTCAAGGGCATCAATATGTGGGACGGTGATAGAGACGGCTCGAAGTACAAAATCTTTGCCGAACTCGCGCCCTTACCACTAGGACTTGAGACGTGGACGACGCTCTATCTCGCCATCACTGACAATCCAGAACGTGGCAACTATTACTATGATAAAGCCAGCAAAACCGTCAAACTAAATTGGAAACGCGAGCAAAATAAGTATTCAGTAAATGCTGCCAAAGAGCTGTTAGATAAGCTAGCCAAAGTAAATGGCGGCTCTACTTCAAGCCTTTTATTTACCAAAGGCTTCGGCGATAACTTCTGCTATCACCCACTCGGCGGCTGCGTATTAGGCAAAGCGACTGATGAGTTCGGTCGCGTCAAAGGGCATAAAAATATCTACGTGCAAGATGGCGCGTTAATCCCCGGTAGCGCTGGCGTCAATCCATATGTATTTATCACAGGACTTGCTGAGCGTAATATGGCGGCTATTTTGAAGGAAGATTTTGGGTAGGGTTTAGTAGGATTAAAACGCTTTTTAGGAGCGTTTTTTGGGTTTGATGAATTTGACCTTGCTACCCACTTCTATCTGCTCATGTGAGAGATTGTTTATTGAAGTAAATGATCGATATTATATGATGCTTTATGCTATCAGCAAATTATCCAACACACTTTTATTAATGACCAGTTTACGTATACCATTAAAAGCAAGCACGTTACCTTCTAGCATCGTCCTGTATTTTTTGTTTGTTATAGTACTTTATCTTCTACTAGGATGAATACGTTCTTTTAGAATCTTAGCTAAATCTTCAACAGATAATGGACCAAAATTCATAGTTTCTTGTATTTCTTTAAACATATTAAGCATTCTTTCATGACCATCTAAAGAAGGAAAATGTGAGTTGAAGTTTCGACCTTTAAACTCTTCAAATCGATCCAATTCATTTACAATGAATGATGCTATCCCCATATAAGATGATTCATTATTACCATCGAAGCCAGGGAACTTAGGATTCTCACCAAATGGCTTAGCAACAGTTTCCTGTAAGTATTCTTTTTCTTTTTCTGAAAGTTGTTCATAGCTATATTCTATAGAGCTCCACATACCTAAAATATCAAGAACTTCTTTAACAATCTCTGGATCGTCTTGATCTTCAAAAGGTATTCCAGAATACTTCCAAGGTATCGCCCAGATATTGTTACTAAAGATTGCAGAGCGAATAAATTCTGACTCAATTTCTCCATTAATTTCTAATCGATCATATAGCTCACTAAGCATTAAAAGTATAAGCTTTTCACCATCTGAAATTTTCATGATATTTACCAAATTTATTTAGCTGAAACAGGATACTCTCGCTGCTCATCAGCGAGATCTTTAACAAAAGGCATAAAGCTATTTATCTTATAATATATGCGCTTTCCTACATTTTTTATGACTTCAGGACTGGATGCTTCTGATAGATCCTCAATATCTTTTTTCAACTCATCGCATAGTAAACTAGCCTTGTTCACGAAATCATTAGAAAAGTTTGAGCTTTGCTCATTAATAAACCTTGCATACTCTTCAACATCCTTTGCAATACTATGAAAATCAATACCTTTAAGATTTTTCGTATTGCATGAAGGTCCTATTCTTGAAACGACAGATAATATTCTATCTGTTTGTGCATGAACCTTTGACACTTCACCTAATCGTCTTCGATCAATCATTTCGTTTCTAGCTTCCTCTGCTTTAGAGGCTGATGCAGCGGCTTTCTTCGCTTCCAAGAATGCCCATACAGCAGCTCCTATAGATGCAACCGAACCAAATATCGATAATAAGCTTTCCATCTATACCTCGAATTTCCTTTACACTTCACTAACGCAATATCTAACAGAATAATACTAGCGAGAATATATGGTTTTTTATGTTGCAAGAGATCGTTATATACTTTTCCACTCATTCATTCTTTGTCGAGATATTTCTACTGCACTCTCAGAGAATAGTTCAGGATAGCGAAGTATTACTGCTTCGAAAGCATAGGCTTCCAAGCCCATCTCTAATAATGCGGTATAACCTTTTGTCTCAGATTTACGATCAACAGCGCGCTCGACAGCATTAATTATTCCGTATTTTTGAATCATTGGCCAAGTTCTAGATGCGCGTGTTTTCTTACCATTTTTGGCACTTAGCACCTCTTCATAAGCATAGACTGCTTTTATAGCTTCTTTCTCTGCCGACGTTTCAGCACCATGATTTTCAGCTTTTAAGTGAATAGCTCGTTCTTTTGCTTGTTTTACCAAATCTTCTCTGCCTGCATTCAAAGCATTTTTAGCAAAAATCTCACATTTCTTAGGAGTGTCTAAGTTTTTTATCCTTTCATTCATAACCAAACCTCTTCTTATGCATCAGTTAGCTGGTTTGAACCAATGCTATTTGTTACTTAATATCAGTCGTAATCATAACAGAAAGACTAAAAATAAGTTAACTTCTTAAAACCTCAGACTTAAACCGCTCCCATACCACACACCCATTGAATTCCAACCACGCATCGGCAACAATGACAGTATCTATTTATGACACTCAATCTATAAAAACTATTCGAAAAAAAGGATAAATAATGAAACTGCGCATCTTAAAATCTGCCGTGACCAACCCTTGGTTTAACCTCGCGACCGAGGATTGGATATTTAATACGCTCAATCCCGACTCGCACACACTGTTCTTATGGCGCAATAGCGAGACTGTGGTCATCGGGCGCTCGCAAAACCCATGGGTAGAATGCAAAATTGATAAGATGGAAGCCGACAATGTATTTTTGGCGAGGCGTCAGAGTGGCGGTGGCGCGGTGTTTCATGATTTGGGCAATACCAACTTTACCTTTTTATCGCCCAAAGACGACTATGACCAAGCAGCGAACTTTACCATTATTATTAATGCGTTAAAGAAACTGGGCATAGACGCTGAGTTATCTGGTCGTAACGACATGCAAGTCGGTGATAAGAAAATATCAGGCAGCGCCTTTAAACATGCGGCTGATCGTAGCTTTCATCATGGTACGTTACTCGTAAATGCCAACATGCAAAAGCTGGGCGATTATCTCAATCCGCATCCGCTGAAACTGAAAGCCAAAGGCATCAAGTCCGTACGTTCTCGTGTCGCCAATTTGGTTGAGTTTAATGCAGACATCAATCACGAGATCTTATCCGATGCGATTATCGAGGCCTTTTGTGAATATTATCGTGACACTGATTATGGAGACACTACGCCAGTCGAAGAATTGGATGAAGCCACACTTGCAAAAGAGCCGTCATTAAAAAAATACTATCAACAAATGGCAGATTGGGATTGGCGTTTTGGTAAGACCCCTGAATTTACCCATCATATTGAGACGCGCTTTGATTGGGGCATTATTGATTTGCACCTTGATGTAAAGCAAGCAGTGATTACGGAGGTGGTTATCTTTTCTGATGCGTTAAATGTCGAGCTGATTGACCTATTAAAAGAGTCACTGACTGACGTTAAATATAATAAAGAAACTATTAAAGCAAAGCTGGACGAATTAGGTATAGGGCATCCTGAATTGGCAGCGCAGATTGATGACGTGTCTGTGTGGCTAATTGGAGAGATGGAAGGTTAGATTTTTGCTTGTTATTAATAATGAATAAAAGGACTCAATTTCCTTTTGTGTTCAATTTTTCAAAATCTTTCATAGTTTACGCCGACTGAGCTTGCCATATAATTTATACCTTTAAATAAACTTAAGTTTGATATTTTACGCTGTAGCCATCTATAATGTGATGCAAATAATAGAATCGCTATAACAATCCAAACTTTAAACGTTTAAGCAAGGTAGCACTATGGCAGCCTATATCACCGTCGGCGCAAAGACCTCTCACGGTGGGACGGTCATCTCCGGCTCACCGCACACCACTCATAACGGTATCCCAGTCGCGCGTAAAGGCGATAAAGTCATCTGTAAAAAATGCAAAAAGGTGACCACTATTCTTAGTGGTGATGCATCCTTTATTGTCGATGGCGCACCTATTGCTCGCGACGGCGATGTCACTAGCTGCGACGCTAAGCTGATTGCGATTCAGCAAGCGTTTGCAGAGTCTGACTTTGATGTTGGCAGTATTGCACAGGCAGCGCCTTTGGTGTTTGCGAAGTCGGAGCCTGATGCTTTATTTGGGAATAGCTTTGTAGAGGATGATGAGGAGCCTATTGAAGATGACTATGTCATTACTAATTTAGGTGATGACGTTGATAAAATTGCAGCTGACTCACCTACTTTGCAGGAAAATATCAAAGATTTGCAAGAAGCAGATTGGAACATAATGTATGGTCCTGATTCTGGAGGAACATATACTAATTATGAAGATAGAGAAATAGTAGTTTCTGAATATTATAGAGATAAGCCAGCTATGGCTATGCATGCGCTCACTCATGAGGTAGGTCATGCTACCTATCAAGGAGAGATCGACATATCAAGTAGAGATGCTTATATTGATAGTAAGCTAAAAGGAGAAGGAGGCGCTGCGATTTACAGTGTCATGATCAGAGAAGAGTTACTAGATAATGGTGCCATAGATATTATGAAACCGCATAGTGATCCAAATGAGCTTAAAACTCTTGTATCAGCATATGAGAAATATGGTGATGATCATAGCGCTTGGAGTGAAGCGGGAAAAGTATATGGAAATCGTAAGACATCTACTACAGGTGAAAAATATAACGACTTTTACGGTAACCGTTATGATGAATATGAGAACGAAGGCAATTTAAATGAGCTGCTATTGAATTTTTAAAAATAGTATTTACTACAGTAAAATAAATTTTTACTAATAATAGTAGTTTATTAAAAAATATAGGTTGATACTTGTGAATAACGATAAAACAAAAAAAATCATTAGAAATATTTTACTATTAAGTACAATAATGTTTTATTGCACAACTGCCCACTCATCTATTACTATGAACAATGCATCCCATATAGATATTGATAGCTTAAATGAAGAAAAACGAATGATTTTTAACACAATTGACTATTTTTCAAATAACTACCCGTATTCAATTCATCAAGTTGAAAATTTTTATAACCATCAATTTCAATTAATTGAAGTAGCGCATGGTCTTAATAATTTTTTTGAAATTTCTCAGGACACAAACGAGCATCCTTTTATTCAGGACATAGACTTAAGGGTAAGTGATATAAATAGCAAGTTGCTTATTATTGATTTCAAAAATCCTATCTGCTTCAATAGTTCAGAATATAATAAATTAATATCTGATTACAAAAAATCTTATAACAGTCACTTTCAATCATACTACCGCGTTTTAGATAAAAAGAACGATATAGGAAAAGTCTTTCTGACCAATAGGTTAGTTATTGTTGGCATAAAAGATCACATAAGAGGCTACAGCTCCTCCTCAGATCAAAGCAACAACTCAAAACCTTTAAAAATAATCAGTGATTTAGAGAAAGAAAATAATAGTCGATGTATTACTAACTTAACATTTAATACATTTGATTCGATAAAACCAAAACGTTATGGTCGCTACATTAGAAAATAAACGATAGATAGTTCTGTGGTTTTATACTCGATGATACATAGCGCCCAGAATAGCTTAAATATCAGGGACACATCTACCCAAGTCTGGCTTTAAATATAAAGCTTTTATCGGAGGTAGTAAGCTCCGGCTCATCACACACACACCACACCACTCATAACGGTATCCCAGTCGCGCGTAAAGGCGATAAAGTCATCTGTAAAAAATGCAAAAAGGTGACCACCATTCTTAGTGGTGATGACTCCTTTATTGTCGATGGCGCACCCACTGCACGTGGCGGTGATGTCACCAGCTGCGGCGCTAAACTAATTGCCAGTCAGCAGTCATTTGCGGAGTCAGGTTTTGATGTAGGCAGTATTGCGCAGGCAGCGCCTTTGGTGTTTCCTAAAACTGATCCAGAAACTGTACTTTCTAACTTTGCAGCTTCTGACAACAAAGATTCTGTAGATGAAATGTCTGATGATGAGTTAGGGATGTGGGTTGACGTATCTACTGAACAAGCATTGAAAGACGGTGGGCTTTGGGCAGGAGCAGGTACTCCCGAAGAGCTAATTTATCAAGAACGTCTTAATTCTCTCTGGATAGATGTCAATGGTGATCGTGCTAAATATTATGAAGGTGTGCAAAAAATTGGTGATGAGGCGGGATTAGTTTTTGACATTATGTCATTTCCGCTAGGTTTGGGTGCTTTATCTGCTAAAACTAGTGTTAAAGCTGGACAGTACGTGATTCGAAAACGAGCGGTAAGTAATAACAATATCTACAGAGACTCTGAAAAAGGTTTCGACTGGACTTCTACTAAGAAAAGATATCCTAATACAAACCTAGCAGAGCATTGGAGTAAACATAGCAAAGAATTTCCTGAGCTAAAATCTCAAAATGACTACTATCGTCATGCTCAAGAGTTTGTCAGTGACCCTCCGCGTGGAACTTTAAATAAAACAAGAAAGAATGGTGATACGGTTTTATATAATCCGAAAACAAACACATTTGCCGTCAAAACGAAAGATGGTGCACCTCGAACAATTTTTAAGCCTGATGCTTCCACACATCCCTACTCAACTAATTTGGAATATTTTCATGCTCAATAGAGAGTTACACAGTTGTAAAATATGCGGTTACTATGATGAGGATTTCTTGCCATGGGGTCTTGACGGTGAATTCCCATTATATGAAATATGTCCTTGTTGTGAAGCGGAGTCTGGTTATGAGGACTTTACCTTAGAATCAATTATTCATAATCGTAATAAGTGGATTGAATCTCCAAAATTTAAATCGGATGAGAAATATAGAGAACAATTAGTTAACTACTTAGAATATTTAAAGCGCATTAAATAACCTAGTTTTGAAAAATATTATTGAGTATGTAGGAAAATAATCAGTGAAAATAAGAGGTAGAGAATATAAGTTTTCTGATATTTCACTTATTGCATTCGTTGTTATTTTATTTGTATGGACTGTAGACTTAGAACCAAATAAAGAGCTTGAAATATACCAACGAGAATTGGTTGAGAAAGAAAGCTGGCTTATATCCGAACTTGATACAATTGCTAAGTTTATGAACTTCAAAGTAAGCGATCATAGTTATTCTAATAGGGATGTGTGGTACACATCCAGATATGCAAGCCCCGAGTTTGACAAGAATAGACTGTTACATTTACATGGCTTTCTTCTCAAAGAAGGCTGGGTAGATATGACTGATAAAATTGACGAAAACGATTATATAGCTAATACCTCAAGTAGATCTGATAAAACAGCCAAACGTGTCCGTATTCTATGTAAGGATAAAGCTACCATTTTTATGTATATGACCGAAATGCAAAATGATTATCTTATTGATTTATTTAAAGCTCGTACTTTGGTAGAACTTAAGTATGATTACAGTTTATCTTGTTATGACTTGAATATAAAAAAACATGATAATTCTATTGCTATAGAGTTGGATAATTAATAGTTATAACAATTAAAAAAAGGATATTCAATGCATCAAAGAAAAAATACTACTCTCATTCAGTCTTTACTATTAGCTACTTTATTATCAAATATATTAATCGTTTCCGCTTGTTCAGCTGAATCATCAAACGCACCAGTACTATCAAATCAAAGCACTCCTGCTGAGACCTATGATCTTGGCCTTGCCTACTATGAAGGCAACTCAGTTCCTGAAGATGATAACAAAGCTTTTGAACTATTTGAAAAAGCTGCCAATCAAGGCTATGCCCCTGCTAAACATTATCTAGGTATTATGTATTATGAAGGTTTAGGCGTAGATCAACATTATCAAAAAGCATTTGAATGGGTTAAGCAAGCTGCTAACCAAGGAGATTCTGATGCTCAATTTGATTTAGGTGTTATGTACCACGAAGGTATTGCTGTTAAGCAAGATGATTTCAAAAAATTTGAATGGTTTCAAAAATCTGCTAACCAAGGAGATTCTGATGCTCAATATCGTATAGGCATCATGTATTATGAAGGTAGTGGTGTTGAGCAAAATTACCAAAAAGCAATGGAGTGGTATGTATTAGCTGCTGACAATGGATCTTTTGATGCTCAAAACAATATTGGCAATCTTTATGAAAACGGCTACGGCGTGCCACAAAGCTATACCGAAGCATTGGAATGGTATACCAAAGCTGCCGCTCAAGGTCTGGATTTAGCACAACTTAATATCGGTGGTCTCTACGAAAACGGCTATGGCGTCCCTCAAGACTATGACGAAGCTTTTGAATGGTACAAAAAAGCGGCCGATCAAGGCAATCAAGAAGCCAGTAATCGCATTGGTAGATTGGTCATGAATGGTAAAATTGATGATACTGGCATCACTATCTATAGCACTCAAGAAACGGGGCTTACATTGGGTGATATCGAGAATAGTTTAAACAACTAGAGTGATACGCAACTTGGTTTAATATTTATACATGATTGCTATCTTCTCAGATGCGCTAAACGTTGAATTGATTGATTTGTTAAAAGATACGCTGACGGGTATTAAATACGATCGCAATACTGTCAAAGCGGCACTGGATGGGCTAAAACAAGCGCATACGGAGTTGGCGGCGCAGGTTGATGATTTTGAGCAGTGGTTGGTTGGGGAGATGGAGAGTTAACTTTTCGCATATATGGTTCATACCTCTTATAAACTATATATTTATTTTTCCTTATAACAGCCTATTAAGGTGATTAACCATGTCGGACAGTCAAGATTCTATAGATAATGAGCTGAAAATAAAGATACCGAAAAGAGCGAGATTTATTGCTATAGGATGGCTTTTTACTTGTGGAGTCATTTTTTCTTTTTGGCTAAATTTTTCTCCTGATAATACAATACACTCCCTATCACTTGGCGACATTGGTGCATTTTTGTCGGGCATATTTTCTATATTAGCTTTCTATGGGTTTATAGAAGCTTACCTTATACAAAGTAAGGAGCTTAAATTACAGCGATTTGAGCTAAAAGAATCTATCAAAGTTCAGCAAGGTTCTGAAATAGCGCTTAAAGAGCAATCAAAAGCTTTGGAAGCTCAGTTGGCTATAACTGAAAAACAGTTTAATCAATATCAAGATGAATTAAGAGCTAGAGTGCCTATCTTTCGCATGCTTGGTAGGCCTTTGATAACGGTTAAAGCGATGGATAAAGAAGGTCAAACTTATCTGATTGATGAACTAGATTATATAAAGGACTTTAGTTCAGAAAACGTTCATGTTAATGACATTTTAGATAAATGCAGTAAATCTATCGAAATTTCATTTAAGTTAAACAACATTGCGATGGAATGCTACGTAACAGATATTAGTATAGTTAGGAATGATGTATTAGGTAATAACAGATTATTGACACCTATAAAAAAAGATGGTGAACATAATTCTATAGGTCAAATTGATAATTATCAGTTCTCTTTTAGTATTTTTGGGGATGATATAGACAAACTCAGTGTTGTGGGAAATTTTGAATATATATATAAGTTACTAAGTTCAATTGTCATAAAAATATCTTATAGAGGAAAAGACATCTCATCAACTGTACAATATTTACTGTACTATGAATATGGTTCATACTGTTTTATGGAACTTACCGATAAAGTATAAATAGTAATTATGAATAAGCATAATATAAGCTAGCTTATTAAAATTTCATAGAAATTAAAAAGTGAAGAAACTACCCGATCCTGAAATCGTAAACACCCAAACCTAAAAAAGACGGCAGGAAATAATATTCCTGCCGCCTCATAGTTACTTTCTATTTAACCATTAAATCCCTGCTGCAACCTCAGCACCATCACGAATCGCGCGTTTGGCATCTAGCTCAGCTGCGAGCTTAGCACCGCCGATTAGGTGATATTGAGCGTCTGGCGCATCACCGACATTTGGCATCAGCTCGACCACGGACTCTTGACCAGCACAGACCACGACGCTATCAACACGTAGCAACTGGCTTTGACCTTGGTTATTAGTGATCCAAATGCCTTCATTGGTGATCTTATCGTACTGAGCACCTGATACTTGGATGACGCCGTGTGATTTGACATGGGCGCGATGTACCCAACCCGAGGTTTTATTCAGCCCACTGCCCAAGCGACCTTTGGTACGCTGCATCAGATACACTTGACGTATAGGTTTGATGGCTTCAGGCTTAATCAGTCCACCGTCAGTTTGATAGTTGGTATCATTAGTCACGCCCCACTCTTCACGCCACTCTTCAATAGACTGCGCTTTTGGACGATAGCTTGGATCTTTTAGTAATTCAGGACCAAGTTCATCTAATGGCTGACCATGTTTGGCGGTCAGATATTCACTGACGTCAAAACCAATACCGCCAGCACCGATGACGGCAACCGTGTCACCAACTGATTTTTCACCAGAGAGTAATTCCGCATAGCTCATTACTTGTGGCAAATCCGCGCCTTCCAGTTTGCCAGCTAGGCTTCTAGGGACAACACCAGTTGCGACGATGACATGATGGAACTTGGCTTTCTCAAGCATGGCTTTATCGACTTTGGTATTAAGTTTAATCTCAACGCCTAAATGCTCAAGCTCATTAATATAATAGCGGATGGTTTCAAAGAACTCTTCTTTACCAGGAATGACTTTGGCGTAGTTAAACTGACCGCCCAAAATATCTTTGGCTTCAAATAGTGTCACTTCATGACCACGCAAGGCGGCAACATGAGCGGCTGACATACCAGCAACACCGCCACCGATAACGGCGACTTTTTTAGGTTTTTTGGTCTTCTTATAAACCAATTCTGTCTCATAACACGCTTGTGGATTGACCAGACAAGTTGAGCGTTTATTTTCAAAAGTATGATCGAGACAAGCTTGGTTACAGGCAATACAGGTATTAATGCGATCGGCTTCGCCATTTTTAGCTTTATTCACCCAATGGGCATCGGCTAAAAATGGACGCGCCATTTGAATCATATCAGCCTGACCACTAGCCACGATTTCTTCTGCCGTTTCTGGCATATTGATACGGTTAGCCGCCATCATGGGAATGCTAATATGCTTTTTAATTTCAGCAGTGAAATCAACAAATGCCGCACGCGGTACGCTGGTGACAATCGTCGGTACACGCGCTTCATGCCAGCCGATACCCGTATTCATGATGGTCACGCCCGCTTCTTCTAACGCTTTGGCAACGGTAATGACTTCGTCCATCACGTTGCCGTCTTTGACCAGATCAATCACTGACAAGCGGAATAAAATAATAAAATCTTCACCAGCAGCTTCGCGTACGGCTTTGACGACATCGACCGCCAGCTTCATACGACCTTGAATATCACCGCCATATTCATCGGTACGTTGATTCACATGACGCGATAAAAACTGATTGAGCAAATAACCTTCTGAGCCCATGATTTCCACACCGTCATAACCCGCTTGCTTGGCAAGTTTAGCCGAACGGGCATAATCCTTTACCGTTTGTTCGATGTTTTTAATGCTCATCTTACGCGGCTTAAAGGGTGAAATTGGTGATTTTATTGGACTAGAGGAGACGACAAACGGATGATAGCCGTAACGACCACTGTGCAAGATTTGCATGATGATTTTGCTGTCATATTTATGCGCCGCACGGGTCACTCGTTGATGATTAATCACGTCAGCGCGCGTATTCATGGTACCACCAGCAGGGAGTAACCACCCTTCGCGATTGGGCGAGATACCGCCAGTAATCATCATCGCCACGCCACCTTTGGCACGTTCTGCGAAATACGCCGCCAGTTTACCGTAGTTATAAAAACGGTCTTCAAGCCCCGTGTGCATTGAGCCCATCACCATGCGGTTTTTTAGCGTCGTAAAGCCCAAGTCTAATGGCTCAAATAAATGCGGATAGTGTTCATTGGTGCTAGCAGTTTCAATCGTATTGGCAGTGCGGCTGGCGGACATATCATTTTCCTTATGAATGGTTTGTGGAAATGCTTGTTAAAGCTGGCCGGGCTTTTTAAAAGTTAAGATTTTTAAAAATGAGGCTTTTAGAAATAGTTAAGCGATAGGATTTAACATCACTGGTATCGTAACACACCGCCATTATCATCAGCTATGCAGACAAGCGACTGATGAGTGAACACTATGTGAATTAGGGTAATTGATCATGTGATTCAATATAAGAAAGCGCTAAAAACATACTCGCTTTTCACAGAGCATTGTCTATAATGGACGAACAAATATTTACCGTGAGTCATTTATCGGCGAGTTGCTACAAGGAAGGTCAGCAAAATATTAACGGCTTATCAAATTGTGATAAATAGCGAAGCCAACTTTATAGCAGGTTTGTAGCGTATTCACCGAATTATAACAGCAAGATAAAGGACTATCCCCATGACAGACTTCCACACAGGTCTTGGCAAAAACGCTGCCAACCATCAACCGCTTACCCCTATCGACTTTATTATCCGTAGTGCTCAGGTCTATCCTGATAAAACCGCTATCATCTATGACGATTTAGAACACAATAACCTCACGCAAACGTGGCAACAGACTTATGACCGTTGTCGTCAATTGGCGGATGGTCTACGTAAATTAGGCATTGATAAAAATGACACAGTTGCGGTCATGATGCCAAACACCCCAGCGATGGTCGAATGCGCCTTTGGTGTACCTATGTCAGGTGGCGTACTTTGCACCCTTAATACCCGCCTCGATATCAATGCCCTGACCTTTTGTCTGCAACACTCAGAAGCCAAAGTGTTGATTCTAGACAGCGAGTTTGCTGAACATGCTGAAATTATCGACGAAGCATTTCCTAATCTCATCGTGATTCATGCGACAGATGCGGCGCTCAATACTGAACGTTTTGGACAAATGAGCTACGAAGCATTAATCGCCAGCTCAGACAGTTTGGATAATTGGGAAAAGCCGCTCGATGAGTGGGATGCTATCGCCCTCAACTATACCTCTGGCACCACGGGCAAACCCAAAGGCGTGGTTTACCATCATCGCGGTGCCACGCTCAATGCCGTCTCCAATATTTTAGATTGGGATGTGCCCAAGCACCCGATGTATCTATGGACGCTACCATTATTTCACTGTAATGGTTGGTGCTTTCCCTGGACGATTGCCGAACGTGCGGGCGTCAATGTCTGCTTGCGTAAGATTGATGCTGATTTGATTTTGCAGCTGATTGCCAAGCATAAAGTTAGCCATTATTGCTCAGCGCCTGTGGTGCATAATATGATTGCTGGCGGCAAGCCTGAATATAAAGACGCCATCAATCATGAAGTCAAAGGCTGGGTCGCTGGTGCGCCGCCGTCTGAAACCATGCTCGCTGCCATGGAAGCTATGGGCTTTCATATCTCTCACGTTTACGGTCTTACCGAAGTCTATGGTCCAGTCACCGTCTGCGCTGAGCAGCAAGAATGGGATGAACTGGATGTCGCTACTCGTGCACAAAAGAAATCACGTCAGGGCGTAACGTCACATTTGATGACTGGCTTTGAGCTGTTTAAACAAGGCACCACGGAGCCAGTTGCCGCGGATGGCAAAGAGATGGGTGAGCTGGCACTACGCGGTAACATGGTGATGAAAGGTTATCTAAAAAGCCGTAAAGCGACCGAAGAAGCCTTTGCTGATGGTTGGTTCCGTACTGGTGATTTGGGCATTAAATATCCTGATGGTTATATAAAAATCATGGACAGGCTCAAAGACATTATCATCTCAGGTGGCGAAAACATCTCTAGTATCGAAGTCGAAAACATCTTATATAAAATGCCAGAAATCCAAAGCTGTGCGGTCGTTGCAGCGCCGCATGATAAATGGGGTGAAGTGCCCGTCGCCTTTATCGAGATTCATGAAGGCAGCACCTTGCAGCGCGACACTGTGATGGAACATTGCAAGCAACATTTGGCGGGTTTTAAAGTGCCCAAATATATTATCTTTGCTGAAATTCCAAAAACCAGCACCGGTAAAGTGCAGAAATTTGAGCTGCGTCAAGCGGCTAAATCATTAGCACACGAAACGCCAAAAGTAACGGCTAGCGCTAAGTAAGACTTTATCATTAAGCCTTAATAATACGGAAGTATCGTTAATATTAATGAAGCATCATTGATAAAAAAGGGTCAGCCTAATCGAATTAGACTGACCCTTTTATTGCGCTAAAAAAACCAAGCCAATGTTAATTAAGCTTAGGTTCTAGCCACTGATACACCAACATCCCGACTATCATCGCAGGAATAAAGACATAAGCCTGCCACTGTCCTGTACCAAGCAGCACAATACCGGGGCCCGGGCAAATACCAACCAAACCCCAACCGATACCGAATAGCATCGCGCCAATCAGTAGTTTTTTATTAATAGTGGTTTTGGTTGGCATCTCAATTGATGACCCAGTCCAGCTGGTCTTTTGACGCTTAGCCAATTGTACACCGACTATCGCTACCATTAGACCGCCGCCCATCACCAGTGCCAGAGAAATATCCCATGCACCAAAGACGTCCAAAAAGCCCTGTACTTTAACAGGATCAGTCATACCTGATATCAGCAGTCCAAAGCCAAATAATAACCCTGCCAGTAATCCAATTATATTTTTTAGCATGTTTTTTCTCGCTGTCTTTATTTTTTCATAATAGTACTAAAATCTTTCTTCGCAACGTACTTTCTATGTGATGTTTAAATCAAACCCAAGACATGACGACCAATATAAACGGTCACAATACCAAATAACATAAAGGTCACCGTCGCCGCCATCGAACGTGGCGACAGTCGCGCATTACCGCAGATACCATGTCCACTGGTGCAACCTGAACCCAAACGTGTCCCAAAACCAACTAGCAATCCTGCCCCAATAAGCAGTGGCAAAGAGCTACTAATCTCTATATCAGGTAACGGTTTTACCAGACCATAAAGTAATGGCGAGATAACAAGACCAAGTATGAATAACACCTGCCACATCTCGACGCACTTGGGTTTAAGAAGACTTGAGAAAATACCACTAATACCCGCAATACGACCAATGCCCAATAGCAAGATGACCGTTGCAACGCCTAGCATCAGCCCGCCTACCAAGGAAATTGGCGTAAATGCCTGCCAGTCTATTTGTATACTCATAATAGTTACCTAAGCCAATTTTTATCAAAACAGTTTTGAATGTCGTTTTATATAAATACATTATATTATAAAATATAATAAATAGGTAAAAAAATACTGAACCCTCGTTACACGGGCTCAGTATTCTTTTTACTTAAAGAACATCTTACGAGATAAAGATATTATTTCGCCAATACTTCATCAAGTGCAGTTTCAAAACGCTGTACCGCTCCGTCTACATCGGTCAATTTATCTAGACCAAATAAACCTAAGCGGAACGTTTTAAAGTTATCTGGCTCACCAACTTTTAGCGGTACACCAGCAGCGATTTGCATGCCTGTTTCGGCAAACGCACTGCCTTTATGCATATCATCGCGATCGGTATAAGCAACCACAACGCCTGGCGCTTCAAAACCTTTTGCCGCAACGCTTTCAATGCCTTTAGCGGCTAATACTTCACGAATACGGTTGCCCAATTGCCACTGCGCGTCACGCAATTTATCAAAGCCAATCTCTTTTGACTCTAAAATAGTATCGCGGAATTGACGTAAGCTATCGGTTGGCATGGTGGCATGATAAGCGTGACCGCCATTTTCATAGGCGCGCATGACATTTAACCACTGCTTTAAGTCTAAGCTAAAGCTATCTGATTCTGTATTGTCTACTTTTTCGATTGCCGCAGCGCTTAGCATGACTAAGCCTGCACACGGAGTACTGCTCCACCCTTTTTGCGGGGCGCTGATGAGAACATCAATACCCAAGTCTTTCATGTCCAACCACACACAACCTGAAGCGATACAATCAATGACCAATAAGCCGCCAACGCTATGTACAGCCGCGCTTATCGCTTTGATATAGTCTGATGATAAAATAATACCCGATGAGGTTTCGACGTGCGGCGCAAAGACCACTGCTGGCTTCTCTGCTTTAATTTTAGCAACGGCTTCATCGATATCAACGGGGGCAAATGGTTTTGGTGACTCACCCTCTTCACGATGTGCCGTCAATACCGTAGACGACTTGGCGATTTTGCCTTTTTCTAAAATTTGTGTCCAGCGATAGCTAAACCAACCGTTACGAATAATGAGGCAATCTTCATCATTGGCCAATTGGCGCGCAACGGCTTCCATTCCATAAGTGCCAGCACCCGGCACAATCACCACCGCTTCGGCGTTATACACGGATTTTAGGTCGCTAGATAAGTCATTCATCACTTGTTGAAAGACTTTTGACATGTGGTTTAAGGCGCGGTCAGTATAGACCACTGAGTATTCTAATAAGCCGTTTGGATCAATATCTTGACGTAATGCAGTCATAGGAAGCTCCTAGTTTATAGTTAGATAGTTTAATTTTCTCAAGCATTGGCTATAGCAAAATCCAGATACTCTCTTAAACCAACCTGCCTTAATAACGCTAACCAATCTAGACAACTACTGTTCGCCAACTTAGCCAAATAATGCTTCTATTAGATAACATGGGTGTGAAATAACGTTTTTGTTAAATAATCTGGCTATCAAATAGCATTGCTGACCAATAGCATAGTCGTTAGATTGCATAGCAGCTAGATACTACTATGGGTAGTATTAACTGAATATTAATATTGGGTAATAGTCGAGAGCATGACGCAGGGTTGACGATATAGCACTTTATCCTAGCGCTATTGCCGTTGGTGATTGTGTTTTGCACGCCGTGTTTTTATTGATTTTAGACAAAGTCGTACAGAACAGGTGCGCCACTATAGGGGCTACGCGGTGGTAGGCTAATAATGGTCACTAACAACTGATGAGATGAATAGGCATCAAGCGAGAACATATACACTAAGGTTTTTGGAGAATAACCGCTCGCATATAACAAAAGATTATCATCGCTTAATATACTCATAACAGCTTGATATTAGCACTGATAATGCAGGTTGACAACGATATGTTTGCGCAATAATAACGTTTGCGCCACTTATGTTTTTTTGATCAGTCCATAATGGCTATCGACGTCCGCGATGAGCCTCTTGCAGCCCAGACACCACAAAGTCTAGCAACTCACTATCCCCTTCACGGGCAGCCTTGCGCATAAGCTTCGATGGTGCGTGGGTTAGCGTCTGCGTCAGGCGGCGTGACAGCTCAATGATAATATCTTCAGGACTGGCATTATCCTGTTGTAGCTTGGCAATGGATTCATGCAGGAGTTTATCTACTTGATCCTGCGTATGCGCGCGATACTGCTGAATGTCTTTACCGACTTGGCGCACTTGAAAGCTGCGATCCATCTCAACGACTAATTGGCTAACGAGCAATTCTGCATCAACTGCTGCTTGCCTCCGCTGTTCAATATTTCCAGCGATCACGTGTTGTAAATCATCGACAGAGTAGAGATAAACATCATCGATACGACTAATGGTCGAGTCAATATCGCGCGGTACGGCTAAGTCAATCATCAACATGGGCTGATAACGACGATGTTTCAGCGCGCGCAAAGTCATGGTTTTATCGATCAACACATCCATACTACCGCTACAGCTACTAACGATATCGGCTTCTGCTAAAACTTGTGGTAACTCTTGCAAAGGTCTGACTTCTACCAAGTGACCTGCGCGGCGCAGCTCCACTGCCAGCGCTTCAGCGCGCTCAGGGTTGCGGTTGCAAATAATCACGCGACCTACACCAAGCCCAGCAATGTGGGTGGCAACCAAACGGTTCATCTCACCTGCCGCGACCACCAGCAATGTGCGACTGGGTAAATCATCAAATATTTGCGTCACCAATTTGGCGGCCGCATAGCTAAGCGATACCGCTTGAGCACCCACTTGGGTCTCATTACGTACGCGTTTGGCAGCAGCAAATACTTGATCGATAATCCAGCCAAGCTGATTACTCAGGGCTTTTTGTTCTTGCGCGAGCTGTACTGAGCGCTTGATTTGACCGAGTATCTGCGGCTCACCCAATATCATAGAGTCAAGCCCTGCGGCGACCCTAAGCCAATGGGTCAGCGCGTGAGTGTCACGGTGTACATAAAGATAGGGATCAATCTCAGACAGTGACAACTGCTTAAAGTCAGCAAGCCACGCTTTAATTTTTAAGATATGAGCACTAATGGCCGCCGAAGATGTCTGAGCACCAACCGCGCCATTAGCAGACATAGAGGGGACATCTTGCGGCTCTGCTAGCTGCGGCACAAGCGCATAGATTTCCGTACGATTGCAAGTCGAAACAATCACACTGCCATCAGTAAAGGCCTCTAATTGTTTGAGCGCGATATTCACATCGTCACCCACAAGCGCCAAACGCTCTCTCAGAGCGACTGGTGCAGTTTTGTGATTGACCCCAATGACCACTAATCTCATTATTGATAGACCATAAACATGACGCTCACCTGCCAGCCCACGCTATCTCATTATTTTTAAAAGACAGTTGTAGACGACAGCGCTGAAAGGAAGACTTTAAAAGCCGCTTATTATATCATTATTGCCAGCTTTAATTAACACTCAGCTATCGATGATAGCTATTTGCTTGTATCTGGGCACATGAGTAACAAATCAACTACCGATACGATTGTTAAAACCAATATCTATGTTTTAGCGAGTGCTTATAGAAATGGATAGAAATCATTCGCTTACTTGACGTTAACTTGTTATATTTTCACAATATTTAGGCTAAGACTTACAACCAATGAAATACCTCGTTGATACAGGTTATCGGCCAATCCTACTTTGTTAGCAAAGACTTGGTAGAGCGGCGGCTATTAATAACGGAGTAACACGGGCACTATTGTTTATCCCATCAGTCTGCTTTTATAATGTCAGGCATGGGTACTCGTTACCAATAGTTAGTTTGAAATGATTAAAATAAAATTGTCTTATCGATATAGATGAACAATGGGCGAATACGGTTATCTATGATTTTTTTTGGGTCATTATTTCGATCACAACTTGCGCATGACGACCAATCTAATCTGCGTGCTCTATTGCATGCGGTTATCGAACGTCTGTGCCAGCGTTATAAGCTAACCTTGTCGTTGGCCTTTTGCCTATGCTTAGGATCGTCTTCCGTTCATGCCAGTCATCCTGATATCTCGCTCGAAGCCCATGTACCCAAACTATCCATTGAAGCCCATGTACCCAAACTATCCATTACTGATAAGAACGACAAGGCAGTCCGTAGCGACGGTATTGATAATAGCCGCTCAACGCTACCAGCAATTGCTCCTGCCAATACACAACCAATAGAAAATGTCGCCAATATTAATGGGTTAGCGCCAACTACCTTATGGCAACCTGAGCTCAAAGAGCCTAGCCTGTATGCGCTGCTTGATGCAGAATTCGCAGCAGATCGCGGTGATAGACAACGAGCGATTACCATCTATAAGCAGCAAGCATTTAAAGATGATGCAACTGCCGTGTTTGAAAGAGCACTTAGCCTTTCTTTACGCACTGAAAGGGTTGAGAAATCGTTACAATTTGCTAAGTCATGGCAAGACCAAAATCCGGATCACGTGCCTGCTTGGTTTTATGTGGCGCATTTGGCCCTGCGAGCACACGATTATCTGTTAGCTGGTGAAACCTTGAATCGTATTTTGCTTTATGACCCTCGAGCGGACTTAAGCGAAATCCTTATCGGTATCTATCCAAACAATGATGAAGATAAACGTGAATTACTTGCTGCTTTGCAACCACTAGATAGCGAGCAGAATGCCTCATTGTCGGTATTGAAAGCAGGGTTGCTTTACCAATTTAACGAGCCTGAGATTGCCATTGTCCATATCAATCGGGCGCTAGAACGCCAGCCTGACTATGTACCTTTTATTACGCTAAAGGCAGACATACTGCGCAAAATCGTCACGGCTGAAACCGTCGTCAATTATGTGAGCCAAGCACGCCTGCGTAATCCCGATAGTAAAAGTCTCTATCTGTATGAGATTCGCTACTTGCTTGACTTAAAGCAAAGCCAAGAAGCGTGGCAATTATTGCTGGATGCCCATGGTCGCTTTGCTGATGATGCCGAGATTACTTTGTTGGCTGCATTGGTGAGCTTAGATATCGAAGAATATAACAGTGCCGATGAGCTACTCAATATGCTCGCAAAAAACCCCGCTTACCTTGATCAAGCTTATTATTACCTTGGCATCAGTGCCGAGCGTCAGCAGCACTTTGACCAAGCCAAATACTATCTCAACGGTGTCATGCAAGAAGACTTGGTATTAGAAGCTCGTAGAAAAGTAGTGGCTTTTGAATTGCTTAACGGCGATGTAGATGCGGCGATTGCTACTTTAGAAAAACTGCGTAAAGACTTCAACGTCTTTGCGCCAGATACCTTTGTGCTGCAAGCTGATATTTTATGGCAGCAAGATGAGTCCGAAGAAGCCCTGCGCCTACTAACCAAAGCTGCTCGCAAGTATCCTGATAATGAGATGCTCTTGTTTGCACGCGCCCAGCTCCTTGACGACAAAGACGACTATATCGTTAAGCGCACCTTGCTCAATCATCTGCAAACACTTGACCCAACCAACCTCTCCTACCGGCTCAGTTACGCGCAGTTATTGCTAGCCAATGAACGCAGCTCTGAACAAGGATTGGCATTGGCCACCGCGATTATTCAAATTCGCTATGATGACCCACGTTATGACAATGAGCTGCACCTGCAAGCGCTGAATGTGCTGGCTGGTAATGCATTGGCCAATGAAAACTATCAACAAGTCATCGACTACCTACAAACCCCTTACGATGTGTTTCCTACCTTGCGCTCTGGCAGCTTACTACTGCGCGCTTATCAAGGTTTAGGCAACAATGAAAAAGTCGAGGCATTACTCGCAGACTTGCAGCAGCGCTTCTCATTTGGGCAACACAATATCAATGACCGCATACAACTTTACTGACCCGCCGTTTTATAGTGGACAAATCGTTGCGTGCTATGATTACAAGGCACTCATAAGATACTAACAGCCACGCATAACTGAGTAACATACAACCATTAAGCTAATCTATTTTCGAAACAATGATTTCGTAAATTTGTCTATCTTTGAGGAAACATCATGTCAGTATTGGTCCATGCTAATAAGCCTAATAAATTGGCGCTATTCGCTGCCGTGACAACCGCGCTCGTCATCACGTCTGGTTGTCAATCACTAAAAACAGCCAACGCTACTAACCAACCCAGCACGACTTTACAAGGTCAAAACGCTGAGCCACCGCAAAAGCTTGAGAACTTTAATATCACTGGCAAAATTGGTGTGACGATGCCCGCCAATGACACCACAGGCACTCAAGGTGGTAGTGCGTTCTATGCATGGGGGCAGCAGAATGATCGCTTTGCCATTGAGCTGATCGGCGCGCTCGGCATTGGTAAAACCAACATCGAGTATAATGGTCAAACCGCCACTTTAGTCAGCGAAAAAACAGGTACCTTAACTGCTGATGATCCTGAGACTTTGCTCAAAAAAGCCACAGGGTGGCAAGCGCCTATTTCACAAATGCCCTATTGGATATCTGGTCGCCCAGCGCCTTCCGATAGCGCACCACAGCTCGATGATCAAAATCGTTTAATCAGCTCAGTAAATGGTGAATGGACCGCAAGCTTCACCTATAAAGGGTCTGATAAGTTACCAAATAAAATCAGTGCCGTGCTGCCACAAGGCAATAAGGTAGTAATGACGATCAATCATTAAGACGTCACGTAAATACGATGAAAACTGCTTATTACTTATTACCATAGCCGTCTACAACCAAACATTATGATTAAAAACCTAGCCGCTACGCCTACTTCCACCATCACCCGCTTATCACCGGCAAAGATTAATCTATTTTTGCATATCACAGGTAAGCGTGCTGATGGCTATCATAATTTGCAAACCGTGTTTCGCTTGCTCGATTGGGGCGATTATTTGCATTTTTCAGTCACGGATGATGTGGTGATTTCTACGGTAGATAATGCCTTAGATGCCAATGAGCTCTGTCACCAACTTGTAATATTGGCTGGTGCAGAGACTATAACTATCAATATAGAAGACAACTTAATATTTAAAGCAGCACGTGCATTGCTAGCGGCTGTCATACAGTCAAATACTCTACCTGAGCAGTTAGCACAGGTGCATATCGCTTTAGATAAGCATTTGCCGATGGGTGCAGGCTTGGGTGGCGGCTCATCCAATGCCGCAACGACATTGATGACACTTAATGAAATTTGGCAGCTTAAATTGACGCAAGATGAGCTGATAAAAATTGCTGCCACTATTGGCGCAGATGTGCCAATCTTCATCTTTGGTCAGGATGCGATTGCGATGGGTATTGGAGAGCAGTTAACCGCAATCAAGTTGCCCGACCAGCAGTATTTAGTATTGACGCCCAATGCTCACGTTAATACTACCCAGCTGTTCGCGCATCCTAAATTACAACGTGATATCGCTGTGCTATCGGTTGAGACAATTAAAAATAAACAAGCTGACTATGTACAACATTTAAACACGCCCTATCACAATGTCTTTACGCCAGTGGTGACGAGCCTCGCCCATACGGTCAGCGAAGCATTACGTTACTTGCAAGGGTTAAAAGCGCAAGCACTCGGCACAGCACGAATGACAGGCTCTGGTAGCGCGGTGTTTTTGCCTTTGGATGTAAGCGTGGCTACTGACAAAGCACTTTTAGAAAAGTGGATTGAAGAGGCGCCTTGTTCTGCCTATTTAGTTCGTAATCTATGAGTTAGATTTGAGCTGTAGTACGAAGATAAAATGATTATAGATACAACGTAAAGCGTTTTATTGACCCAATATTCGTTTTGTTTTTAACCTATTTTTCAATAAACGCCATAAAAAGCCGCAAATGACTTGCAAATTCTGAAAATTTAATTATAATAGGTCGCCTCAATAGGGGTATAGCCAAGTTGGTAAGGCATCAGGTTTTGATCCTGACATCCGTTGGTTCGAGTCCAGCTACCCCTGCCATTTTTTAGTACGAAGCGTTTGATATGCAGTGATCATAGGTGGTTTATAGATAGCCGCTTATCTTATTGACATTGACAACGTCATCCCAGTTTCGGTATAGTTCGCAATGGACACCGCTAGGGAACAGTTATGTTTTAAATGGTTTATCCGTTTACAATATAGCGAACAGGTCGTGACGCTATTCTAACAATGACTTTTATTAAAAGTTGCTATTAGATATCAACGTACACAGCCTAGACATTACAGGGGTATAGCCAAGTTGGTAAGGCATCAGGTTTTGATCCTGACATCCGTTGGTTCGAGTCCAGCTACCCCTGCCATTTTTTACTGTAATAGTAGTCATCAAAACTTTTCACCACTCTTTTCTGAATTTGAGCAGTTTGACACTGCTTAGCGGTCGCTGCTTGAGTCAATCAATAGGACTTCTGTCATGCCTTATTTGGCGATTTTTACGGGTAATGCCCACCCTGAATTAGCAAAAACCGTAGCCGATCATCTCCATATACCTCTTGGTAAAGCTGACATCACGCGTTTTTCTGATGGCGAAATCGCCGTAGAAATCAAAGAACACGTGCGCGGTAAAGACGTGTTTATCATGCAGCCAACTTGTGCACCAACCAATGACAATTTGATGGAAATCATGATGATGGCCGATGCGCTGCGTCGCTCTAGTGCGGGTCGCATTACAGCAGTCATGCCCTACTTCGGTTATGCCCGTCAAGACCGTCGTCCACGTTCTGCTCGTGTGCCTATCTCTGCTAAAGTCGTTGCTGATATGCTCAATATCGTTAGTATCGATCGGGTGATGACTGTTGATTTGCACTCAGACCAAATTCAAGGTTTCTTTGACATTCCTGTAGACAATATCTACGGCACGCCTGTGCTATTGAATGACCTACAAAAACAAGATTACGACAACATCATGGTTGTTTCACCTGATGTAGGCGGCGTGGTGCGTGCGCGTGCTATGGCTAAACAGTTGGGCGATACTGACATGGCGATTATCGATAAACGCCGTGCCCGTGCCAATGAGTCGCAAGTCATGCACATCATCGGCGATGTTCGTGACCGTGATTGCGTCATCGTTGATGACATGGTTGATACCGCAGGTACGCTATGTAAAGCAGCTGAAGCATTGAAAGCAAACGGTGCACGTCGCGTATTGGCTTATATTACGCACCCTGTCTTATCAGGCAACGCACTACAAAATATCAGCGAATCTGCGCTAGACGAAGTCGTTGTTACCGATACGATTCCATTGTCTGAAGCGGCAAAAGCCTGTAGCAAAATCCGCCAAGTGAGTATCGCACCGATGCTTGCTGAAAGCTTACGCCGTATCAATAACGAAGAATCTATCAGCGCCATGTTTGACGCTTAGATTTTTAATGAGCACTTGCTCTACTTTCTGTTGGCAATGCTCGTTATAAAACACTGCTTAAGTTTAAAAAAAGCGTCAAGTATCTTTACTTGACGCTTTTTTTGCCTATTGGCGCTGCACAGTCATTTTGCGTAGGTCTTTATTATTACTACAAAATCACGTATAATGCGCGCCTGTGCCAACCATTTGTTCGATTTAATTAGGTTGGCATTCTCAAAAGTGCTGATCATGCCCAAAAGTAACGATTGTCATGATAATGACTATCCAAAAAATCGTTATGATGAGCAAATGGCTACATTTAGCAATTGCGAATTTTATTAGCAATCATAAATGTTAGCTATCATCACGTATTAGTGGATTGGTCGCAAATCCACTTTTTTATGACCAGACACTTCATCATTCTTTTTATAGGATTATATCCATGAGCATTAATCATTTTGAACTAAACGCTGTTGATCGTTCTGCTGAGCAACAAGGTAAAGGTGCGAGCCGCCGCCTACGTAAGCAGAATCTAGTTCCTGCTATCATCTATGGTGGTAACGAAGAGCCAACGTCTATCTCTATCAAAATCAACGAGCTAGTAAAGTCACTTGAATTCGAAGCGTTCTTCTCACACATTTTGACCATCAATGTTGATGGCGTAGAGCATCAAGCGGTTATCAAAGACTTGCAACGCCATCCAGCTAAAGGCTTCCCAATGCATGCTGATTTCCAGCGCGTTGTAAAAGGTCAGAAAATCAACATGAACGTTCCTGTGCATTTTGCTGGTCGTGAAGAAGCACCTGGTACTAAAGCTGGTGGTGTTCTATCAACGCTAGTATCTGATATCGAAATCGTTTGCCTACCATCACAATTACCTGAATACCTAGAAATTGACGTATCAGGCATGGAAATCGGTGATCTATTCCGTCTATCAGACATCAAACTACCTGAAGGCGTTATCATCTTTGATCTTGACATGGAAGATGCTCACGACCGTACTATCGTTAACATGCAGCCACCAACGGTTGAAGAAGTTGACGCAGACGCTGAAGAAGTTGATGCTGCTGACGTACCTGCTACTGAGCAAGGTACTGAAGACAAAGACGGCGAATAATAAACCACGGTTACATAGAGCACGCAATCTAGCGTCTGCTATGTAATACAAGGTTTGTTTAGTCAAAAAACAGCAGGTGATAAATATCTCCTGCTGTTTTTGTAAGTAAGGTTTGAAAAATAACAGATATGCTATGAATAAATAGCATAATCGCAAACCTTATGCCCCATTTATTCAATTTAAGCAGGGTGTTTTTATGGCCATAAAGCTTATTGTCGGTCTTGGTAATCCTGGTCAGCAGTATATGTTTACACGTCATAATGCAGGGTTTTGGTTTGTCCATCACTTGGCTCAGCAGTTCAACATTACCCTCTCTCATGATAAAAAGTTTCATGGAATCACAGGACGTGGGCAGATTCATGGGCATGACGTACGTCTATTGATGCCGCTCACCTTTATGAATAAGTCTGGTCAGTCAGTGGTGCCGATGGTGAAATTTTATGGCATTGAAAATAATGAGTTACTGATTGCTCATGATGAGCTCGATATTCCAGCTGGCAGTATCAAACTTAAGACGAATGGTGGTCATGGCGGTCATAATGGTCTGCGTGATATCACCCCTCATATCGGCAACGACTTCCATCGTTTGCGTATTGGTATTGGTCATCCTGGTCATAAGTCTAAAGTTAGTGGTCATGTGCTCTCAAAAGCTGCGCCCGATGAACAGATTGCCATTGATAGCGCTCTGACAGCAGCGTTTGAAGCGCTACCATTATTACTAAATGGCGATATTGAAAAAGCACGTTCACAAATTAATGGCTTCAAACTGCCAGAATAAAATCATGCTTTAACCATAATAGCCTTTTATTTTAGCAAGTTATCCCCCATTAACCTTTTGATTTGAATCATTAATCTCAGTTACGCTAAGGAAGCAACCTATGCTACTTAATATGCTTAAATGCAAATTACACCGTGCGCGCGTCACCCATGCCGAACTTCATTACGAAGGCTCATGCGGTATCGATGGTGATTTATTAGATCTTGCTGGTCTGCGCGAAAATGAGTCTATCGATATCTACAATGTGACCAATGGCAAGCGCTTTCGCACCTACGCTATCCGCGCTGAAGCGGGTTCTGGTATCATCTCGCTAAATGGTGCGGCGGCTCACATGGCAGATTTAGGCGACATCGTTATCATCTGTGCCTATGCTCATTTTGATGAAGTAGAAGCGGCAACCTACCAGCCAAAACTGGTGTATTGCAACGAAGATAACACCGTAAAAGACACAGCAAACATCATTCCGGTACAAGTGGCTTAAAGCACCAGAACACCGAAGATTTTTGGATAAAGCAAGGATAAATAATCGACTAAGCTGTTGAAGTTATTCTTATTATCCAACCAAAACCGCTATGCTAATATGAGAGCTGAATCTCCATTCTGATTCAGCTTTTTTTATGCCATTTTTATATGGCAAATTCACATTTTATACCACTCTTAAAAGATGAAGTCGTCAGAAAAATAAATGTCAGTGCTATGTTTTTAGGCTAAATGAATTTGACACGGCTAAGCGTATTTTTAGGTTTGGTATTAACACTAATAAGGAAACAGACTGATGTGGTTGGCAGTTATTGCAGTATTGATCGGACTAGCTATTCTTGTTTGGAGTGCAGACCTTTTTGTTGATGGCGCCACTGCCTTGGCAAAAAAATTCAACGTCCCCAGTTTCTTAATAGGTGTGTTGATTTTGGGTGTCGGTACATCCGCCCCTGAGATGGTCGTGTCAGTATTGGCGGCACTAGAAGGCAGCCCTGATTTGGCATTAGGCAACGCTTATGGCTCAAACATCATCAATATTGCGCTGGTATTGGGTGCAACCGTATTGATTAGCCCTATTATCATTCGTAAGGGCATCATCAAGCGTGATTTACCTCTATTAGTATTGATTACTATGGTCGCCGCATGGCAGCTGCGTGATGGGCAATTAGACCAAGCAGATGCGATTGTGTTGATAGCGCTGCTGGTGGTGACTTTAGGCATTCAGATTGTACTAAGCTTACGTGAAGGCAACCATGAGCACGAAGGGGAACCCATAGCTGAAAGCGTCGATGCTGAACATATCGAACAAACCCTAACACGGGGACTAATCAGCTTAGTTATCGGCATGCTTTTACTGGTCATTAGCTCGCGAGCTATAGTTTGGGGTGCAGTAGAATTGGCAACGCTGTGGGGCGTGAGCGAACTGGTGATTGGATTGACGATTGTTGCTGTGGGGACCTCGTTACCTGAGCTGGTATCGAGCCTATCAGCCGCCCGTAAAGGCGAACACGACATGGCACTGGGTAATATTATTGGCTCTAATATATTTAACACCTTAGGCGTCGTTGGTCTCGCAGCGCTTATAGCGCCAATCACAGTCAGTCCAATTATCTTATCACGCGATATAGTGGCGATGGGATTGGTCACCTTATTACTCTTGGTATTGTGCGGGTTTGCCTTTATGAGTAAGCGTCCATTCGGTCGCACTTCTGGATCGACTTTGGTCTTATTCTTTGTCGGCTATACTTTATGGCTGATACAAACCGTCAACCTGTAACGCTTAGAGTGTATTAACAGACCTAAAAATCTATGAACAGACTATGGCGATGATAATGTGGTCTATTTTCCTTGCTTGCGATTTCTAATCACCCGCCATAGTCCTTCATTCTCTGTTTTTGGCATTTTTAAGGTAATGGTATTCGATAGCATATCTTGCACTGCGAGACCACGTGGGTTAAAGAGGCAAAAAGCATAGTTAAAGACAAAGCCCAAAAAGGCACTGGTCAACAGAACAGCACGCGAGCCATCGATGACACTACCAATGATACCAAATATAAGTGGCATGATACTGGCCGCTAAAATCCGCTTAAATGACTGTCCCCATGTTAGCAAATGACCATTACTATTGATCGTCTTTAACCGCCAAGTCTGCATACCTAATGTCTGCCCACCGCGACGCCAAAATATCCCATAGAATCCGACTAACGTCAGTATAAAAGACGGCGTCATAACAACGTTTTGATACCACGTTGGCAGCGATTGCGCTTGAGAAGAGTCTGTACCGGTATTCATGGTCAGCAATGTACCAATCACGGTTAGCAAGGTACCGACCAAAAACAACAACGCTAAAATCAACATGCCATCATAGAGAATGGCTGCCATACGGGTGCCAGGTTTAGCAATCGCTAGCTCTTCACTTTCAGAGGCATGGCGTGCTGATGCTTTAGTTTTAGCATAAGATTTGGTAGGTCGTTTAGGTAAACTTTTTGACATGGTACAAGCTCATAGCAAGCAGTGAATAGTGGCTCTATTGTACCGTAATTCACTGTACTATCGTACATTATCCTAAGATGCCGTAAGTCATATAACAATGTGGTATAACCATGTCGTATGACTCATCAGCTCATAAAACTATAACACAGAAATTGCAGACATAAAAAAATCGCCAAATTGTCATAAGACAGGCGATTATTTTAATGTTTCTTTAACTGGGTTAAAGAATTGATGATGCAAATGGTGCGCTTGGAGAGATTCGAACTCCCGACCCCTTAGTTCGTAGCCAAGTGCTCTATCCAACTGAGCTACAAGCGCGTACTTTGCACATCATTTACTGCGTTGTTAAGAAACAATTGCAGCAAATTAGGTTGGTTATTATATAGATAATTTCGCTTGTGTCAACATCTTTTTTTATTAAAATCAAATTATTTTTTGCTTTAATAAAATAGAAGATTATTAACGCTTTTATATCGCGTTACTACTCTACTAAAAACCGAATAAATGGAGGTGAAGGAGGGATTCGAACCCTCGATACGCGCAAACGTATGGTTCCTTAGCAGGGAACTGGTTTCAGCCACTCACCCACTTCACCAAACGATGTAAGACTTTTTAAGTTCTAAAAAATAGTATTATTGCTGATAATACGTCTTATCCCGTGGGCGAGTATTATAGCAAAGCCAAAACGAATTGCAAGCACTGTCTACGAATTTAATGCAGTTTTTATCATATTTATTTGTTTACATGGTTTCATAGCCTCTTGAGCAGCTCAAATATCAATAAAAACTAGTAAAACGATATTTAAGTTAGTCAGCACGCTCTGGGTTGTTGTTAATTGATTAATTAATGGATTGTCTATGTACCATCTCTCGCCTACTATGGCTTTTTTAGCAGTGGGTGTCTATAGTATTTGTTACTCATTTTAGATTATGTCAAAGGAATTTTTATGCGACCAGTGGTACTGTGTTTTTCAGGATTAGACCCCTCAGGCGGCGCTGGATTACAAGCGGATATAGAGGCCATCGGTCAAGCAGGTGCGCATGCTGCCATTGCTTGTACAGCTATTACCATACAGAACTCGCAGCAAGTCTTTGGTTTTGAAGCTTGTGCAGCAAATTTGGTAAAGGATCAGGCCACCGCAGTACTCGATGATTTGCCTGTTGCAGCTATTAAGTCAGGTATGTTGGGTACGACTGATAATATCGCTATGCTGACTCAATTGTTTGCCGAGCGCCTTATCACCGCTGATACGCCATTTGTATTAGATCCCGTATTGGTTGCCAATAGTGGTGGCAGTTTGGGCGATGAAAAGACGCTCGTTAGCGCATTTAGAGAGCTGTTACCATACGCGACCCTTATCACACCGAATACTCATGAGCTACGCGCATTAAGCGGTGAGCAAGACTTACATATTGGCGCGCAAAAATTATGCGCTCAAGGCACTTATGCCGTATTGGTAAAAACCTCACACGACTTTGATAGCGGCGATATAGAGCAGTATTTGTATATAAAGGGTGAGATGGTACATAAAAGCACCTTGCCGCGCTTAACAGGCGAATTTCATGGCTCTGGCTGTTCGCTTGCCAGCTTTATCGCTGGACGCTTAGCAATGGGTGATGCGCTTATCGATGCAGTAAGGGCCGCAGACAGCTGGATTACCCAGACGCTGCGTGCCGCTGATGCACCGCACCCTAATAATGAGCAAGCCCAATTAATACCCAATCGTTTTATAGACTTTCAGCATAACCGCTAAATGATCAATAAAAAAAGGGCGCTCTATATCTCGTAGAGCGCCCTTTTTTAGATAGCTATTGGTAATATTAGATAGCAGCTTTCAAGTGACCATTAATCCAGCTCAACCCAACATCGGCATGAAGCTCGCGGCAAAGCCACCAATAAACATCTCAAGCAAAATAAAAGCAATGAATGCGACCATTGGTGATAAATCAATCATGCCCAAGTTTGGCGTGATTCGACGAAATGGTGCCAAGATTGGCTCCGCTAAATTGACAATGATACCAATAATCGGATGCTGAGATTGGGTAAATACCACAATCCAGCTGACAATGATGGAACCAATGACGAGATAGCGACACATACGTAAAAAGTCTAATACCAAGCTGATAGTACCAGTGAAAAATAACGGTACAGGAGCGATACCTTTATGTGTCAGTGCTGCTTTTCCAGAGATATCGATCAAACGAATCAAAAACATCAAGACGATAGCCGCAATACTGATACGCCCTTGCCCGACGGTTGGAAAAATACGCCCAAACACGTCGACAATGTGCGTTGCTTTGTAGGCAGGCGCAATCATGGGATTGCTGGCATCCATCCCTGCAAATTGCAGCATAAAGCGAATAAACACCAACATCATGGCGAAGGTGGTGACCAAATCAAAGATTTGAAATAACATGTTGTTCATGAAGTGCTACTCAATGTGACATTATTAACAGGTTTTGGGATGACGACTGTCATTACTAGGTGCTTGGTATTGGTGCTTAATATTGGTGCTTAATATTGGTGCTCAGGCGCGTCATGCGCTTGTAGCAAATAACGCGCCTGATATAGGGATGATTATTTACTCATCTCTTCACTCAAGGCTTGGCTACGGTCATAGCAAGCCTGCATAGCCTCAACGATTTGACCACCGATATCATTGGCTTGCATTGACTCAACGGCGGCTTGGGTTGTCCCATTTGGAGAGGTAACCTTGCGACGCAATTCAGCAGGTGCATCCTCACTATTCATCGCCATTTTTGCCGCGCCTAGCATGGTTTGCATAGCGAGCGCTGAAGCCTGCTCTTTATCCAGCCCAAGAGCGACTGCCCCATCGACCATCGATTCAATGAAGTAAAACATATACGCTGGTGCTGACCCTGATACGGCGGTTACCGCATGCATGTGTTCTTCATTATCGACCCACATGACCAAACCTGATGCTTCCATCACCGCCGTTGCTAACTGCTTTTGTTCAGCAGAAATATTATCAGTACCGTACAGACCCGTTGCGCCCATTTGAATCATTGCAGGGGTATTTGGCATCGCGCGGACGATATTGTCATAGCCACCCAACATGTCAGATAGAAGCTCAGTTGACAAACCTGCTGCCACTGAAATCACCAGCTGCTTGTCTAAGATATCCGCAAAGCTACTGACTACCGCTTTCATCACTTGCGGTTTGACCGCCAGCACCACAATGTCAGCATCGATAACGGCAGCTTTTGCATCAGCAGTTGGATCAACCGTGTTCAATCCTTTAGCAGCCAATTGCTCACGCGCCTCACTACTAGGATCAGCAACGGTAATTAAACTCGGTTTGACACCGCAGCTGACAAGCCCGCTAATCAAAGCCTGCGCCATATTACCGCCACCGATAAAGCTGATTTTCTTATTATCTAATACTGACATACATGTCTCCTATTCAACAATCCAAAGGTACTCAAACTAACATAATGATAGGTAAAATGACACTCAGTTTACCATACTGCTACTGGCATCGTTTGATAAATTGACGGCATCTAGCCCGGCTGTAAGCTCCGTTGAACCACTTAATTACCATGGACTATTGCACAACCAAACGGTTAAATTAACAAGGGCATTATATAAAATCAGTGACGGAGAGTAATATGTTTTTCATTCGTAAAGCTAACCCAGAGGATTATGCAGACATTGCTAACATTCACTTCAAAAGTTGGCATGTAGCCTATTTAGATTTGCTACCAGTGTCCTATATCAATGATAAAAACAACTTATGTAATAAGACAAAAATGTGGCAGGAGTTAATGGCGCATCCTGATGTTATTGTCTGGATAGCATATGATGCTCATCATCATAATTTGGGGTTTATTGGCTACTTCGTTAATAATAAAAATTATGAAATTACCACGTTGTATGTTTTGCCCGACTACCAAGGATTGGGTATAGGCACTCAATTAATGACAGTATCATTGAAAGCTCTCTTAGAATCTCATATCCATGCCCATTTTTATTTATGGGTATTAGAAAATAATGTGGCTGCTATTGATTTCTATCAAAAATTTCGCTTTGTAGCTAATGGCGAAAAGAGTGAAGAATGCTACAAAAGCACGCAAATAATAGATATCAAAATGGTTAGAAAACTTGTTGACCTAATGTCCTAGATAACCTGACCTTCCCAAAGATTTAGATCGCCAATATTAAAAAGCGTTATTGATGCTTAGACTGTTTCTAATAACACTATCTAAAACACCAGTATTGTCTATCGTGTCTATTAGCGATCTACTCGTCCCTAGTATCCAGCGCTCAAAAGGTGAAACCAGCAATAATGGCCACTCTTTATCCTGCTGTACGGATACGGCACTGACCACCACCAAACTCTCGCGCAACCATACAGGTACACCAAGCGTTTGATATAGTTTCTTGCCCGCTTGTGGACGTGATGCCAATGCAGTTTGCACACGCTGTTGACGACCTAATGGTGCAAAGGTAATCTCAAACTTCTCATCACCATCTTGGTCGCTGTCTAATAGCTCTGCCAAGGCATTTGGCATCATTTGCGCTTGCCAAGTCAATTTATTATCCCTGCGTAAGGTAACTGACACAGGCTGGGCAGCCGCTGAATCAGCATCAGCCACAACAAAATCAGATAAGGGTTGAATCTGTTTGGTAAGCGGTAATGCTAACCACTTGCGCCACTCACTGCTTAAACGATAAAGCTGCTGACGGTAGCGGCAAATCGTATAGGACTGCTTACGAGCTTGCCAAAAAAGCGCCGTTTGGTGATCAGCATCTCCACGTTGGCTTAGCATAAATACATCATCGACCAGCTGCTTAGCAGGCGGTAACGGTTCATCTTGACCGAGCCAATGATGCAATAGTTGCCGCTGACGATAAATGGGTAATGCTTGTAGCTTGTCTATACTTAGCACACGCTGGGCAGACGATAGCTGTAATGATGCTACCTCTATCTGCTGTAAATCTTCTGCCGCTTGTGCATTGATTATTAATTGGGCATCACGCAATAGCTGTGCGCTACGGGCGATATTGTCAATGACATTAGAATTATAGGTCGCCAATACTGGCATGATGTCGAGGCGTAGCCCACTACGTACATTATCGCCAGCATCATTGGTTGGGTCATCAATATAAGGGAGCTTTAGGCGCTGAGCGTAATTGCTGATATTGCCGCGTTTGACCATCAGCCAAGGTCGCCATAATGCCATACGCTGTGCGCCCTGCGTTTGGATACGCCACGGCTGCATACCCGACAGACCATTCACCCCAGCGCCTTGTATCAGCCGCATCAGCACCGTCTCTGCTTGGTCATCGGCATGATGTGCTAAGAGCAATACATCATCTTGATTGAGTTGCGCTCGCATGACATCATAACGAGCTTGCCTTGCGGCTTGCTCATCATGACCATTCACTTGCGCACGTAAAATCCGACACGGTATCTGCTGCACTGCTGCCCAATGAGCGACATGCATCGCCCAAGTGTCACTATCTGCTTGCAAACCATGGTTGACATGCAGCAATTGCGGCAAAAATGGCAACTTACCTTGGCGATAGAGCTGCAAACACAGCGCAGCCAATGCTAATGAATCACGACCACCACTACACGCCAGCCAAAGCCGTCGACCGTGCAGCTGTTCACCATATTCAACCATACTGCTCAATAATGCTTGTGCCAGATCGGCATCGACAGGCAAGTCTGCGATTGGCTTCATAGGATGCGGGAGGATTGCACTGCTGGTCATAATCAGCCTTATTTATTTAGCATACATACATGAATTGACATATAAATGAATCAGCTTATACGTCAGCTACGACATCAGTTACAGCGTCAGTTACGACGTATATTAACAGCCACAAAAAAACGCGCCATAAAATGACGCGTTTTTATTTTAGCATTAAGACTCAGTCTCTAATATGAAAAGCTTTGTGTCCATGAATAGCGGCTTAGTAACAGAGGTGTGATAGCGACCAATTAGGCAGGCAACATCACTTCTGAGTTAAAGGTTTTCAGCTTCTCATAACGCAGCTCACAACGCGCTTGTGCGTCTAAATCTTTAATCTCATCTAACTGCTCAGCAATAAGTGCTTTCAAGGCGATCATGACTGGCTGCGGCTTGATATGTGCGCCTTCACCTTCTTCAATGACGGCATCAATCAGCCCCATTTGATATAAATTAATCGCATTTAATTTCAAGGCTTCACTAGCGTCTTGTGCTTTTTCAGCTGTTTTCCACAGGATAGAGGCACAGCCTTCCGGAGAGATAACCGAATAAATACTATTTTGTAGCATATTGACTTTGTCACCAACACCAATTGCCAACGCCCCACCTGAGCCGCCTTCACCGATGATAGTCACGATAATAGGCACTTTTAGGCTAGAAAAAACGGCGATACTTTCGGCAATGGCTTGCGCTTGTCCGCGCTCTTCAGCACCGATACCCGGATAAGCGCCTTGGGTATCGACAAAGGTCATCACAGGAATATTAAAGCGCTCAGCCATTTTGACCAAACGAATCACTTTGCGGTACCCTTCAGGATTGGCCATGCCAAAGTTATGGGCAATACGCTCACGGGTACTGCGACCGCGATGTTGACCAATCACCATCACAGGCTGACCATCAAAACGTGCCAGACCACCAAGAATGGCTTTGTCATCGGCAAAAGCACGGTCACCGTGCAGCTCATCGAATTCGGTAAACAGCTGATTAACATAGTCCATAAATAATGGACGCTTGGCGTGCCGTGCAAGCTGCACACTATCCCAGACAGTGCTCATAGACGCTTCCCTTTAATAATTATACTTAATGTATTTATGTTTAAGAATAATATCGTTATCGATTTTCAGATAATGAAAGTACAGTTGTAAACTCAATAGAAGCTATAGTAGCACATCTTAAATGGCATGACATTACTGACAAAGCCGCTTTTGTTACGTTAATCTATAGCATACTCATTACAATAGTAACGGCATCATGTTGATCGTCAGTGCAAAGCAGCGCTGCCTAGCCCTCAACCACGCTCAGCGTCACGCCCCATTTGGCAAACTGCTCAATCTCAGTATGCAAATCGGGCAATAAGAAAGCATAATGCTCACTGTTATCGGCAACGGTGATTTGCCAGCAATGATCATCCATGGCTTGTAACTGTAATTCTGGTAATTCATGATCGCTGCGGCTGTGATGCGCCAGTACAGCCAAACGTAGCAGCAGACAAAGATAAACGAGCTGATTACCACCGATAGTACAGGTCTGCTCTAACATATCGGCCTTGAGCTTACGACGATGATTGAGCATCAGCTGTGCCATACGCTTTTGATCGACTTGCGAGAATCCTGGAATATCAGAATACTCAAGCAAATACGCGCTATGCTTATGATAACTACTATGACTGATGGCCAATCCTATCTCATGCAAGAAAGCCGCACGTCTGAGTAAATCACAATCATCATTGGTAAGGGCGAGCTTCTCCTTCACTTGCTCAAATAAATGACGACTGGTTTTCACCACTTGTTTGGCTTGTTTTTTGTCCCCTGAATAACGCTTAATCAGCGCCAGCACACTGCGGTCACGAACATCTTCGCTAGCAAAGCGTCCAAGCATGTCGTACATCACACCTTCACGTAGTGCACCATCTGAGTAAGTAATGGTATCTACACCCAGCACTTTCATGACTGCACGCAGTACCGCAACGCCTGCTGGGAAGACGGCTTTGCGATGTTCCTTAACACCTTCTAAATCGATGTCATCGACGTTGCCAATTTTAAGCAACAGTTTCTCTAACTTTTTGACACCTTTATAAGTGATGCGCTCTTGCTCATCAGCCCAGCCCTTAGATACCAGCACATTACGTACCGCTTTAATCGTCCCACTCGAGCCAACCACACTACTCCAGCCCAATTTTTGATAACGACCCTGAATCGCTAACACTTCTTTGCGAGCGGCTGATATCGCATTATTAAAGGCTTCTTTCGTGATTTGACCATCGGCAAAGTACTTCTGGGTAAAGGCGACACAGCCCATCTGCAAACTCTCGGTCAATAGCGGATCGAACTCTTGACCAATGATAAACTCTGTCGAACCGCCACCAATATCGATGACCAAACGCTTGTCACTACTGGCATTGGTGTGTGAGACGCCCAAATAAATCAAGCGTGCCTCTTCTCGTCCCGCGATAATCTCAATAGGTTTCGGCAATATTTTATTGGCACGGGCAATAAAGTCATTGGCATTTTTGGCTTGGCGTAAAGCGTTGGTCGCAACCACGCGAATGCGTTCGGGTGGTACCGAATCCAAACGCGCCACAAATCGGCTCAAACAGTCGAGACCTCGCTGTGCAGCTGCCGCACTTAAGATATTATTTTCATCCAAGCCTGCGGCGAGCTGGACTTTTTCAGACATAGAAACGACTTTTCGCACCTCACCATGGTCAAGACGCGCAATGGCCAGATGAAAACTATTGGAACCGATATCAATGGCTGCCATCATTTCATCATCAGCAAGCGGCGGATTTGTAAGGTAGTCAATAGGCATAAGAGGAATCGTTACCGTGTTGGATAAAAGGGAGAGGATATGCGCTAAAAATCAGATGATTGGGTCATATAAACATCATAGCTGCACCAACTAGAGCCATTTACGCAAAGCGGCTCACGTATTTGACGTAATTTTCGCCATTAAAGCATTTATGCCAAACACTGGCAAGTGACCCAAATGCTAATTAAGCAGCAAGCGCATCATCAACAAAATAACCAATGCGCCATAAACATCCATTGCTTGTGTTAAGGATAGCGTTTTGCTACATTAAAAACGACCAATATTATAATAAATAACAGTTACTTAATGACCGCCTAGCCGCTTTATTAAAACAGAAAGCCCCCTAATGACTCGCCCTAATATCTATACTCAATAAAAGATTAGCAAGGAAGCTAAACAAATGAATCAAACGACCACACAAAACACTACCAAAAACGCCGATGCTCAAGCGGTCAGCAATGCTAAAAAAAACATGATGACAACCGTCAGCCCAACAAAGCAGAAATTTTATGACTTCTACTTAGCTGAACATCAAAACATGGCTTGCCGCCGCTTACATTTCGCCGGTAGTAGCTTTGGCTTATTGGGACTCGCAAAGTCGGTCAAAACTGCTTCGCCAAAACCATTACTCAAAGGCATCGCTGCTGGATATGCTTGCGCTTGGGTCGGTCATTTTTTCTTTGAAAAAAACAAACCTGCCTCGTTTAAATTTCCTTTAAAAAGCTTTGCTAGCGACTTTCGTATGTACAGTGATGTCCTACGCGGTAGACTCAGCTTAAAAGACCGTAAATTTGATAAAATCGGACGATCATAACTCGCCACTAGCCCAACTAACGTAAAGACTTACGTAATATTTTGCCTACCGCAGTTTTGGGCAATTCATCGATAAACTCGTATGACTGCGGGCGTTTATAACCTGTTAAACGCTCGCTTGCGAAGCTTTGTAACTCTTCTACCGTTAGGCTCAACTCCTTTTTAACCACAAACGCTTTGGGTACTTCACCGCTGTGCTCATCTGCAATACCAACCACCGCGACTTCAAGTACTTTCGGATGCGCTGTCAATGCCGCTTCCACTTCGTTTGGATAGACGTTAAATCCTGAAACCAGTATCATGTCTTTTTTGCGATCCACCAGTGTCAAAAATCCATGTTCATCTAGCACACCAATATCACCCGATTTAAAGTAGCCATCCTTTGTAAAAGTATCTGCATTGTCTCGTTGCCAGTAACCACGCATGACCTGCGGGCCTTTAATACAAACCTCGCCCCGTATACCTATTGCACAAGTTGCACCCTGTTCATCAATGATTTTAATATTCATCATCGCAAGTGGCAGACCAACGCTACCGTTGAAACGATCTATACCAGGTGGGTTAAAAGAGATAACTGGTGCAGTTTCGGACATGCCGTAACCTTCATTGATAATCATACCAGTGACTTGTTGCCACTGATCAGATACGGCTTTTATAATTGCGGTGCCGCCACCGATAGATAGTGCCAAGCGACTAAAATCAAGGTTGGCAAACTTTGGATGATGCAGCATACCAATGAATAAGGTATTAACCGAAGGAATGACATGCGGACGATGCTGCTCGATGGTATTGACTAATCCATCGATATCACGCGGATTGGTGACCAGTATGTCTTCCCAGCCGCCATAAATACCTAGTAAGCCGCAAACGGTAAATGAGAAGATATGATAGAGCGGCAACGGATTGAGTATTTTAATCTGCTCGCTACGACCCGCTTCAATCGCATGACCAAACATCGCATAACACTGACAGACATTGGCCATGACATTGTAGTGCGTGAGCATCGCACCTTTTGGCTTGCCAGTCGTGCCACCCGTATATTGCAATAAAGCTAAATCTTCACGCCCGATAGTAACAGGCTGATATTGCTCAGCGTGGTATGCACTCATAATATGGGCAAAGCTTACACTCTGCTCTGAGATATTTTTTGCAGCATTATCGGCTGTGGTTTGGCTGGTTTGATTGAATTGACGAGTAGTATCGGTCGACAGTTCAAGTTGGGTAAGCAAGGCAATATCGTTATCAGCAGGTCCAGCATTTGGATTGACGGAACAATGTACAACCAATGACAGTTGCGCTTTGACTGCATCATCTAACTGATCGTAAGCAGAGGTCATACCATCGAGGACAATCAGCACACTAGCTTGAGCATCCGTCAGCTGATGCGCCAATTCATAATGGGTATACATCGGATTGACATTCACCAATACCGCGCCTGCTCGCAGACAACCAAGTAACACCACGGCATACTGCAATATATTGGGTAATTGCACAGCGACCCGGTCGCCTTTACTGATTCCTTGTGCTTGCAAAAAAGCAGCAAAACGGCGGCTGGCAATATCCAATTGTGCAAAGGTAAGGGTGGCGGGCCCCATACTAAAAGCCACAGAATTACCATGCTGATCTATCTTGGGTTGCAATAAATCCAGCAGGTTGTGCTTGTCCTCTAATACATCTAAATTATTTCTTATTCCATATTTCTCATATGAAGCTTGCCATAACGGTGGCGTATTACTGCTAGGCATATCATTAGTGCTTGTAGTCATCAGTTGGCGTCCTTGCTCAATTGTCTTGATTCATCTCAGAATAGCATAATTTATTGTTTATTTTGCAATCACCCAAAGAAGGAATTGTCTTAGTCTTGGTTTTTTCATTTATGCAGTCATCGTCAGAAAATCTTTATCTTTTATAGTAAAAATCGGTGTAATGGACAAAATTCATGCTGGCGTAGGGTCTAACGCTATATACTGTCTATATTTGCAAGGAATCAACGCCATGAATCAAAAAACTGCCCT
>NZ_QGGM01000006.1:0-144596 GCF_003148585.1 Psychrobacter immobilis | reverse complement strand
TTACCGTGGTCAACGTGTCCGATTGTACCGACGTTGACGTGTGGCTTTACGCGTTCAAACTTGGCCTTTGCCATGGGTATTTCCTCTTTTTTTGGTGAATCTTTATCAATCAAAGATCGGTGAATAGCTGTTTGACGGCTCATGATGCATACAGAACCATCAAACCGTTGACGCTATGGCTTATCTACTAAAACTGTTGGATCACTTTACGACTGTATATATGTGCTCAGATTATGCATTTCAATGCTGCACACATAAGTTTAAGCATTATACGTATTTTTTAATCTAGTCAACATTGCAAGATATTATACATTATCGCTGTTGCACTACTTTATCTTAGTGTAAATCATTAATAATATTGGAGCCTGCCGAACCTAGATACTTTTATCTTAAATAATTTTATATAATTACTCATGTATTAGTAACTTAATAAATTGACAGCACTAAAAGGCAACACCTCAGTGTCACCCTTAAATATTATTTGCTACACTGTAATTTATAATTTTCAATATTTTGTAATTTCGATATCGTCACAAACTGTTTAAATATGGCAAAGCAAACACAAGAGGTTTAAACAATAAATGGAGCTCATATTGAGAATTGAACTCAAGACCTCTCCCTTACCAAGGGAGTGCTCTACCGCTGAGCTATATGAGCATGTTTTTAATAACCACAAAAAATAACTTATGGATTTACTAAAAAAAATATCACGATACAGCAATACTAAAACTGACTGTCGTGATGATTTATTGATAATCTTTGCGATGTTGTATATATGGAGCGGGTGGCGGGAATCGAACCCGCGTCATTAGCTTGGAAGGCTAAGGTGTTACCATTATACCACACCCGCAATTACTCTTATTTAAGAAGACTCTAATCGAGAGTCATTAAGTATAAAGAGTATGCTTGGCGCTATGACAAACTTTAAAAAATATGGTGGTGGGAGAAGGATTCGAACCTTCGAAGCTTTCGCGACAGATTTACAGTCTGTTGGGTTTGACCGCTCCCCAATCCCACCTTAGTTTGCTTTAAACAAAAATGACTTTAGTTTAAGACAGATTCATAAAAAGCTACTTTAAGAGAGATGGTGCCGACTGCCGGGATCGAACTGGCGACCTACTGATTACAAGTCAGTTGCTCTACCAACTGAGCTAAGTCGGCTTGTTCTCTTAAAGTGGTGGCTATTCTATCAAATTTTTTGAAAGACGCAAGCCCTTTTTTGCCTTTTTTATGATTATTTCAATAAAAAAATATAACTAATTGATTGTAATGATGTTTTTTTAAATAAAAAAATAGGCTATTTTTCCACAATAACCGCATACTGTGTTTTTATGACTGGAGTCCCTAGCGAATCCGTAAACCATTACACGCCATTTTTACCGCTTTGACCAACGCCAATGCTTTTTTGTTGGTCTCTTCCCACTCTGCTTCTGGAATAGAGTCAGCGACCACCCCAGCGCCCGCTTGGATATGAATTTTACCACGGCGCATCACGGCAGTACGAATAGCAATGGCGGTATCCATGTTGCCATGCCAGCCCAGATAACCGACTGAGCCGCCAAATACCGTTCGGCGGACTGGCTCTATCTCGTCAATGATTTGCATGGCGCGTATTTTGGGTGCACCTGATAGCGTACCAGCGGGGAACGTCGCACAAAAAACATCCAACGCATCCTTATTGGGCAATATCGTCCCTTCAACATTAGAAGCAATGTGCATCACTTGCGAGTAACGCTCGACAAACATTTTTTCGGTGACTTTGACACTGCCATATTCACAAACGCGGCCAATATCATTACGACCCAAATCGATAAGCATCAAGTGCTCGGCGATCTCTTTTTTATCACTCAGCAGCTCTTTTTCAAGCGCTAAATCTTCCGCTTCATTTTGTCCGCGTCTACGAGTACCCGCCAATGGTCGTACCGTCACTTTGCCATTTTCGATACGTGATAATATCTCAGGGGATGCTCCAATAATGTCGAAACGCTTGTGATCATCGAGGGTGTAACCATGCACCAGAAACAGATAAGGCGATGGATTTAAGAATCGTAGGGCACGATAAACTGCTAATGAGTCGCCAGTATAATTGGCCGTCAAACGCTGCGCAGGAACGACTTGCATGACATCGCCTGCTAAAATGTAATCCTTTATTTTATTGACATCATGACAATATTTCTGCGCGCCTGTTTGTGAGGTAAATGTCGGCGTTGGCATTACGGGTGCGCTCAGATTTGGCATTTCTGCCAGTTTTTCTTCAATTTTTTCTAGTTCGCGGATGGCATTGCTATAGCCATCTTCAGTGTGACAATCAGCATAAACGATGATAGATAACGTATTTTCTAAACTGTCAAAAACAATCACGCTCATTGACAGCATCAGCCACATATCCGGCATTGTCATCGGATTGGGGGCGTCTGACAAACCCACGCTTGGCTCGATAACCCTCACCATGTCATAGCCAAAGTAACCTACTAAGCCGCCGCTAAAGCTCGGTAGCGTTGCAATATCCTCGACTGTTGGCATCTTATACTGCGCCATTAGCTGACGAATATAGTCAAACGGGTCAGCGACTGCATCGACATCGGTATGGTCATTTTTTTTGACGGTCATATTACCATCGGCATACTGCAAAATGAGATCACTACCTAAACCAATCATCGAATATCGTGCCCAACGCTCCCCGCCTACGACAGACTCAAATAAATATGCAGAGCCGCTTAAATCACGTACTTTAGAAAATACAGATACTGGTGTCTGTGCGTCCATTAGACGTTTTTTTATCAGTGGAGCATGACTAAAGCCACGGTCTTTAAAAGCTTGGTATTCTTCAAAAGTCATCATAGTGAAGCTCTCTTAGCAAAATATTGGCAAAAGATAGGAACAGTAAAAATGATAATAAGCATATAAATGCAATATAGCGTCAACACTCTATCGAATGTTGACGCTATAAAATGACGTATTGTAATTAGCAATGTTCTTAGTCAGCTAATATTTGACGACTGACTAGGCGGCAATGTTCAAAGGCTAATATCAAAGCTCTCTAACATTAATTCACTGTCATACAACGGACTCATTAGTCGATGGCTAGATGCGTGCCATCATCGTTTACATGCGTCAATTATACGCCGCCCATATTAAATAGCCATAGCGCCAATCCGATAATTAGAATGGCAATAAACACCCAAATAAACCAACCACCGCTTGGTTTTTTCTCTGCCTGTCTTGCATTGGCTGGATTACTGATAGTCTGATCCATCGCATTATTACCTTCTGTCCCAAGATCACGAGATTGACCTAGATTGGCAGTGCCAGAAAATTGTGCTGTTGCCGCCTGCTTGGCTCGTAGAATATCGGGATCTGCTTCTTCTTGTAGAGCAGTTTTAGTCGTTTTGTCATGCTCTGATTCAACTGCTGGCTTTTCATGTACAGCTGACTGCTCTACTAATGACGTATCATGAGCAGGTGCTGTCGGTGCCGCCTCTGTCGCTGCGACGACTTCTGGCTGACTTACAGCAGGTTGTGCATCTGCTACAGTTGCAGCAGCGACTGGTGCCGCTTCAGTTGTGTTAGACACGGTATTATCTATAGCCGTTAAGACTTCATCGATGCCCGTTTGTTTGACAATCGGCTCCTGTAAGACTGGTTCAACTGTTTCATTAACACTGGTCTCAGTTACCCCTACTGAGTCTGCTACTCTATCCGAGGCGGTATCAACAGGTACTGTCTTCACATCAGCTATCACAGGCAGAATATATTCGATGCCCGTTTGTTTCACAATCGGCTCTTTTGCCACTGATTCATGAATAACAGGTTCACTCACCGTCAAGTCTTCGACAGCCTGTGTTTCGGCAGTCGTTTCAGCAACCACGGTCTCAGTCTTAGCCACTGAATCCTGTACTGCTACGGGCGCTAATACATCAGTATCTGTGGCAGCAAGTGGCGCGTTTACCTGAAAGCTGAAACTGGCAAATCCAATGGTATCATCTACTTGTAAAAGGCTCGATGTATTACCGTCGATACGCTGCTCGTTGATAAATGTACCGTTCGACGAGTCTAAATCTTTGACATACAATCGACCATCTAAGACGCTTAACACCGCATGATTACGCGATACTTGCTTGCTACCAAGTACCACGTCATTGTCGCTGCCACGACCAACAGACAGGCTGTCATTGACCGTCAACGTTAGGTCACCAAGCGCTTCTGTTAATGCATTAAGTTGCCAAGTCTCTGTGTCGACTGTCGCCTTCATACTATCTGTATTGTTCGTCATGCGGTAACTCCTTATTCTTTTATTAAATTTCAAATGGTTTTAGATAAATCATTGCCAATTTTTTAAGAGATTTTACGATTTTTTTAATATAAACCGTAATAAGTTATGCAATGACCATCCGAACTATTTAGGTATAAAGTGCGGCTTTATGACACCGTCGAGCTTACTGTACGGAATACTAAGTACCGGCATACCGTAGGCATATGGGCCGATAGCGTAATGCTGATAACGAATATCGATGCCTTTATCCGTCAGTGTCACATTGTCACTTAAGGTAAATGGCCAGTTTTTCTCATAACTGCTGACATCGTCGTCAACCGTTTTGACCCAAGTTTTATAAGCATCATAAGCAAGCGCTTTAAAACGTGATTCCTTGCCTGATTGAAGCATATCCTCAAGCGTGACTTGTTTTTTGGTGCCAAGGTCAAATATCAAGTATTCGCTATAAGGCATGCCATGAGCGCCACCAGTAAAGACATAAGTATTGATTTCAAACAATTCAAAATCACTGACATGACCTAAATACTCAGGCGTTACCATTAGGCTATAAGCCCATGAACTGCCCTCTGGCATATCTATGAACTGTGAGCTGGCAAAGTCATCAATGGCGGCTTTCACCATTGTCTGATTGACGTTCGTTTTGATAGGCGCAGATTCAGTCGGTTTACTATTGACGACTAAATTATTAATACGCGCATTGGCGATATCATTGATCCAACCGTGATTGGTCTTCAGATATTTGATGTCAATCTCTGGACAATTATCGCGCTCAATACACTGTGCTTGCACTTTTTTAGGCAGCTCATATTCTAGATAATCCGTACTACTGATGAGATTACCTGCATTTGCAGGCATGGCGATGCTACCTAGCAGTAAACTGCCGGCAAGCAGTCTCAGCAGACGACTACGACTTGCTGTCATCGATAAATGCGGATTCATTGTTGGCTGATTGATATCAATTTGATTCGCAGCGTTCATATATCCTCTTTTATAAACATAAGATGTTACTTGATATTCTACCGTAACAATGACGATGTATTGTAGGAACACTGTTTGTGTTTTTAGGGTTTTGCTGTCTCCTGCTAACGAATAGCTACCTACCCTCTCTCGTTTAATGCCTAAATCTAAGCTAATAAAAAAGACACGGCTGGCGTGTCTTAAAAGATAAACTAACTCGTGAAATGATGGATTTTAATGCTCACGAGTATTACTAAAAGTGACTTCTGGATAGCGATCTTGCATCAGCTGTAAGTTGACCCGTGATGGGGCAAGATACGTTAAATAACCACCACCATCTAGCGACAACTGGTCATGAGCTTTACGTTTGAATTTCGCTAATGCCACTTCATCATCACAATGAATCCAGCGTACGGTGGCAATCGATACCGGCTCAAAGATACACTGTACTTTGTACTCTTCTTTGAGACGATGCGCGACCACTTCAAACTGTAGTACACCAACCGCACCTAAGATTAAATCGTTGTTAATCTGCGGCATAAAGACCTGTGTCGCGCCCTCTTCGCTTAGCTGCTGTAGCCCTTTTTGCAAGGCTTTTGATTTGAGCGGATCTTTTAGAATGACACGACGGAACAATTCGGGCGCGAAATGCGGAATACCCGTAAAGTTCAGCTCTTCGCCTTCCGTAAAACTGTCACCGATAGAGATGGTGCCGTGATTATGCAAACCGATGATATCACCCGGATACGCTTCTTCTAACGCTTCGCGGTCCCCTGCCAAAAAGGTCAGTGCATCGGCAATACGTACGTCTTTACCCAAACGTACATGCTTTAGCTTCATGCCTTTTTCATACTTGCCTGAACACACGCGTAAAAATGCAATGCGATCACGATGGCGTGGGTCCATATTGGCCTGAATTTTAAAGACAAAACCACTAAAATCCGTCTCTATTGCCGCTACTTCACGCTCATTGGTTGGATGCGACTTGGGTGGCGGTGCATATTTGATCAAGGTATCAAGTACCATGTTTACGCCAAAGTTGCCCAATGCTGTACCGAACAATACTGGCGTCATCTCGCCCGCTAAGAACGCCTCAACGCTAAATTCTTCTAACGCCATTTGTACCAGCTCAAGTGACTCTTCGAAGGCATCAAACATCAATTGACCCAAACGCTCACGGATATCTGGATAATCATAGCCCGCGCGGGTCTCAGAGACTGTCATCTTGCCGCCATTACCTTTTTCATAAAGGTAGGTCTTATTTTCGGTCAGATGATAGACACCAACGAAATCTTGTCCCATACCAATCGGCCAAGTCACTGGAATACATTTAATTTTTAACACTGCCTCAATCTCGCTAAGCAGCTCAAGCGGCTCACGAATTTGACGATCCAGTTTGTTAACAAATGAGATGATTGGCGTGTCGCGCATGCGGCAGACTTCCATCAGCTTGATGGTTCGCTCTTCGACCCCTTTAGCACCATCGACCATCATCAGCGCGCTATCCACAGCGGTCAAGGTGCGATAGGTATCTTCACTAAAATCGGCGTGACCCGGTGTATCCAATAGATTGACCACATGGTCTTGATAAGGAAACTGCATGACAGAAGTGGTGATCGAGATACCACGCTCTTGCTCCATACTCATCCAATCTGATGTCGCATGGCGATCAGTCTTGCGGCCTTTGACCTCGCCTACTACCTGAATTGCCTGACCCCATAATAGTAACTTTTCAGTCATGGTGGTCTTACCTGCATCGGGATGCGAGATAATGGCGAAAGTACGGCGTTTAGCCACTTCTTTGTTTAATTTCTTTGGATCTACGCTCATAATTTTTGGCTTCAACCTTAACTTCAAAAAGGCTGTCTTTTAGACAGTAATCTAACTAAATAGAATAAATAATGAGCGTATTGTAGCGGATTTAGCGTCAAGGTGCAGAATTAGCGCATAAAAAAACACTCCCTAGATAGTCAAATAGAGAGTGTTGGTCAATTTTTTAACATGATGCGTTTTTAAGATTAATAGTAGCGTTTGATTTGTGCAGCCAAGAAATCTCCTGCGACTTCATTGACTATCGTACAATCCACCACACCGCGAATACTGTTGGTATTCGGATTCATCACACCTTTGGCAACATAATTTGCTTCATAAATAGCATTTTTATCATCAGTGTCATCGTTATATTCGACACCATTGTACTGATAAGCAGGCTGATTCCGGTATTCAAAGAACGTCACTTGTGCCGCTTTTTGCTTATTGCCGATGCCTACACCAAACTCAGAGGTTCTGTAGCCTCTATCATCGCTAAAACGGTTTTCAGCTGCATCAATCCACTTATCGAGCGATGTATATCCCGTCTTGTTTTTGTCGTTAAAGGCTAAAAACGAGCTTTCGCTCTCGACTACTGGAATATAGCAAACAGAGCCTATCGGAAACTCTGCATTGGCTGGAATCTTAGGATAATTATTTAAGTCGGTGAGAATACCGCGACTGTTATTTATGTTTGTACCAGCGCTATAACTGTTTGCCTGCAAGCCTGATAAGTTAAGCGTCTTATAATTGGTTTCGTAGTCTAGCTTGTTATTACTGTCTTTTTCATAGATAGGACGTTTGACAGTGCGGTTATCAACTTCAATATCTTTATTATCCAGTCGCCCTTCGAAGTTGTCTGCCAATACCGTTCTGTCCAAAGTATTCAAACCTTGATTACTATAATTATTAACGATATTTTTTATCTTGATTTCACGCTCACCAGTACGGTAGGTCTCATCAATGCGTGCAATGGCGCTATCTTTCGCTTGCTTATCATAGCTATTGTCAAAGCTGGTCAGCGTAATCTTACTGCTACCCGAACCATAAATACCATCATCCTCCCCGCCGCAGCCAGCAAGGGTAAATGTTAGCAAAGAAAGTGCAATAGGTAACACCATTGATTTATTCATCGAATAAGACCTTTATTGGTTAGATTTTTTATCATCTATTTTGATAACTTTATTTTTTACAGCTATATTCCTATATTACATTAATACTTCTGTTACTTATAGCGATTAAGCTTTTCTTGCGATAGTTAAATGCAGCTAAAGATTCTACTAACAGTTCACTTACAAATCCACAGTATATACTTACGACTGACCTATATTGCTCATGCACTGGTTTGTTATGCTGAATCCCCTATCAAAATTTAATGCTTAAACATAAAAACTCACAACAAAGGATATGTTATGAAAACACTATATTCCACCAAAGCAACAGTTACTGGCGGCCGTACAGGTAATGCCAGTCTGCAAGACAGTGATTTGACGATTAATATGGTCGCACCCGGCTCTGATAAAGACGGTAATAATCCAGAGCAGTTATTTGCGATGGGCTATGCAGCTTGCTTTGATGGCGCACTTGCTGCGGTCAAAGGGGCAGAAAAAGCAAAGTTTGATTCTACTACTGAAGTATCAGTAGATTTAATGAAAGGTGAAGGCTTAGATTTTCAATTAGCTGTGAAAATTCATGTCACTGCTGAAAACACAGAGCTATCAGCGGATGAGTTCCAAAAGCTGGTCGAAAAAGCCAATAAAGTTTGCCCATATTCTAAAGCGACTCACGGTAATATCGATAGTGAAGTGACTTCAGAAGTGAGATAGATTTTTAATAATAACAATGTCGGCTTTATCTATAAGAGAACTCAGTGAATACTGGGTTCTTTTTTTATGAGCGTCTGTCAGCAGTAGAAATATCATAACTATCGAGAAGTTCGGCAAGGTCTGATTTTATCGTTATAATGGAAGCATCGTTTTATCTGATATTGACTCTATCTGATACCTAATAATAAGTGACCTTTATGACTGACCATATGACCGAATCCTCCGCAGACAATAACCACAACTCGCATCAAGCGCTTGACCCTAAAGCCTTACCAAATTTTGATACCATGCCCAACGTAGCGACTATGGACACCAGTCACGTGGACAAAAATCAGCCACCTTTTATTTTGGTTGATGGCTCTTATTATCTGTTTCGCACGTATCACGCCTTGCCAAAAACCATGCAAAACTCGCAAGGGCTGATAACGAATGCCATCCGTGGCACGCTCAATGCGCTGTTAAAATTGATGCGTCGATATCATCCTACTCACATGGCGGTCTGTTTTGATACCAAGTCACCAACTTTTCGCCATCATATGTCTGCTGATTACAAGGCGGCTCGTCCGCCCATCGACATAGAGCTGGTGGAGCAAATTCCTTATATCCATCGCTTGGTAACCGCTTTGGGCATTCCACTGTTACGCATCGAAGGTGCAGAAGCAGATGATATTATCGGCACACTGGCGCACCGTGCGGTCGAGCAAGGTCATCATGTGGTTATCTCAACCGGCGATAAAGACATGATGCAACTGGTCAATGACTGCGTCATATTGGAAGACAGCTTCACGGGCAAAGTGACAGACACCCAAGCGGTCATCGAAAAATTCGGTATTAATCCAAACCAAATGATTGATTTTTTGACCTTGATGGGTGACGCCTCTGACGGTATTAAAGGCGTGCCCGGTATCGGCAAAAAAACCGCCAAAGACCTACTCGTTGAGTACGGTGATATCGACAATATGTTAAAGCATATTGGCTTTATTAAAGGACGCGGCGCTAAAGGCTTGATTGAGCATGCAGAGGAAATTCCATTCAATGCCAAACTGGCCACTATCGTCACAGACTTAGATATCGGTCAAGACTGGAATGATTTGAAAATCGATACCAATCCTTGTGCTCATATAGATGAATTGCGCGAGCTGTATAGCGAGCTTGAGTTTAGAAATGAGCTTGCTTCTCTTGACCACCCAAACCATCCAGCCAATGCTAATGGGAACGGCGTACAAAGTGTTGCAAGTAGCCAAGCAGATGCTGAATCACAAGCACAAATCGCTAAATCGCTACAATCAAGCAGTATTGAGAATGTCCAAAACGGTAAACAGCATGATAGAGCGTGGCATACTGTGCTCGACGAACCAGCTTTTGAGAGTCTGGTTCATTTACTCGAGTCTGCACCGCATTTTGTCATCGATACCGAAACCACTAGCGTCCATTGGCGTCAAGCACAAATCGTCGGTTTGTCTTTTGCGGTACAAGCGCATGAAGCCTATTACATACCACTGACACATGCGCTAGAGGGTGACGAGCTGACGGCTAAACAGCTCGACCGCGATAGCGTTTTAACACGTCTAAAACCTATTTTAGAAAACCCAAATATCGGTAAAATCGGTCAGCATTTAAAATACGATGCGCATATTCTCAGCCATTATGATATCGATTTATTGGGTAGCATTCATGCTCGTCCCAATAATTGGGCGATGGATACCATGCTTGCCAGCTACGTGATTAATGCCGCTATCACTCGTCATGGTATGGATGATTTGGCACGTCACTATCTACAAACGCAAACTATCAGTTATGAAGATGTCGCTGGTAAAGGCGCTAAGCAAGTTACCTTTGACCAAGTCGCCATCGATATCGCTAGCGACTATGCTTGTGAAGATGCTGACATTACTTATCAGCTATTTGAGGTGTTCAGCGTTGAGCTAGCGAACGATGCCAATAATGCCAAATTGCTACACGAGCTAGAGATTCCAACGGCGGAGATACTCTGCCAGATGGAAGCAAACGGAATTTTAATCAAACGCCCATTTTTAAACGAGCTATCGAAACGCTTCGATGAAGAAATTATCGCGCTAGAAAAACGCGCTTATGAAGTGGCAGGAGAAGAGTTTAACCTCGGCTCACCGAAGCAGCTTGGTGAGATGCTATTTGAAAAACTCGGCGTTCCGGGTGGCAAAAAGACCAAATCAGGTCAATACTCTACTGGTGAAGCCGTACTGTCAAAAATCGATCATCCATTGGTCGATATTACCTTAGAATATCGTGGTCTATCTAAGCTCAAAAGCACTTATACCGATGCGCTTGATAGTGTCGCAGATAGCGAAACTGATCGCGTACATACCAGCTATCATCAAGCATTGACCAGTACTGGGCGTTTGTCTTCGACTGATCCCAATTTACAAAATATTCCGATTCGTACCGCGACTGGTCGCTTGATTCGTCAGGCCTTTATCGCCCCAGAAGGTCGCGTTATTTTGGCGGCGGATTATTCACAAATTGAATTGCGTCTCATGGCGCATTTTTCAGGGGATAAAAACCTCACTGACGCCTTTAACGAAGGGTTAGATATTCACGCTGCGACTGCCGCTGAAGTACTTGGCAAAGATGTTGCCGACGTAACCTCGACCGAGCGCCGTAATGCCAAAGCCATTAATTTTGGCCTGCTATACGGTATGAGCGCCTTTGGACTTGCCAAGCAGCTACAAATGAGCCGCAATGAGGCACAAGATTATATCGATATGTACTTTGATCGCTACCCGGGTGTCAAAAACTATATGATCAATACTCGCGCCAGTGCTCACGAGCAAGGCTATGTCGAGACGATATTGGGTCGTAAGCTCTACACGCCTGATATCACTCATAGCAACCGTATGGTTAAACAAGGGGCAGAACGCGCGGCTATTAACGCACCACTACAAGGCTCAGCGGCTGATTTAATTAAGCTGGCTATGATTGCTGTCGATAAAGTACTGCCAAAAGCGCAAGCCAAAATGCTGCTACAAGTCCATGATGAACTGGTGTTTGAAGTGGATAGTGACAAGGTAGATGAGATTAGCCAACTCATTACCAATGCAATGCAAGAGGTATTAACGACCACTGCCGTTGAAAAAGGCTGGAGTGTGGAGTTTGCTGTGCCGTTATTGGTTGAGACGGGTGCGGGCGAGAACTGGGATGAGGCACATTAAAGTATTGCGAATGATGAATAAATGAGATTGAAAAAGGCTAGGCACAATGTCTAGCCTTTTTATTATTAGTAGATTTAAAGCATCTCATATCACGACCTTCTTATGCTTAACGACCTATGGCATAATACTTTTGTTTGTCCTTTTTGGCTACCCAAAGTAATTGAAGCTCTCCATGATTAAACAAGCAAATTTCAACACCATTACCCTTTACACACTTGCCAGCTTAAGTTTATGCACGCAAGCATGGGCGGATACTACACCCACCACAAAGCCGAAAGTCGAACTGCTAAAATCTGACACGGCTTCGTTATCTCATGATGCTAACTCTAATCGAGATGAAAACCTCAATCAATTTGGCTATCTACCTCAATCTACCGAAACATCTGCCGAGCAGTCTGCTCCATCAGTACAAGGAGCACAAAACTGGACGGACGAACGCCGTGAAGATGTCCAAAAGCAGCTGCATGAATGGGCACACAAAATGGACGGTTGGTTCGGCGAACCAGATCCCAAAAAACCCGCCAAAGCCAGTTTACGAGTTGTACTAGATACCCGCTGGGTCAACGATCCACAATCAGGCAGTGACGTGAGCGTTGAACCTAGGATTCGCGGCCGCTTACGATTGCCAGTGTTAGAAAAAAGATTGAGCCTGATTATCGGTGATGAGGATTTGGATGAAGATACCTTTTTAAAACAGAATGTGACGGGCGATACTTACCAAGCAAGTACCAGCAACCAAGATGGACTCGTCAACAGGAGAAAAACGCGAGAAGACAATGGTTCTATCGCCCTTCGTTGGTCACGTTTTAGTCATGAGGTTGAGCAGCAGTTAGGGGTCAAAACAGATATCGATGTCGGGATTCGCTCGCTCGATGACTTATACGTAAAAGTAAGCGTCGATAAAGACTGGTATGACAACAAAAAATGGACTCTCACTAGTGATAGTTACTATCGTTATGGACTCGATAGTGAGCACTATGCAAAAGGCGGGCTAAATCTGCAATATGGTACAAATGCTGACCGGTTCATCAATAATCGCACCGCCATCCGTTATCGCAATCGAGACAATGAAGAAAGCACAGACTGGAGCAACGACCTCAGACAAGTGCACTATTTGGGCAATGAAAAACAGTTGGCTTATGGTGTCTCTACTGGCGGTTACTTTGACCATGACAAATCAACATTAAACAGCTATGGCCCTGCTATAAGCTACCGCCAACCTGTCTGGCGAGAGTGGCTTTATGTACAAACAGAGCTAAATTACTATAATGATAAAACAGCAAATAAGGACCATTACCCATCAGCATTATTACGGATGGAAGCCTTATTTTAACCCTGCTATCTATTGAATTGGTTGTATCATCATAGGTATAAATAGCCGATAGCAATGTGCACAACAAAGAGCATTTGTTTGCTTGTATTAACAATGACATATGACTCATTAGTTATATTAAATAACGTTATAGCGCTGACATTGGCGTTATAATAGCGGCTTATTGCGTTACCTGTAATTAAATTAATTTCGTTCTAAAGTGAGCCTTTGTGCTCACTTTTTTTATTTTAAAAAATCAGGAGGTTTTTATTTTGAGTTCAGATGGTATCATCGAAATCCCTGGCATTATTATTTTATTCGCCTGTCTGCTACGTTGTGTGCAGTACTTACTACAGAGCTCTGCCGCAAATACGTTTAAACAGATTCGAGCTTTTTGGTTGACAGCGGTGCTGGTATTCTTTGCTGTGATACGCCGTGAGTTAAATTATCTACCAGACTTATTGGTTCCCACTGACTTTGTGTTGTTCAGCCATTCTTATGACTGGTGGGAAGACCTCGTCCTGACCATCGTTTATGTGCTGATCGTTGGTTTATTGGCTTATTCATGGCGTTATCTTTGGGCAATATTAAAAAAAGTACCCGTTTCTTTGTATTTTAGCGTCGCCGCCTTGGCATTATTAGAATATATGGGCGAAAACGCCATTATGATTCCCGAAGCTTTTGGCGTCATCACAGAAGAGCTGTCAGAGACTGCTATTTATGGCATTGCCTTGATTTATTTGTGGCGCTTAAACTTAAACGAGTACGACTGTCAAGTAGAAGAGACGAGCGAGCTGCATTGTCAAACGGCTTCACACTAACGCAGAGTGTCTCTGCTAACAGTGATAACTACTCGTTATATTAATCACCATGCGCTCTACATCAATAGTTATACTCTCTAGCAAAATATATTTAGACGAATTTGTTATACTACAGTCAGTTCAATTTAAAAATAGTACAAGACAACCGAGTGTAGATGTATATTTAATACTTCAAGCGAGGCTAACGCAGTATTATTATAGTGGAATGACTATAATAATAAGTCCGAGGGATAAGCATCCTAATATACGACCTCGATTTACTCATGATTAATAACGATTAAGTCACTTATTATGAATATATTGATTACAGGCGCATCACGTGGTATCGGCTTGGCCACCGCCAAAAAGCTGGCGGAAAAAGGCCACAATATTGGGTTATTTGCGACCAATACTGCCACACTTAAAAGCGCCATTAAACACAAATCTTTTAAGAAAGCCGTCAAACAACAGCGTATTATTACAGGTCAGCTGGATGTCACCCAGCCTGACTCGTGGGACAATGCGATCAATCAAATGATTGAACATTTCGGTGGTATTGATGCACTCATTAATAATGCTGGGGTGCTGGTCAGTGGCGCATTGCCAACGACCAATCTAGATGAGCAATTGGCTTTAATTGACGTCAACTGTAAAGGTGTTTTGATTGGCTGTCATAAACTGGCGCCTTATCTAGCTGATAGCAAAGACGGCAAAATTATCAATGTGTCCTCTGCTTCTGCTATCTATGGTCAACCCGAAGTTGCGACTTATGCGGCCAGTAAGTTTTTTGTGCGAGGTCTCACAGAAGGCCTTAATATTGAGTACGAAAAATTGGGTATCAAGGTGATCGATGTGATGCCGCTGTGGGTCAAATCTGACATGACTGCTGACATCGAAGTGACCAGTATGGATCGCTTGGGCATCCATCTAACGGTCAACGATGTCGCCAAAACATTGTTTAAATTGACGACCAGTCCCAATCGTAAACTCAAAAGTACGCATTACTCTGTGGGCATGCCAGCAAAAATCTTTCAAGCAGTCTCGCAAGTCACGCCAGATTCTGTAATCCGCTGGGTCAATACCAAGGTTGGTGCTTAATAGCCACATCACCTATTCGTTATACTGTTGTTTACCGGTAACGCTTGTTTAATATACAACCACACTTACGGCTGCTCAATATGAGTAGCCGTTTTGCTTGCCTCACGAATTTTTATGGCTTGCTCAGCAGTTTTACCAGTAAAAATATTGTTTTTAATAACCGTCTCTTTTATCGCCCCTGCTGCGCTGTCTTCCCGAATTTCAGAACCAATGCTAATCGGTAAGTTCACATCAGCAGCGAATTGATTACCGCTAATAAATGTGCCGTCATCCTCTACGATAATGCCCTGATCGACTTGCTCAAATCGATTATCGATAATTTGATTGTCCTTAGCACTGTCTAAATGATAGCTCGCAAATGGCGTTTGCTTCAGCAAATAAGCACCGCATTCAAAACCTTTGAGATTGCGCGACTGCCTTGACGCAACCCAAACCCCGACTGGCTCGTCGTTAAAAATATTGCCACGAATGATATTGTCACGGCTCGACTCGGTACGCTTAAAATGATTGCCCCGCGTACTGTCATCAGCATGCTCAAAGCAATTGCGATACAGCAAAATACTGCCTGCCCCATTATGGATAAATTGATTGTTTTCGATACGGTTATTGCTCGACGAATCCACGGCAATAGCCTCACGATTGGGCTTAAAGGTACGGAAACCATTACCGACAAACACTGAATTTTTAATCACATTATCGCGGCTACCAAATTCCAGATATAACCCAACGGTGCCTGCATTTTGAATACGTACCTTATCAAAGCTCACGCCATGCACATGATCACCGACAAACATGCCACTATTGGTACTGTTTTGACTACTCACATTAATCACGCGAATAGCGCTTGGTGCAAGCGCACGATTGGCAGCAGGGTCTATCAAGCCGCGCGCATAGCGCTGATTGGGCTGGCTATATTGGCGAATATGTAGCGCATGACCATAGCCATCCACATGACAGTTGGCAACGGTAATATCTTCGATAGCGCTATCTGTTTTGGGCTTAATTATAATGGCGCTAACCTTTGATGCATCATCAACGCGAGTACTGAGTAGTGCGCCTTGACAATCAAGTGAGCTATGCGAATCATTCAACTCAAAGCGTATCGACTTGGCTGTCAAATCACAGCTTGCACTGAGTACGCTGTGACCTTTTACCTTAACTATTTGCTTCGGCGTCAATTGTGCGCAGTCTATGGTTGTCATGGCTTTTGGCAGTTTGGCATCGATAATTAATGGCTGTTTTAAATCAGCCTTATCCAAGCTGCTATGGGCGCTGCTACCAGAAAAAGGTACACCTTCACAAGCCGTCAAACCTATTGTGGCACTGATTAAGGATATTGTGACGAACAACCTACTACTTGATACCATCGTATATTTCCTATTTTTATGTCTATCTCTTACTTGTCTTACATTTTTTTAACATCCTGTGACACCTTACTACTATTAGCAATCGTCATAACACGTCACAATGTTTTTAATAGACAATGCTTTTAATAAATGAATCTTAATAAATAAAATCAGTCACATCCATTAATAATAACTATCGATAATAAGGAACGCACTATGGACCATTCAAAAAGTCCGCTACCAGAAGCAATGGATCACATTGAAGGTGATACGGACGTCAATAATAACAGCCAAGAAATTGATTTGGCTGACCCTATGTTGCATACCATTGATAATGATGATGTCATTGACAATAGCGCAGGATTCGACAACTCGCAAGCCGGAAGTGATGCAATTCAAGGGCTAACCCCTATCCATCATCAAAATATAGACGAATCGCGAATCGATGAAGTATTAGTGGACGATAATTTGGATGACAGCGATTATCCAGATATTATCGATATCGCTGATAGAGACGCGGCGGAACGTAGTAATGATGACGATTTTTAACCACGCTCTTTCATGATAAAAAAGCTTTCAAACAATAAAAAAGCACGCTCGATATAACGGGCGTGCTTTTTCATTGTGCTTACATTACTTCTGATATCAGGGTCTGGTAAGCAACCAACTATAGCGCTGACAATGGCTGATCTGTCCAAACGTCTCGGTAACTGGTGTAGTAAGTGAGCAACATAACAGGCAGCACTAAAAATGCACCCAGTCCCAACGTTAAGATGATTAAAATAGGCAATAACAACGAAAAAACTAAGCCATAAACTAAGATAGGAATGATGTTTACCTTACCTGCTTCAAAGCTTTTTTTCATGGCAGCGATAGGCTCAAGATTGTGCAAAACAATCAGCGCTGGGGCAAACCAAAGTACCATATAGAGCGGTATCATGAGCAGCATAGTCAACAGGTAACCGAAGAAAATACCGCCTAAGGAGATGTCATTCATCGCCCCATAATTATTGCCCATGTCACCTGACATCATAGAAAACATCATACTGCCCATAGCGATAAATAGCGGAATCAGAGCAATAATGATACCGACTAAATATAGTAAGCCAAGGATGAGTAGTGGCTGCCAATGACTTTTAAACGCTGAAAACAAGTGATCAAAGCGTAGCTCAGTTCCTTGTGATTGCGCAGCTGCTCCTTTGATAATACCCGCAATAAACATAAATATAGTGGGTATGATAAGGACGTTAAGTAGAGGCACTGAAGACGCAATACCAACAATTACTAAGAATGTCACACTGATACCAAACCATAATAACGGCTGATTTTTAAACAATCCAAAGGCTTTGATAATCCAGCTCATGCCAGCCGCTGCATCACACTTACGTGGACTGGTTAGCAACTGCGGTAATGCACTGCCATACTCATCGGTTGGCGGCAAAACGGGTGGCTGACCATCTGATTTTTGTAATGACACATTGGCGTATGGACTACTAGGGTTGGACATGTTTATCCTTAAAAATAAAGTTAAGCAAACGTAAAATTAACAATGACAATAAAACAAAAGTTTATTTGGCATAGTCTTACATATCAGTCACAAAAAATCCCAACTTTATTCCATTTTATTTAATTGCATTGAAATTCTTTAGAGAAAAAAATACCGAACATGATGTCCGGTATTTTTTATGATTTACAAATACAGTCAATCAAGCCCAACCATCTAGCGTTCCCGCCCAGCCTTTGACCAATGGCGCACTGAGAGCTTCGAGCAAATCAATGTGCGCCTCATCCAAGTTCAATGCAGGAATATAGTGATATTCTTGTCCACCCGCGTGGAGAAAGTTTTCACGATTTTCGATGGCCAGCTCTTCTAGCGTTTCCAGACAATCAGCAGAAAAAGCCGGACTAATGACTTGTACCGAGCGCACACCTGACTTGCCCCAATCTTCTAGTACCACATCGGTATAGGGCTTGACCCATTCTTGCTTGCCAAAGCGTGATTGAAAACTGATAATCCATTCGTCATCTTTTAGACCAAGCGCGTGAGCCACTTGTGCGGCGGTACATTTACAACGCTTAGGATAGGGATCGCCTTTATCAGCATAAGGCTGCGGGATGCCGTGGAAGCTAAACATCAGCTTGTCAGGCTTGCCATGCTCTGCTTGAAAGCGGCTAATCGAATCAGCCAATGCTTGAATATACAGCGGATGCGCAAAGTAATCTTTGACAATAGTATAGTTCGGCAAATTGCGCTGCTTGAGCGTCCACTTTGTCAGTGCATCATAAACAGCGCCACCAGAGGAAGCGGAATACTGTGGAAATAATGGCAAGATAACAAAGTGATCAACGCCTTCACCGCGCAAGGTATCCATCACATCAGGCAAACCAGGATTGCCATAGCTCATCGCCGGATGGACAGAAACCCGAAATGGTGCGGCACTATTTGCAAGCCGTGGTTCCAATAGCTCCACTTGGCTCTTTAGTATCTTACGAATCGGTGAGTCGCCTTCCCAAATACTGGCATAGGCTTTTGCCACACGTTTAGGGCGGCTTGGCAATACAAACAAATTGAGAATAATCGCCCACAAGAATTTCGGAATCTCGATGACACGGGGGTCAGACAAAAACTGTTTTAAGTAACGACGTACGGCAGGCGCTGTTGGCTCATCTGGCGTACCTAAGTTCACTAATAGGACGGCAATACGGGGAGGCAGTTCAGGTTTCATAGCAGCACTATTTTATTATTAGGTTAATTAAAGAAGAATATGCGATAAAAGATTATTAAGTCATGATTGATTGAATGCTTTGTTAGTGTAGCATTTTATCCATTAATAACGCATGGTAAAAGTACACTTATACAATTTGATACTTAGTTGCTATTTATTGATAGTCAGCAATCATTGATTCACCCCAACCCTTCTCTGCCTACCACCCATCGTCCCTAAAAACTGTGCTTAAAAGACTATGCTCAAAAGACTCGCTCGACGGTTGTACTCCTACGCGCATCACCATACAATAGGCAAGCACATTGTAAGAAAAACATTTAGAAAACAGTGTCGGCAAAGCAGTATTGGCAACACTGCCTATCGACAGTTTGCCCTTTTTATTTTATTGATGATTGTTGTCTTGCGAGGTAGCTTTGAACGCACGCCCTAATAATACCAGTGACCAGTCCCCGACAGATACGCTTCATTCGGCGAGCTTAGTTAATCCCATGGACTCAGTAGGTTCAGTCGGCATTATCACGCCTCAGATTTTTCATTTCGCTGAGCCGTTGACGTTAGAATGTAATCGTACTTTGCCATCGTTTGATTTAATCATCGAAACTTATGGCACGCTAAATAACGACAAATCAAACGCGGTACTCATTTGCCATGCCCTATCTGGTAGTCATCACGCGGCAGGTTTCTATAGTGCTGATGATAAAAAGGCTGGCTGGTGGGACAATATGATTGGCCCTAATAAAGCGATCGACACCAATCGGTTTTATGTCGTATGTGTCAACAATATCGGCAGCTGTTTCGGCTCTACTGGTCCGACAACGATTAATCCAGATAGCAATGAACCGCAAGTTTATGGTCCTGACTTTCCGCTCGTCACTATTAAGGACTGGGTAAAAACCCAAGCCATGCTGTCAGATCGTCTCGGTATTGACGTTTGGCACGCCATTGTTGGTGGCTCAATGGGTGGTATGCAGGCGCTTCAATGGTCAGTTGATTATCCAAATCGGTTAAAACGCTGTGTGGTCATCGCCAGCACGCCAAAGCTCTCAGCCCAAAACATCGCTTTTAACGAAGTGGCGCGCCAGTCCATTTTATCTGACCCTGATTTCAAAGAGGGACGTTATTTACAAGCAGGCACCTACCCTCGTCGCGGGCTAATATTGGCTCGGATGGTTGGGCATATCACCTACTTGACCGATGACGCGATGAAGGCAAAGTTTGGTCGTGATTTAAAATCTGGCAAATTTATGTATGGCTACGATGTTGAGTTCCAAGTGGAAAGCTATCTACGCTATCAAGGCGAGCGCTTTAGCGAAAATTTCGATGCCAATACTTATTTGCTCATGACCAAAGCTTTAGATTATTTTGATCCAACACGTGATTATCCATCAGCCATGGCAACAGATTCGACAAAATCAGCAGCACAGCTTAAGGACTCGATTGCCACATCAGTGGAATCTAGTAAACAAAGCACGCAACCTGCCTTAGAAGGTACAGTGGCAACGATAGATGAGAGTGAACAGAATCGTCAGCAAGAGCTGTCTGCGCTCAAAGCCGCCTTTGCCCATACGCAATGCCAATACCTAGTGGTCTCATTTACCACGGATTGGCGCTTTGCACCGGAGCGCTCACAAGAGATTGTCGATGCGCTGATGGCGACTGGCAAACCAGTTAGCTACATCAATGTCGATGCGCCGCATGGTCATGATTCTTTCTTATTTGATATTCCCCGTTATATGGGTGCCGTCCGAGGATTTTTGACTGCGCCATTTATCACCGACAGCAAATCAAAACAACTAGCACAAAGCACAAATCAAAGCAGCCAGCAAAAATCAGGAGCACGCTCATGAGAATGGATCATCAATTGGCTGAGCGCTGGATTGCGCCGCACTCACATGTACTAGACTTGGGCTGCGGTAATGGTGAGCTACTCGCGCATTTACAACAAAATCGCGGCGTCACAGGCTACGGACTTGAGATTGACGAAGAAAAAATCAACGATGGTATCGCCAAAGGCTTATCTATCATCGAGCAAGACTTGAATGATGGTCTGGCACGTTTTGCTGATAACAGTTTCGACACCGTCGTCATGGCACGGGCGCTGCAAGCGGTCAAATCACCTGATGTGCTCTTACTTGACATGCTACGTGTTGCTCGCGAAGCCGTCATCACCTTTCCCAATTTTGCTCATTGGCAAAACCGCATTCATTTAGGACTTAAAGGGATGATGCCTGTCTCAGAGGCATTGCCTTACGAATGGTATAACACTCCAAACATTCATCTGTGTACGTTTAAGGATTTTGAGCAGCTTTGTGCACAGCATGATATTCATATCGTCAACCGCTTTGCCGTCAGCGATTCTGAAAAAGGTCATACGCCACTTATGAAAGCATTGATACGCCAAGCACCCAACCTATTGGCAGACGTCGCTATCTATCGTGTCACCAAACAAAAACCCGAATAATAGGTTTGTCTACTTAGGGCGTATCTTCATTTTAAAAATGGTGATAAAAATGAGATAAATTACTGTCAAATAAGGAAAGTAGCGCAAATAATATCGAGATATTGCTAAGCTATTTGACGATGTTTGGCAAAATTTAGCCATTTTCTGCCTATTTAGAGGATAATCGATTGAATTGAGGACACGCCCTAGCATTAGCTGAAAGCGATAGGACGACTCAGAAATACAAATTTTAACCTTAATGACTGGTTAATTTATTCTTACGCTTAAGTAACTCTATGATTTTATTGAGGACAATGAGGTATGAATAAGCATTAAATCATGTAATTAGTATTTGAGTTTCGTAAGTTTGGGTGTTAAGCTAGCAAAATAGTGTCAATCGCACCCTGATTCTGACCGTTTATCGGTTCGATTAAAGGCATTTGCCACACTACATCGATTAATTATATTGCTAATGATTAGGTAAGTTGGTATCGCAAGATTTCACCTAATTGTTATCGCCGTCTAAACCCTTTTAGCGGTGCAACTTTTTTTGCTTATTAACTGCCTAATTTTGGAGCTGCTATGAAATTATTAAAAGCTGCGTTGTTTACTGCCTTATTTTCTTGTGCAGGTCTAGCAAACGCTGAGTTAATATCAAACGTACCACTTGATACGTCACGTTTTGAGCTAATGCCAGTTAGTGAACTGTCTAACCGCGCTGCCCAAGGTAACGATCACGCTCAGTTTTATTTAGCCAAGCGCTTACAGAAAGGTGAAGGCATTGCAAAGAATACCCAGCAAGCTATCCAGTGGTATACCAAAGCGGCTCAGCAAGGCGTTGCCCCTGCTCAGTTGAATCTTGCCATCATGTACTTGCGCGGTGAAGGTGTACAGCCTAACTTGCAACAAGCGAAAGTTTGGTTAGAAAAAGCCGCTATGCGTGGCGATAACCGTGCCAGCTATACACTTGCATTGCTCGATGAAAAGCAAAAAAATCTAGTCGATGCTTATAAATGGTACGATTTGGCTGCCCGTGATGGTATGCTTGATGAAAAAGTCCGTAACAAAGCACGCGGTAAAATTGGCCAGTTGGCATTGAACTTATCAAGCTCAGACATCGCTAGCGCTCGTAGCAAAGCCGATACTTGGTTCCAGAGTAAGTAAACTCTAATTTTGCTTTACGCAGTGAATATAAAACAAGCTCAGTATCTTACTGGGCTTTTTGTTGTCTATCTTTATTATTATAATCACCACCTATATCTTTCTTAAGAATGATAAAACCTCCAAAACTTCCTTGAAATTTGCTACACTACGCCCGCATTAGTCAATTCCACAATTGCGCTAGTGTTATGAATCTTACCAATTAATTTCAACTGTTAATTTTAAAAAGCACCCTAAACCCAACGCACTAGGTTTGCGACCTAGCCAGCAGGAGAAAAATATGAGTACCATTCAAGACCACAATACAGATAGCAATATCCAAAACAGCACTGTCACAGACAACAAATCAGCCCCAGCCTACGATAGCGTCACCAATAACATCGTCGTTGCCGCTCTATATAAGTTCACGCGTTTTGCTGACTTTGAGCAATACCGCGAGCCAATTTTAAATAATATGCTCGATAATGATGTCAAAGGCACGTTATTGATTGCTAATGAAGGCATTAATGGTACGATTTCTGGCACACGCCAAGGTATTGATAACGTCCTTGAGTATCTGCGCAGTATCGAAGCGATTGGCAGCTTTACCTTTAAAGAATCTTATACCGATGCTCAGCCTTTTTATCGTACCAAAGTGAAGCTCAAAAAAGAAATCGTTACCATGGGCGTTGAAAATATCGACCCATTGCAATCAGTTGGACGCTATGTAAAACCAAGCGAATGGAATGCGTTAATCTCAGACCCTGACGTCATTCTTATCGACACCCGTAATGATTATGAAGTTAAAATCGGTACGTTCCAAAATGCCGTCAATCCAAATACCGAAACGTTCCGCGAGTTCCCAGAATACGTCGCAAAAGAGATGGATCCAGCCAAACATAAAAAAGTCGCGATGTTCTGTACTGGTGGTATACGCTGTGAGAAGTCTACTGCTTATATGCGTGAACAAGGCTTTGAAGAGGTGTATCATTTAGAAGGTGGTATCTTAAAATATCTAGAAGAAATTCCAGCCAGCGACTCTATGTGGCAAGGCGATTGCTTCGTTTTTGATAACCGCGTGTCGGTCAATCATAACTTAGAAAAAGGAAACTATGAGCAATGCTTCGCCTGCCGTATGCCCATTACTGTCGATGACATGCAAAGCCTTGCTTATATCAAAGGCGAGTCTTGCCCGCATTGTATTGATAAAGCAACGGGTGAGCAAAAAGCCAGATTTCGCGAACGTGAGCATCAAATGCAGTTAGCAAAGAAACGTGGCGAAGCGCATATTGGTAGCGATGTGATTGATGTGATTGAGAAACGCAAAGCCGCTAAAATTGAAGCACGTCGTCAAGCAGAAGAAGCCAATAAAGCTAACGCTGAATAAATTTAAGCTTGATAAAAGCAAAAAGGACGCCCCAATCAAATATTTGATTGGGGCGTCCTTTTCTGCTTTATTAGTACTAACTTATGACTTACTTAGTACGTAATATGGCTTAGCTACCGCGGTAAGTGCTATAGCCGTATGGAGATAAAGTGATTGGCACATGGTAATGATTATCGCCTTCGATATTGAAATTGACTTCAACATATGGATAGAAAGACTCTAGACCTTGATTTCGGAAATAAGGAGTCGTCTCAAAAATCAACTTATAAGTACCGTCATGCTCAACACCGTCTTGATTCGGTAAGAAGTTGCCGATACGACCATTATTATCAGTCTTTTGCGCATTAAGCAATTTCCAGCTACCAGTTTTCTCTTGCATCATCAGTTTTACATTGACGTTTGGTGCTGGTTTGCCCGTACTAATATCTAAAATATGACTAGATAATTGATATTTATCTTGATCACCAGCAGCATGGCTAGCCGTTGCAGTCATAGCTAATACGCTACCAAATGCAGCTGCCTTGAGTAAGTTGTTTTTCATGAATCATCCTATTCAGTCAATTGTATGTGTTAAATAAATTACCTTCTTCAGCAAGCTATTTACCATTTTTAAATATGCTTATCCGCAGAAAATAACCGTGATTTACCTCAAAAACATAATCAATCATGTTGTTCATTAAAAATATATTCATCATTATAGGCTTAATGTACTGGTGTAGTTTATATTGTTAATAAGACCCTATAATTAAGATAATGTTAACTTATATAAAAATGAGTATAGTGAATGTAAAACTTACATTCGCTATAATTTGGGTTACTTATAAATAAAAAGCATCAATGCCATGATTGAACATTGCAATTGCTTGATTTAAGACAAAAAAATAGCAGACTATCTGAATGATGGTCTGCTATTGCTATGCTAAAAATTATGTTTGCATGCAAATATTATTTAAAACAAAATACGCACGCGAATCGTCTCTTCTACGTCTTTTAACTGATCTAGCGCGGCAGTTGAATCATTATAATCAACATCCATGACCAAATAACCGACATCGCCTTCTGTCATTAGGCTCTGTGCTAGGATGTTAATTCCTGCTTCTGCAAACAGACGGTTGATCTGAGATAGCACGCCTGGCACGTTTCTATGGATATGTAATAGACGATGCGAGTTTTCTTTGAATGGAATAGAAACTTCTGGGAAGTTCACGGCTGTCGCTGTGTCACCTTGGTCAGAGTATCTAACAAACTTATCAGCGACTTCAAGTCCGATATTGGCCTGTGCTTCTTGAGTTGAGCCACCAATGTGCGGCGTCAAGATGACGTTATCAAATTTACGCAGTGGTGATTCAAACTCTTCATCAGCTGATTTTGGCTCTTTCGGGAACACGTCAATCGCTGCGCCCAAGATTTTACCAGATTCAAGCACAGCGGCTAAATCATCAATCTCTACGCAAGTACCACGAGCGGCATTGATAAAGTAACTGCCGTCTTTCATATGGGCGAACTGCTCTGCTTTCATCATATAGCGAGTACTTGGCACATCAGGTACATGCAAAGTCACGATGTCAGCCGTTGATAGTAGCTCTTCTAGGTTACTTACTTGTACCGCATTACCTAGTGGCAATTTGGTCACAGCATCATGATAAATGACTTTCATGCCAAAGCTTTCTGCTAAGACAGACAGTTGCGAACCGATAGAACCATAACCGACGATACCGATAGTCTTACCACGTACTTCATGTGAATTGGTCGCAGACTTGCCCCAACCGCCACGATGTACGGTCGCGTTCTTTTCAGGAATGCCGCGATATAGCATGATGGCTTCAGCCAATACCAATTCAGCCACCGAACGGGTATTTGAGTATGGCGCGTTAAAGACGGGAATACCCAAATCACGTGCAGCGTCTAAGTCTACTTGGTTAGTACCGATACAAAAGCAGCCAATACCGATGAGCTTGTGCGCGTGCTCAAGTACTTCACGTGTCAATTGCGTACGCGAACGGATACCGATAAAGTGAGCGTCTTTAATCTTTTCGATCAGCTCATCTTGATCTAATGCGTGACTGATATTCTCGATATTATGATAACCAGCTCCTTCCAATACTTTTAAAGCATTGTCATGTAGACCTTCAAGCAATAAAAACCGGATTTTGTCTTTTTGTAGTGATAACGCCATATGAGAACTGTCCTATAATTGTCTTGTGAAATTATCTGAGGGATAATCTGTAGTCGAAGCCGTTTAAAGTAGGTACAAAGTAACCAAGCGCAAACCATACACTGAGTACATTAAATGAGGTTAACGTCGTAACCACTTACCAATGCTTTAACTATAGGGTGGGTGAAACGAAAACAGTCTGGATATCTTACACAAAATTGGGCGGCGATGTTAGCAGATTAGATGAATTATTGGTTATCAAGCCTGAAAACTTTTTATGCTATAGTAAATCACGCTGTTCGACGTTTATTAAACTATTTTTTACCATTTACAGCCATATAAGCACGCAGCATGACATCTTTCTATCATTGCTTTACTGGCTCACTTATAATCACACAAATACGTACTATATAAACATACCTATGTGGCTATGTTTATATCCATTTAGCGATATAATAATCCCCTTTAGGCATAGCGCTTACGTTTATACCGAGATTTGACCATGACTTCTTTATCTAGCCAAAGCACCTCTGCAACCCATACAGCTGCTGTTCAAACTATTTTGAGCACTTTGATGGATGTTCATCAGTTTGACGCCAGCCAAATCAAAACCGACACTGAGAGCTTAGAGCATTGGGGCAAGGACTGGACCAAGCACTTTACCCCTGCTGCTGCTGCCATCGTCTTTCCGAAGACTACTGAGCAAGTACAAGCGATTGTACTGCTTGCCAATGAGCACAATGTGGTCTTAACCCCAAGTGGCGGTCGTACCGGTTTGTCAGCTGGTGCTGTCGCCGCCAATGGCGAGATTGTCGTCAGTATGGATAAAATGAACCGTATCGGACAGTTCTATCCGGCCGATCGAATAGTTGAAGTCGAAGCCGGTGTTATCACTCAGCAGTTGCAAGCATTCGCAGAGTCTAAAGACTTGTACTACCCTGTCGACTTTGCCTCAGCTGGCTCAAGTCAGATAGGTGGCAATATTGGCACCAATGCAGGCGGTATCAAAGTCATACGCTACGGCATGACTCGTCAATGGATTATGGGGCTGACAGTGGTCACTGGTAAAGGCGATATCTTGCAGCTCAATCGCGGTATGGTCAAAAACGCTACGGGTTATGACTTGCGCCAATTGTTTATCGGTAGCGAAGGCACACTTGGGCTTGTCACCCATGCGCAAATCAAGCTTGAGCGTCAGCCACAAGACTTAAATGTCATGGTACTGGGCATGGACAGCTTTAATGATGTCATGAATGTGCTATCAGCCTTTCAAGCGAAGATTGATTTGACCGCTTTTGAATTCTTTGATGATGTGGCTATTGATAAGTTGATGGCACACGGTCAAGTACAAGAGCCATTTGAGTCGCGTACCAAGTTCTATACGCTATTAGAGTTTGAAGCGCCGTACGAGCCGATCATGGATAAAGCCATGGCGATATTTGAGCATTGTATGGAGCAAGGCTGGGTCGTCGATGGTGTCATGAGCCAAAGCTTGGCACAGGCTGAAGAGCTGTGGAAATTGCGCGAATACATCTCCGAGACCATCTCAGTATTTACGCCTTATAAGAACGATGTATCCGTACTGATAAGCTATGTCCCTGAGTTTATCACCGAGATTGATCACATCGTCAGCAGCAACTACCCTGACTTTGAAGTTTGCTGGTTCGGGCATATCGGTGATGGTAACTTGCACCTTAATATTCTAAAGCCTGAAAACATGAGCAAAGATGATTTCTTTGCTGAATGTCAGGTTGTTAATAAGTATGTGTTTGAAACCGTGCAAAAATATGGCGGTTCGGTTTCGGCTGAACATGGCGTCGGTATGACTAAAAAGCCGTATCTACATTATAGCCGCAGCGAGATTGAGATTGAGTACTTACGAGAAGTGAAAAAAGTCTTTGATCCAAATAATATTATGAACCGTGGCAAGATTTTTGATATGTAAGTGCTTATTTAATAATTAAAGTAATAAATAAGAGTATGAAAAAGACGCTAAACGTGATGGTTTAGCGTCTTTTTTTGGCTTATAAAAGCGATTATTTATAAAAATAACAACACTAGCGCTACCACTAATAACACACTTAAAACACCTTGAACGATTAAAAATGCTTGATGCGGGGCGGCGATATGACGAAACATGTTGCCCAGTGCATTGTAGGTAATACCGGCCGCTTTGATATGTGGCGGCGTATCAAAGGTTTTGATGATTTGTAAAAAATTCTCGGTACCATCAGGCGACCAATTATGCGGCGCAAATGGCAAATATGGCGATAACTGTGCGGCTTGCTTTTTGCTCGCTGGTGACCATAACCAACGCTCTAAAAATAATAAGCGCATACGCCAATCCGCAAAACGGCGATGTTCTATCGTCTGCAACAGCAATATTTCAGTATTCTTATGGCGCTTATCCGCAAATATGCGTTGCTTTAAGGCAAATACGTGCGCTTTCTCACCCTCGATGCATTGCAAAAAATGACCACTACCATAACATAGAGTACCTGTAATGCCATGCTGTTGATTATAGTTACGCGCATGACATTCTACTTCATCAAATATAGAGGCGCTTAAACGTGAAACAAGCGTCAAACTACTAACATACACCAATTGAACCAGCGCTGAGTCTTCTATCTCATCCCAGCTACTGACTCTATTGTTGTGACTTGAGGGCATAATAAAAAAATCCTAAAAAACCGATTAAATACGGCTAAACAAAACGATGCCCCAATGAAAAAAGACAGCGACTCACAAAAACGTAGCAAATAGTTACCACGTTAAACTGTCATTACTTGAGTAGCTTGTTATGATAACGAGCAAAACAAATAGACCAAAACGAAGCGCCCTAAGATATGCTATTTAAAAATAATGTTAAGCTAACAGAATATCTGTACTGACACCCTCAGGTTAGAAGCTGTACCAAACACTTGGCTTGTATTAACCCCAACGACTGTTTGTGAAAATTATGAAAAATTTTATAGTCACTTCAATTTATAGTCACTTTAATTTAAATTTATAGCTACTTTAAAATGATATGAGGTTCAAAAAACATGTCAGTAACGCCAAAGCTGACAGAAGTTATAAGATAAATTATCTTCATAACTTATTGTAAATACAATGATAATTGATTGTAACGGTAATATTTTATGATTGGAATATTTTTATCACTTTTTTTACACAAAAAATTGCCAACCAAATTGTGGCAACGCATGCTATTTGATATCACTAAAATTAATAAAGATCCAAAACAGGAACATTATGAGCAAAATAGAAAAACTAGACGACTTTCATCTAACCATCGCTGAAATCAAGAAAAAAGACTATCCACAATTAAAAGCACTGATGGATCGTGTCTATGTCAACTTGGGCGGTGCATGGTCAAAGAACACTATCAATACCTTAATCGATGCCTTCCCTGAAGGTCAGATCGCTTTATTTGATCATGATCAATTGATTGGTATCGTATTATCTATGCGTGTTGATTATGCCACGTTTTCTAACCCGCACACCTACGACGACTTGATTGGTCATAAAGAGATTATCAGAGACAACCCTGAAGGCGATGCTATTTACGGTCTAGATGCGCTGATCGACCCTGAATACCGTGGTTATCGCCTAGGACGTCGATTATACGATGCCCGTAAAGAGCTGTGTCGCCAGTTAAACTTCCGAGCTATTTTGGCTGGTGGTCGTATCCCGAACTATCATAACCATCAAGATCTCACACCTGGCGAATATATTGAAGCCGTCGCGGCTCGTGAAATTCATGATTCTGCATTGTCTTTCCAACTCTCAAATGGCTTTATCGTCAAGCGTATCTTAACGGCTTATTTGCCTGACGATAAACAATCTAAAGGTTTTGCTACTCTACTTGAGTGGGCAAATATTTATTATGAGCCACAAGATTACAAGCCAAACACTCGTAAGTCTGAGGTGCGTATTGGTGGCATCCAATGGCAAATGCGTGAAGTCGAGTCACCTGAAGAACTGCTGCAGCAAGTCGAATTCTTTGTCGATATTATGGCTGATTACAATTCTGACTTTGCTTGTTTACCAGAGTTCTTTAACGCACCGCTGATGGGGCTGTGTGAATCGACGGATCAAAACGTCGCTATTCGATTTTTAGCCGGTTATACCGAATGGTTTAAAAATGAGATATCGCATTTAGCGGTCAGCTACAACGTCAACGTCATTACAGGCTCGATGCCGTACTTGGACGAGGACGATACGTTATATAACGTCAGCTACTTGTGCCGCCGCGATGGTACGGTCGAAGAGCAACGCAAAATCCATATTACCCCGCATGAGCGTAGCGCTTGGGTCATCGAAGGCGGTGACGAGGTTAAGGTGTTTGATACCGATGCCGGTCGTATTGGTATTTTGGTCTGTTATGACGTTGAATTCCCTGAGCTTGCCCGCCTCATGGCACTTGATGATATGGACATCTTGTTCGTGCCATTTTGGACAGATACGCAAAACGGCTATCTACGCGTGCGTCACTGCGCCCAAGCACGTGCAATTGAAAACGAATGCTATGTGATGATTTGTGGTTCCGTTGGTAACTTACCGCAGGTTGAAAGTCTCGATATTCAATACGCGCAGTCGTCTATCTTCTCGCCATCAGATTTTGCTTTCCCGCATGATGCGATCATGGCAGAAACCACCGCCAACACTGAGATGGTATTCTTCTCAGATGTGAACTTAGACAAGCTTATTCATGTCCGTAACGAAGGCTCGGTACATAATCTGCTTGATCGCCGTGACGACTTGTATAGTTTAAAATGGAAGAGAAAATCTAAAGTCTCTGCCAGTAAGCTAAGCGATGATGAGCGCCTCGAAAACTCTGGTAGCGTCCTGCTCGGTGACCCATTACAAAACCGTGCGCAAAAACCTTAATCAGTCACTTTAAAATACCAACACTGAACACGGTTTAATAAAATTTATGAATAATACGGCTGACATTTCAGCCGTTTATTTTTATCTATTAAAAACCACTTATTAAAGCCATTTATACAATACCTATAGCAAAAAAGCAGCCATTATGACGACTGATACTGATACTGAAACTGAAAAATCCATTAAAAAGCCAAAGAAAACACCCAAGCAAAAGGGGTTGTCTATCGCTAAAAATCTACTCATATACGGCTTGGTATTTGCTGTTATTTATACCGCTATTAATTGGTGGCGACAACCTATCATGCCCGCCAACCCGCAATTGCAACTGACCGATTATCAAGGGCAAGTCGTTGACTTAGCGGCGCTGAGCAATGAACAACCAACGCTGGTGTATTTTTGGGGCACGTGGTGTCCCATTTGTAGTATCACCTCGCCGACTATAGACAAACTTGCCGCCGCAAATGATTATCCGGTCGTTACGATTGCTATTAAATCAGGCACTGACCAAGAGCTGCATCGCTACCTTAATGAAAACAGCTATCGCTTTACGACGATAAATGATCAAGAAGGCAGCATCTTCGCTGATTGGCAAGGACAAGTGACGCCTTCGTATGTCATCTTAAAGAATGGCGAGATGACTCAAGGTTTGACGGGCATTCAACCCTTATGGTCGCTTAAATTGCGCTTATGGTTATCATCCGTTTTTTAATGCTTAGCCTGCTGTTTAGAGTCCAATTATTTAGAGTCCAGTCGGTAGACAATGGCACTTGCCATCCGTATGATTCAATAGGTGATGCATCACTCATATAAATAATTGGTTTTGGCTAAAATAAGGACAATACTGACCAGCTCTTTTTACCCTAGCTTTTTTGTCATATAATAGCTGCCAATCTCATTGCCTCTTTTTAGTTTATTGCTATCACGGTATTTTATTATCCATAAGCATATTTTATGTTGCATTCGTCTCGATAGCATTTATTATTGACGTGAGCATATTTATGACGTTGATGCACAGCGATATATTATAAGTGAGAAAGCGATCATCAACGGTTAAGCAGCCAGCTAAGCATTACCCTAAATGTCACATCTGACTTTACATCGATTTTTAATCCATTTTCTAAAAAGACACCTTCTATGACTGATAAAAGTACTGATACGCCAAGCCAGGATTATAAAGACACGCTAAATCTTGCCGATACGCCATTTGCGATGCGTGCCAACCTTGCCAAGCGCGAGCCAGATTGGCTTGCTGCTTGGGAAGCGGATGATGTGTACGGCAAAATTCGTCAGGCACGTGCTGGGGCGACCAAATACATTTTGCACGATGGCCCTCCTTACGCTAACGGTCAGATTCACTTGGGTCACGCGGTTAATAAAGTACTCAAAGACATTATCGTGAAGTCAAAAACGCTATCCGGCTTTGATGCGCCTTATGTCCCTGGTTGGGACTGTCATGGTCTGCCTATCGAGCAAAAGGTCGAAGCCAAAGTCGGCAAGGTTGGTCAAAAAGTCTCCGCCACTGAATTCCGTGGCCTGTGCCGCGAGTATGCGAGTACCCAGATTGAATTGCAAAAGGCGGATTTTAAACGTCTAGGCGTGTTTGGTGATTGGGACAATCCTTATCTAACGATGAACTTCCACCAAGAAGCCAACATCGTGCGCGCATTGGCCAAAATTTATGACAATGGTCATGTGACTCGCGGTATGAAGCCGGTCAACTGGTGCTTAGACTGTAGCTCTGCGCTGGCTGAGGCGGAAGTGGAATACCAAGATAAAGTGTCTGATGCTATCTATGTGAGCTTCGATGTTTTGGATACCGATAAGGTTGCCTCGTTGGCTGACGTAGCAGGCAATATCGCCGCTGTTATTTGGACGACGACCCCTTGGACGCTACCTGCTAACCAAGCCATCTCTGTACATCCTGAGCATAACTATAGTGTGGTGGCGACTGAAAAAGGTAATTTACTACTAGCCGCGGATTTGGTTGAAACAGCATTAACTGAACTTAAACTTAGCAATCAGGGTGTGTTAGCTACCGTATCTGGGCGCGAGCTTGAAGGCTTGCGTGCTCAGCATCCACTGATTGCAGACCGTCAAGTGCCATTAATCCTAGGCGATCACGTAACCACAGATAGTGGTACTGGCCTCGTCCATACAGCACCCGGTCACGGTCTTGACGATTATATCGTAGGTCTTAAATATAACTTACCCGTTGAAAACCCAGTCAGTGGTACGGGCGTTTATCTGGACAGCGCAGCGGTATTTGCGGGCGAGCACATTTATAAGGCCAATCCAAAAATCATCGCCGCACTGCATGACAATGGACATCTAATCAGTCATACCAAGATTGAGCACAGCTATCCGCATTGCTGGCGTCATAAGTCACCGATTATTTTCCGCGCAACGCCGCAGTGGTTTATCAATATGGAAACCAAAGGTCTGCGTGAGCGTGCGCTTGCAGATATCCCAGCAGTAAGCTGGACACCAGCATGGGGACAAAACCGCATTGAAGCCATGATGACGGGTCGACCAGATTGGTGTATCTCACGTCAGCGTACATGGGGCGTGCCAATTACTTTCTTTACCCATAAAGAAACAGGCGAGCTGCATCCAAAAACGCTTGAGCTGATGGAAGTCGCTGCACAAAAAATTGATGAAGGCGGTGTAGAAGCTTGGTTTGATGCCAGCTGTGAAGACTTCTTAGACAACGAGGCTGCTGACTATGACAAAGCAACCGACACCTTAGACGTTTGGTTTGACTCTGGCACGACGCATTTTGCCGTACTTGAACAACGCGATGAATTGACCAATCCAGCAGATATCTACTTGGAAGGCTCTGACCAACATCGCGGTTGGTTCCAGACTTCATTATTGACCTCAGAAGCCATGTACGGTCGCCCACCATTTAAGCAAGTACTGACGCATGGCTTTGTGGTTGATGAAAACGGTCGCAAGATGAGTAAGTCACTTGGCAATATCATCACGCCGCAGGAAGAGATCAATAAAACAGGCGCGGACATGCTGCGTTTGTGGATTGCCTCAAGCGACTATCGTTATGAGATGAGCGCAGGTAAAACGGTATTTAAGGGTGCAATCGATATGTATCGCCGTATCCGTAATACCCTGCGTTTCTTACTTGCCAATACCGATGACTTTGATCCAGCGACCAACAGCGTCGATATCAATGAGCTGGTCAGCCTTGATAAATTCATCATTGAGCGCGCGCAAACCGTGCAAGCACAAATCATCAGTGCTTATGATGCAATGGATTTTCACCAAGTCACCCAGCATATTACTGCGTTCTGTTCGCAAGACTTGGGTAGCTTCTATTTAGATATTATCAAAGATCGTCAGTATACGACTCAGACTGATGGACAACCGCGTCGCTCTGCGCAAACGGCGATTTACCATATCGTTCAGGCACTCATTCGCTGGATTACGCCGATTTTGTCATTCACCGCACAAGAAGCGTGGGAAGTATTGCATGGCGCTGACAGTTATGTGTTTATTGAAGAATGGTATAAATTTCCAGAATTTGAGCTAAGCGCGATCAGCAACGATGACTGGCAACGTATCATGCTGGCAAAGGATATGGTCAATAAACATATCGAGACCGCACGTGGTGAAAAAATCATCAACGCTAACTTGTCTGCCGATGTCAATCTGTATGCTGACGGTGCAATGCATGAAAGCTTGGCCAAGCTGGGTGAAGAGCTGCGCTTTGTACTAATCACTAGTAGCGCAACTTTGAAACCTATGAGCGACGCTCCTGCCGATAAAACAAGCACAGATGAGCAAACTGACGGCAGCACGGATGAATCAGTAGACTTAGTGGTCAATGTGAGCGCCGCAACTGGCACCAAGTGCGTACGCTGCTGGCATATCCGTGATGATATCGGTACCGATAGTGCACATCCAGAACTATGCGCGCGCTGCGTGACTAACGTCAGCGGTGATGGTGAGGTGCGCCATTATGCCTAACCATACGCCTAACTCAACAGAATCATCAGACAACAAGCCGCCATATGGTGAAGTCGATAAATCACCTGAGCCAGCTCATGCAACTACAGGCAGCTCAACGACACCGAAAAGTCGTTTGAATAAGACGCCAAAAATGATTGCGAATGGCCGTCGTGCGTTTACGTGGTATCTCCTATCGTTGGTCGTGCTAATCATCGATCAATGGACGAAGTGGCTAGCTGAAACTAAGCTGACTTTTCATGAGCCAGTGCCTGTGATTGAGCCTTTTCTGAATTGGACATTGGCATACAACTATGGTGCGGCATTTAGCTTTTTGGCAGATGCCGGTGGTTGGCAGAAGTGGTTTTTTTCGGGATTGGCATTGATAATGTCGCTATTTTTAATTGGCTACCTGATAAAAGCCCCGCGCCAAGCCAAGCTACTATCGACAGGTCTAGCGCTAGTGCTCGGCGGTGCGGTTGGCAATCTCATTGACCGCTTGCTACATGGTCACGTCATCGACTTTATCCATGTACACAACGCTGATGTCTGGCATTACCCTATCTTTAATATTGCGGATATGGGCATTAGTATCGGTGTGGCGTTGATTGTCATTGACATGCTATTTTTAGAAAAAAAGCGTGAAATGCCACGGTCGTAACCGTCTACAGCTAGAGATATTAATTCAATTTATAAATAAAAAAGGTGGGTTACGACTGCGTAACCCACCTTTTTTATTCATCATTTTTTCTGATAAAGGCTATTAGTTAGCATAGAGTATTGCGCCTATACGCCACTCTTAACAGCTTACATTCATGATTGATTATCTCTTAGGAAACTTCTCACGCTTCGATAATTTTTTAAGATAATCTTGAACCTGCTCAGGCAACTCAACGCCCAACATCTTTAACCATGAAAACAAATGCTGATAATAAATGTCTGCCAACGTAAAGCTGTCCCCCGCTATATACTCCTGCTCATCTACCCAAGCATAAGCAATTGGTAGGGCTTTTTGGATACACTTCATGCAGTTGTTAGCGGTGCCCTCAGGCCAGTTTTCATAATTGTCTAATACCTTGATTTTGGTGAGTATCCATAGATAACTCTCAATCTCGATCATGCCAAATGAAATCACTTGGCGAAGTTTATAGTTTTTCTCAGCGAAGTTCTTATCTGCTGTGTTTGGTGTCAAAGGTTTGTCAGGGTGTAACTCATTGAGATATTCAATAATAGCCAACGACTCAGTAAAGTTTTTGCCTTCATGTGTGATGGTAGGGATTTTACCAAAGGGGTTAACGGCTAAAAACTCAGGACTTCGCTGCTCCCCTTTTTTGCCATCTATTTCTTTGGTCTCATATTCTAAGCCCAGCTCCTGCAATGCCCAAATGACCGTTTCAGCGCGACTCGGATGGGTGTATTTGTATAAAGTAATCACTTACGTTCGCCTTTTATTATTAATGAAATCCATTTAAGGTTTATTCTGAAAAATCGTGCTCATTACGTACAATTCGTCATACTCGCACAAAATACCAATGCACGGCAACCAGCCATTCAAGATCTAAAACTTTGATGTTTCATCAGCCGTTTATTTTAGACTTAAGCATTAAACGTCAAAACTACACCGCTCACTATGATAAATAAACAAGTGCTTTTATACCAAAGAATCAAGTAATCCTTGCAAAAATTTCAAGCTTCCTCCTGTCAATATAAACAATAACCCCGCCATATTGATGAGAACAGTCAAATAATACGCCACTCGAAATTCAGGCTTTTGCGACTTGTGGCGTAGATACGTTTGCGCAACCATCGCGCCCACCCAACCGCCCAGCGCACTTAGCAGATGCAAGGTTGATTCAGGTGTGCGCCAATCATTATTCTGAGCAGCGGCTTTGTCTTTGGCATACATCATATAAGTAATGAGACCCAAAGCCACATACCAACCCACAACCAGCCAGCTGAGCTTGTTCATGGCAGCCAACAAGATTAATACGCCATAAAAGCCCACACCAAGGAACAAACGTTTCTTTTGTCCCGCTTCAAAGTCTGCTTGCATGCTACGTTTGTGATTACGCTGACGGATTTTCTGATTTTTTTGCGCCATTTTTTGCTGCACAAAGCTCAGCTCTTGTACATCTTTTGCTTGCATACGCCCTTGATTGTCCTGCCCAAATGTAAAAACAACGGGCTCACCGACCTCAGGGCGACGGCGCGCTTTAAACTCATTGATATGAAAGAATATTGAATCACCATTCTGTGTTTCGATAAAACCAAAGCCTTTGTCGTCTTGCCACTTTTTAATGTGACCTTGTTGTTTATTTACCATAAAAACCCCTGCCTGCTCTTAGAATTGCCAAATATATTACACTATTTGCGTTACACTATTTACGCTTACATACTCTCCAAGATGGCTTATCATTTCTTATATTATTCGCCAAACCAATTCCTAACCCCGTAATAAATGGCTGTTGACTATGACCGACTCACAATTTATCACTCCCAATGAAGACACCCGTATCACTTTTGGCAGCCTTGTAAAGCTGCACTTTGAAGTGTCACTAGAGAACGGTACGATGATTGATTCTACCTTTAGCCGTGATGCGCCTGTGACGCTTACCATTGGTGATGAAAGTTTATTACCTGGCTTTGAGCAGGTATTAATGAACCTGCGCGCAGGTGACACGCGCTCTGCCCACCTTGAGCCAGAGCAGGCATTTGGCGATTGGAATCCTGACAACATCCAACATTTCAGCCGTACTCAGTTTGCGTTAATCGCTGATAATCCAGAAATCGGCATGATGGTAGAGTTCGAAGACAAAGGCAAAAACACACTGCCGGGTACGATTAGTGCACTCGATGACGATCAAGTCGAAGTGGATTTTAACCATCCCCTTGCCGGACAATCCCTGTTATTTAAAGTAAAAATCTTTAAAGTTACCCCGCCTGGTGTCACTGGCATAAAGCTCATGTAATCGCTTAAAAACTGTCAGCTATAAAAATACATTTACAAAGGACATTCATATGCAATATCAAATGTTGCCACAACTCAATGAAAAAGTTTCTAAGATTTGTTTAGGCACGATGACATGGGGACAGCAAAATACCGAGATCCAAGCACATGAACAAATGGACATGGCGCTAAGCGAAGGGGTGAATTTTTGGGATACGGCGGAGATGTATCCATCGCCGCCAGATAAGGACAAGCAAGGCGATACTGAACGCTTTATGGGTACATGGTTTAATAAAACCAAACAGCGCGATAAAGTTATTCTTGCTAGCAAAATATCGCCGATGGATTTTTTGCGTGATGGGCAAACGCGTTTTAATGCCGAACATATTAGCAGCGCCATCGATGGCAATCTTCAGCGTTTGCAGACCGATTATATTGATATTTATCAGCTCCATTGGCCTGAACGCCAAACAAATTTTTTTAGTCAACTTGGCTATACCGAAGAGATGGCATCGCAACCATTAGATGATTTGACACCATTTCTAGAGACCATTCAAGCGTTAAATGATGAGATTAAAAAAGGGCGTATTCGCGCTTATGGACTATCGAACGATACCGCTTGGGGTCTGATGCGTTATTTATGGGAAGCAGATAAAAATGGTTTAATCGCGCCAATCACAGTGCAAAACCCTTATAGTTTGCTAAATCGCTTATATGAAGTCGCTATGGCAGAGATTACGCACCGTGAAAATGTAGGTCTATTGGCTTATTCACCGCTTGGCTTTGGTGTCTTATCTGGTAAATATCTCGATGGCAAACGCCCAGCTGGTGCACGACTCACGATGTATGATCGCTTTGCGCGCTATACCAATGAACAAGCGCTATCAGCCACTGTTCAATACGCCAAAATAGCAGAAGATGCAGGTTTAGATATGGCACAGATGGCACTAGCTTTCGTTAACTCACGCTCATTTGTTACCAGTAATATTATTGGCGCTACCACGATCGAGCAGCTAAAATCCAACATCGATAGTATCCATTTAACCTTAAGCTCAGAAGTATTGGAAGCGATTGAAGCGGTGCATACACAGCATCCCAATCCATCACCTTAGTTTGATATAGGTAAAGCATTTATAAATTAATGTTTGAGTATTTAGTAAACAAAAAAGGCGCCAATCGCAGTTATAAACTGAGCGATTTGCGCCTTCTTTATTGGAGTGTGTTAAGTATTCGCAACTATTATGCTGTCACCGCTTAAACTTTAGCGACTTTCGTTAAGACTCGCGAATGCAGTTCCGCCAAACCTTCTTGCATACGGGCTTGTAACAAATCCGTCAATTCACTTTTGCTCAACCCTTTAGGATCTATTGGCTCAAGTGGCAATACATAGGCGGTCACATCTTTAGTATCGAGTACCTTTTTTATGCTCTCTTTCATCGTAAGCTTGCCATAGTAAGGCAACTCTTCACTTAACGTGCCGTCTTTATTGACGTAAGCAATTACCAGCGGGCGTACGGGCACGTCAGCATCTATCGCTGCTTGTAGCAAAGTACCATGAATACGTTTGATTTTTTTACCGTCTGTGGTGGTCGCCTCAGGGAAGAATATAACTGAGAAACCTTTGGTCAAAAAACTGGCAATTTGGGCGGCAACCGACCCTGCATCACCGGAACCACGCTCAATAAATACCGTGCCTGCTGCATGAGCCAGCTTGCCAAATACAGGCCATTCACCGATTTCGGCTTTGGATAAGAAAAAAGCAGGACTCAGTGTACCCACCACAGGGATATCCATCCATGACACATGATTGGATACCCATAATCCATGGTGTTGCTCTACCCGCTCGACTGCCACAACCTTGACGCCAAAAGAGCCTGCCATTTTGCGGCAAAAGGCTTGAATATAGCGTGGCAATTTCTCGCGTGGTGGCTGCTTAAATGCGCCAATACGTTGGGCGGCGCGCAATCCACCAGCGATAGTGGTAGTCATGCCAGCAATTTGTTTGCCGCGCCCCAACTGTTGTCTGAGTGAGAAGCCTGACTTAGATTGGCTCATCTGTGTCCCTCGTGGTTAAAAACTTATGATTATATATCGTAAACAAGCGCCATGAGTATAACAAAATTTATTCAGTCAGTGACGATTTGTTCACTGAGTTGCTGTTTATTCAACCAGTTCTGCTGCGTTCACTGATTTGCCTATGGCTTTCATTTACGCTGTAACATAAAACCATCGTTAATTGTGCTATAACGCTTTAATATTAATTGATGAGACCACATATATATGGTCATATGAACGCTATATCGACGTTTACTGAATGGATAATAGCGATATATTTACTTTATTAAATAGGTGATACTCTTTGGATTATTTTGAAAGACACGAAGGTGGCGAGCGCGCCATTATAGTACATTTAGACATCCGTCAAATTCAAGATCCTGACGATTTAGGTGAATTTGAGCTGTTAGCAGACTCAGCAGGGGCTGATCGTTTGGCTTTAGTCACAGGCTCACGCCAAAGACCCGACGCCAGATACTTCGTTGGTAGCGGTAAAGCAGAAGAAATAGCAGAATTGGTACGCGAACATGATGCGGACATCGTCTTATTTAACCATAGCTTATCGCCATCACAAGAGCGTAATATTGAAGCCTTGGTCAAATGTCGCGTACTGGATCGTACGGGTTTGATATTGGATATCTTCGCGCAGCGTGCCCGTACTTATGAAGGCAAGCTACAAGTAGAGCTGGCGCAGCTCAACCATTTATCGACGCGTTTGGTACGAGGTTGGACGCATTTGGAGCGTCAAAAAGGCGGTATTGGTCTACGTGGACCCGGTGAAACCCAGCTTGAGACCGATCGTCGCTTGCTACAAGTGCGCGTGAATCAGCTTAAAAGCAGAATCGAGAAAGTCAGACAGACACGTGCGCAAGGTCGAGCCCGCCGCCAAAAATCAGATGTGCCGACGATTTCGCTTGTCGGTTATACCAACGCTGGTAAATCGACACTATTTAACCGCTTGGTCGACGAGAATATCTACGCAGCGGATAAATTATTTGCTACGCTTGATCCCACTTTACGCCGTTTAGACTGGCAGGGTGTTGGTCGTGTTGTTTTGGTCGATACGGTAGGTTTTGTCCGTCATCTGCCGCATGAGTTGGTCGAATCCTTTCATGCGACATTAGAAGAAACCTTGGAAGCAGATTTATTGCTACACGTCATCGATTCTTCTAGTGAAGATATGCATGAGCAAATTCAGGCGGTAAAAGACGTATTAGCAGAGATTGACAATGACGTACCAGTGCTCAATGTCTACAACAAAATTGATTTGACAGATGAGCCTGCACATATTGGTTATGCTAGCGAAGGACAACCCAATCGTGTCTATGTTTCTTCTAGAGAAAATCTAGGTATGGAAGAGTTGTCGTTAGCCGTCCAGCAGCTATTGACTGGTACACTTACCACCTTTGAGTTGACCTTGCCTTATCATGCAGGTCAGTTAAAAAACGCCTTATATGAGCTGGGTGTTATTCAGGAAGAGAGCTACGATGACAGCGGGCATGAGTGCTTAACGATTCGATTGCCAAGCGATACGCTAAGACAACTACTGGGTCAGGCCAATTTAGAGCCTTTAGATGTATTGCCATTAGCACAAGCCACATTATTGATGCCAGTACTTGAAGACTTCGAAAAGCCTGACGAGGTTGAAGAGCCGACGATGACCGAGGCAGAAGAAAAAGCGTTTGATGAGTTTGATGCGCTGAATTCTGAAGCCGCTAAGTCAGAGAAATTAGCAGTAGAAGCGGAAACTCCTGACTTAAAGATATAAATGACTGAATCTGTAAAATAGCTTTATAAAAGACAAAAGGATGATGTCCATTGATATCATCCTTTTTTTTGGCACATAGCATTAAATTTTATAGGTTACCCGATCACGAAAACGCGCTACCATAGTTGACGTCGTTTAAAGTGAGCACAAGGTAGCCTAGCGCAAATGATACACTCATTATAGTAAGCGAGCTTAACGCTGTTGCTATTTATAATCGCACTGACGATATGCTATAAGCTTTATTAGTTTGCCTACTCTCTATATAATCATCGGCTATAGGTTCAACCAATATTCATATCATTGATAGAACACACTCATTAGAGTGCGGTTACCTATTTTGTTGCTACTATCCTCTCTATTTCTAAATCGGCCAGTATTTCTTATGAAATCTACTCACTCCGCCCATTTGCCGCTATGGCTTGCCTTAGTCCTGACACTCACGATGGTCATCGTGGTTCGTGAATCAGCCGTTATCATCTGTCAATTAGCAGGAATAGAAAAGGCTGCCAACATCGTTGGATTGGTCGCCATGTTCTTTATTTTGATGGCATGGCGATTACTTAAAGGGTTGCCCAGTTGGCTCACCCAAGCCAGTAATACTTTATTGGTGGATAGCGGTTTTGCTTTTTTGCCCGTGTCTGCAGGTGCAGGTTTACTGCTATTCGCTTTAGGCGATGAGCTGTGGGGCGTTATGCTGACGATGATTATTAGCACACTCATACCGCTTTGGGGACTTGCCATACTTGCCAACCGTTCGCTCAATCACGATGTTAGCATCGATAGCACCACCGTTGAAGAGCACAAAGGACAGCTATGAGCTGCATGAACAAGGAAATGCAATGACTTTTGATAACGTGTTTGTGGCAACCTTTGCGGCGATATTATTAACGCTAATCGCTCATGTGACTGCTCGTGTATTGGCACGTAAGCTCTCATGGCTGCCGATGGTGATTACGGCGTTGGCGCTGGTTCTCTTATTTTTGTTTATCCTACAATGGGATTACAACGATTATTACGATGTTGCCAAGCCTGTGTTTGATCACCTATTGGGATATGTCACCGTATTATTGGCAGTACCATTAGCAGCAATGAACTTTAAAGGTCTGCCAGTCAAAAAGCTTACTCTCATAGTTATCCTTGCAAGTGTGGTTGGTGCATTGCTACCGATGTCATTGGCTTATTTATTTTCATTAAGTCACGACACCATACTCGCTTTCGCAACGCGTTCAGTGACCACCCCAATCGGTCTGAGTGTCGCAGATTTAATCAAAGCACCACTAGCCATGGCGAACTTAATTATTATTGTTTCAGGGCTTATCGGTGGTACTTTGGCGCGCTTTTTATTTCGCGGTATCGATGATGACCGTGCCAAGGGCTTAGCACTTGGATTGGCAGCGCATGCTTTTGGTACCGTCGAAGCATGGCAAATTAGCCACACTGCTGGGCGTTATGCGGCATTTGGATTGGCAGTAAACGGGCTGGTCACCGCCGTTTGGGTGCCTATTTTTATCAGCGCACTTTCTATATAACCCTGTTCAAATCACTTTTCAGTGCTTTGAACAGCTTTTATTTCTCACGATTCGTTCATTGCCACAGCCAGAATATTCACGTACCACATACGCCTAAAAACAGTAAAGCTAATACTCAATCAACGTACTCAAAAACGGTAGTGTGTTGATTTTTTTACAAATTAAAAATGACTTTTATACTTTGTACTGATAATCGTATGCGTCGAAAAGTTATTATATGTTATAGTAAGCAACTATTATTTTTTGTATCCGATGCGAGTGGTTTCTAGTTAGACGTGGTTTTTGCTAGGGTGCTCTATCGTTTACAGCGATAAAATCCTACCAGCACGATAACCGCTTAAATGCGCAGAACGACGCGCCTATAGGCAAAGCAATTTGCTATTACTCGATGAAAAGTGATAACCCTATGATAAATGTTACAACCTTAGTGACTCGCTGCTTGTCTCCTGTTTTATTGACCGCTGTCGCCTTATCCAGCCTATCTCTATCTGTTGCTGCTCAAGCAGGTAATATGTATATTTACAAAGACAAAGGCGGACAAGTCTTACTCACTAACGTCAATCCAAGTGGTAATTTTGACAAATTCACCAAAAAGGTAAAAGTCACTTACTACAAAGATTCTAAAATGTATGACGGTAGTAGTGACAATAGCAGCAGTAATTACGGTAGTAGCTCTGCCAGCAGTAGTGGAAGCCGCAACTCATACGACAGTTATATTCGCGCCTCAGCTCAGCGTCATGGCGTAGATCCTGGGCTTATAAAAGCAATGATGCATAGCGAATCCGCATTTAACCCAAATGCACGCTCACCTGTTGGCGCACAAGGTTTGATGCAGCTGATGCCTGCGACTGCGCGACGCTTTAAAGTCAGCAATCCTTGGAATCCTGCAGATAATATCGAAGGCTCTGCTAAATATATTGCATGGCTGATGAAGCGTTTTAATAACAACGTAGAATTTGCGGTTGCGGGCTACAATGCGGGTGAAGGTAACGTTGATAAATATAACGGCATCCCGCCTTTTAAGGAAACCCGTAACTATGTCAAAAATGTCATGAGCCGTTACCATAGCTTGTATAAAAATGACTCAGGGCTATCAGGCAGTACCATGAACGCTAGTAATCAAATCGCCAATCCTAGTCTCAGTAGCGGCTTACAAAACGTCAGCTATGGCACCAGCAGTAATAGCAATAGTGCCAGCTATGCCAACTCAGCATATGATGCGCTACGCTAAAATGAAGACTACATGAACCGTTGAATCCAAACGTAAAAAAGCCCATTAATTATATTAACGGGCTTTTTGGTGCTAAGAGGCTTTATCTAGTAATTCATAATCTATCTTGTCATATTTTTTTGAGTTCGATACAAGATTAATAATAAAGCTGATCGGCGAGTACCAAACCAAAAAGTTTAGCACTCACCTTTCTTCTTAGCAAAATTTAAAAATTACTTGTTAGCCAGTGCTTGTGTTGCAGCAACTTCAGCAGCGAAATCTTCTTGCTTTTTCTCGATGCCTTCACCAACTTCTAGACGTTTGAAAGCAAGTACTTTTACGCCTTCAGCTTTTAGTACATCACCAACTTTCTTCTCGTTGTCCATAACGTATGGCTGACGTAATAAAGTCACTTCTTCTAGGTACTTACGTAGGCCACCTTCGATCATTTTTTCAACGATGTTATCAGGCTTGCCAGACTCACGAGCTTTTGCTTCGATGATGTCTTTTTCGCGTGCTAATAAATCAGCATCTACACTTTCGTCATCAACCGCAACTGGGTTAAACGCAGCGATATGCATGGCAAGGTTTTTGCCAGTATCGGCGTTGCCGCCTTCAAAAGATACCACAACACCGATACGTAAACCATGACGGTATGAAGCAAGGTTGCTACCTTCCAATACTTCAACGCGGCGTACTTGGATGTTTTCGCCGATTTTTTGTACCAAAGATACACGAGCTTCTTCAATAGTCTGACCATTGCCATATGGCAATTCAGCGATAGCAGCTACGTCAGTCACATTGTTTTCTAATGCAATGTTCGCTACTGCTTCTGCAAATGCCGTAAAGTTTTCGTCTTTTGCAACGAAGTCAGTTTGGCAGTTTACTTCTAACAAGAATGCTTTGTTGTCGCCTTGAGCGATGATGATAGCGCCATCCGCTGCAATGTTACCAGCTTTTTTAGCTGCTTTTGCTTGACCAGATTTACGTAGGTTATCAATGGCAGTTTCTACATCACCGTTTGATTCTTCTAACGCTTTTTTACATTCCATCATGCCAAGACCAGTACGGTCACGCAATTCTTTTACCATTTTGGCAGATACTTTTACTTCTGACATAAGAGTTACCTTTTATTATGTATGGGAGTGCTTAATTTCTATGAGATATATCTTTGCTATCTATTGGTACTATATCGCTCTTATAGTAATGGAAGCACTCATGGTTGATCGTGATAACAGACATCATTGTAATAAAAGATATTGTGCATCACGAGGGCATATATAAGCGATAATACTCGCTTATTAACGAGTGTTCCATCAACAATAAGGCATGACGAGTAAAACTACATCATGCCTATTGTGAGCTTATACGTGTGAGCTTATACGCTGTTAATAACGTTATATGGATGCAGATAGTGTGACTATCAAGCTATCCTTACAAAGTTAGACCTTTTGGGTCAGCCAATTATTCTGCTGGAGTCGCCGCTTCTTCTGCTTTGGCTTCAACTGGTGCTTCTTCAGTAGCAGGTGCTTCTTGCTCAGCTTTGCCGCCCGCTTGAGTCTGTGCGTATTCTTTACCAGCGATAATCGCATCAGCCATAGAAGTCACATACAAGGTCACAGCACGGATAGCATCATCGTTTGCTGGGATGATGTAATCAACGTTATCTGGGCTAGAGTTAGTATCAACGATACCGATAACTGGGATACCTAGATTTTTAGCTTCTTTGATAGCAATCGCTTCATGATCTACGTCTACAACGAAGATTGCGTCAGGTAGGCCGCCCATATCTTTAATACCGCCTAGTGAACGCTCAAGTTTTTCCATATCGCGAGTACGCTCTAACGCTTCACGCTTAGTAAGCTTGGCGAAAGTACCGTCTTCTGCTTGTTTTTCTAGCTCTTTTAGACGGTTGATTGACTGGCGAAGTGTTTTCCAGTTGGTCAACATACCACCTAACCAGCGATGGTCAACGTATGGCATGCCAGCGCGTGCTGCTTGCTCAGCGATGATACCACTTGCTGCGCGTTTAGTACCTACGAACAATACTTTGTTTTTCTTGGCAGCTAAGCCGTTAACGTAAGTCAATGCTTCGTTAAACGCTTTTACTGTGTGCTCAAGGTTAATGATGTGAATCTTGTTGCGGGCACCAAAGATGTATGGTCCCATTTTTGGATTCCAAAAACGTGTTTGGTGACCAAAGTGAGCGCCGGCTTGTAGTAAGTCGCGCATTTCGATTTTGGTTGGATTCTTTGTAGACATGTGAAATTCCTATTGGTTGGGTTATGCCTCCACATCACAAAAACTGCCTATCTAGCGACACGCATCTGCTAACGGTTAATGCTTATTGGGGCAGCACTAACTTTTTTGCAAATTAATCAAGTCGCCAAACACCCAGCAATTCTTTGCCATGATGTGTGTGTCATTGGTTGATGGGTTGGTTTAAAAAATTGAGCTATCATTTGAACGTAAAAATACGATGTGATAAAAATAGCTGGGTTGTATTTTATCATATAATGCTTAGCGACTGCTAGCGCTATTATGCTGTTTAAGTGGATGATAACGCATAAAAAAACGACGCATTAACGTCGTTCTTTATACTGAATAAATGAGCAGCTGTAGATTAAGCGATACAGATACCAATGACCGCTTTATACCCACGCCACGTAAATGGCGTGACGTAACTTTGGCGATCTTTTGGCAAATAAGACACGCTTGGTGCGCTCTCAACAATATGCGGCGGCGAGATAATAAACTCTGAGCCAAACTCAGTACGAGCATTACCAGAGATAGTGTTGGCCATCTCACCGAGCAGATCTTTCATCATCGTGATCGATGAGTCAGGCTCGCCCATCACTTTTATGACCTCTCGTAACATCACGCTTGGTGCACTCACATACACACAGCCTTCCAAAGGCCCTGATATCTCGATAACGCCGCTATAATCATAACCAACAGCACTCTTGTTATGATTTAAATAAGGGGTATCAATGGACACTTCCGAGCCATCAATTTGTACAAAAAATGCATTGATTGAGCTCAGAAACACACCCAATTTTTCTACTTTAACCATAATATATTAATATCCATCTTTATGACGCGGTGGCAGCAACGTTAATCCTGCAAACAGACCACAATCTCGCCTATCTGCGAGTTCCAAGTGATGGGAATGATAAAAGAACGCTCATCATTCGGCAACACAATACTTTGTGGAGAGCCTTTAAATACAAACGGCACAGAAATATGAAACTCTGAGCCAAACTCTTTACGCGCGTTACCAGCGATTGTATTGGCCACTTCACCAGCCAAATCGATATAATTCTCATCGCTTTTATCCGTTTCACCCATGCTATCCAGTATAGCGGACAATAACTGACGGGTTGCCGAAAAATACACCACGCCTTTTTGTCCACCCGATATACCGATCACACCCGTATAATCATGGACTTTTGGCTGTTTATTCTCTAACAGATATGGGGTGTCAGCGACAAGCTCCTCGCCCCCAAACTGATTAAAATAGTTACTAATAATACTTAAAAAAATCTGTAGCTTTTGTTCTTTCATAATGACATCTACTTAAGTCGTTGAATGGTTTAGTCTTGCATTAGCTCATACAAAGACTCTACAAGCTCTTCTTCTGAAAAAGGCTTGCACAAAAATCCGCTGGCACCCAACGACAATGCTTCAATGCCAGTGGCTTTATCAGAGAGTGCTGACACCACTAAAATTCGTACTTCAGGGTCAATCGCAATGATTTTCTCAATGCATTCAAGCCCGTCCATTTGTGGCATGGTCAAGTCCATGGTGATTACATCAGGACGATGGACATTGAACTTTTCAATGGCTTGTACACCACTGGTTGCCGTCGCAACCAGCATAAACTGCCCTGAATCGTACGCGCGTTGAATACGATTTCTAATAATATTTGAATCATCAACAATCATTAACTTATGCATAACTGATCTATTACCTTTAATGAAGTGCTTGTCATCCTTGACAATATACCTGCTGTTTCTAATTAAGCTTTTGGTAAAGTAATAACAAACCGTGTCATCTGACCGAATTCGCTGTTTACATTAAGCTTGCCATCATAATCTTTTACTTTTGCTTTAATGATATCGAGACCGACACCGCGTCCGCCATCTTCATCTGCATGTTCTTTGGTAGAGAAACCAGAAGAAAACAGTTGTTTGAGCAGCTCGCTTTGACTGAGCTGGCTGGCTTCTTCTGTACTAAAACGACCGTCACTGCTTAACTTGGCACGAATGCTGTCATAATCAATACCTTGACCATCATCTTGCACCATTAGCATGAAATCTGAGCCGTTGTCTTTTAGTTCTAAATCAATCGTCCCAACCGCAGTCTTACCAATCGAATGACGAACACTTGGCGCTTCAATGCCATGCACCACGGCATTACGTAGTAGCTGAATGCTAATCTCTTTAATCGGCTTTACCAGATGCGCTGGTATGTCCGCTTGCATCAGCGTATTACTCTTTAGCTCTACTTGCTTACCTTGTCTTGCGGCAATATCTTTTGCAAATGCTTTATAAAAAGACAGATGATCATCAGTTGCTTCATTATCTAGGTCAATATCCTGACCAATATCAGTATCCATGCTACTGATTGAAGGATTTGATGTCTGACTGTCAGTCACTACCGTTTTTGACATACTGTTTTGAGCAATATTATCATCTAACCCATTTGCAGTTGGTGCAGTCGCTGGTGCTGAACGGTTAATACGCTCGCCCAAGGTTGCGATGGTATTTGATAGGCTTAATAAGTCATCCAAATGTACGGCCAATGGCAAGAAATCGTTACCAGATAATTGACCTTGGTTTTGCAATGCGTGCAGTTTGTCTTCCGCATCTGAGGCAATCTTGGTAAAGCTATGCAGTTTTAGCGCAGAAGCTTCACCTTTTAAGCTGTGCATTTCGCGATAGATGGCTTTTAGTTTGCCCTCAAGCTCGTATTGTGAGCTACCAGGATTTTTCAAAATATTGTTCATCTTCTCAATGTGCATCTGAGTATTATCAATAAACTCATTAATAATCTTTGGATTTACATTTAGAATAGTGGTGAGCATCTCAATCTGCATATCATTTTGCGAACGCTCTTTTTCTAGACGCTGCTCTAAATATACGGCATCCGATACATCGTTAACGTTGACCAAAATACGGGCAATGTCTTTGTTGTCATAAACACGTGAGAACTTGAAGTCTAAGAAGCGATTATTCTGTGCTTTATCACCAGCGTTGTTGTGTAGCATGACTTTGTGCAGCGGATTCAGAGAATCTACCAATTTTTCTTTAACGCGTGGATTGTAAAGCTGCTCAATAAATTGCTGTGTAGTTTTCAGATCTTTATCAGAAATACGCCCACGTAAAACGTTAGTAAAGTTCTCTCCTGACAATCTGTCCTCACCGATAATATCATTCAGTGCGCGAGAATGCTGCTGACCAATATTCAAGTCTTTATCAAGCAAGAATAGACCCGTATTTACCGTTTCCATAATTTCTTGCGTCTCGCGACGAGCAGCGAACGCTTCAGCATCGGTTTCACGTAAACGACGTACAAAGAAGAATACAAAGATTAGAAAGTAGGTAAAGATGGCGGCAACACCAAGTACCTGAATAAGACGAATGGTCGTCGCTTGGCGTTCTGCACTATTGAAAACATCTTTGGTCAAATTGTCTAACGAATCGTTAATCAATAGACTTGACGTCTTGGCTTGTTCAACGGCTTGGGTCAGATCATCTTCAGAGGAAACCATAATATTATCAGCATCTTTGAGATATGCTTGAATCTTAGGCTCTAACGCTTTCCACTGCTCATTAGCCGCGGTAATGTTTACTTGTGCGTTGCTGTCAATCTTTGGCAGATCATAAGTTTTGCCATCAACGTCAGTGATCGTTGCACCTTGCTCAATAGCAGCAATAGAGCTGGTAATCAACGCCGTATTTTCCTCCAAACGCTCCAAAACGCGCTGAATATGTGGAGAGTTCGTATCTTCTCCATAGCTATTATCTAAATCGAATAAATCTTTAATTACCGCCTGCGCGCTATTAGCGACTTGGTTGGTTTGGTCAATTAACGCGGTATTTCTTTCTAATAAGTTTGAGGTATAGAACGTAAAGGCTAACAAAGCACCGATGAGCGATAAAAATAGTGCAATTGAAATGATCAGACCTTGATAGCGCTTATTGTCAACATTGGGAGTGGTTGCCATCTTCAGAATTCCTTAGTTCAATTGCGTAGTATTAGTATCAGAATTGCTCTTATCAGCAGATGCAGGTACAGCCTCACCTAACCAGCGCTCTTCAATTTCTTGAAATGTCCCTTTTTCTTTCAATTTAGCAATACCCTCATTAACCGTATTAATCAACTGAGTATTTTCTTTTGCCATTAATACAACTTGTTGCGCTGAAGGTGCGTCTGCCGCTTCATAAGGTACAATCTTCACTTTATGTTCTGGATAACCTTTTATGATGTACTGCAGCACTGGCATGTCGTATAAGAAAACATCAGTCTTACCTTGTACTAAGTCCTGATAAGCCAAAAATGCAGTAGATCTTGAAACCAACTCAACCGAGCTACCCATCTGTTTTAGAGTATCTTCTTCTTTAGAACCTGCCAACGTGCCAGTTTTTAGACCCTTTATATCGTTTAAGCCTTTGATATCAAACTTACCTTCCAAGTACATGATGGTAGCTGGGTTAAAAAAGTAAGGCGTTGATAGACCATATCTTACCGCACGATCATCTTTATAAGAGATACCAGAAATAGCTAAATCACGTTTTCCTGACTCCACACTATCGAACATGTCTTGCCAAGTTTCTTTATAAAACTCGACTTTAAAGCCTTGCTCCTCGCCGATAGCTCTAATGGAATCAACGTCCGTGCCCTGCATATTGCCATAGTCATCTTGAAATGAGAAAGGCGGTAAATCACCCGTCATAGCGACCTTTAATGTTGGTGCCGTATCAGGCAAATTACTGACAAAATTATCTTTATTTTCTGTTACTGGCGTACCAGTCGAATTGGCATTTTCTTGAGTGGAAGAGTTACCGCAGCCAAACAGGCCAACACTCAATACAATTGGTAACACTCGATATAACTGCATCATAATTTACCCTTAAAGCTTCACGTGGTTGTACATATTAATTAATGACAATCTAGCAAGGTTAGGCAATATCTTCACAATACTTACTTACAGAAAGTTACGTTTGATAATACTTGCCTAACTTTATGATTGCAATAATTATGTTTAGTTATTACGTACAACTTGTTATATATGGCAAATAAAGGATATTAAGGGCGTACATAAGTCTACCTTTACGACTGAAAACTTGTAATATGGTCTTGTTTTATGAGCATTTTTAGGCAAAAAATAAAATAAAAAGCACAAAAAAAGCATCCTTACATAATCAATGTAAGAATGCCTTTTAAGATGCTAGTGCAAGAATTATAAAGTCTCTGGCTTACTCCGCATCGTCCAGATTTAAATTACGATCTATCTGCCAAATTAAAAAACAGCCAAGACTCATCAAAGCGAACATCGCAATACCAATTTTGAGTACAGGATTAACTGGAAATAGGTTTAATAATAATCCACCAAAGATACCGACTGAAAACATGAGCGAGCCTTGTAGCGCACTTGCCATGCCCGCTCGGCGTTTTTGAAAGGCCAGCGCAATAGCAGAAGCATTTGGCTGAGTAAGACCTAAGCCTGCGATACAGAAGAAAATACAAGCCAGTACCAGTGGAAGCCAAGCATCAGTACCCAAAAATAGACCTATTACAAATAGCACCCCTGCAGAAATAACCTGCATCATCGCACCAAAGCGCAAAATACTCAAAATACGAAAGCGATTGGTAAGCCACTGATTCAGCTGAGTCAAACCCACAAAACCAGCAGCATTCATCCCAAATAGCCAAGCGAAGTGGGTAGCGGATACCCCATAGGTATCCATAATCAGCTCAGAGGCTGAACTGATATAAACAAACATCGCCCCCATCAGCAGGCCGCCACCAATCGCTGGATAATTGAACGTCGGGTCTTTTAATAAGTCCCAGTATTGACTCAGTACCTCTCTTGCAGGACGTACATTACGATTTTCTTCCGTCAACGTTTCAAAGAAGAAAAACTTTGTGAGTAATAAATTCAACGTGCCAAAAGCAGCCAAAAACCAAAAAATAGAGTGCCAGCTAAAAAACTGTAGAAATAGCGCACCAAGCGATGGGGCTAATATCGGCGCTAAACCCATCACCAAAATCATAATAGAAAAGGCTTTTGCGGTTTGCTTAGCAGTCAATCGATCGCGAATCGCGGCACGAGTGACCACCGCGCCGACACAGGCACCAAGCGCTTGCATCGTCCGTCCAACAAACAATACATACTCGTTATTAGTAGTCGCACAAACAATGGAGGCGATGACATATAGCGTCATACCGATATATAAAGGCTTAACGCGACCAACACGATCACTAAATGGTCCATAAAATAACTGACCAAATACCAAGCCTAAAAAATAGGCAGGAACAGAATTGGCCATAAAGGCTGTGGATACGCCAAAGTCATCTGCCATCGATGGTAATGCCGGCAGATACATATCAATAGACAATGGTCCCACTGCCACGATAAGTCCAAGCATCATAATCCATGCAACAGGCAAATCAGCAGAGCGTACACGCTCAGAAGCAACGGGTCGATTGGGTAGAGAGGATTTTGGAGCAGACATATTCAGACCATTTTATATAGAGTGTATTGAATCGTTATAAAGGTTCAATACACTCTAGTGATTGTTATTGTATTATTCAGGCTTCCATTGTCTTTAATATTTAGTCTTTACTCAATACTGAAAACAAGGGTCATTGCCACCATTAGTGCACATTTGCATACAGCGGCGCAAGTGGACAGTGTTATATCGTACTATCCGCTCATATTTCAATAGAGGTATGACGTGAATAAAACAAACAATAACAACTAAAAACAATCACAATAATTTATCAAAATAGGTCTGAGCGTTAGCGTAGCGGCATAATTAGTAAAAAATATCTAGCGGAACTGGCGCTTGCCAAATGCCGTACTGGCTTGCTTGGCTTTTCTTAAAGCAAGCTTGCGATTACGACCGAGCATCATTTTAAGCTGCCATACTTTTTCTTTATATAAAGTAGTGGCTGGCTGCTGGAACATAGCATTGACCACACGCTTACTCGCCAACACCGCATCAGGAGAGCGCTCTGCAAATTCAGCAGCGAGCTTTTGCGCCTGATCAAGTGGCGTTTCATTGCAATGGCTGACAAGACCCAATGCTTTGCCCTCACTGGCAGTCACGATACGCGCACTCATGGCAAGCTCTTTTAGCACATCTTCACGTACCACGCCAAACGCCGATTGCGTCAAACCCATGTCAGGTACCAGCCCCCACTTAGCTTCCATAATAGACAGCTTGCAATCTGGATGACTGATACGCACATCGCAAGCCAGCGCTAGCTGAAGACCTGCACCAATACAATAGCCTTCTAGTACGGCAATGACCGGTACAGGCACATCGCGCCATACCAGACAAACACGCTGGAATGAACTCTGCCATGGCTTTATAAGCTCCCAAACGGCGAACGCTTGATTTTTTGGATGATTTAAATCACCCAAGTCGATGCCTGCACAAAACGTGCCTTCAGCGCCATTTAGAATCACCGCACGTATCGTTTTATCTTTACCAATGCGTTCTGCGACAGCTATCAATTCTTTCACCACTTTAAAGCTCATGGCATTTTTTTTGTGTGGGCGATTCAAGGTTACCGTAAGTATATTGTCGGTCGTACTAACTTGTAAGGTTTCATATTGGTAAGTGGCAATCGCGTTCATAACAATCCTTATTCATGAATAAAATAGAAATGGCATCTAAATATGATGCCGATATGTCTAAAGCTGATGGCAACAATATTAACAGCCTTGTTACGACGCTACCTCATCAATAACTGACTGCAAAGATTCGATTCAACCTTAATGTCATAAACCAACAGTGTCAAAAAACCAACTGTTCTAAATCATTTTCCACGTCATATCATTTTCACTCAAACGATGATAATTGAGCTGAGGATAGGCTGATAAATCCAGCGCCTGCAAGTTATTTAACGCTGTTATTAATGCGGCATAATATGGCTCAAGCATGGCAAACTGCGCAGGGGTGGTGTGTTGGACATTCAGCAGGCATTTATCTTCTAGGTCTTGACTGGCCTGACGTAATTGCGGCACCCCAGTATAACGACTGCCGCCTAAGATGCGATGGGCAATTTGCGCTAGCATACTGCGATCACGGGCGTCCCACGCTTGCGTCAACGCCTGCTTTTCATCATTAATAGTATCAAGCATCATAATGATAAGCTTGGCTGCCAAGTCGGGCTTATTCGCTGAGCGGGTCAACGCGTCTTGCCAATCTAAAATAGCAAACCCATCACCTTCGTTAGCCCCCAAAGAGTGATGGCTTAAATGGTGGTGACTGCTGTCCCAACTCTTTGTTTCTTGCGCATATGTGTGTGAATCTGTAGGCGTTGCTACTCCGTTGTGAGCACTATTTATCGGTGTTTCCGATGGCTTTAATAGTGGCGACTGTCCTTGTTTATGTAAGCGCAAGTTCTCATAGCGTGGCTGGGTGTCACGCGGTGTTTCGCGTCTATAATCCTCGCGTGGTTGGCTGTCTCGCAAGTAATTATCACGAATTTTCTTCAATGATAAAGGACGCGTTATTTTTGGCTGATTGATTGTATTAGAACCGCTATGACGGTTATTTTCATCACCTTTCACCATAGGATAGGCAATGGTTGTAGAGTCTGATGGCCACGTTGAATACGTTTCAGCCTCCCTATTCTGTAAATCAGTAGAGTGTGAGTTATCTTTTGACAAATCGATGACCTGCACATCAGTATTGTGCACATCCGTACTGTGCAGATTGGTATCAGGCAACGCTGTTAACTGCGGCATTGTCGTTGTGCGTCCAAGCCATTTTTGCAGCACTTGTAATAACTGAGGCTGGCTAATGGGTTTACCTACATAGTCATTGATGCCACTGGCGATCAGTTTGTCTCGCTCATCAGCCAAACCATGTGCAGTCAACGCAATAATCGGGATACGGCTATCATCATTTTCAATGTTGCGAATTTGTCTTGCAGCTTCATGCCCTGACATACGCGGCATTTGGATGTCCATGAATATTAGATCAATATGACCTTTATCCTGAGTAGCAACTTTATCGTCGGTATTCATCTCTTCATAAAGCGTACTATTTGATTTTTTATTCACCTCATCGCGCGTTTCAGCTTTAGAGATTTGCGTTTTATTCGACAGACTTTGCTTATCATTCTTTGTGGTTTTAAGATTTTTGGTTTGTTGTTTACTGATAATTTCTATGGCGTCAAAACCACTACTCGCTGTGATGACTTGGATGCCAAGCTCACTAAGTAATGCATCGAGCACCAACAGATTGGGCAGATGATCGTCGACTGCCAGTACCGTCACCCCTGTCCAGCGCGGTTCTTGCACGCTTTTTTTGGTACTGCGATTTTGGGTGTCGAGCATGGCATAAAGCTGTCTTTTGTCTAAAGGCTCATACAAAATATTGGCATGATAACGATTTAATAATGCTTGATCGGCAGCAACTTGATAGCCAAATACCGCAAGCTTACCTTGATAATGCAGACGAATTTGTTTGAGTAATGCCATCATATCGTCTTGGGTATCATCATCGACGATGACCCAATCCCAATAATTACCATACTCTTTTAATGACTCAAGTACGCCTGGTAAGGAATTGGCTTGGGTCAATTTAATCGGCAAATATTGCAAGCTGGCTTTGAGCACTTGGATAGAGGCGGTATGATTGATCCATACCAATACATTAAACTCATCGGTCTCACTCGCCAATGGAGCCAAGACTGGAAGCTCAATTGTCTGGCCAGTAGCGGCTTCTAACACATCGACATGTGCTGGCATCCGAAACCAAAACGTCGCGCCCTGATTGGCAATATTCTCTTGAGCATTATCATGAAAGCCAATATCACCGCCCATCAGCCGCGTTAATTGCTTGGAAATAACGAGCCCCAACCCTGTACCGCCATACTGACGAGTGATTGAAGGGTCGCCTTGACTAAAGCTTTGGAACAGCATCTTTTGATCGGCTAAAGAGATGCCCTTACCGCTGTCTTGCACACTGATCATGAGATAATTATCACGATGATCATCCAAGCTGACACGCACTACCACATCACCACTGTCGGTAAATTTAATCGCATTGCCCACGATATTGGTCAATACTTGCTTGAGGCGCAGGGCATCGCCATTGATGCGCATCGGTACATCATTATAAAACAGCACCGCCATGCGCAGACCTTTTTCTGCGGATACCGGCGAAAGCATATCGACCACGTCATAAATGGTGTCATAAAGGTCAAACTCATGACGGTCAAGTACCAGCTTGCCCGCTTCAATTTTGGAGAAATCCAAAACATCGTTAACCAAGGCAAGCAAGTGTGCTGATGACTTACGTATGGTTTGCACGTACAAATCTTGTTCAGGATTCAATTCGCCATGCCTTGCTAGCAAATTAATAAAGCCATCGATACTGTTTAATGGCGTGCGCAGCTCGTGGCTAATATTGGCCAAAAACGCCGATTTTGCTTGGCTGGTTGAAATTGCCGCATCACGTGCATTACGAATAGAGATGTTTTGCATTTCCATCTCATCAAACGCGAGGCGCAAATCATCCTCAGTTTGCTCGGCATGGTCTTTTAATTCCTGAAAGCTTCTATGCAAACGGCGCAAAGTTTTGACCAAGTCTTGCTGCAATAAGTTCAGCTCACCATCTGACTCAACGGGAATAGGCTGATACAAATTGTCGACATGGGTACGCTGCAACTGCAAACGTAGCTCATAAATTGGTGCTATCCAGCGCTTTGAATAAATATTTAAACTCAGCAATAAAATCAAAATGGTGAACAAGCCAGTAATCACTAACGCCATGGCGATACGGTAGCGGGCGATATAGAGTGGTTCATTGTCCATATCGACGAGCAGCCACAGCTTTTGTCCTTCAAACTCCCCTAACACACTGCCATAAGCGGTTCCAATAGGTGTTGGTTGCTGCGATAAAAAATTCTCTTTTGTCTCTATTACAGGCCATGCTTCGTTCAGTCCATAGCCGACTGCGGCGAGCACTTGATTGCTTTCATTGATGATCGCAATACGCTGTACATGTTGCTCGGACTGCATACGACCCAGTTTATCTTGTATTTCCTCAAGCTTCGTGATGGTCGTTTGAGTGGCATCATTTGCTCTGACTTCGCCATCCGCATTGGGTTCGCCGTCTGCTTGCTGGCGCTCTTGCGCTAACAGCTCAGGGATTAGCTCTGCAATCGCTGGGGTATAACGAATCAGCACCGCCTCCGCCAATACTTCTTGTTCGGAATTGCTGGCACGCATGGTCTCATAAAAGACCAAAATACCGCCCACCGCTGCCAAGATACAAATGGGTAGAAACACCAATATAATCAACTGGCCATACGCACTGCTAGTATCAAAACGTTTTTTGTATGCCATGCTAGCTTTACTCTCTACAGAAAATTGCACTATGAATCAATAGCGGCGGTAAGCGGTGTTAGCCAATCATAATTTTTTTAGGGGCTGTGCTCATTTCAAAGCTATTCTCATTTCAAAGCTATCGTCATTTTAAAAATAATAACTGCCTACCCATGATAAAATTTAATGGTTCTTGTTATTGCCGTACCTATATATTGCCATAACTATAACGCATTTCATCGATCATGGTGAGTGGCTATGACGCAAAGGCATTTTAACTGTCCAGCCCTTTTTAAACACCACTCATTTACCAAAATCTCTTGATGCCTTCAGCGTAGCCAAAAACAAAATGATATAATGACGCAACTTTTCATTTATTGCTATTTGGTTAAAGCGACAGAAATGTCATTAACAATCAAATCACTCACTTCACTCAATAGCAGCCGTATCAAGATATTTATTCAAAAATCAAAATGATAATTAAAAAATAAACGGTAATTAAAAATCAATTTTAAAAATTAACAAGGATACTTTATGTCCGCAACGGCTATCTCCAACTCTAATTTCATTACTCAAGTCACCAAACTTGCTGATTGTGTCGGTCAGACGCCATTGGTTAAATTGCAGCGCTTACCTGAGCAAGAGCAGCTGACCAATGGTGCTGCGTTACTGGCCAAGCTTGAAGGTAACAATCCAGCGGGGTCTGTTAAAGATCGTCCTGCGTTTAATATGATTTATCAAGCAGAACAGCGCGGTGACATCAAAGCGGGCGACATGCTGATTGAAGCCACGAGTGGCAATACGGGTATCGCTTTAGCCATGGTCGCCGCGATGCGTGGCTATCCGATAACGCTACTGATGCCAACCAATTCAACTCAAGAGCGCAAAGATGCCATGATTGCGTATGGTGCGACGTTAATCGAGGTGGATGAAGGCATGGAAGCCGCACGCGATTTGGCGCTGCAAATGCAAGCAGATGGCAAAGGCATCGTATTGGATCAGTTTAATAACCCTGATAACAGTCAAGCCCATTACCTGACCACAGGGCCTGAACTGTGGGCGCAAACGGCAGGGAAAATCACTCATTTTATTAGCTCAATGGGCACCACTGGTACTATTACCGGTGTATCGCAATACCTCAAAGAACAAAATCCAGATATCAAAATCATCGGACTACAACCTGATGAAGAAGCTTCGATTGCTGGTATTCGCCGCTGGCCTGCAGCTTACATGCCGGGTATCTTTAACGCAGATTTGGTTGATGAAATCATGGATGTGGATCAGCGTATCGCAGAAGTTTATATGCGCAAACTGGCCAAAACCGAAGGTATTTTCGCGGGCGTTTCATCAGGTGCTGCAGCATGGGCTGCCGTACAAGTCGCTAAAGAAAACCCTGATGCCGTCATCGCCTTTATTGTCTGTGATCGCGGCGATCGTTATTTGTCGACGGGTTTATACAATATTCACGACGACAATATTGACGCCAGCAATGTCGATAACAATATAGAAGTTAATTAACGCACAGACAACGCTGCTAAGTTTAGTTGATTCAATCAGGATTTCTTATGTCACAAGCTCTACCATCCGACCCTATATTGGTCTTTGATATCGAAACTGTCGCTGATACCGATGCGGCGCGCCGTATCTATCCGCAATTGGCAGAGTTGAATGATGCAGATGCGTTGAGCGCACTCACAGCGCTTCGAATACAAGAAGCTGGGCATGATTTTATGCGCTTGCCACTGCAGCGTATCGTCTGTATCTCAGCGTTATATATCAAAGATGGCAAGTTTTCGTTGTTCTCATTGACCGCTGATAAATTCAGTGAAAAAGATATTCTTGCCAAATTTTTTCGGGCATTTAGTGACCTTGAAAAACTGCCTCAGCTTATTAGTTGGAATGGCTCAGGTTTTGATATCCCTGTACTGATATATCGGGCTATGCAATACGATTTATCAGCGCCATGGTTATTTGAAGAAGGCGAGCGCATCAAAAATATGCGCTTTGATAATTACGTCAATCGCTTCCACACGCGTCACCTTGATTTGATGGACAGATTTAGCCAGTATGGTGCCAGCCGCCGCGAAGCCATGGATATTGTCGCAAGCTTATATGGTCTACCGGGTAAAACAGCTGTCGACGGTAGTATGGTTGGTGAGCTTGTCAATAACGATGACTGGCAAACGCTGTCTATTTATTGCGAGTCTGACGTCATGAATACATGGCTAATCTATTTGCGCTGGTTGCGTTTAACTGGACAATTATCCTCACAAGATTTTGACGCTTGGCAGCAGCAGAGCTATGACTATTTAGTAAAATATACCCAAGCGGATGGTCATGCTCGCCATCAAGACTTCATCGCTGATTGGTCATCTGCGCCCACATCATAACAAATGAAGTTATATGAAGGCGCGTTATAAGACATCGCGTTTATCCTCATTTTTTTAATTATTTATCATTTATTATTAAGGCAGGTTTATGCAACCCACCGATTCAAAAACGTCTACAACCTCTGATGTTACGCCAGCAACGAGCGAGACCCAAACGATTACTATTCCGCCTAATAAGAAAAAATCTAAACCCTCATCAAAGACACGCCGCCGTCTAAAGGATGCAGAACCTCTGCCCTTCACCATTGATGGTTTGTCGCATGATGGTCGCGGCGTTGCCGTTTATGGTAATGGTTTTGGTATAGACGATGGCCATATCGAAGACAAACATGGCAAAAAAATCTTTGTAAGCTTTGCATTGCCAGGTGAAAGTGCCTTGGTCAAAATAACCAATAGCCGTGCCAGCTTTGAAGAAGGCGAGGCTGTCAGTATTACTGCCAATCCAAATTCTGAACGTGCCGTACCGCCCTGCCCACATTTTGGGGTGTGTGGTGGCTGTAATTTGCAACACTGGCAGCCAGACGGTCAAATCAACTTTAAGCAATCTGTACTGGCTGAAATGCTGATACACCAAGCCAATGTCACGCCTGATAACTGGCTCGCTCCAGTGGTTGGTGATCGTCTTGGTTATCGTACCAAAGCACGATTGGGTGTGCGTTATGTCACCAAAAAAGAAACCGCGCTTGTCGGTTTTCGTGAGCGCTCAAGTAACTTTTTGGCAGAATTAAATGAGTGTCATATTTTAGATCCAAGAATTGGTTTTGAGATTGAAAACTTAAAAACACTGATTAGTACGCTAGAGAGTCGTAATAAGATTGCTCAGCTTGAGTTGGCCATGGGTGAGGAAATGCCTGAGCTGCCAGATGGCAATCAGCCCGTTGCCCTTATCGTACGCAACTTGGAGCCGTTATCAGACGCTGATATAGAAAAGTTAAAAGTGTTTTTTGCCGAACGCAACTGGCAGCTATACTTGCAGTCTAAAGGTGCGGACAGTATCCAGCGTATTGCATTGACTGCAGATGATGACATGAGCCAGCAATTTGGTCGTTTGTATTACCAATTGCCAGAATACGATTTGACTTTCGAGTTTATCCCGACAGATTTTACCCAAGTGAACCTGTCCGTTAATCGTCAAATGACCAAGCTTGCTTGCGATTTGTTAGACTTAAAAGCAGGTGAACGCGTACTTGATTTATTCAGTGGTCTAGGCAACTTTAGCTTGCCACTTGCGCGCCTCGTTGGTGAGACAGGTTCTGTGGTTGGTGTTGAAGGCAGCGAAGCGATGACCGCACGTGCAGCCGATAACGCACGTCGTAATGGCATCAATAATACAGAATTTTATAGCCAAGATTTGACGCAAGACTGTACTGATAAACCTTGGGCAAATCAGGGCTTTGATGCGCTATTGATCGACCCGCCGCGTTCTGGTGCTTGGGAAATTATGCAGTACTTGCCGAAATTTAACGCTGAGCGAATCGTTTATGTCTCTTGCAACCCTGCAACCCTCGCCCGTGATACAAAAGCATTGTTAGAGCAAGGCTATCGTCTGACTCATGCTGGCGTAATGGACATGTTCTGTCATACCGGTCATGTTGAGTCCATCGCTCGTTTTGAAAAAGTAGCGGTGTAATTCAATTTACGGTTAAGTGAGCGGTTCAGAGCGTTAAATAGCCATACTGCATGTCACTGAGCTTGATTCAAAATTTGAGTCAAGCGGTGGCAAAAAATGATGGTTATTTATCCTGATTAACCGCAGACATTACATAGCCTCGCTTGATTTGTCTCTTTAAAGTGAGATAATAGTAAACAATATTCCTAGGCTGGTTTTTTCCATTCTTGTGAACGTTTGCACTCATAGCTTTATATATTTTACGCGCATTTTATGACTGCTAAAAAACAGATTTTTTAGCAGTTATATTGGTTTATAGCTGATACTTTATGAATCGTAAGTTCAACGTGTGTGCATAGTAGATGAGGTTATAATCAATTCAAAATAGCTAAGAGGAGTCGGCTATGGTAAAAATTCGTGAAGGATTACCGCTGGTGGATGGACAGACCACCCAAGCCGATAGTGCAGCACTTGCCGCTCAACTGGTCGCGAGCCAACGCTCGCACCAGTCTGCCAATAGCTATGCCCAAATCCCCCTCGATATCAAATACCAGCTGTCCACTCATAAGCTACACACCACTTTTGATCGCTCAGCACTACATGCCTTTCATAGTCATGATCCAAAGCTTGAAAACGAATATTCTGATAACCCGCTTTTAGATAAAAATAATGCTCTCTCAGATAAAGAGCTGGAAGCAATTGATTTAGATCAAGTCAATATTGATGTTCCTACTTGGTTAGACAACGTCGCCAAACGTATCGGACAAGCGTCTGTTCCTCACTTGAGTGCTGCTTGTGAATTTATTCGTAGTCATATGAATACCAGCGAATCTGAGCGTTCAGGTGCTTATGTCACGGGTATTGGCATGACAGACATATTGACCTATCTCTACCAAGACGAAGACGCTCTTGTGGCTGCAATGCTCTATCGCAGTGCACGAAAATCAATCATAAGCCTCGCTGATATCGAGAAAAAATTCGGCGTAGACATATCAACTTTAGTCAAAGATACCTTGGCAATGGGTAAGCTGTCTGAGATTATTGAAAGCAATAAGCGTCTAGAAGATCACTTCGTAAACAATCAGCGCGACCAGCTATCTAATATTTATAGCATGCTAATTTCCGTCACCAATGATGTACGCGTCGTGCTTATCAAATTGGCTGAGCGTACTTTCGCCATGCGCGAATTGACCTTTTCTAATGAAGAGCGACAGAATCGTGTGGCGCGTGAAGTTATGACTATTTATGCACCACTGGCGCATCGCTTGGGCATCGCGCAACTTAAATGGGAGCTAGAAGACTTAGCCTTTCGCTACCTTGCGCCTGAACGCTATAAAGAGATTGCCAAACTGCTCTCCGAAAAACGCAGCGAACGCGAGTCCTATATTCAGCGCGTACAAGATAAGCTCAATGAAGCACTAGCAGAGGCTAATATCGAAGGTGAAGTCTCTGGACGTGTCAAGCATATCTACTCTATCTACCGAAAAATGAAGCTCAAAGGCTTATCGTTTGATCAGCTTTATGACATTCGTGCGCTGCGAGTATTGGTCACCAACCCGTCAGACTGTTACCACGTGCTTGGATTGGTACATGGCTTGTGGCGATATATTCCAGAACAATTCGATGACTATATTACCAACCCCAAGTCCAATGGTTATCGCTCACTACATACGGCAGTCATTGCTGAAAACAAGTCACTGGAAGTGCAAATTCGTACTCATGAAATGCACTTCGAAGCTGAGCTTGGTATGTGTGCTCATGTTAACTACAAAGAAGGTCTAAAGAATAAAAAAGACAATTATCTTAATCAAAGAATCAGCTCGCTGCGCCAATTGTTATCTATCAATAATGAAACTCGTAACCAACCGCGCTCATCTTTACTAACAGGTGAAGAAATAGAGGGCATGGAATTTGACGAAGAAGAGCAACTCGTTGATTTTGACGAGCTCGAACGCATTTATATCTTTAGCCGTGATGGTGACATTACTGAACTGCCAAAAGGGGCGACCGTTCTTGATTTTGCTTATTATGTACATACACAAGTTGGTAATCGTGCCCAAGCTGCGCGAGTCAATCAGCGCTATGTACCATTAACCTATCAACTCAAAACGGGTGAACAAGTTGAAATAATCACCAAAGCATCACGTGAGCCCAACCGTGATTGGCTAGTTGCTTCACTTGGATACATTCATACCAACCGCGCACGTTCAAAATTGCGTCAATGGTTCAATAAGCAAGACCGTGATAAGAACATTGAAATTGGTCGTCAAATGCTCAGTAAAGAGCTTGAGCGATTATCGGTACATCCCAATAGTATCGATTTAAACGACTATATTCAGCATTTCCATGTTAATACGACTGATGATATTATCGTTGGATTGGTCACAGGCGACATTGGTCTCAACCAACTCACCAGCCACATCTCTCGTCAGCTACATCTAGAACCTGAAAGACCGCCAGAAAATTTTGCGCCAAGTATAGATGCTAGAGAGGCAGGAAAAATCGATGCTTATAAAATTCGTATCGATGGGCTGGATAATATAGAAATCAATCTAGCAGGCTGTTGCCACCCTGTTCATGGCGAGCCAATTGCTGGTTACATCACCTTATCACGAGGTGTCAGTGTCCATAATCGTGGTTGCCCTGAATATTCGCGCTTGATTGAACGCGATCCTGAGCGCGAAATAGAGGCTTCGTGGCGGGTACAAGCTGGTCGTTATCAACCCGTTGATATTCACGTAGAAGCCTATGATAGGCGTGGACTGTTGCGTGATTTGACGCAAATTATTGATAAAGAAAATGTCAATATTCGTCAAGTTGAGACGCTCAGTAATGATGATAACATTGCCTTTTTGAAATTTCATATTGAAGTCTCAGGATTGGCGCACCTATCTAAGCTTTTGGCGAAACTAGAGCAACAGCATGGTATTTTGCATGCTCGCCGCGCCGTCGCTTAGATATAAAATCACAAAGTACGTCCATTGAATCATAAGGTTATTATAAAAACATCATGCCTGAACTGCCTGAAGTAGAAACAACCAAAACCAGCCTTGCACCGTTATTAGGGCAACGCATTATCGATATAAAAGTTTTTCAGCCAAAGCTGCGCTGGGCGATGCCAGATGATTTAGATAGCTTGATTGATTACACGCTAGATAGCGTTGAGCGCCGCGCAAAATATTTAATTCTTAACTTTTTACCTTTATTACCCAATGATGATAGCGCTGCGGCTCAAACTGATACGTTAGTACCACGTCAACTTTTGGTTCATTTAGGCATGTCGGGCAGCCTGCAACAGCAGAGCTACGGTACTGAAAAGCGCAAGCATGATCATCTCATCATTGTTTTTAAGGGCGTTAACAATACAAAAGTCCAGCTACATTACTATGACCCAAGACGTTTTGGGTCAGTGTTATGGCACAAGGATTATAGTGCTAAGCTATTAGATCATTTAGGTCCTGAACCATTATCAGATGAATTTACTGCAGACTACCTGTATCAATTGATTCAACGGTCAAACTTGCTTGATCACAGTGCTGATACCGTAGCAATTGGCAAAGCCAAATCAAAGAAGCATCCCATTGCTCGTGCTATAAAATCAGTCATCATGGAACAACAGGTCGTCGTGGGTGTCGGTAATATCTATGCAACTGAAAGCCTATATTTATCAGCTATTCATCCAGCCACCCCCGCTCACCAACTGTCCCATGCTCAGATGATTATTTTGGTCGATCATATTAAAGTTATTCTACAAAAGGCGATAACGCTTGGTGGTTCGACACTGCGAGACTTCACCGTAGCAGATGGTCAAACTGGTTACTTCCAGCAAACATTAAATGTCTATGGTAGACAAGGGGAAACTTGTCCGCATTGTGATGCCGTGCTTGAGAATATCAAAATTAATGGTCGTGCCAGTGTATTCTGTCCTAACTGTCAGCCAATCCTTTAAATATTATCTGAAACTATCACTATCTGTTTTGCCTTAAATACCAGAATAACTTAGGTATCAAGTAGTAGAATATGGCAGCACAATACTCTTGACTGAGTGTCCTATTATTTTGCACTAATATCATTATATCGCGCGCCATTTTTGTTGCTTATTGACACACATATTGCTTTAATAGTATGAGCACTTACATAAATAGTGCATAATGTTTATACATCTGTAATATATTTAGATTACTTATCGTTGCGCATTGTTTATATAGGGAAATTGTCTCTGTGTGGGAATAGCAGCAGCCATTAATCATACCAATTATGAATTTTAGGACATCGTTATGACTGTTAAAGCTAAAAACCAACGCACAGTTAAGCAAAAAGCCTTTACTATAGTCGCAAGCTTAAGTTTAATGGCTGCTACTATGCAGCCTGCCTTGGCAGCCATAGAAATTGATGAGACAGACTTTGGGCCTTCTTATGAGACAATGGTGGTTGATACTGTAGTGGGTAAACCTTTACAACTGGTCAGTGCCGTTGCTGGTACTGCCGCCTACCTAGTTAGTCTACCCTTCTCGCTTATCGGTGGTAATGCGGATCAGGCGCAGCAGAAACTTTTTGTTGAACCTTGGGATGCGATGGGACGTTGTTTAGGTTGTACTGTGGCTGAAGACAATTATTACAAATCACAAGTGACTAATGATAATGTTGTCCGTATTGTCGTTGATCAACCATCTGAGATTTTGATTAATACCAACGATTATGTCGTAGTTACGCCATAGTCTTTATATTAACAGCTGGTTAAATGATACAACTGCGCTAAAGACAATGCATTTATAAATTATCCATAAAAAAGGCTAACACGACGTTAGCCTTTTTTGTGTTTTTAATCAAATCATCATATTTTATTTTGAAACAGCGGTATTACCTAATTTAGCACTAATTTCACGAAGCAATTGCACCTCTTCTGAAGGTTGTTTTACCAACTCTTGTACTTCTTCTTTACGACGCATTTTATTAACCATTCTAACCATCATAAAAATAATAAATGCTAAAATTAAGAAATTAATCAGTACGGTAATGAAACTGCCGTAGGCTAATACAGGAACGCCAGCCGCTTTGAGGGCATCATAGGTCATGGCAACGCCTTCAGGCGCATCACCCAACACTAAGAACATGTTTTTGAAATTGATTTCGCCACCTGCTATGAAGGCCACTATTGGCATAATAATGTCTTCAACTAAGGACGTTGTGATAGTAGTAAATGCCCCACCGATAATGACACCGACCGCTAAGTCCATCACATTACCTTTTAGAGCGAATTCTTTAAACTCAGAAACCATACTCATTATTTTCTCCTCAAAATACCAATCTATAATCGAATAAGTATCTCAACAGTCGACCCAATCTTGAGCCTTAAGAGTAATAGTAAGAAACACTACTACTGTCGGTTATTCTGTCTATATTTTATGGAAATTACAACAAAAAAAAGCAGCATAAAATGAACCATATTTAGTTCACTCTACACTGCTAATTTTTTAGCTATCTTGATGCCTATTATTAAATAACAACAGCATCAAATGCTTCTACAAAATATCAATCCAATAAATTACTCAGTAATTCATGGCTCAATATTAAGCACCTTTTTTACCACGGCCGTGACGCTTACGCTCACTTTCAGTCAAATAGCGCTTACGTAGACGAATCGCCTTAGGTGTTACTTCAACCAATTCATCATCTTGAATGAATTCAAGCGCTTGCTCAAGTGTGAACTTGACTGCTGGAGTCAACGTCAATGCTTCATCAGTACCACTCGCACGAACGTTGGTTAACTGCTTAGCAGTCGTTGGGTTAACAGCCATATCATCGTTACGTGAGTTAAGACCAACGATCATACCTTCGTAAACTTCAAGCTGTGGCTCAGCAAATAACTTACCGCGTTTTTGTAGGTTAAATAGCGCAAAACCTAAGCAAACACCCTTCGCCATAGAAACCAAGACACCATTCGAGCGACCACCAACATCACCGATCTTTTGTGGACCGTAATGTGAGAAGCTTGACGTCATGATACCAGTTCCTGAGGTCAACGTTAAGAACTCAGAACGGAAACCGATCAAACCACGGGCAGGCATCGTCGCTTCGATACGCATACGACCTTTACCATCAAGCTCCATGTTGGTCATCTCGCCTTTACGCAAGCCAACCTGCTCCATGATAGAACCTTGATGCTCATCTTCAATATCAAAAACAACGTTTTCATACGGCTCTTGTAATTTACCATCAACTTCTTTAACGATAACTTCTGGGCCTGAAACACCCATCTCAAAACCTTCACGGCGCATGTTTTCAATCAATACAGACAGATGTAACTCACCGCGACCTGATACTTTAAATTTATCAGGAGACTCTGTATCTTCTACACGTAATGCTACGTTATGAATCAATTCACGCTCAAGACGCTCACGGATATTACGCGAGGTCACAAACTTGCCATCACGACCAGCAAAAGGTGAGTTATTTACTTGGAAGTTCATTGAAACGGTAGGTTCATCAACCGTTAATGCTGGTAATGCTTCGACAGCACTAGGATCACAAATCGTATCTGAGATATTAAGCGAATCAATACCAGTAATACAAACGATGTCACCAGCTTGTGCATCTTCAACATCAATACGATCAAGACCATGATAACCCATAATTTTCAAAATACGGCCATTACGGGTATTGCCGTTTTTGTCGATTACAGTCACTTGAGTATTGGTTTTAACTTTACCACGCTGAATACGACCAATGCCGATAACGCCAACAAAACTGTTGTAATCAAGGCTTGAGATTTGCATACGGAAAGGTGCGTCAGCATCAACTTGAGGAGGCTGAACCACATCAACAATTGTTTTGAAAAGCGGTGTCATGTCATCAGCCAAATCGTCAGCTTCCAAACCTGCAATACCATTCAATGCTGAGGCATAAACAACTGGGAAATCAAGCTGTTCATCAGTTGCACCCAAGTTATCAAAAAGATCAAAGATTTGATCCATTACCCAGTCAGGGCGTGAGCCAGGACGGTCAATTTTATTGATGACAACGATAGGTTTTAGACCTTGCTCGAACGCTTTTTGCGTCACAAAACGGGTCTGTGGCATTGGGCCATCAACCGCATCAACGACTAGAAGCACGCAGTCAACCATAGACATTACACGCTCAACTTCACCACCAAAGTCGGCGTGACCTGGGGTATCAACAATGTTGATACGATATTCAGTATCATCAGTCTTATCTGTCCAGCGGATGGCTGTATTTTTAGCCAAAATGGTAATACCACGTTCTTGCTCAATATCGCCTGAATCCATTGCACGTTCAGCAATGTTTGCACGGTCGCCAAAAGTACCAGACTGATGTAATAACTTGTCAACCAAAGTTGTTTTACCGTGGTCAACGTGGGCAATAATTGCAATGTTACGCAGGTGTTTGATATCGTTCGCCATATAAAATGCTCGTTTCGTCTTAAAAAAATGCAGTAGCAATAAGCGCCGCTGGATAAACTTTTATCATCAACCAGATAGATATTGAGTACTTACTTTTGGAAGACTGCACAATAGATGCGGTTAATCAAATAATTTCAATATAATCAAGTATCTACACTGATAAATTCATCATACAGATAGCTATGCTAATGTACATTCTGTCAATTTACAGAATGTTTGGGCAGCTAGTATAACATTATTGCTTCACAAATTTATGTAATAACTTGCTTTTCTCAATCCATAAATAAAAAAAAGCCACCCATTAGGTGACTTTTTTTGTAACTATATATTTAGTATAACAATCGGTTTAATACTATTTACTGAACAACCATATCTTTAGTTTGTTCAACAGTCATTGTTTTGTCACCAGTGATGATGGCATAAACACGACGGTTCATAGCACGACCTTCTTCAGTGTCGTTTGGAGCGATTGGTTGGTCATAACCATAGCCAACTGTTGATATACGGTTTGGAGCAATACCGAATTCGTTAGTCAACATAGATTTAACAGCAACGGCACGGGCTTCAGATAAACGTTGGTTATAACGTGCTGAAGGACCAGTTTTAGAAGCATGACCTTCGATACGTGCTGTAGAGTTAGGATACTCGCGCATCTTCTCTGCTACTTTAGCGATTTCAGGTTGATACTGAGATTTGATCGTTGATTTATCGTTATCAAAGAATACACGTAGTTCCATTTTCAGCTCATCAGTAATATCTACTGGTACTGGGCAACCGCGCTCATCTACTACAACATTCATAGGAGTGCCTGGGCATGCATCGATGCTATCAGGTACGCCATCGCCATCAGAATCAAGATCAGATTCAACTACGACTACTGGAGTAGTATCGATAACTGGCTCTTGCATTGGTGGTACTGCTACTGTAGGTGCTAAATGGCCACCAAGTACAACTTCTAGACCGGCCAAAGCCATGCCTTCCCACCAGTTATTATCAAAGTTATGAATCGCACGAGCTTCACCACGTAGGCTTAAAGCATCGTTGATACGATACATAGCACCTAGACCTAGGTTACCAATGGTATCTTTAGACTCTGCAACTTCAGTACCAGCTGATACAGGTTGACCTGCTGTAGTACCTTGCGCATTACCCGTCGCAACATATTGCTCTTGGTTCTCTACTTTAATCTTAGATTGACCAGCACCAACCAATACATATGGTTTGAATGCGCTATCAGTATAACCAGTAAATTCTTCAGTACCGATTAAGAAGTTACCAGAAAGCATGGTTTGTTCTACGTCAAAACGGTTAACACCAGCGTCTGCTGATCTTTCTGAAGCTTCGCCGTTTGCACTTGACACGCCGTACTCTACTTGGAACTGAGTAGAAGGAGTTAGCTCAATACCTAGTGCAGCACCAGTATATAGACTGCTTTCTTTAGCTACGCCACCGTTTAGATTTCCGTTACGACCATCAATTGGTTGTGATGGATTCTGACCATTCATATAAAGGTCTTTACCAGTCTTAAGGACTTCGCGTTGCTCGTCATGAGCTTCGCCAGTGTAATGATAACCTAGTAACAATGGGCTAATAGTTACGCCAGCATTAGCTGCTAAAGGTGCAGCTGCTACAGCAACCAGAGCTAGAGCAATTTTATTCAATTTCATGGACTTCCTCCAAAGGATAATTTGAGTGATGCATTAAGCAAAACCGCTTCTCAAGATGCTCTAAAATAGACATCTTTTACGAATTTTAAGTGACAAAGCAAAACCAATTAAGGAGTAGCTTAGCGATTATCAATTCAGTTTACAACTTTTTTCGTTAACGAGCTACACATTATTACACGATAATGTCGTAACTAAAACACAATAACCAGCTTAAGTTACCTAGAACTAACACACCTTACGCTTTTTATCTTTTGTATGTCAGTTCACAATAGATAGTAAACCTAACAGTATCTATTGTCTGGGCGTATTTTAGTACAATTAGTGTTTTTTCTCTATTATTAAAACCAGTCATTCACTAATTGAAACATTTTTTGACAGTAGACATATATTCTGTTTATATTATAGCACTCAACATTATTTCATACATCATAAATTTGATCATTACTCCAAAATTTCGCGCGCATATTGGCTCGACTTTACGCAATGATTGGATTGAACAACATTTCAAGAAGCGAGACTGTTTTATTGAACTAAACTACTTATTATAGGTAACAAGCCTCATGGCATTGCTGCATAAAACATTATCAAGTTACAAAGAGCTCTCAGCATTTATGTTATGGGTTTTTACTTCAAATAAGCACAGGCTAGCTCAAAGCCGATTGATTCTTTATGTGTATCACAGATATATAGTATCTCTCTATAAAAGAGCACCTAATACAAACATTAGAACAGACCCAAGCACTGTTAATAGAAATAACAAAGGTTTTACGCTGGTTGAACTTATCGTCACTGTATGTGTATTAGCAATTATAGTGACGATCGCAGCCCCAGTCATACGAACGCAATTAGCACGTATGGAAGCCAAACGGATTCAAAGTCAGTTAGAGAATTCTCTTGCCTTAGCCAAGGCTGAGAGTTACATCAGAAGACAGAATGTGATTGTTTGCTTGTCTGATACTGGAGGGCGCTGCCATAGAGACAGCGATAAGACACTTTTGTTATTCATAGATAAAAATGACAATAATCACTTTGATGCTCAGGTAGATTCATTAGTCGTTCAGCAGTCTTTAAATCCTAAATACAGTAAGCTAAGTTTACGAGTTGGAAGTCGACGCCACTACACCAAATTTTGGGGTGATAGTGGCAAACCACGAGGACATTTTGGCCATATAAAATACTGTCCCATCGTTGCTTATAATGAAGCAATGTATCTAATATCATTTAACCAAGGAGGTATTGTTAAACAAAAACTTAATGAAGACCATCCCACTGAATGTGACGAATAAGAAATTACTAATGGCATAAGTTACCACTCACATAAATTACCAATGATATTTTTTGATAGCTTTGTAGATCTGTATATATTGCTTCTTTCATCATAATAACTGCCTGCTCGAGTCCTACAAATACAGCATCTGCAATGAGTGTATGGCCAATATTCAACTCATAAACACCCTCAATTTGTGCGATAGCGTTCACATTATCACGTGTCAGACCATGACCTGCGTTAATTAAGAGCTTATTATCACTGCGTCAAGCAGTAGCAACAGTTTGCTTAATTCGTTTCAGCTCAGCATTTTGCATGTTCATATCGGCTACCAAGCTTGCCTCAGCATAAGCGCCTGTATGTAACTCAATACTATCTGCTCCCGCCTTCTCGCACCAAAGAGCGGCGGCTAAAGGGCTTATAACTAACCCCACGCGCTTAACGCAGAGTTGCTACGTGATCAATGTTTATACTTAATAAAGGTTTTTGCAAAGGGTTGTTAAATGAAGGTAATGAAGCAGTGGTCATAAGAAATCTTTTTGATAACGAAACCCAATTAACTGATCAACGGTACAAGAATATGAAACTTTAGACAGTCTCAGTAGCAATCGGATTGGTTATAACACTTTGAGGATAGTACTATTATTTATTGGTAACGCTGTTGCTGCTGCCATAGTAGGCGGCTTTGCAATGGTTGATAATCCAGTAAATGATCAATAAGCTGTCGATGGATTTTTGACCAATTATTTAAGGTTTTGTCAGTAATACCTAACTGCGTCATTGCGATAATATCAGTACCTTTGAAAAAAAATTGCCCCATAGTATTGTCTAAATGCTCAGTCTGTATATCATTCTGCAAGACAGGCACTAAACCAACATCAGGTAAAAAGCGATAAGAATCGTCAGGCTGAATGATTTTTTCAATACTATCGTGCGTCAATATTAAGCTAAAACCCAACTCATTGAATAAATGCTGCTCAAATTGGCGCAAGCACAACCGTAATTCGTTGGCGCTCAGAGGTCGCCTAAGCTGAGACAGACTGTCCTGATAATGTAGCCATAATACCGGCATTGGATCTTCAGTCGACAACAACCGCCATAGTATTTCGTTTAAATACAACGCCGCATATTGATGTTGACCTGTAATATTTTCGTAGGACAGTGCTTCTAAAACAGTGGCAATGCCATCATCTTCTTTTGCTATGCCTGTTTGAGTTGTGTGTTGCGATGCAATATTGATCTGACTAAACGTTTTTAAATCCCGTTTACCAGTGGCAAAGAGCTGCAATGGCATGAACAATGGCGCGCCTTTTTTCCCAATACCATGAATCACGCCATGTTGCTGAGAAAACAGATAATATAAGGCGCACTTTTCTTGATAAGGACGCTGATGCAATAAATAACCGATTAACGCTTCGTTACGCATTTTTTATCACCTCAGCATCGAGCATATAGAAAAGTGATTAAAGCGCTATTCTTTAATCAATATCCTAAGCTAGTCAATGCACGTTCGTCATCAGACCAGCCACGTTTCACTTTCACCCACAGTGTCAGCATGATTTTTTTATCAAACAGCTGCTCCATATCTTTACGAGCATCCATACCCACTTGCTTAATACGCTGACCTTTATCACCAATCACAATGGCTTTTTGACCACTACGTTCAACATAAATAGTCGCATCGATGAAAGTACAAGCCTTACGTGGACGCCCTGTCTTTGGATCAGTGTGCGCAGGCTCATCTTTGAACCCATCAATCTGTACAGTTAAGTCATATGGCACTTCGTCACCAGCGCTACGCATGATTTTTTCGCGGATAATTTCACTGGCCAAAAATCGTTCTGAGCGGTCAGTAATTTGCTCGGTATCATAGATAGGAGCAGCAATAGGAAGATGCGAAGCAATCACTTCTTGTAGACGATCTAGGTTTTGGTTTTTTAAGGCAGATACTGGTACGATATCGGCAAAATCAAAACTGTCATTAAACGTCTCAATCAGCGGCAACACGCTGCCTTTATCTTTTAAGGTATCAGATTTATTAATAACCAATACCACATTTAAATTGGTGTCGCCAAGCTTTTGTAGAACTAACAAATCATCATCACGCCATTGATCTGAATCAACAACGAATAACACCAAATCAACATCTACTAATGCAGATACCGCAGCTTTATTCATACGCTCATTAATAGCACGTACTTCATTGCGATGAATACCCGGCGTGTCAACGAATACTGCCTGCATCTCGTGATTTGACAAAATACCGTGGATACGGTGACGAGTCGTTTGCGGCTTACGTGATGTAATAGACAGCTTTTGACCCAATAAGTGATTCATCAAAGTCGATTTACCAACGTTTGGACGTCCAACGATCGCGACATAACCCGCTTTAAAATCATCAGCAATACCTGCATGACTAGTAGGGGCAAAGAATTCTTCAATTGCCATATCATTGTCTACAGTAATAACTTCTGCTTGATTGATACCATCGTTAGTAGTATCGATATTATCTTGGTTTTGATTCAATTCTGTGTTTTCGGTCATATTTTTGGCATTATCTTCATCATTGGATGGCAAGTCAGTACGATTGCTCATAGGTTAATCCTATAGAATTTATACCCAGTCAAATGGTGCTTAATGATGTATTGGCTGTATCAGCACTAAAAAAGCAAAACCATCATCGGCTGGGAAATATTTAAGGTTTTGAAATGTGTGACGTTTACGCTAAGTCAAATAAACGATTCTTAAAACGTCACTTAACATATACTGTCAAAAAAATTGGTATGTGCTATCCATAGGTTAATCCTAGTTAGGATCGCTTTTTAGCTGAGCTCGGCAGTTTATGCAATTGGTTAATCATTAGTTCTGCTGCTTTTTGTTCAGCGATACGGCGGCTCTCACCAGATTCAGTAATATCAGCACAGTTATTGATATTAACATGGCAACGTACAACAAAAATTTGATGCGGCGCGTTACCACGTGTTTCCATTAGCTCATAATGTGGCAGATCAAATTGCTTAGATTGTAGCCACTCTTGCAATCGACTCTTGGCATCTTTTAACGCTTTTTGGTCATTAACGTTGTCAATCAAATCACCATACCATGAGAGAACACAATCGCGAGTAATATCCAAATCTTGGCTGTCTAAATAAATAGCACCAATCAAAGACTCCACAGCATCAGCCAATATAGAAGCGCGATTGCGCCCACCACCTTTACGCTCACCTATCCCTAATATCAGGTGATTAGAGAGCTCTAAGTTTTGCGCAATGATGACCAATGATTCTTGACGTACCAAAGTGGCACGCATACGAGTCAAGCGACCCTCATTTTGGCTAGGATAGCGATGATATAAAGCCTCACCCACAATCATTCCTAACAGAGCGTCTCCTAAAAACTCTAAACGCTCATAATTTTTTTTGCTATCAAATGAGCGGTGTGTCAACGCAAGTTTGGGGAGACTCAAGTCCTTAAACACATAGCCTAACTTGCGTGTTAATACGGCTAATTGCTGAATAAATTCTGAGCTAACAATCAGCGTGTCGACAGACGTGCTATTTTGTTGAGGAGTAGGAATCGCTTGGGAATGCTGCAAAGTTGGTTTCATGCGTGGCTTGTGGTTATCCCTTCTGTTTTACTGATTTGGTTAGTAATAGTATGGATTAATGAATATTATAAAGACATTCAGATATTAAAAAGTTTAAGAGTGATCTAACACTCTTTTTAGTTACTCTGCTGTTGTCATATCGATATCACCTTCGAAGCGATTGACGATATCAACATTACCAAAGAAATTGTTAGTGACTGCATATTCTTTACGGATAGCCAATTGTCCCGTCTTTTTATCAATAAAAGTAAATACGTCTTCCGCCTGAGTATCGTAGTCAGCATTAATAGATAGCTGTCTATTAACACGCTCGACAAACTGCTTGGCCGTCTCATTATTATTATTTGCTTCCTTAAGCTGTGCGCTTAAGGTCTTGGTCAATTGATAATCACCAATCTGAGCAGGTATGATAGCAACCATCAATTTGGCAGCAACTCCTAACACAAGAATAATTAAAACGATACTCGTTACGCTAGCACCACGCTGTGTGGCGATTCCAGATAATTGCTGCACTATGATATCCCTCTACTGGTAAACAACTATTTTTAGGAGCTACCAAAATACTAGGTAGCCGTTTATTAGATAGCAACAATATTAGCATAAAACTATTATCGATAAATCAACCAATAGAGCGTCTCATAATCTTAATTACATAATCTTAATCAATAGTACCATTGCGTTCAAAGGTTGGTAAATTAAGTCCGGGTGGCTTATGCATCCAGATATAAACCGCTTTACCCGCTAAGTTCTCATCAGGAACAAATCCCCAAAACCGACCATCAGCACTACGATCGCGGTTATCGCCCATCACAAAATACTGACCTTCTGGAACGCTAATACGCCATTTAGTACCTGCTGAGCTAACCACCTCTGGCGATTGCTGCTGCAAAAATGGTGCATATTGAGAGCTATTCATACCATTTAAGTAACGAACAAGATGCTTGTTTTCACCTTGTGTTTCCTGAAAGTATTGCGCCTCACCCTCTTCTTGCTGACCCATCGCTGCCGCACTGTCTTCGGTCAGTACTTGCCCTGGACCAATTTGTCCTGGTAAATAAAGCTGTGAGGTCAACTCAGGGTTCGCCGCAAAATCGACAGGCTTAGTGTCAACTGGGACATCATTGATAGAAAGTGTCCCTTGATCATAACTAACAGTATCACCAGGCAAACCAATGACACGCTTGATATAATAAATACTTGGGTTTTCAGGATAGCGGAATACCGCCACATCACCATGCTCAGGCGCGCCAGTATCCAGAACTTTGTTATACGTCAGCGGTAGGCGCACCCCGTAGGCATACTTATTAACCGCAATAAAATCGCCCGTATATAATGTCGGCACCATAGAAGATGAGGGAATATTAAAAGGCTCAATCAAAAACGAGCGTACTATTAACACCACTGCCAATACGGGGAAAAAATCGTAAGCCCAGCGTACCAAGAGACTTTCTTGACCACGCCCGCGAGTTTTACGTTGTTTCAGGGTCAGCTTATCTAATAGCCAAATAATACCCAAACCAATGGTTAACGGTACTAAAATTAAATTAAAATCAAAATCCATACTCAATTGCCTATTAACGAGCGACTTATCTGGCTATCTATACTATCAACTGCGCCACTAATTACACCAACAAAACTATCGTTGACCAGTCAATTAGTAATGACTTACTCAACCTGCAATACCGCTAAGAAGGCTTCTTGTGGAATCTCCACATTACCGACTTGCTTCATACGTTTCTTACCCGCTTTTTGCTTAGACAATAGCTTTTTCTTACGCGACACATCACCGCCATAACACTTAGCCAAGACGTCTTTACGCATGGCTTTCACTGTACTACGCCCAATAATTTGGCTACCAATCGCCGCCTGAATTGCCACATCAAACATCTGACGCGGAATCAACTCTTTCATCTTAGTCACCAACGCATTTCCACGATAGCGTGATTGGGTTTCATGAACAATCATGGCCAGCGCATCGACTTTTTCGCCATTGATTAATACATCTACTTTAACCAATTTATCGACTTGATAACGCTCAAAATTATAGTCAAGTGAGGCAAAACCGCGCGAAACTGATTTTAGACGGTCAAAGAAGTCCATGACGACCTCACCCATTGGAATATCAAAGATCAGCTGTACTTGACGACCCATAAAACGCATATCTACCTGTACGCCGCGGCGCTCGATACAAAGCGTCATGACATTACCTAAGTAATCTTGCGGTACTAAAATCTGACAGCGGGCAATGGGCTCACGGAACTCTTCAATATTATTCGGCTCAGGGAGTCTTGATGGATTATCAACATACATGATATCGCCATTTTTCTTGACGATCTCGTAGATAACGGATGGCGCAGTAGTAATCAAATCCAAGTCATATTCACGCTCTAAACGCTCTTGGATAATCTCCATGTGCAGCATGCCAAGGAAACCACAACGGAAACCAAAACCTAGCGCATCGGAGGTATCAGGCTCGAAGAACAATGAGGCATCGTTGATTTGCAGCTTTTGCAGCGCTTCACGGAATTTTTCAAAATCTGTAGATTCAACAGGGAACATACCGGCATAGACTTGCGGAGTAATCTGTTTAAACCCTGGAATACGCTCAACGTCTGGCGTTTTAGAATGAGTAATCGTATCACCCACTGGCGCGCCAGCGATATCTTTGATACCAGCAATAATAAAACCGACTTCACCCGCCTCCAAGATACCTGTATCGACAGGCTTAGGCGTAAAGACACCGATCGAGCCGACTAAATGCGCTTCTTTGGTTGATTTAATATAAAGCTTATCACCTTTTCGGATAGTACCTTCACGTACCCGAACTAAAGACACAACGCCTAGATAGTTATCAAACCAAGAGTCAATAATCAATGCTTGTAGGGGTGCATCACGATCACCAGTCGGTGCAGGGATAAATTCAACCAATGCTTCTAGTAATTTATCAACGCCCAAACCCGATTTAGCAGAAACTCGTGGTGCATCAACAGCGTCAATCCCAATGATGTCTTCAATCTCTTGAATGACGCGTTCTGGCTCGACTTGTGGCAAATCAATTTTATTTAGTACCGCCATGACTTCTAGACCCTGATCAACGGCAGTATAGCAGTTGGCCACGGACTGAGCTTCCACCCCTTGCGCGGCATCAACGACCAATAGCGCACCTTCACAAGCGGCTAGTGAACGCGACACCTCGTAAGAAAAATCAACGTGTCCTGGGGTATCGATAAAGTTGAGCTGATAGCGCTCACCATTAGGGTGATCGTAGAATAAGGTTACCGACTGCGCTTTAATGGTGATACCGCGCTCACGCTCAATATCCATGGAGTCAAGTACTTGCGCCTGCATCTCGCGATCTTGCAAGGCACCGCACATTTGAATAAAACGATCAGCAAGCGTCGACTTGCCATGATCAATGTGGGCAATGATTGAAAAGTTACGAATATTTGCTAATGCAGTCACAAAGCGCCTACTAAATTAAGAGTGATAGAATAATAAAATTAAGAAATAAATACTGTCAGGCGCAACCGCTAAAATAGCTGTCCATCATTAAGGGATCAATAACAAGAGAAAATAATTAGAATCAGCTTATTTGCCAATATTATCATCTCCAATCAACCGCTCAGGACGTCAACTCTTACGCGCAGGCATGAAAGAGCATTCTAGCAGTTTTCTACCATAAAGTAAGGCGATTTTATTAGCAGAGGGATGATTTACAAGTGAAGTTACGAGCGGATAACTGTACAGATAGAAAGCGAGCGGCTTGATAGCACCTTATTCACTTCGACAAGACTCATGCTAACTGGATATGAACAATCAATAATCTACTGAGGGGTATTGGTTTTGGACAGATCGCTCTCTATGGGTTCACATCCTGCGCTATGCAGATATTTATGCATCCATGGTGACCTACCGTAAAAAGCCCCGTTGATCTGAGTTTGCTCTATCAAGTATTCACGAAATCTAAGATAAAACTCATTATCTGGGCGGTTAGGTTGTTGCCAAAACTCATTAAGGGGTTTTTGATCTATCAGTTTCGGCGTATCATAAATCGCGCGACCCATGATCTTGGTAGGTTTTTTGTGATATACCGATTGCAACCCTGTCGTGCTATTGATGGTCACCATCCCAATACTGTGTTTCATCAAGGTTGGCAGGTGCATGTCGCAACCATAGAATACACGATCCGCCACTTGATAGCGTCTAGCCAAGCTAGATACCAGCTCGCGATAATCTCGATGACCACGATCTAACGGATGATGCTTGAATACTAGTAATTGCTGCTTATCAGCATACTCTGCAAAGCTGGCAATAGACTCATCAATAAACTGCACCACATCACGATAGTCACTATGATGGGTAATCTGCGAGTCATTATGCACTTGTAAACTAATCAAAAAATAATTATTGCTTTGTTCTTTGGTTAGCTTATTTTGCAATCGCTTATCAGGTAAATACCCTCGCAATTTACGCCATGGTGCTTTGAGCCAAGCGATTGCTTCTTGCCACGCCGTCATACCGCGATAGTGCGAATAATGCGGATAGCGACTTTTGTATATCCAAACGATAATATAGTAGACAATCGCAGCGATACTCAAACGGTAAAATCGATTGTGAGTATACAGTGGTTTATCATTGGCTTTTTTGAGCGCTTTAATATCTGCCGTATTTAAGCGCGAATAGCCATTAATGCCATATTCTTGCAATGTAATGTAATCGGGACGCAAATAGCCTTCTTCAAATACAAAAAAAGAGGTGCCCAACTGCTCACTGATACAAGCAGCTTGGGTGTGATGCGGACGGCAATCACCAAAACAGACAATCGCATCAATGCTATTTTCTTCAATGAAAACCTGCAACCAAGAAGAGAACTGCGCTAACGTATCGGTATATTCATAGGTATTATCATGATGATAAAAAAATGCATCACCTGCATTAAAGTTAATCTTACTAACCTTAATATTTTGAGTTTGCAGAAATGTCGAAAAACGGTTGAAGAATCCGCCCATCTTTCCTTGTAACAGCAAGACGTGTCGATGAGTAAGCAAGTGAGACATCGAAGCTGCCATAGTATTGAATTACCATTAATGAGAAGATGAAGAATAAAATCGAGAGTATTTATTAAATAACTTGAATATTAAGCCGTGTAAATACACACTAATCATCACTGATTATACCGAAAAAGCCCCTACTTGTCGCAATGGATTTGCGTCACAAGTTTAGAATAAACTAACGAGATAGTTTACGCAGGCGCTGCTGCCATTGATGACGCTGCTGCATAAAACGAGTAGTCACTTGGCGTTTAAAATTTTCAGGTAGCGTGGATAAAACTGAAGTCGCATGGTTAATCGAGCTATTTATAATGCTAGATATTTGCGCTTGAGACGCTGTATTATGAATATCTTTAAGCAAAGGATCGCTTTTAGGAGGGTATAAATAGTCAATCACTTGCTCTACTTGTGCAAGCCCATAGCCATTAGGCAAACGATATAATGGATAGCGGATAAGCGCACAATATAATAATTGCTCAAGCGTTAATGTAGTGTCGCGTTTTCGTCTCTCTAAATAGTCAGCTTTCGGTGATAATTGGGCATCAATATCTGCCGTTAACCCCCATCCAGCATAAAACGGTAAGCCGTAGCAAGTAACGTCTAAACCGCGCAGCAACGCTTCAAAGCCAGTCAATGAGCTAATCGTATGTACTTCATCGACACATTCTAAGCAATCAGGCATCGCAGTATCATAGGCGACGGCACTAACCTGTTGTAAAAACTCTGCGCTAACCTTACCAGCCCTTAGTCCTGCTTCAACATCAGGATGCGGCTTATAAATAAGATAAGCCTCAGGATTGTCTTGGCATACACGCTCAATCAAGCCGCTGTTGGTTTTGATGATCGAGCCGCAGTACTGCACCGATAAATCATCTTCGACTTGACCGATGATAAGCAGACGGCGCTTGCCAGATACCCTAGCATCATCCATCCACGAAGTATGCTGGTTATTAGCACTGTCGACATCAGCTCCAACATTGTATTTACTCACCCGCTGATTCAGCAATTTATCTTGCAGCTGTTGTACACGGACACTTTGCTGTGGGTTCAGTGATTGACAATGACGTAGCAACGTCTCTAAATCTGAGGGCTGGGTCGCATCATAATAAATGCCTTGCTTATCTATGACGACCGACAACGGTGCTAACAACGTCGCGCCCAAACCATTTGAGCGAATAAACCCATCTTCCATACAGTATATAGACGGTATGGATAAATGCGGCTGTTTCTCAAGCTTAAGCTGTAATTTATTTTTTACTTGTTGCCGCTTAGCCAAACCCCACACTAGTAGAGGCTGCTGATAATCAACACGAAAATGATCAGGATGCAGTAGATTCTTGAGACGTGGCTTGGGTTTGATAAATAATGTCGTACGCGGTAGATTCGTAAAAGCTTTTACAAATGGTAATTTCCAGCGACTAAATTCATATACCGTTAAATCACCTTCAAGATGCGCTTGCCAATACCGATTAGTCACTAGCCATTCTATCGCTGTATCAATATCACAGGCTTGCTTGGTGGCCGGATCTACATAACGATTATAATCTATATAGGCGCTATAAAATAACGTTTCTAACGTCGCAGATGTTTTTTTAGCAAATGATATAGGAAACAACGCAGGATTTGAATGTCCTCTAGACTCTAGCTGTTTGCTGACAAGTTTTTGACGACGTTTCTCGACCGCTTTAAGCAGCTTTTTGGGTGCGCCGCTGTCATCAGTTAGACCCCAGCCACTATACCAGTTGACCCCGAAGCAATGTACTGTTTTACCTAACATCAACCCTTCAAAGCCCATATGTGAGCTGACCGTATAAACATGGTCAACTTGATCTAATAGCTGGATAGGATTGAGTGCTTGAGTTAATAACCGAACCTGCTTAGGTAGTTTTAAACGAGTCAGGTATCCCGATTTTGACGCAGGATGTGCCTTTATCCAGATATGGGCGTGAGGATGATTACGACACGCAGATTTTAACATCTTCTTAAACTGACGTTTATCCGCGCCCGCACCGGTGATAGAAGCATCACCAACCACTTGGTCAATCAATAAAACATGCGATTTCAAGGAATCTGGCGTTGTGTTAACGCCGTCTTCACTTATCAATTCATCCAAGGATGGACAATCGATCACTGTGTTATATTTACTGAGCTGTTCATTACAAATACGTGCCATCAATTGCCGCGCACGCGCGTCATCTATTTCGTAATTATTAGGCGTAGTAGCGTTTTTAGTACGCTCAATAATCAGCCGCTCAAGGCGTGAGTCATGCGTCGTATCAAAATAAATACCAAGGTCATCAACGACGACACTCAGGCCATGACGGCTACTAATACCAGAATCTAATGAACGCAAAAAGCCATCTTCGACACTTAATGTCTCAAGCTTTTGCCGCTTAGCCACTTTATTAGCTCGATGATAACTTTTTTTGCGACCCCAACCGATAAAGGCATCGGGTTGCTGAAAAGAGAGAAAGGAGCTGGACAAATGAGTTATCTGATTTTTTACAACATTAGGTAATGGCAATGCAGACAGTAAAAGCGTTTTACCTACATTGATACGTTGCGGTAGACCTGACCACGGATACCAGCGCTGAATATCTGCTTGTAATACCTGAGACAAAAGTAAATTGTTTTGACGCATACCCTTACCAATGACCGCCAAATGCTGTGGCAATTGGTATTGGTATGATGGCAAAAGCAGCGCATTATCAGAGTGAGAGGTCACTGCCACATTGACATCATCTGCCGCGCTTTTTGCCATTTCTAACACCCTTATTCATTACTTTTACATCTATCTATGCAGATGACTTGTTCTCTTGTTATACAACTTTTCAATAATGGTTATAAATCGAGAACCACTTTAGCAGCGATGGCTAATTGATAAACAATTTGCGATAAGCCACGCGCAATTTCTACGCGCTTAGTTTTGACTTTTGGTAATACCATAATCTCATCGCCTTGCTGGATACGATAAGCGGTATTGACCACCTCACTGGCGCCATTTTGATGGATAATCAAGATTTCTTTAACATCAGCATTGTCAGAGAAACCGCCTGAATTGGCAACATAATCACCAACGGTATAATCTGGATTAAAGGTCAACGCGCCTTGTGCTCGTACTTGACCATTAACGGTAATGACAGAAGTTTGCGCAGGTATCTCAATGATATCACCTTGCTGCAGAATAATATCCTGCCACGAATTCGGGACGACAACAATTTGACCCGTCGTTTTAACATTACGCGCTTTGGCAACAAACTGCTTAACCAACGTTGCATCGTCTTGACGCAGTGCTGCTTCTTCACGAGTGGTCGACTGCGTGGCAAGCGTCAGCTCTTCTAGGCGATCGAGCGACTCATTAATCATGCGTTTTTGTTGTTCAGCAACAGACTCACGATAAATGGTCAAATGAGTCAGTTTAGCGAGTGGGCTTGGCTGTAGCTGTGGCACTATGTCCTTTAAACGAGCGCCATATGGCACAACCATGGCGCCATTACCCGTATGCGCACCTTTTACCTGTACCGCGATTGTGCCCGCATAACGATCGGAGGTAACGACCATCTGATCACCATTATAAACAGGCACGTTTTGAGCTTCTGCCAACGAGTAATATTCCGCCGTCTGTGCACGTCCTGCACTGCGAGTGATACTAACGTTGGTCGCATTTGCTGCGGGATTGGCCACTTGCAACACATCACCAATGGTCAAATCATTCACATCAAATTCAAAGGTATATTCGTTTTGGACTTGACCGCCTACTTCAAAGGTTTTTTTCTGCGGCGCGACCGTAATCACATCGCCGTCACGAAATGAGAATGCTTGTAATTTACCCGCTAGTAAAAAATCATACAGGTTGACTTGCTGTAGCATTTGCCCATTACGTTTGATTTGAATATCAATATAACTACCACGTGTTGGGTCAACGCCACCTGCTCTATCCAAATAAGACAATACCGAGTCTGCTGCTAAACCGCCGTAATAGCCTGGTTGCTTGACGAAACCTGTTACGAACACCTTCACTGGCTGTGCTTGCTCTAATGAGGCATAAACGCCAACGTTCGAGCGATAAATACGACTGACAGCACTTTTTACCACATTTTGCAGACTGCCATTTTGCACACCTGAGACACGTACTGGACCGATATTTGGCAAGAAAATATTGCCTTGTGGGTCGACGGTCATGGTAGCCGCATATTGATAAGCGCCCCACATCCGTACTTGGACGTTATCACCCGGGTTGATCACGTAACTGTCATTAAAGGTAGAGCCAGAGGTGGTCGAAAATGCTCCACGGAAGAGCTGCTCACCAAACATCATGTCTTGCGTGTTGATTTCTTGATAGGGGCGCGTGGTATTGATGACTGACTGACTTGGCAAACTTGAGGCATTAACCGCTTCTTGCGGGGTCGCTTGTCCTGATACACCACCTGCAAATGCCTGTGTTGAGACATTGATGTTATTGCGGTTTTGGTCTTGACTCATGCTGTTATTACTGGAGCCAAAGCTAGATCCTGAGATTTGATCAGCATAACTGCCTGCTGCTAGTGCTGATACACTACTGGCTGCTATGGCCAAACTTAACACTTTTATCACGGTCACAAGAGGACGTGGTTTCATATTCATGAGTGGTATTCCTTTGCTGATCTATCGATCATTACTGATATCTGGTGTGTTAAAACTAGCTACGATGATCACGAACAACCGCCATCACTAGGCGCACAAATCCATAAAGCATCAAAAGTAATGCTAGCGACGTCCAAATAATATAAGCACGGCGTGGATAAGTTGCTTCTTCAGCTTGATATGGTGTTGAGATGACAATCAAATTTTTCATCTTTTTAAAGGCTTCTAAACGTGCCTTCTCAAGTGAAGATAACGACAATTTATAGAGCTCAGTAGCGAAATCAACATCTGCCTTGATAGTCTCAAACTGTACCGCTTGTCGATTTAGCTTAGTAGTATTTGGCGAGGTCAGCTTGGTTTGCTCTTGGTTGATTTGCTCTTCGACTGCTTTAATCTGACTTCTTAATGACACTACTTGCGGTGCGTCTGGGTTCAGATAGCTGAGTAATTGACGCTCTTCGGTACGTAATGAGCTTAATTGCGCTTGCAAACTACCAATCAGCTGATTCACAATTTGAGCATTGGATTGTGGATCGTAAATCTCATTTTCGTTTTGATACTTTAATAACTGTTCTTTAGCATCATTTAGGCGATCTTGTGATTCATCTAACTGTGTCTCAGCAAAAACCAGCTGATCACGAGCCACCTCTTGTGAAATACGGTTGACGAACTGCTCAGACTCATTGAGGATCGTTTTATTCAGCTCAAAAGCATACTTTGGATCAAAGGCTTCTGTCGATACTGACAGCACATAGCTTTGCTCGTCCAGATTGATGTGTACACGCTTTTTGAAGTACTCAAGTAACTCTTCTTGTGTGGCATCAGGCTCAATCTCATTGAGCGGATCTGAGCCATCGACATGATACGCTTCGCGGAACTTGAACTTATTATCAAGGCGCTTCACCATATCATTGGATAGAATATACTCGGTCAGATAAGTCGCATCTTCTTTACTGGTACTGTTCACACCCAACAAGGCCGACAGTCCGCCGCCAGAAGGCACACTAGTATCACTGACTTGTTTGACCACCACATCAGCCGTCGAAATAAACCGCGGATGAGCAATGGTCATGACATAAAATATCACCAGCACCCAAGGGAGGACCACCAAGCCAATAAACAGCGAGAAGTCAATTATCTTATTTTTTCGCTTTGTGGACATGCTTTTCATAAACCTCAATCGCTTCTGTTGTGTCTTCAAAGACGTGTGCTGTTTGATCCATTAGCACAATACCAATATCACAATTACGCTTAATATCACCGATGTTATGCGATACGATCAAAAACCCTGCTTGTTCACGGCGCGCGGCCAAAATCTCTTCACTACGCTTACGAAAAGCCGCATCACCCACAGCGCCTGCTTCATCGAGCATATAGTAATCAAAATCGAAGGCCAAGCTTAAGCCAAACGTTAAGCGCGACTTCATCCCTGATGAATAGCTTTTTACCGGCATATCGAAATAATTACCGATATCTGCAAACTCTTCAACAAAACGAATTTTTTCGTCAATATAAGGACCGCTTGAATAGAGACGGCAAACGAAACGAACGTTTTGACGACCAGTCAAACTACCTTGGAAACCGCCGCCTACCCCTACTGGCCAAGAAATCGTCGAGTCGGTGATAATCTCTCCGTGATCGGGCTTATCTAGTCCGCAAATAATACGCAGCAAAGTTGATTTTCCTGCCCCATTACGACCGAGTAAACCCACACTTTTTTTATCACCAATGGTCAGATTTAGGTCTTTAAATAGATAATGCCGACCCTGTTTGGTCATAAATGACTTAGAAACATTTTTAATCTCAATCATCTGTTTGCCCTAAGTTAAAACTGGTATCACAATTTATGATTTATTTAGAACGTATTAAGTCTCTTTCTACCGCTTTATACATGAGCAAACCTAAGAAATTTACTGCAACCGTCCACTTTAAAAAATACGTTATGTCAATATGATACGCAGGATAAGTAGGAGATAGTGCATTTCTCATTAGTTCAATATTATGGACAAATGGAATATATAATAAATAACTCAGATATGGTTCAGGAATAATATGAATAGAATACATAATTCCAGATACAAAATATAAAATAGTAAAAATCAAACCAATAATTTTGCTGATTTCACCCCCATAATAGCCAACAACCATCATTATCATAGCTAATCCAAAGCCAAATAAGAATAAAGTTAACCAGCAAAACAAAACCACATTCAAATGTGCAAGACTGATAGGAATACCAATAAAAGCAAGTATGACTAACAGCAGTACAAAGGTAAAAAAATAAATCACTAGTTCTAAAAATGAGCGGGCAATAATGACGTCAATGTGACGTACTGATCGATACATTAAAAGCCCTTGATTGGCCTCAACTGCTCCTAACGATCGTGTTGCTATGGTACTCATCATACGAAAAGGCACTAGGCCTGCCACCAGAAATAACATGTAGTCCATTCCTGGCAGCACACGGGTCATAATAGCGCCAAATATTATCAAATAAATAGCAACTTGAAACATTATCTCTAATGGCGCCCACAGATAGCCCAAGCGATAACCACCAAAGCGCGTTTGCAGCTCACGCATCAGCAAAGCATGAAATGCGGCACCCATGACTTTTAGACCATTGCGGTGCTTAATAGGACGATAAGGAGGTAGTTGTACAGACATGGCGTTACAGGACTTTACCGAAAACAGCCCCTATGATAAGTAAGCGGGACATAAGTTACAACAATTAATCTGTACCTAAACAGATAAAGCTATGATTTAGCAAGAAATCAGTAGGTAATTATAATTTTATGGTGCGCATTGAGCCATTCACCATATTCTGAAATAATTTATTTCAGGCAAAAAAAAACCAATCAAATAATGATTGGTATTTTTAATACTACAGGTATTGCTAAAAATGGTGGCGATGAAGAGACTTGAACTCTTGACCTCACGATTATGAGTCATGCGCTCTAACCAGCTGAGCTACATCGCCATTTTAGGATGCACATTTTACCCAAGCTGTTGACTGTCGTCAACCCCTATAAGGGCATTTTTTGCAGAAAACATGAAATTTATTCAAATTAGCTGCATTTTTATCACGAACAATAAAAAAGGTTTGGTAAACCGATAAGCCGGGTTCTGTCGTGGACAATCATTCCTCTAGGCGCACAATCGCTCGTACGCTCAAGCAACCTACCCGCATCGAACGCGGGCCGCGCCATGCCGATGCCTATTTGGTCTTGCTACGCGTGGAGTTTACCATGCCGTGAACTGTTGCCAGACACGCGGTGCGCTCTTACCGCACCCTTTCACCCTTACCGATGACATGAATATCTTGCGATACTCATATAAGCCAAAGGCGGTCTACTCTCTGCTGCACTGGTCGTCAAGTTACCCTGCCCAGCCGTTAGCTGGCACGCTGCCCTATGTAGCCCGGACTTTCCTCCCCTGCTCAGTCTGTTGCCAGTGTGCAGCGGCGATTGCCTAGTCTACCAAGCGCGCTAGTATAGCAAAATTAATCTTACTTTCGGAAAGTTTTTTAGCTTATTTTTAACGGTGATTTATATAAAGTTTTCAGAGAGTATAAAATCTGCATTATTACAGCTATCATTCCCATGCACAGGTAAAGATAACCAATTCGTATTTGGATAATTCGCAGCTAAATAATTTTGCAAAAAATCCACAGTGCTGTTTGCAATCTCAGCATCCGTCTGAGCAGTATTATCATGAATATGATTATAAATGATGCTATGTACCGATAACCCACGTGCTTTTATTGCCTCTAGACTTAGTAACGTATGATTGATACTACCCAAACGACCAGAAGTGACCAAAACAATCGGATAGCCTTGAGCTGCAATATAATCTAAGGTTAATAATTGCTCAGTTATTGGCACGAGCAATCCACCAGCACCTTCTAGTAATACCAAGTCATACTCAGCTTGCAATCGTTTGGTAGCACTAGTGATCAGTTCAGGATCTAGCACTCCCCCTGATAACCGAGTCGCTAAGTGCGGTGATGCGGGTTTTTCATAACGATATGGACAAGTGGAGCTATCAATATCACATGGCTGTAGTGGAATACCCATCAGCTGACGATGAGTGACAATGTCGTCCGCAATATTCATCTCGCCACTATCTGAATTGACACTAACGCCCGTTTGCACCAGTTTTTGAGTGATGACGTTGACGCCTTGCTGCATCAATGATTTGGCAATGATACCAGTAGCATAAGTTTTACCGATATCGGTATCGATACCTGAAACAAATAGAACACTCATAGCACACCTTATAAAAGACATTGACTGGTGTATAAGACAGTTTTTATTGATGAACTTCACTATTCGAAGCTGCACTCGATATTTGCGACAGATAAATTGTAACTACTTTTAATAGAGATTGGCATAAAGTCACAAGCTCAGTATTAGTAATGACATAAGGCGGCATGATATACACCAATTTGCCAAATGGTCTGACCCAAATGCCATGCTCGATAAGTAGCGACTGAAAGACGGGCATCTTAACCGCTTCTCGTAATTCAATGACGGCGACTGCACCCAAGCAACGGATTTCAGCAACACCTTTTAGCAACGCGGCAGGTGCTAGCTGCTGCTCTATAGTGAGTTGCATATTGGCAGTGCGCGCTTCAATATCATAGGACAGGATCAAATCAATCGAAGCACAAGCGACGGCACATGCCAACGGATTGCCCATAAAGGTCGGACCGTGCATCAGTGCCGGATAATCACTTTGGCTAATCGTTTCAGCAACTTTTCGAGTACATAGTGTTGCGGCAAAAGTCATATAACCGCCAGTCAGCGCTTTACCAATCGTCATAATATCTGGGCTGATATCAGCATGCTCACATGCAAATAACTTACCGCTACGACCAAAACCAGTTGCGATTTCATCGGCAATTAGTACTACTTTGTATTTATCACACAATTTGCGAAGCAGCTGCAAATACTGAGGACTATAAAAGCGCATCCCGCCTGCGCCCTGAATAATCGGCTCGATAATAAATCCAGCCAACTTATCGCTATTTTTATCAAAGAAATCCGTTAATTCATCATATTCAGACTGGCTAATATCACGTTCAAAGCCCATTGGCGGAGCTGGCACAAAATGCTGCATAGGTAATTGCTTGCCATAGAGACTATGCATGCCATTGATAGGGTCGCAGACACTCATCGCATGCCACGTATCACCATAATAACCTGAATGGGTCGAGGCAAATTGGCACTTTTGCGGACGCTTAGCAGCAATTTGATATTGCAATGCCATTTTTAAAGCCACCTCTACCGCAATGCTACCACTATCCGCATAAAATATGGCATCCAGTCCAGTAGGAACGATTGCAAGCAGCTTTTTGCCCAAATCTATTGCGGGTTGATGGGTCAAACCACCAAACATGACATGCGCCATTTTACCCAATTGTTCAATCATCGCTGCATTCAGTTTGGGATGGTTATAGCCATGGACGCTTGCCCACCACGATGACATCCCATCAATCAGACGCGTGCCATCTTGCGTGACGATATAAATACCATCAGCGTGATCAATCACAATATTAGGATAAGTCGGCGGTAGACTAGCATAAGGATGCCAGAGATGTTGCTGGTCAAAGTCGTTCGTTGATTTCGTAGATAAGAGTGATGTTGTCATATTTTATTGACCCGTAATGCGTTTGTATTTGGACAACAAATCGCTTTCGGTCTCGACATGCTTGGGATCATGAGGAATACAATCGACTGGGCAAATGACCACGCATTGCGGCTCATCAAAATGCCCGACACATTCGGTGCATAAATCAGGGTCAATCACATAAATATCATCGCCTTCTGAGATGGCTTCGTTTGGGCAGGCAGGCTCGCACACATCACAGTTGATGCATTCATCAGTAATTAATAACGCCATAGACTGCTCCTTATATTTTTCTTATAACACTTGTATCGTTGGCTTTGACGATTTCGATGCGTTTAAATATTCAACACATCTTAATTATCAGCAGGTATTTTGCTATCTAAGATTGAGTTTTTCAGCAAAAGCTTGTGACACACATGGTGGGACAAATTTAGTCACATCACCACCGAGTTTGGCGATTTCTCGAATCATCGTCGAGGAGATGAATGAGTAATTCTGCGATGGCGTCAAAAACACCGCTTCAAAGTTTTCATCAAGCTCACGGTTCATATTGGCCAGCTGAAATTCATATTCGAAATCTGACATCGCCCGCAGACCTCGTAAGACAGCAGTGGCATTTTTTTCACGCATAAAGTCAACGAGCAAACCTTCAAAACCCACGACCGATACTTGTGGTAAGTCAGCAAATACCGTCTCGACTAAGGCGACGCGCTCCTCAAAGTTAAATAAAGGCTTTTTATGATGTCCTGAGGCAACCGCAATAACAACCTCATCAAACAGTTTGGTGGCGCGTGTGACCAAGTCCACATGACCATTGGTAATAGGATCAAAGGTACCAGGATATAAAATTCTAGTGTGCAGCTTTGAGGAGTTAGCAGAAGTAGAGTGGCTCATAGCGTGGCTAATAGGGTCAGTAATAGTAGGCTATATGCTAGCAAATTTTGCTCAAACTTAATACTTATCGTCGATGCATTTGTAAATAGTTACCGCCTTAAACTCACTTAATGTACTCAGTCTTCTGTTTGCGCCCGATTGCTGTGTGACCACCTTAAATGACTTCGACTATATTGGCTACATTTGTCCTAATAGCCGACTTACATTTTTGTTAGAGGCTTTGCTACAATAGGCGGTTCGACTCATCCGTTTTATAAACCAAATAAAAGACAATGCCATTTATTGAGTTAGGATGAGGAATCAGTAGGACTAGTCAGATAAGGACTTTGTATTTGTAGGCAGTCCTTATGGAGAAATTATGTCAAAAAAATCAAAAAAACCAGAGAATCAAATTTGTGCCAATAAAAAAGCTCGACACGAGTATTTTATTGAAGAAACGTTTGAAGCAGGATTGTCGTTACAAGGTTGGGAAGTAAAAGCCATTCGTGCGGGCAAAATGACCATTACGGAAGCCTATATTATCTTTCGTAATAATGAGGCATTTATATTTGGTGCCCATATTCAGCCGCTGCTATCCAGCTCAACGCATGTCAGTCCTGATAGTATCCGTACCCGTAAGCTGCTGCTCAATCGCCGCGAAATAGAAAAGTTAATGGGTGCAGTCAACCAAAAAGGCTATGCCTGCGTGCCATTATCCTGCTATTGGAAAAACTCGTTGGTGAAATGTCAAATTGGCTTGGCACTGGGTAAAAAACAGCATGACAAACGTAAAACGCTTAAAGACCGTGATTGGGAACGTGATAAGCAGCGTGGTTTTAAGAAGGATTTAGATTAAAGCCATCTTTCAACAGATTGGTGTTAATCTTAAAAAAATGGACGATTCAACTTTATGCTGAATCGTCCGTTTTTATTTGTTCAATCAAGGTTACTTATTAATTTTCAAATAGCTGGCGCAATCTTTGTCGTTTACGATTGTTTATGAGCGCTACGTAATTTGCGCACCCCATGAGCCACTAAAAATGCGATGCCTACCCAAATCAAGCCATAGCTATAGATCATCGCCGATTCAAACGGGTTGCCTAATACGGTGATTGCCAATATGAATAATAAAGCAGGCTCCAAATAGCTCATCATGCCATAGACGTTGACTGGTAGCATCTGACTGGCATCGACATTGGTTTTCATGGCAAGCACGCTCATGACACCAAGTCCCGCCAGCATCAGGATAAAAAAGCCAGAACCGCTCACTAAGCTTAAACTGCTCGGCGCAAACAGCAATAAGTAAGCCAAAGCAAATGGTGCGAATATCGTCAAATCAACCAATAACCCAGTCACCGCGCCAATCCCTTGTATGCGGCGTAAAATATAATATAGCGGGTACGTGCCGCAGACCCAAAGCGTTGCCCAAGAGACACTTTGCGTACGAATGATTTCACTGCACACACCCACTGCTGCAAAAGCCACCGCTAGCCATTGCAGGCGGCTTAGTTTTTCGCCAAACAAGACGCAACCAAACACTACCATCATGAGTGGGAATAAAAAATAACCCATCGCGGTTTGTACGCCCTGCCCATTGACTGGTGCCCACATAAACAACCAAAACTGGCTTAAGAATATAGGTGTCGGTAATAATAACCACGCCCATTGTTTAACTGTGCCTAGCGCTTTGAGCTTATCAATATGCGAACTCAAGCGCCCACTGATCAGCAAATAGCCTATCAATGCCGCCCACATTGCTAGCATACGCCAGATAAACACTTGCGTACCTGACAATGGTGCTAAAAAGCTGCTATAAGCATAAAGTACGCCAAATAATAAATTCGACAACACCGCTAACGCTACGCCCAATATTAATGTGCGTTGCTGTGCGCTACCCGCCGTCCAAATCACTGGCAATGGCAAGCGCGAGACAGTCGTTGCTAGCGTATTTGCAAAGACAGTAGAAAGCATTGAAGTAGACATAAAAGCACCGTAAGTTTAAATAGATATTAGAAAACCAGCTGTGAGCTTTTACTTGTTAGGGTTAAGCTTTGGTTGCTAGGCTTTAATTGCTAATTTTTGGTTGTTAGACCTTGATTAATAGCACCTATTTTACTGAGTGTCGGTGAGATATTATTGCTATAAAAACCTATTTATGAATAAATCTATCTTATTAATCACTTAAAAATAAATATTTTCTTAAATTTTGACTTATAGTGATAATAATTATAAAAAATCCAGTGAATAAAATGCTTTCTAAAAGAGAGAACACCATGAGCCAAGTTTTAGATGATATCGATAAAGCGATTTTAAATTTATTACAGGACGATGCGACCTTGCCATTAAAAACCGTGGCAGAACAAGTGCATGTGTCTATCGCTACTGCCCAGCGCCGTATTCAAGCATTAATCAGCAATGGCGTCATTACCAAGCAAGTCGCTATCGTTGACCCAAATAAGGTTGGCTACGGGCTTACGGCAGTGGTGATGATAGAGATGGCGCGCTCAAACACTTCGATGCAACATCGGTTTGAGCGCTTGATGAATACACAACCACAAGTGATGAGCTGTTATGAGGTGTCCGGTGATGCGGATTTTATGTTGATGGTCAATGCCAAAAATATGAGTGATTACCATCGCTTCACGACTGGTTTGCTCACCTATGAGAATAATGTGCGCAACTTTAAAAGCCAATTTGTGATGAACTTTACTAAAAGTGGGACAAAGATTTTGCTCGATTAATTTGATTATGAAAACTGCTTGGCTGTTTAATTAAAAGTAGATAAGTCGCGGTCAAACAAGGTACGATATCAACGAAAGTTTGGCAGTAAATAATAGATGCCGCACCAGTAGTCCATCGCCTAGTAGACAAGGAAGCCTTACCATGATTAAAAACACCCGTACCATTAGAAAAGAAGAAAGTAATAATCCAGTACTAAAAGCATTAAGCTTTAAGACAGTGATAGTCGGTACATCACTTGCGGCATTGCTAGCCAGCTCTGGCTGTGCAACCAGTTCATTATTAGACAGTGACAATCGAGTCAGCACAACGACAACTAAAAGTGTGTTGTCAGAAGATCAAATTGTGGCCTTTGGTCGCCCTGCACAGGCATTACCAAAAATGCCCAACGCGACCATGGTGATCGTCGGTGAAAAAAACAGCTATGTGCTGACCCAAGGTGGGACAGAGATGGTGAATTTACTGACCAATTTGACACCAAAAAATATCCAAGTTGATAATGAGATGAATTTTTATGTGCCCAATAATGATGGCTACTTTCAGGGAGAGATGAAGCTGTCTTATGCCAAACTAAAAGATGAATTTAAACGTTCTGACTATCAGTTTTTTTTGCAAAACAACGGCAAAGAATGTACCTCAGCCAGTGACCAGCGTATCAATGCTCAGCGTTTTTGCTTTAGCGTTCCTGTCAAAGGCGCTATCTATCCACAAGTCAGTAATTTAAGCATAATTCAGTCGAATTATCGTGCCTTGAGCAAACCTTATACGGTCAGTTTTTATACACAAAGTCAGCAAAATCAAGTGTCTCGTAGTGGTGCAAATACGGCTCAGAAGCTGGTTTTATTGCCCTTTGCCTTAGCTTTTGACGTAGTTACTTTCCCATTTCAGTTATTAGAGCAATAAATCCTTACTATAAACGATGATTTGAAATAAAGATTCGCTTAGTTTCTACAAGCCTTTTTATTCATAGATTACTTAAACTATCAATAACTTATCGCTAATCGTTTATGACATCATGAAGACAATTCATGTTAAAATGAGCACTTTTAAATGAGCCGTTAATATTTTTAATGAATAACGGCTTTTTTTAGTGCCATTTTTCTAATTAACAGGTCCGCTCATGTCTGCCGATACCATCGCCCGCACCGCCTTTAAACAAGGCACCAAACCACTTTACGACTACGACAAACATTGGGCAAGCTGCTACGAGCCAGCGCCTTATTTGCCTATGAGCCGCAAAGAGATGGACGATTTGGGCTGGGATGCCTGTGATGTCATCATCATTTCAGGCGATGCGTATGTCGATCATCCAAGTTTTGGTATGGCGATTATCGGTCGTCTACTAGAGTCACAAGGCTTTCGTGTGGGTATCATTGCTCAGCCCGATTGGAAGAGCAAAGACGCCTTTATGGAATTGGGCAAACCTGTCTATGCTTACGGCGTGACCGCAGGCAACATGGACAGCATGATCAACCGCTATACCGCCGATCGCAAGATTCGTAGCGATGATGCGTACTCGCCGGGCAACGTGGCAAATAAACGCCCTGACCGCGCCGCTATCGTCTATAGCCAGCGTTGCCGCGAAGCTTATCCTGATGTGCCAATTATCTTAGGCGGTATCGAAGGTAGCTTACGCCGTATCGCTCATTATGATTACTGGTCGGATAAAGTGCGCCGTAGTATCTTGATGGATGCCCGTGCCGATGTTTTATTGTACGGTAATGCTGAGCGCGCCATCGTCGATGTGGTACATGGTCTGTCTAAAGGCTATAGCTTTGAGCAGATGAGCAAATTGCGCGGTACCTCATATCTATTGACGCCAACGCGCCGCCATTGGCAAGACGATATGACTGAAGTTGCTAGTAACGATGTCGATACCGTTGGCCGTGTTGACCCAATTATTAACCCGTATGTGATGACCGAAGACGTGGATCAATGCTCAATCGAGCAAGACAAGCCTAGCGACTCACCAGTTGGGCAAGCGCTCTCAGGAATGGCTTCACAGTATCCGGGCTTTGTGTCTGAACCAGTTGCCAATAAAATTCTAAATGCTGAGCAAGTTGACGAAGAAACGCAAGTGGTGCAAATGCGTGGTTTCAGTAAGGTAAAAACAGACAAGCCAATGACGGCGCGTAAGCATAAAATAAAAATGCCACCACGTGAAAAGACGGTCATTCGCCTGCCTGATTATGAGCACGTCAAATCTGACCCTGTGCTCTATGCTCATGCCAGCCGTATCTTACATCTTGAGACCAATCCGGGTAATGCCCGTGCCCTCGTGCAACGTCATAGTAGCGGCGCTGGTAACTCACACACCTCTATCGATGTCTGGCTCAATCCGCCGCCAATTCCATTATCTACGGAAGAGATGGATTACGTATTTGATTTGCCATATGCCCGTCTGCCACATCCGAGCTATGGCGATGCACGCATTCCTGCTTATGACATGATTAAGTTTTCAGTCAATATCATGCGTGGCTGCTTTGGTGGTTGTACTTTTTGCTCGATCACTGAGCACGAAGGCCGCATTATCCAAAACCGCTCGGAAGAATCTATCCTACGAGAAGTCGAAGCCATTCGTGATACCGCACCTAACTACACTGGCGTTATCTCTGACCTTGGCGGGCCAACGGCCAATATGTATCGTCTGAGCTGTAAAGACGAGACCATTGAAAAGAATTGCCGTAAGCCATCTTGTGTCTATCCTGACGTCTGCGAAAACTTGATTACCGATCACAGTAATTTGACTAAGTTGTATCGCAAAGCCCGTGATATCAAGGGCGTGAAAAAGATTCTTATCGCTTCTGGCTTACGCTATGACTTGGCGGTAAAAGACCCTGAGTATGTCAAAGAATTGGTCAGCCATCATGTCGGTGGTTATCTAAAAATTGCGCCTGAACATTCAGAAGAAAACGTCTTATCGAAAATGATGAAGCCGGGCATGGGCAGCTATGATAAATTCAAAGCCATGTTTGAGCAGTACAGCCAAGAAGCAGGTAAAGAGCAATATCTGATTCCTTACTTTATCGCCGCGCATCCGGGCACGAAAGATGAGGATATGATGAACCTTGCGCTGTGGCTAAAAAGCCACGGCTACCGCGCTGACCAAGTGCAAGCGTTTTATCCTAGCCCGATGGCGACAGCGACCACCATGTATCACACGCACAAAGATCCACTGCATAAGATCAGCCGTGATGAAGGTGACATGGATATCGTCAAATCTGGTAAGCAGCGCAAATTGCATAAAGCGTTCTTGCGCTATCACGATCCAAAAAACTGGGTATTATTGCGTAAAGCTCTGCAAGATATGGGTCGTGGTGATTTGATTGGTAAAAACCGTGGTTGCTTAATCCCGCCATTCAACGCCAGTTTAGAAGGGCGCGATGCGGCACAAGACAGCTATCAATCGGCGCGTAAAAAGAACAGCCGCCTAGGTAATGACTCGGTGAAGCGTAATAATAATTCGTCAACCAATGGCGCATCCGCTAAAGGCGCTGCGAGTCAAAATACGGTCAGCAAAAATACCAAAAAGCGCGTGAGCAAAGGCAATTTCCAAACCCAGCATACTGGTCTGCCACCGCGTAAAACCAAGTAGTTAAAGTCCTGTATCTCAGTGCTAAATACAGATACTTAAATGAGTGACGAACACTTATTTAAGCCCATAAAAAAGCGTCTATCGGTCAAAAGATCGATAGGCGCTTTTTCCTTTGAAGCGGCTTATTTTTAATAAATACGTAATCAAAGCTTAAATACCGACCAAAACGCGCCAAATGATGCGTTACATTAGTCAGTGATTAAGTAACTTAATGAACACGTAACAAACAATTTCTAACATTCTTCAAGCGCTGTTTTCGTTACCATATGCGCTATATGCTTAACGCATTATTAAAAATAAATACATTATGATTTTTATACCTTTGGAGAATGCCATGAACACCCTAACCAAATTTGCTGTTGCTCTACCTACCCTTGCCCTATTAAGTGCTTGTGCGACCACGGCTCCTACTACGCCAAATGCATCGAACACGCCTGCATCAGAAAGCGTCACCGATGCCGCTTATGATCGTATGGCACCAGCACCTTATACCTGTACTGACGACAGCACCATCATGGCTAAACAATCTATTAATAAAAAACAAGTGATGCTCAATGCAACCTTGCCTAAAGTAAAATGGGCTGAGCAACCAATCATCTTAAATGGTGATGTACAAGGTGATACCGCAAGCTACGTTAATGAGTCAAACCCAGAAGCTGTCTATGCATGGCACATGAAAGGCGACAAAGGTATTTTTGCCATCAAATGGGCAAACGGTAAAGAATATCAAGTAAACTGCCAAATCTAGTTGGCTAGCTATAAACAGTCTGCCAGTTGTAAAAAACTAGCTACTTATAAAAAACAGTCATCATAGGATGGCTGTTTTTTTTGCGTGTTGATTGAACAATATTGCATTGAATATCTGTATCAAAACTGACATCAAAACTGACATTAAAACCCTAGATTTAGGTAAAGCGTTGGTTAGAATGAACGGTTTGCTGCTTTTGTCTAGAGAAGCATCAAGAAACCTGTCAAAATAGCGCTGATAGGACATTGTTTATGATTAATAATACTGAGGATACGTCGATGGCTAAGCGCCTAATGAATATGATGATCATCGCTACTGCCAGCATGTGGGCACTGGCAGGCTGCGACAACAATGCTGAAACTGCCGCTCAAGCTTCTGAGCCAGTGGTGGCGACCGCAGACTCATCAACGACAGCCACTAAGACTATTGATTGGTCAGTCATGGCGAGCGGTGAGAAGCCCGCTGACCCTGCCAATTATCAATATCCGTTTGCGCTCGATAGCCAAAATGTGCGCGACTACGCAGAGTATTTCAAAGTGGATAATGCCACCGCTCAGCATAATCTAACGATAAGCATGGCGAGTAATGAGGCACTATCTAAAGCGTTGGATCAGCTGAGTGAAAGCTATGTCTCGCATGAGCTAACCGATGGCAATGAGATGAAACTCATTATTCATACTACGCCTGATGTCGCTGCCAGTCGCTATGATTATGTGCTGTCTGATGACTTTGCGAAAGGGCTGGTGTTACCTATTGTGATTGTGCCTGATGGTAAAAAGAGTGATGTGAAGGCGCATAGTGAGGTGGTGGAGTAGAAAATTGATATATATTATGGATGATGACCTATACAGGAATAAATGATCATAGGCCATGAGTCAGCATCCATATTATTTATGATTTTTCGTAAGAAAATAACTGGCAACAACTATCTAAATACATTTTCTGATTTCTCAACGGGTACATCAACGTCTTTTAGAAGATGCTCAAAGTACCTCTTATGATGAAGCGCAGCAGGTGCTATATAGATTTTATCGAGATGATCTTTAACACTAGGTTCATACTCAACATATAGAAAACTACCATACTCCATTGTCACTTCAGGCCTATCAATCGAAGTGATATAAATCATCCTACACTCTTGCTCCTCACGAAATGCTGAATGTTTTATCAAATACTTCAAAGGTAAAAGGATTTCATCTAATAAGGTGTTCAACTCTTTCTGCTTCAAGCTCCCAAGAATAAACCTTACACTGTTAATTTCCGTCTCTACTTCTTCATAAGTAACCTTAAGATCTTCATAAGCAATTTTGAATTCATCAGTAATGATCTTTATATAATCTTGATAAATACCCCACTCATATTCAGCTTGAGACTGCTCTGTACCGTTTTTTATTATTCTTTTCTCGCCAAATTCACGAAAAAACGTTAAACGATTTCGTTGTGCTAAATGAAAATACTCTGATGTTGGGTCTAAATAAACACACCTCATCACTGAGTATTTAACTATCTTATTATCTTCAGATGCTTGCACCTTTGTGTTATCTAGTTTCGTATCATTTATAGTTGAAATATTTTTAATAATTTTTGAAGTGTTCTCAACTGATAAATGAGATAGTCCTCCTACGAAGTTCTGAGACTGGAAAAATTCTTTTTTAAACACCAAGCTCATTCCAGAAGCTTCTTTGTTATCTTGCTTACCATAAAGTCTAAACTGATTAAGACTGTCATGGTTGAAAGTGAAACAGCTTATAAAAGCGTGGAATTCTTCATTGAAATCTAATGCAGTAAAATTATTATCTTTTATACCTTTCAGCTTTCTAATAAGTAATTGACCTTCACTAGGGTCATTAACATTATTAATTGTATTCAGTCTGAACAAGCTCGGAGCTATCTCCTTCTGCTCATTACCCAATAGCAAGTTGCAAGTATATGTCGAAGTATAATGAGCAAGCTTTCTTTCAAAAGGCTTTTCTTCATCAGCGTGACTATCAAAGTCTAAAGTTAAAATATTAACTATGTTTAATACTGTGTCTAATAAATTTAATGAAATTAGACCAAAATTATTCGTCTCTGGAGTTGTTAATAACTCACATATTTTTCTGTAGCAATATGACTCATAAGGATAGGTTGATTCAGAATTAGTAAAAGCTTGTTCAGCATCTTTGTATTTTTTTGATATATGATCACGAATTAATAATAGTCCAGTCTGATATTGAGAAAATGCATATACTTGTGGATTATCTAAATAATTTATATTACTCCACCTCTTGATAGCTTCGTCTATATTCCCATTTCTCTCAAAATCAGATCCAATCAGCCATTGTGCTAAGGAATAAGCTGCAGAACTATCTTGATGTTTAATTCTACGCAATGCTTCTAGTGAACTTGTGTGATTTCCTACTTCATCTAATAAAGAATTAATAACGAGTTCTGCATGAGCATAGGTTTCTGGATCATCAGATTGCTCTATACTACATAGGGCTTTGAGCGCATCTCCATAATTATTTCTCTCTTTTAGTATTTTAGCAATTACATATTGAGCTTTTGCATATGCATTAGAATTATCTGCACGATTGATACTTTCCAATATTGCTAAGGCAAATTCTTTGTCACCATTATTGTATGAAGTAATGCCTATGTTAAATTGCGCTTTGGCATGCACTTCTGGATCATCTAAAGGTATAATTTTTTCCCATATTTCTATTGCTTTATTATTGTCTCCCAATTCTTGTAATATAGCACCTATATTAAATTGTGCGTGAGCAAATGCTATTGGATCACCTTCTCGTTTGACATTGTAGAATGCCTGCAATGCACCTTGATTATCTTGATTTCTCTTTAAGACGTTACCAATATTAATTTGTGCACTAGCATATAATGCTGGGTTATCAGAATGCTTTATTTTTTCCCAAGCTATTACAGCATTTTCATTATCTTGTTGCTCAATCAATGCAAGTCCAATATTAAGCTTTGCCTTAGCATACAGCTCCAGATGATCCGTATGTTTTATATTATTCCAAGCTTGTATAGCTTCTCTATCATCACCATTTTCTTTTAATGCAAGTCCAATATAAAACTGCGCGTGTGCATAAACTTCCTGATCATCTAAGCGAGTTACATTACGCCATGACTTTAAAGCATTTTCAATATTTCCACATTCTCTAAAAGCTATTCCAATATTAATTTGTAACTTAGCATACAAGTTTGATTTATCTGAACGCTCAACCTTAGACCAAGCTTCTATAGCTTTTTCAGGTTTCTTCTTTTTTATCAAGAATTCTCCAATAGTAGCTTGAGCCTCTGCAAAAGCTTCATCCCCATCTTTCTCTCGCGTCACTTTCTGCAACTCTTCAATCTCTTTCCGAGTTTCTTCGTCCAGACCTTCCATGTCATCAGTATTCATACTCTACTCTCCAACCAACGCCAAAAACTCGTCTTCACCCACCACTTTAACGCCCAGCTTCTCCGCTTTTGCCATTTTCGATCCAGCTTTATCACCTGCCAACAGTGCCGTGGTTTTTGCTGAGATACTACCTGAGACTTTTGCACCCAATGCTTGTAGTTTGGCCTTGGCTTCATCACGCGCCATGCTATCGAGCGCACCGGTGATCACCCATGTTTGACCATCGAGTGGCAATCCTTCTGACGCGACTTGCTCAACCTTATCCCAATGCACGCCAGCTTCTCGCAATGCCGTGATGACTTCGATATTATGCGGTGCGCGGAAAAATTTATAAGCAAGCTCAGCAGTGATCGAACCGACGTCAGGCGTTTGCAGTAGCTTATCGATATCAGCAGCCATCAAGCTATCGAGGTCGCCAAATTGCTGCGCCAAATTCTGCGCCGTGGTCTCACCGACGCCGCGAATACCAAGCGCATAGATAAAGCGTGCGAGCGTCGTCTGTTTACTGGTTTCAATGGCGCTGAGGATATTTTGTACTGATTTCTCCCCTAGTTTTTCAAGCGTAATCAGCTCGTCTTGATGCTTGTGCAACTGATAGATATCGGCAACGGTCTTGACCAAACCGTGCTCAAAAAAGCTAATCAACCAACTTGCGCCTAAGCCATCGATATCCATCGCCCGACGCGAGACAAAATGAATAAGCGCTTCTTGCTGCTGCGCGGGACAGAATAAACCACCAGTACAACGTGCCAACGCTTCACCTTCAGGCAATACCACAGGGGAGTCGCATACAGGGCAAGTCGATGGCAATTTAACAGGTTCTGAATCTTCTGGACGCTGATCTGTCCAAACGCGGGTGACTTTAGGGATGACATCGCCGGCACGGTGGACGCTAACCATATCGCCTGCGCGCACATCCAAGCGCTGAATTTCACCAAAGTTATGCAAGGTGACATTGCTGACGGTAACGCCGCCGACTTTGACTGGCTCTAACTTACCAACTGGGGTGATTTGTCCGGTGCGTCCAACTTGCCATTCGATATCGTTTAGACGCGTCATCACCGTTTCGGCAGGGAATTTATAAGCGGTTGCCCAGCGCGGCTCACGCGATAAAAAACCAAGCTGTTGCTGCAATGCCAAGTTATTAACCTTGATGACCATGCCATCGATTTCAAACGGCAGTTTAGTACGTGTTTCAATCATCGACTCATAATAGGCTTGTGCTTCGCGTGGGTTTTTTACCACTCTCACCGCGCTGACGCTAAAACCAATGTCACCAAGCCAAGCCAATGCCGCTGATTGGGTATCGATAGTCTCAGGTAGACCTTGATTGACTGAATAACAATAAAAGGCGAGCGGACGGCTTGCAGCAATAGCGGGGTCAAGCTGACGTAAGCTACCAGCGGCGGCATTACGTGGATTGGCAAAGGTTTTATCGCCTTTTTCTTCCGCTAGGCGATTCAGACGCTCAAAGCCTGCTTTTGGCATCAGCACTTCACCACGCACTTCTAACAACGGAATATCGCTTGCAGCAGTAAGCCAAAGTGGCAGATTGCGAATGGTTTTGGCATTTTGGGTGATATCCTCGCCCGTTTGCCCATCACCGCGCGTCACCGCTTGGGTAAATTGTCCATAAGCATATTTGAGTGACACCGCCAAGCCATCAAGCTTTAGCTCCATCTCATACTCAGGATTTTTCTGCGCGTCATTGAGGCGATCATTGACGCGGCGCATAAAGGTATGCAGCTCGTCATAATCAAAGACGTTGCCCAGTGACAACATCGGAATATCATGGGTAACTTGGGTAAAGGCTGACAGTGGCATATCGCCAACCTGATTGATTGGGCTATCCGGCTGTACCAAATCTGGGTGTTGTTCTTCAAGCTCAAGCAATGAGCGACGCAGTTGATCGTATTCGCTGTCTTCTAAAATCGGATTATCGAGCACATAATAGGCATAATTATGCGTCTTTAAATTATCAATAAGCGTGCGCATTTGGGTAACGATAGCAACATCATTGCTTGCAGATTGTGCAGTATTGATGTCTTTAGAAGTAAGCGGTGCGATAGGATCAGTCATAGTCGGCGTCTTTTTTTTGCGATTCAAGATGCCGATATGATAACAAGTTTGCAGGATATGCGGATATGATTTTGTAGAAAACTAATTCTGTAGAAAATCGATTCTGTAGAAAACCAAGTTTATAGAAAATCAGGCGAATGAAACGCTCATCAACCAAAAACTAAAAAAGGCAAATAACGTCAAGCGCTATTTGCCTTTTATACTGCTATTAATATCGTCAGTTTGTATTAACTAGCCTGTATTAATTAGCCTGTATGGATTGATGAAAACTAACCTTCATAATCACGAACTTGGTTACGCAATTGCTGCTTGTATTCAGGGGTGATTGGTTCGTTCTCTTCATCAAGCATAACGGCGTCCAAATCACTTGCCATCATATAGGCGATGCTCATCATACTATCGAAACTACGCAGCGCTTGTGGATGCGGCAAGGATAAGAAAACCACCACGCCATTGTAAGTATTGGTCGCCACGCTATGCGGGTCAAAAGGTGCGATACCACTATCAGTAATGCCCATCATACTAAACCACAGCATGCCGGTGCCGTCTTTTTGCTCATAACGATGGAACATATTCATCGCGCCATAGCGTAGACCGTATTTATCAATTAACGCCAATAAATCACGACCACGGATAATCGCGGCTGGGCGGTCACGGTATTGATGCGGCAAGATAGTAATATTAATGTTGTCTTTGGCATTAATTAACGGACCGTTTTGCGCTTCATCAACCGGCTCTGAGAGATGCTGATCGAGTATCGGACTATTATTATCAAAGCTTGGCTCGTCTGCGGTATCAATCACTGGCATCAGGCTGTCGGTTGCAGAAACCAAGCTTGAAAACGCATCTGGCTCTTGCTCGATATTCATTTGCTCAGCAGTAAACGCAAACTCGCTATCATCGGCATGCTGCTGCTCATTTTGCCAGCGCGCATAGTCGGCGTCATCTACCACATCGTTATTAGCGTCATTTATCTCACCACGACCAGCCGTTAGCTGTGCATCGACATGGGTATGCGTCTGGGTCAAAGGTTCTTCTTCAACGACTGCATCCAAATAACTGCGATCAGGACCGATACTGGTCTCGCCCGCGACCGTATCGTCTAAGTCTGGCTGATCAACGATATTGCGCTCGTGGCGCGGTATGATGGGGATACCGTTTTTATCATAATTGACCGCGGCAGCCTCAGCAGTTTTGCGACGCTTAAAGCTGCGAATGACCATAAATAGCCCTGCAAGCACGATAAATGCGGCAATGGCGATTAATATAAACTGGATAGCGGTCATGAGAAATACATCCTAATATATGACAAAAGGGAAGATATAAGAGTGAATAAATGGCAATAGTCTAGCATGGCTGATTAATATCGTCACCATATAGTCATCGTTTATCATTAGCCCGAAATATTTGCGTGACTTTAGATTCTAGCCCTAACTATACCACTAGCAATGGCTGCCAGTTATCAATTATTTTATTACTGGGCTGCTCTTAATCAGAAAGGTAACGCGCGGCTTCATCGAGCGAGACGCTGACCAAGGTAGAAATACCTGCGCTTGGCATGGTAACACCTTTTAGCTCATCGGCAATCTGCATCGTCAGCTTATTATGGCTGATAAAAATAAACTGCAAGTCGTCTGCTAACTCATGAATGAGGCTAGTAAAGCGAGCAACGTTGGCATCATCAAGCGGCGCATCGACTTCATCAAGCACACAAAACGGTGCTGGATGCTGCTTAAATATCGCAAAAATTAAACTTAGCGCGGTCAAGGTTTTTTCACCACCTGATAGTACAGCAAGGCGACTATTACGCTTGCCCTTTGGCTGCGCCATTAAAGTCAGCCCTGCCCGCCACTGCTCTGACTTTGGCGCATTAGCAGGCATATCGTCAGTATTGAGCGTTAAGCTTGCTTGCCCGCCACCAAAGACTTTGGCAAATAAATTGGCAAGCTCGGTATTGACCGCCTCAAGCGTCTGCATAAATAACGTTTTGGTAGTCTCATCAATCGAGGCAATCGCCTCCGTTAACGTCTCCATACTAGCAGCAATGTCTGCTGTCTGCTGCGCGAGTGGCTCTAAGCGCTCATTAACTTCTGCCAATTCTGCTACTGCAGCGAGATTGACCGCGCCAATTTTACTGAGCTGCTGCTCAAGCTTTGCGCGCTCAGAATTTAATTCTGCGATTTTATCTGGACGTACGCGGCGATCATGGGCAATAAAATCCGCCAATAAGTTTGAGACGCTCATCACTTGTTGCTGATGCTGGGGCTGGGGCTGCTGCGCTGTATCCGATTGCACTTTATAGTTATGACTGACTTTATAGTAAGCATCTAGCGCTTCTTGCGTATGAGCACTGGCATCGTCTAAACGCGCCGCACTTAAGGCCAGCTCAGTGGCGAGGCGGGCAAGCTCACTTTGCTGCGTTTGCAAGGCGTTTTGCAGTGTATCTAATTCAGTCTGCTGCTGACTATATTCCCCTTTAAGCGCCGTTAATGCTGTCTCGCGTGTCGTTAATACTACTTGCTGCTCATCACGTGCTTTCTGTGCTGTTTGCAATGCTGCTTGTAGTGCGGGCAGTTTACTTTGCTGCTGCTCATGACGCGCTTTTAGACTTTGCTCGCTTTGTAGCGATTTATCATGTTGCGCAGTTGCCCGTGCAAGACTACTCACACTATGTTCTAGACGCATCTCACTTTGTTGAATACGAAGTTGCAATGCTTGCCAAGCGTCATCATCCTTTTGACGCGCACGATTTAGCTCACTACGCTCGGATTGTAATTGCTGACTTAATGCACGAGCGTCGTCTATTTGCGGCGTCAGCGCTGCTATCTCGCTTTGGATCTGCTGCTGCTCATGATGAAGCGTTTTTTGCTCTTGCTCTAATTCTTGTTGCTCTTGCTCAAGGGCAACTTTATCAGCATTTAGACGCTGGCTGTCCGCTTGTAGACGTTCAACGTTGGCGCGCTCGGTGGTAAGCTGCTGCTGGTATTGATGCTTATCGCGGGTTAATTGTTCAGCTTGCGCGCGCGTTTCTTCTAAGCTGACCGTTAACGCATCGTAGTTACGCTGGTTATTAGCGATGGTCTTTTTCTGCTCTTGTATTTTGGTTTCAAACTCATCAAGCAAATCTTCTAACGCTTGTAAACGGCTGCGCTGCTGTAAACGCTGGCTTAAGAATTGGCTATTGCTATCGTTTTGACCATTTTGCGCACCAATAAATTTACTGAGATTAATCGTACCCTGACGACTGATAAGCCAACCGTCCGAGGTTAGTAAAATGGCTGACGACGGTAATATTTTTACGATGTCAGCGAGCGATGCAAGCATCCGCTGATGAGTCGTTTCAGATGGAACAACATATAAATAACATTGCTGCCAAAGCGCTAAGTTAGGGGCAGTAATCAGCTGTGATAAAGGCAGTATTTTATCAATTAAAGTATCTGGTAATTCGCTAATAAATAAATGGTCTTTAATCTCGCTTTGCTTAGCAGATAGACACAGGCTATGACCATTTTCTATCGGTGACTTCTCTTCTGTATTAGCATCCTCGTTTTGCGCAGTCTGATAAATAAATAAAGCTGTTAAGTCATGCTCAAGGACTTGCCATAAGCTGTGCGGTTTCTCAGAATCATCGCTCACGTTATCAACATTTGGTTGATAAGTGCGATTAGAAACCAGCACATGGCTATCTAGCCACAATGCCAATACGCTATCAAGTAGCTCTGCATGCTGCTGCCCTTTCGCGCTTAACTCAATCTGGTCACGCAAGATGGTAATGGTCAATTGGCTATAGTCGCTAGCTATTTCATTTTCTAAATCACTTTTAATATCAGCAGTTTTTGCATGAACAAGCGGTTGCGATTTTGGTGTCGGCTTAGGATGCAATATCTGATGCAGGGTATCGTACTCACCTGCCAATACGGCGTGGCGCTTCTCATTCTCGCTCAACTCGCGCTGCTGCGTATGCAATTGCTGCTGTAAATCCTGCGCTTGCGGTTGTAGCTCAGACAGTCGCTCATCCACGCTGTCTTGTTGGCGTTCAATCTGATGCAATTGTTTGTTTAGCTCGGCAACTTGCGCCACTAACGTCTGCTGCAAATTATTCGTATCAGAATTATCTTGCAAACCAGCACTTGCAACTGGTGATAGCGACTGTTGGAGTTGCTGCCATAAATGCTGCCAATTTTGCTGACGACGTTGCCATTTTTCATTATTTTGCTGATAACGTTTTTGTGCTTGGCTATTAATTGCTTGCTGCTGTTCTAGCGATCGAGCTTCATCCTGCAAGCGTGATAGCTGATTTTGCGCGTCATGGTAGGCGCGTTGCAGCGGTTGCTCATTACGCTTATGCATGTCACGTCTACCCGTCAACTCAGTGAGCTGTGGACGTAACGTTTCTAATATATCCTGCTGCTCGGCTTGCTCAGCTTTTAATCGATCAATCTCACTTACTGCTTGCGCGCGCTGCTGGTCCAAGCTCGCGAGTTGCTGCTCAATCACAGTCAATTGCGACTTGGCATCGCTCAGCTCGTGCTCGGCTTGTTGATAGCCTAGCTGCTGCTGATAATGAGCGCTTTGAGCATCGTCCTTGAGCCATTGCTCTTGGTTAATGTGCGTGGCGAGCTTATCTTGTTGGGCTTTTAGCGTTTCATAGTCGGCTTGCAACGTGGCGACTTCGGCAGTGCTACGCTCATGGGCTATTTTTTGCTGCTGCTGCGTATGCTTGGCTTGGTACAGCTGCTGAATGGCGAGCTGCTGCTCGATATCAGCTAGTGTCAATGCCAACTCTTCATAACGCTCAGCACTGGCGGCTTGTTTAGACAGACGTTTTTGTTGGCTGACCAGCTCGCTTTGCATATCATGCAGGCGTGCTAAATTATCTTTCGTTTTCTCGAGCTTCTTTTGGGTTTCTTCACGGCGAGCTTGATAGCGCGACACCCCTGCCGCCTCTTCGATAAATTCACGCAGCTGCATCGGGCTAGACTCAACGATACGCCCAATCATGCCTTGCTCAATCACCGCATAGCTACGTGCGCCAAGTCCCGTTCCCAAAAACACATCGACCACATCACGGCGACGACAACGCGTGCCATTGATAAAGTAATCTGAGCGACCTTCCTTATTTACCTGACGACGAACGGACAGCTCTTGATACAGATTAAACTCATGGCGAATGCCATTTTGTTCATCTTGCGTATGCTCGAAGGTTAGCTCGACACTAGCGACACTTTTGGCGGATTTATCTTGCGTACCAGCGAAGATAACGTCACTCATCGCGCCGCCACGTAACTGCTTGGCAGATGTCTCGCCCAGCACCCAACGAATGGCATCAATGACGTTAGATTTGCCACAGCCGTTCGGCCCGACAATGGCGGTAATACCATGACGAAAGGTAAAAGTCGTTGGATTGGCAAAGGATTTAAAGCCTGCCAGCTTTAGAGATTTTAGGCGCATGAAGGATCAGTAAATATGGCGAAAACAGGCGGCTATTCTACCTGAAATTGTGACGGATTTTTAGGGTTTGTGACAGATGCTATAATAGGGCTGAAAATAATAATCATTCGTCTAACTATCAAAAAATAAGAGTATAAAAATGCCTAACTATAATCCGCAAGAACTACAGCAAAAATATGAGCAATGGTGCAAACTGCATCGCCAGCAACTCGAAGCGCAGCAGCAGTTTTTGCAAGCTGAAGCCTTGCAAAATGAGTTAAAAACTTACTACCTAGACCCGCAATGGATGACAGATCGTGAAGCGGATCTGCCAATTGAACATTCAGGTGATGAATACTCTATCTTTAGTGAAGATGCGCTGTGGAGTATGCTCAGCGACCATGATGAGCTAGCAAGAAAGTGGATGCGTTTGGGGCTTGATGCGATTGATAGGAAGTAGACAGCTATTTTATCTAAAGTCGTAATGAGCTTTAGAATTAGAGTCATAAGTGCATAAACGATTTTGAGTGAAGGCTTTGATTGAAACCCTTCAATAATTTTTGCTCGACTTGGCAAATCTCATTTTCATTCAAATAATGATTATTAAACTCAATCAGTGACCGCCAAGAGATACTCGCAACTTTTAAATGGGCAATTACTTCCAATAACTCAGGCTGTAATAAGTGTTGGTATTTTGCTGGCTTGCTCTGACACATAGCTATTTCTTGATTAATTAGGCTTTGCTTATCCTCTTCTATAATACTGCCACCGATAAACAGTAGTAGAAACTTTGCACCTTTATCAATGAAGCCTATTTCTAATAAATACTTGTACATTAAGCAGTACTTTAATATTTGGTCAGCGTTTTTCTTGCCATTAAGCTTTAATTCATTGGCAATCAATATATTTGCCTCATGGTTATAAGATAAATTGTCCATGAACATAGCTTTTAGTTCGGTACTAAATTCAAAGATGCCGCTATTGCCGTGTGTTGACCACGAACCACATTGTTCAAATTTAATGAATTGCCCATAAAATAGGTTTAGATAAATGTCACTACATAAACTCAGAAAAATATCGAACTCTTTATTTAGATAATCCTCAGAAAAGAACTTTACGCGTCGGACCGCTTCCCTAGCATTGCAGATACCTATCGTTTGAGTTGAATAAGTTTCTAATTGCTCAGACTCACTCATTTTTTGATTCAAGTTTTTACTAACAGCTTGCTCGATTTCTTGTAAGCTCTTATCTTTCAGCTCTGGAACCGTTGCCCATTCAATAATCTGTCTTACATATTGCTTTTTGCTAATACCGAGAACACGCTGCGGCTCCCATACTAAAAACTCTACCATATTGGATAGACCAGTCGTCCATGGTATCTGGTCTTTTAAATGACTCATTGAGCCGAAAACACGGCGATACTTTTCTGCTGCTTTCATTCTATTAGTATTCCCAAATTACAGCTCTAATTCTTATTAAAAGAATAGACACTTAAATCACCCCAATCCCGCTTAATAACAGCTGCCCGCCTGCAAACAATAACAACACCCCAAAGGCACGCTTGAGCGTTAGCGCAGGCAACTGGTGCGCAAGCTTCGCACCGACTTTTGCCATCGCAAAGCTAGCGACAGAAATACATAGAAAACCCGTGATATGCACAAAGCCTATCGTGCCCTCAGGCAGATTGACCACATCTTGCCCGAACCACGCAAACCCTGCCGCACCAGCCAATGCAATCGGCAATCCACAAGCGGCAGACGTGCCGACCGACTGCTTCATCGGTAACCCCGCCCAATTTAAAAATGGTACGGTTAAGCTGCCACCGCCAATACCAAAAATAGACGACGCCATGCCAATCCCTGTACCCGCGCCGAACTGTACACCAGCTGACGGTAGCGGTTTGCCCAGCTGCTCTTTATTGGACAAAAACAGCATTTTTAAAGCGACCAATAACGCGCCGACACCGATGATGGCTTGCAATACTTTACCGTCAATCATATCGGCAATACCTGCTCCCACCAAACTACCGATGACCAAGCCGAGTGCCATTTTGCGCCATACTTCCCAGCGCACGCCGCCGCGCTTATTGTGCGCAGTCATTGAGCTGATCGAGGTCACAACGATGGTCGCCAGTGACGTACCAATCGCCAAATGGGTCACCACTTCTGGTGAAAAATCATAAGCGGTAAAAATCCATACCAGTGCTGGTACGATAATCATGCCGCCACCAACGCCAAATAAACCGGCACTGACACCCGCAAACGCGCCTGCAATCACAAACCACATATATAACATCATCGAATCAGCCTTTTATCACACTTATTTTTATCAAAATTCTTTAGTTTTATAATCACTTGCCTATCGCATTTGCTAAATCATAATCCGACCTTTATGCTGTTTATTTGGTATTGTCTAATCGTGACAATCTCATGACAATCACCCAGTATAACAAAGATTATCCACGCTATATTAACCACATCGACGAAACTTATGCCGCCATTTTCCAATTTTTCTGACGACTCATTAGAGCTTCATCATTTACCACAGCTGAACCATCGCCACCTTGTCAGCAGTGCCTCTACCAATAGCGAGCTAATAGCAGATGTACAACATGGCACGTTAAATGCTGCGCAGATGCATCTACTGACCGCTGAAACCCAAAGCGCAGGTCGTGGGCAGCACGGGCGCTCGTGGCAATCACCGCGCGGCAATGTCTATCTGTCGTTATATCATCCTGTTCATCTGCCGATTAGCGGTTTATTGTCACTAATTATCGGCGTTGAACTAGCAAAAATGCCCGTTATTCAAATATTAAATGAGCAATTGCGCGCGCAAGGATTGACGCCCATCGGCGTGAAGTGGGCAAATGATTTGGGCTTTTATCAACCGCCATCTGACTCAGTGTCAAATGAGCCTAAACTGGCAGCACAGACCCTACCTTTTCATAAACTTGCGGGTATTTTAATAGAACCCGTGTCGCAAACGGGCAAATTGGTCGGCGTAGTGATGGGCGTAGGACTTAATGTACAGTCAACGCCCAATCTCACGGCAAAGACCTGCGAAGGCATGAGTTATGAGGCGATTAGCCTACAGGATATTTATGAGAGGCTAAAACCAGAAACAGATATTGTGAGTCTGCCAAGCCTAAAAATACTTTACCAACAAATGAGTAAAGCCCTGCTAGCCGCGATGACACGCTTTGAGCACTTAGGATTAGAGAAGCCCACTGGTCAAAGCTATAATTTGGACAGCTTTTTAAAACAGTTTGAGTCGATGGATGCACTGGCAGGATTACGCTTGCACGTTACTCAAGAGCATAACGGTAAAACAGATAGCATCACAGGTTATGCTTGTGGTCTTGATACACATGGATGTTTGCAATTGCGTCAAGATAGCGGTAAGATTTCTGCGCTTTTTACCGGACGCATCGACGTTATTGATAAGGCTTAAATCAAAGACCCAATGGGCACGATATAAAGGGATTTTTATGCTCTGGTTAGATCTTGGCAACACCCGTCTAAAATACTGGCTCACCGATGATATCGGACAAATAGTCGCGCATGATGCCAAGCAACATTTGCAAGCGCCTGCCGAACTACTGATGGGTTTGACCGATCGCTTCGAGCGTTATGCGCCTGATTTCATTGGTATCTCATCGGTGCTGGGCGACGATTTAAATGTTAAAGTGTCAGAGACGTTAGGTCGTCTGAATATTCCGTTTGAGTTTGTCCATGTCGATGCAGCGCATGCTTTGATGAAGAGTGCTTATAATGACGAACAGCTCGGCTGTGATCGTTGGCTACAGATGCTGGGCGCCGTGGATAAGAAAAAACGTCAATGCGTGATTGGCTGTGGCACAGCAGTGACCATTGACTTGATTGATCATGCTGAGCATTTGGGCGGTTATATTTTCCCTAGTATTTATCTGCAACGTGAATCACTATTTTCAGGCACTAAGCAAATCACCATCTCTAACGGCACCTTTGATAGTGTTGGTCAAGGCATGACCACACAAGATGCGGTACATCGCGGCATTTTGCTCTCTATCGTCGGTGCCATCAATGAGATTAGCCATCGTTATCCCAACTTTGAAGTTATCATGACGGGTGGTGATGCATCTATTATCTCGCAGCACGTCAACCGTCCAGTACGCTTACGTGATGATTTATTGTTGAACGGTCTGGCACGATATTTTGATCATACCAAACAGTCGTAATCATTTTATGAACCTTATAAAATGATTAATAAAAAAGCAGTACGTTTTAGGCGTACTGCTTTTTTGGTTTAAATCTACTTAATTTTTCTTACTATTCTACGGCTATTTAAATTCAATCGGTAATGTAACGTTACCTTCTACTGCCTGTCCTTTTCTCGAAAAAGGTTTAAGTCGAGCTTTGTAAAGTTCTCTAGCAACCTTTTTGTCTATCACTTCTTTACCACTACTCTTAATAACTTTGACATTTTGGATACTACCTTGCTTATCAACGCGCAATGAAAAAACCATTTCTAAACCTGTTCTCTCGCAAGGTCTGATAACATTCCCGTCTTGATCATAAGAACAATTGATTAAATATCTATTCATAGAACGAACAAGTCGATCAAACTTTGGCGGTTTCAGCCAGCTAGCATCTTGAGTAGAGAGCTGAATAACAGGTTCAGGACTAGACAAATCAACCAGCTCTGCTTGTGCAGGCACCATACTCGCTGTCATCGTAAACAATGTGAACAAAATGGCTAATAGGCTATAAGCACTGAGAAATTTTATGTTAGTTAAAAAGTAAGAAGCGATATTAAAAGCTAAATTAGTCTGTAATTTACGAGTCATGATAAAAGTCTTTTATTTCAGTCATTAAAAAGTGCCACGCTATGAGACATATAACGTAGCACATTTTTAAAACTTAAGAAAAAATTATTCGATAAAAGTTAACTTTTAAATCATTATTATGCTTTATTTGGTCTCGTTAAACAGTTCACGACCGACTAGCATGCGGCGAATTTCACTAGTTCCTGCGCCAATCTCATATAACTTGGCATCACGCCAGTAGCGACCAAGTGGATACTCATTGGTATAGCCATTACCACCAAAGATTTGAATGCCCTCACCTGCCATCCAAGTGGCTTTTTCGGCACACCACAAAATTACACTGGCACAATCTTTACGTACTTCTCGACTATGACCGGCACCGCGCGCGTCCAACATATCGAGATTTTTGCCGACAGTGTACAAGAAGCTGCGACCTGCTTGCAATATCGTATACATATCTGCGACTTTACCTTGGATAAGCTGGAACTCACCGATGGCTTGACCAAACTGCTTACGATCATGGATATAAGGCACGACATTATCCATCACCGCTTGCATGATGCCGATAGGACCTGCAGCCAATACTGCACGCTCGTAATCCAGCCCGCTCATCAATACCTTAACGCCTTCATTGAGGCCGCCTAAGATGTTCTCTTTAGGTACTTCAACATTATTAAAGGTCATCTCACCCGTATGACTACCACGCATGCCGAGCTTATCCAGCTTTTGTGCCGTGCCAAAACCTTCCATACCTTTCTCAACGACAAAGGCGGTCATGCCTTTCGCGCCTAGCTCTGGATTGGTCTTAGCATAAACCACCATCACGTCAGCGTCAGGGCCATTGGTGATCCACATTTTGCTACCGTTTAACACATAGCTGCCATCTTTTTCTTCGGCTTTGAGCTTCATACTAACGACGTCTGAGCCAGCGCCTGTCTCACTCATTGCCAATGCACCGATGAACTCGCCACTAATTAGCTTTGGCAGATATTTCTGCTTTTGTTCTTCAGAGCCGTTACGTTTGATTTGGTTAATACATAGATTTGAGTGCGCACCATAGCTCAGTGCTACAGAAGCAGACGCACGGCTAATCTCTTCCATCGCGACCATGTGTGCGACGTAGCCCATGTTAGAGCCGCCGTATTCTTCAGGAACGGTAATGCCATGCAGACCGATATCACCCATCTTTTGCCATAGATCCATTGGGAATTCATCGCTGCTATCAATCTCGGCAGCACGTGGGGCGATTTCATTGGTTGCAAACTGCTGTACCATATCGCGTAATGCATCAATATCTTCGCCAAGTTGAAAATTCAATCCAGGTAAACTCATAACTATTCCTTGTGTTTTGATATTCTGATATTTTTAACGTTTAAGTTCTAATTTGTTTTTTAAAGCCAAAATTTAAGACTGGCGTTTATTGATGATGGCACGTGCCACGTTTGAGCCATTTGGACGCTTTAAGAACGCACTGATACGCTCGCCTGCCACGACCAATTTATCCAAGTCGATACCCGTACTGATACCCATACCATGTAGCATATACACAACATCTTCGGTTGCCACGTTACCTGTTGCGCCTTTGGCATAAGGACAGCCGCCCAGGCCAGCCACCGAGGTATCAAATTCGCTGACACCCATTTGTAATGCGGCTAGTGTATTGCTCAATGCTTGACCATAAGTATCGTGAAAATGACCCGATAGCATAGAGATATCAGCATATTCTAAAGCGGCTTGTAAGGCGCGCTGTACCTTGAGCGGTGTACCAACACCAATGGTATCGGCAATGCCAATCTGCTCAGCACCAATCTCAACCAATCGTTTGGTGACGTACGCTACTTGGCTTGGGTCAATGTCGCCTTCATAAGGACAGCCAACCGTACAAGAGATAACGCCTCGTACTTTGATGCCTTGCGCTTTTGCAGCCGCTGCTACTGGTGCAAAACGCTCAATGCTCTCATCGATACTACAATTGATATTTTTTTGACTAAAGGTCTCACTGGCTGAGCCAAAAATAACGATTTCATCAGGACGATGCGAGATGGCATTTTCAAAACCGCGCATGTTGGGTACTAGGACTGAGTAGCAAATGTCCGCATGCCGTGTCGGCGCTAGCGCATCAAGTAGTGCGCTGTTATCGCCCATTTGTGGCACCCACTTTGGCGAGACAAAGCTAGTAACTTCCAGCTTTTTGACACCTGCTGCAATCAAATCGTTGATAAGCGTTTGCTTAACATCGGTCGGTACCGTCATTGATTCGTTTTGTAGTCCATCACGAGGACTGACATCAACGATTCTGACATGGCTTGGATATGTATGGTCTGGATACGAATGACTCATGCTTGTCGTCCTTTTTATTACTTACCTGTTATTGAGGCTATGTCAGCTATTCGCTCTCAGGATTTTCGCCAGCATCAATGCGTAATAACTCATCACCATCAGCGACCAAGTCACCTACTGCAAATAGCAATTCTGCCACCACACCATCCGTCGGCGCAGTAATAGTATGCTCAATTTTCATGGCTTCAATAACTGCTAACGGCTCGCCTTTTTTCACGGTATCGCCAACCGCTACTTTAAAGGCCACTACTTGACCTGGCATCGGTGACTTTAAACTACCGACCGCTGCGGACTCTTCACCCACATGTGCCATAATATCAACAAGCGTAATCTCATCACGTCCACTATCAGTGAACACATAGACCGTCTCGTTATTCACCCAGCTTTGAGCATTGATACGGGCACCATCCAACCATAACGTATGATTATTTTCGTCACTGCTAACATAGCTCACTTGACCTTCATAAACTGTTTCGGTCTGAGCAGCTACGTTAATATTGCTATTATCCTGCGTGTTAGCGATTTCTTTTTCAATAACGAGCGTAAAGCTACTGAGGTTCTCAACGCCTTTTTTACTATCAGAAAAACTTGCATTGTGCCAGTTGCTCATGCGGGCAGTATAAGTACTCTCATCATAAACCAAGCTAAATGAGCGAGTATAATCGCTATAAGCACGGAAACCCGTTGGCTTACTAAACGGATCTGAGCCCTGCGTGGTCGCTTCACTCGCAAGCTGCTGAGTAATGGCAGTCACAACCAGCGTCGATAAGGCTAAAGGCTGCTGATTAAAAATCGCATCACGCTCGTGCTCAATCAATGCCGTATCGAGATTGGCTTTGCTAAAAGATTCTGTATTTAAAATATAGCGTAAAAATGCAGCATTATTCGGTAAACCTACGATACGTGTTTGAGCAAGTGCTCGATCGAGCTTGGCTAAGGCTTGCTCTCGCGTTGGCGCATGAACGATGAGCTTGGCAATCATAGAGTCATAAAATGGGCTAATTACATCACCTTCGCGCACGCCATCATCGATACGCACGCCGGTACCATTTTTATCAATTATAAAGGTGCTGTGTTCAGGTTTTTGATACGTAAACAACGTACCGGTCGCGGGCAAGAAGCTATTGTCAGGGTTTTCGGCACAGATACGCGCCTCGATAGCATGACCGTTGATAGTCAGATCGTCTTGCGTTTTTGGCAATGGCTGACCCGCAGCAACCAACAGCTGCCACTCGACCAAATCGACACCAGTAATCGCTTCACTGACTGGGTGCTCAACCTGCAGGCGTGTATTCATTTCCATGAAATAAAAATTCATAGAATCTTCACGCTGCTCAACGATGAACTCAACCGTGCCTGCGCCGACATAATCAACTGCACGAGCTGCTTCGATGGCAGCTGTTCCCATCGCCTCACGCATCGCAATGTCAACACCTGGTGCGGGCGCTTCTTCTAATACTTTTTGGTGGCGGCGCTGTACGGAACAATCACGCTCAAACAAATGCACATAGTTGCCATGCGTATCACCAAATACTTGGATTTCGATATGGCGCGGTTTTAAGGCGTATTTTTCAACCAACACTTTATCATCACCGAAGCTAGTAATGGCTTCACGGCGACATGAGTCTAATAAATCCACAAAGTCGCTACTTTGCTCTACGATACGCATGCCTTTACCGCCACCACCTGCACTGGCTTTAATCAGCAATGGATAGCCAATACTATCGGCTTGCTGTTGTAAGAATGTGGCGTCTTGATTGTCACCATGATATCCCGGTATCAGTGGTACGCCCGCTATCTCCATCAATCGCTTGGATTCAGATTTGCCACCCATGGCGCGGATAGCATCAGCTGATGGACCGATAAATATCAGTCCTACATCCTGACAGGCTTGCGCAAAATCTGCATTTTCACTTAAAAACCCATAACCCGGATGAATCGCTTGTGCGCCAGTCTCAAGCGCTATCGCGATAATCGCGTCACCTTTTAGATAGCTGTCTTTCGGTGCCGAGCCGCCCAAATAGATAGCCTCATCACAGACAGCCACATGCTTAGCTTCACGATCCGCATCAGAATAAACAGCGACGGTGCTGACACCCAGACGCTTGGCAGTCGCGGCTACTCGGCAGGCAATTTCACCACGGTTGGCAATTAGAATTTTAGAAAACATAACTATCCCTGTTTCTTGTCGTTTTTATTTGAGGTCTTGTTTATTTACTCATTTGTCTCTTGTGCATTATTCATCTGTCGTCAACCAGTTGGGCTTACGTTTTTGCAAAAAGGCTTGCACGCCCTCTTTACCTTGCTCTGATGAGCGAATATCAGCGATACCTTTTACCGTATCAGCAATCAGCTCATCAGTGATGGGCGCACCAGCGACATCGTGTAATAGCTGCTTGCAAGTTTTGACTGCATCAGGGCTATTTTTGACGATTTTTCTACAAAATATAGCGACCTCATCAGCCAGCCACTCTTCGCTAACCCGCTCATGGATAAAGCCAAGCTGCCGTGCCTTTTTGGCATCAAATACTTCAGCACTTAAGAAGTAGCGCTGTGATGCTCTAGCACCCAGTGCTCTGATGACATAAGGACTAATCGTTGCAGGGGCTAAGCCCAAACGGACTTCGCTGAGGCAAAAGTTAGCAATTTTGACAGCGATGGCCACATCACAGACAGCCACTAAGCCCATGCCACCGGCATAAACATCACCTTGAATAGCAGCAACTGTTGGCTTAGAACACTCATAAATAGTCTTAAGCATCTGTGCTAATTTATCTGCGTCTGCTAGATTCTCTTCATAGCTATAATCCGCCATGGCACGCATCCAATTGAGATCCGCGCCCGCACAGAATGCCTTGCCCGCCGCCGCTAAGACGATAACACGTACGTGATCATCATCGCTAAGTTTGCTAAACACCTCGGTCAACTCCGCAATCATTTCATCGTTGAAAGCATTGCGTATTTCAGGACGATTTAGCGTTACGGTGGCGACGTGCTGCTCTACTTTAACCAGTAGACTTTTATAATTTTTATCACTGTCTTTTTGCATAACTTTCTCTATATTTTTATGTAAATATTTAAACAAACGCTCGGTCAATCCATAATAATGTTAATACAAGGAAGCCGAATGTAGATGTACAAATCGTACTTCAAATGAGGTTGACGCAGTAGTAGCTTATTATGGGAAGGCCTGAAAATGCTTACATTCTAAAAACACCAAAGGTTGTCTCTTCAATCGGAGCGTTATAGGCGGCGCTTAGTCCTAATGCCAATACATGTCGCGTATCAGCAGGATCAATTACGCCGTCATCCCACAGTCTGGCAGTGGCATAATATGGATGACCTTGCTTTTCATACATATCGAGAATCGGGGCTTTAAATGCCGCTTCGTCCTCGCTACTCCATTCCTCACCTTTGCGGTCGAAGTTGTCACGCTTAACCGTTGCTAATACCGAGGCTGCTTGTTCACCGCCCATCACGGAGATGCGGGCATTTGGCCACATCCATAAGAAACGCGGGCTATACGCACGTCCACACATACCGTAGTTACCTGCACCAAATGATCCACCAACAATGACCGTGAATTTAGGTACTTTAGCATTCGCTACCGCCATCACCATTTTGGCACCATGACGGGCAATGCCTTCGTTTTCATATTTGCGACCAACCATAAAGCCAGTGATGTTCTGCAAAAATACCAATGGAATTTTACGCTTGCAACATAGCTCAATAAAGTGCGTGCCTTTTTGCGCTGACTCACTAAATAAGATACCGTTGTTGGCAATAATACCAACGGGCATCCCTTCAATATGAGCAAAACCACATACCAGCGTCGTACCAAAGCGTGCTTTAAATTCATCAAAGGCACTGTCATCAACGATACGGGTAATAATCTCTCTGATATCAAATGGCTTGCGCTTATCGGTTGGAATAACGCCGTATAGCTCTTTGGCATCATAGCGCGGTGGACGTGGTTTGATTTGATTGGGCACTTGCTTCGCAGGACGATTTAGATGGCTAACGATGTTGCGCGCAATCGACAACGCATGGGTATCACTCTGTGCTAAGTGATCGACAACCCCAGACAGACGGGTATGCACATCCCCGCCGCCCAAGTCTTCGGCAGTAACTTCTTCGCCTGTCGCCGCTTTGACCAATGGTGGACCACCCAAAAAGATGGTGCCTTGGTCTTTGACGATAATAGACTCGTCACTCATCGCTGGCACATAAGCCCCGCCAGCCGTACAACTGCCCATGACCACAGCAATCTGTGGAATACCTGCCGCACTCATATTGGCCTGATTAAAAAAGATGCGACCAAAGTGCTCTTTATCGGGGAACACGTCATCTTGATTGGGCAAGTTAGCGCCACCTGAATCCACCAAATAGACACAAGGCAAATTGTTTTCTTGCGCGATTTCTTGCGCACGCAGATGTTTTTTGACCGTCATTGGATAATAAGTGCCGCCCTTTACCGTGGCATCATTACAGACGATCATACACTCAATACCATTGATACGACCGATACCCGCAATCACGCCCGCCGCAGGAATCTCTTCGCCATACATATCGTGTGCAGCCATCGGTGCCACTTCTAAAAATGGCGTACCCACATCTAATAAACGCTCGACACGCTCACGAGGCAGCAGCTTGCCACGTGCTAAATGCTTGGCACGGGCACGCTCTGAGCCACCTTGTACGACTTTACGTAAGTGACCATATAAGTCATCGACCACCGCTTGCATGGCGGCACTATTTTGCTGAAATTCAGCGGCGTTTGGACTCAGTTTACTGGTTATGATAGCGCTCATGACATCCCTTTTTCTTTAATACGTAGATACGTAGATACGTAAATGCGAGTGGCTTTTCTCTTTTAGTCTTGACTCATAATAATGATTTTCAATATGACAGATGTTAAATAGTCTTTAGTATTACAGATTAAATAATCATCTGACTACAAACCTAGCTCTTCTTTCATTTGTTCAATGATTTTATATTTCTGAATTTTTCCAGTGATGGTCATTGGATATTCGGTGACAAAACGATAATAAGTCGGTACTTTATAATGGGCAATATGCTCGCTACAGAACTGGCGGACTTCCTCTTCGGTTAAGCTGTCTGCTTCTTTAGGAATAATCCACGCCGCGAGTACTTCGCCATACTTTTTATCAGGAATACCGACGATTTGCACATCTCTAATCTTCGGATGACGATAGAGATAGTTTTCGATTTCGACCGGATAGATATTCTCTCCGCCACGAATGACCATGTCTTTACTACGGCCAACGATTTTGACATAACCATCTTCATCCATCGTAGCCAAATCACCCGTATGCATCCAACCATCTTGGATGGCTGCGCGGGTTTTGAAGCGACTGCCCCAATAGCCTTTCATCACTGAATAACCGCGTGTCAGTAGCTCACCCGTTTCCCCCAATGCGACAGTCTCACCCGTTTCAGTATTGATGACTTTGACTTCAAGCGCTGGCTGCACTAAACCAACGGTCGATACTTGCTTATCAAGCGGCGTATGTTCATTGGTCTGACAAGATACTGGACTGGTCTCTGTCATGCCGTAAGCGATCGTCACTTCACTCATATGCATCTCATCAATGACGCGGCGCATGACTTCAATCGGACAACTAGAGCCTGCCATGATGCCCGTACGCAAAGTCGATAAATCAAAGTTTTTAAACTCCGGATGGTCAAGCTCAGCGATAAACATCGTTGGCACGCCGTGCAGACCCGTACACTTTTCTTCTTCGACCGCTTGCAATACGGTTAGCGGCTCAAAACCATCGTTCGGATAAACGATACAGCCACCATGTGTGAGAATCGCTAGGTTGCCGAGTACCATACCGAAGCAATGGTAAAGTGGCACTGGAATACACAGTCTATCTTCTTCAGTAAGGTTCATTGCCTCACCGATGAAGTAGCCATTGTTTAGGATATTGCGATGGCTTAAGGTTGCGCCTTTTGGTGTACCAGTTGTACCGCTAGTGAACTGTACATTAATGGCATCCGTATTTTTGAGCTGGGCTTGACGCTCGGCAACACGTGGATCATTGGCATCGCCTTCCGCCATCCACGCAGAGAACTTCTGCATAAATCCAAAGGTTTCTTCAGATGCTGGCTCATCAATCCAGATGATACGCTCAATCGTTGGAATCTCGACCAAATCAAGCTGGGTGTAGTCTTTATGGTAAATTTCAGGACACAATTCACTGATGAGACTGGCGTAATCGCTGGTTTTGAAATGGCGCATGAGTACAAGCGCTGAGCAGCCCAATTTGTTCAAGGCATATTGCAGCTCAAAGGTACGATAGGCAGGGTTGATATTGACAAGGATAATACCGGCTTTTGCCGTTGCTAATTGCATGAGCAGCCATTCAGCATTATTGTGTGACCAGATACCGATGCGATCACCGATTTCCAGTCCCATCTCAATCATACTACTGGCCAGCTGATTGACTTGCTGTTGCAGCTCACGGTAGGTCCAGCGGATATTTTGATGGCGAGAAACCAAGGCTTCACGCTCTGGATACTTGGATACAATGGCATCAAAAAAGTCACCGATAGTCGCTTCAATCAGCGGCACATCAGGGCCTTTATCATAGCTCTGGGTAAGCGGTGCATTTGCTGAGCGTGCGCCCATATTAATACTAGGAATGCTATTTAGAATAGTATCAAAATCAATTTTAGTCGCATCAAAATCAGAAGTTTGCGTCATAACGAGTCCTTTCGTTTTACTTTTTATGGTGCTTATTAGTTGCCTATCACCGATTCATTCTTCCTTGAACAGGTATTAACTAGCGTTAGCTACTATACCGTCTTAAATCGAAGACTGTCAATAATAGTAATACAATATGTATCATTTAAAATGATAATATAAGATAAGACAAATTCATCAGTCATGATTAAATGACGAATTTCTTGAATGACTTAAATCAAAAAAACCAGCCCTATCATATATAGAAAAAAGCTGGCTTTTCCAGTGATTAATAGTCTCAAATCACTCTAGACCCAATTCTTTTATCATTTGCTCAACGATTTTGAATTTTTGAATTTTACCAGTGATGGTCATTGGATATTCATCGACGAAACGAAAGTAGGTCGGCACTTTATAATGAGCGATATGGTCACAACAAAACTGCCTTACCTCTTCTTCGCTTAAGCTATTTGGCTCTTTTGCAATAATCCACGCCGCGAGTACCTCACCGTACTTTTTATCAGGAACACCAACAATTTGTACATCGCGAATCTTCGGATGACGATAGAGATAGTTCTCAACTTCTACTGGATAGATATTTTCGCCGCCGCGAATGACCATGTCCTTGCTACGTCCAACCACCGTGATATAGCTATCTTCGTCCATCACTGCCAAATCACCCGTATGCATCCAGCCATCAGTAATCGCCGCGCGTGTTTTAAAGCGGCTGCCCCAATAGCCTTTCATCACCGCGTAGCCATAAGTGAGTAATTCGCCCGTCTCTCCAATCGGGACGACATCACCCGTTTCAGTGTCGACAATTTTGACCTCAAGCGCGGGCAGCACCATCCCTACGGTAGAGACTCTTTTTTCAAGGGGCGTTTGCGAGCTGGTTTGACAAGAAGCTGGACTGGTCTCGGTCATGCCATAAGCAATCGTCACCTCGCTCATGTGCATTTTATCCATGACGCGGCGCATGACTTCGATGGGACAGCTAGAGCCGCCCATAATACCAGTACGTAAGCTAGTCAAATCAAAACTGTCAAAGTCTGGGTGATCAAGCTCCGCGATAAACATCGTCGGTACGCCAAGCAGAGCCGTACATTTTTCCTCTTCCACCGTTTGCAATACCGTTAGCGGATCGAACCCATCGTTGGGATACACCGCACAACCACCATGGGTCAAAATGGCTAAGTTACCGCCTACCATGCCAAAGCAGTGATAAAGTGGTAATGGAATGCATAGCCTATCCTCTTCTGTCAGCCTCATACCTTCGCCAAGGAAGTAGCCATTATTCAAGATATTTCGATGCGTTAAAGTAGCGCCTTTTGGTGTACCCGTTGTCCCACTAGTAAACTGCACACTAATAGCATCAGTATTCTTAAGCTGGGCTTGGCGCGCAGCTACGCGAGGGTCGTTTGCATTACCCTCTACCATCCAAGCAGAGAATTTTTGCATAAAATTGAAATTTTCATCAGATGCTGGCTTGTCAATCCAAATGATACGCTCAATCGTTGGAATCTCCACCAAGTCTAATTGCTGATAGTTCTTATGATAAATCTCAGGACAAAGCTCACGAATCATTTGTGTATAGTCGCTGCTTTTGAAATGACGCATTAATACCAATGCCGAACAGCCCAGCTTATTCAGTGCATATTGCAGCTCAAAGGTACGATAAGCAGGATTAATATTGACGAGGATAACGCCGACTTTCGCAGTTGCCAATTGCATCAGCAGCCATTCAGCATTATTGTGTGACCAGATACCGATGCGATCACCAATCTCAAGTCCCATTTCAATCATGGCACTCGCTAACTGATTGACTTTCTCTTGTAGTTCGCGATACGTCCAGCGAATATTTTGATGGCGAGAAACCAAAGCTTCACGCTCTGGATATTTATTGACAATGGCATCAAAAAAATCACCGATTGTCGCTTCAATCAGCGGCACATTAATACCTTTATCATGGCTTTTGGTGAGTGGCGCATTTGCTGAACGCACGCCTACATTAACTTTGGGGATATTATTGAGAATACTGTTATTAGGCGTGCTTTCATTAATAATGCTGTCAAAATCGGTAATCTGAGTCATCACGAGTCCTTTCGTTTTGCTGTTTAATATTTGTTATCAGAGCGGTAATAGACTACAAAGGTAAATGTCATATTCTTCCTTGAATATTCTCTGTCACCATAGACTATAATTAAATCAAGCCCTAACCAATATAGCCTCTTAAATGAAAGCCTGTCAATAATATTGATACAGGACGTATCGATTATGATTGATATAAAAAGTTATATAGTCAAAGAAATCTAAACCAGCTACAAGGCAGCCGACCGCTGATTGTACATAATATAGTACCTCTAGGGAGGGTAACACCGTAGCGGTTTACTAGTTCTCTGACTATAGATATAGAAAAGCCAGTGCTGCATAAAGATGACAACACTGGCTATGATTTATAATACTTTTACAATTATGTTTTAGGCATTACAGGCGATTTAATCGTTACCGTTGCGCTGACTTCATCACTATCATTTAGCAAGTCCATGACCAATTCTTCATCACTTTCTATCTTGACCTGCCAATTACCAGTCGCTTTTGGCACGCCTGTCACCATGACGGAGATTGCTTTGTTTTTTAGGCGAATCATGGGTGGCTTATGATCGTAGCCATTATGATCTAGACCCAATACATCATCGGCAATGGTAGCAGCCTGCGCACGCAACGGTGCGACGTAACGACACGGTACACCATCGATAGACATACAGTCACCAATCGCATAAATATTGGCTGTACTGGTACGCAAGGTCGGCGCATCAACCACGATCCCAGTGCGACGGTCAAAATCGACACCAGCTGCGGTAGGCAGTTTGTCATCGACGGTCAGACCTGTACTGGCAATCACATGATCTACGATGAGCGGTTCAATTGACTTAGCAGTACTGCTGTCTGTCGCTGATGCTAGCACCTCATAACTGACCTGCAGTTTTCCATCACTGATACGGGTAATAGCAGATACCTGATAACCTCCCAAAAAGTTAATCCCTTGCGACTTCACCGCTTGGACGATACGAGAAGTTGCTTTTGGCGGTAGCATTTGTGATAGCGGCGCATCGTTTAAATCAATGAGTGTCACCTGATGACCTGCTTTTAATAAGTCCTCTGCAATCTCCGTCCCGACCATACCAGCACCAACGATAGCGACGTGCTGACTGCCAGTGGCTAGCTTTTCTTGCAACTGTCCAAAGCGCTCAATATGATTGACGTGCCATACCAAATCCTCTGGCAAGCTTTTTGGGAAGATAGGATGCGCGCCCATCGCAAGCACCAGCTTGTCATAGCCGATTGTGGCGTAATTGGTATAAACAGGATCTGAGCGCAGTGCAGAGATAAGCTGTAACTGTTGAGTGGTTGTATCAACATCCGTTACTTGCGTGTTGGCAAGTAGCTTAACATTTGCAGCTTCTGCGGCATCAACACCAGTTGCTCTGACCAAATCTGCCGCACTTTTCTTTTGGCTAATCGCCATGGTCAGCATTGGCTTGTGATAACGATCGCCACTGTCGGCAGTAATTAAGGTAATCGGGATGTCTTTGTCTTTTGCACGAATGGCATCAATGACATGCCAGCCTGCCAAACCTGCACCGATAATAACGATACCTTTAGATGATTCTACTAATGAATTTTCTACACTCATATGAACTCCAATACGGTTTATGAATTATTTTAATTATCAAAAATATTGACCGCTATTGTATCAGTAAACAGCCATACACTCATCTACTCACTTATATAGCCAACCATATCAACATCACGGTCAAATGCATCAAGCTATCACGCACAAAAAAGCGCCTATAAATAGACGCTTGATATCACCCTAGAGCTGCATGAGAAAAAACATATAAATGGTTAGTGATTCAAAATCTTCGATAAGAACAGTTGCGCGCGGTCACTTTTTGCCCCTTCAAAAAACTCATCTTTACTACAGTTCTCGACAATATGACCTTCGTCCATAAAGATAATACGGTTGGCTACTTGACTGGCAAAGCCCATTTCATGGGTCACACACATCATGGTCATGCCATCGCGAGTCAACTCGACCATAACATCAAGTACTTCTTGAATCATCTCAGGGTCAAGCGCAGAGGTCGGCTCATCAAAGAGCATCGCTACAGGATCCATTGCCAGCGCTCGTGCAATTGCAACACGCTGCTGCTGACCACCCGATAGCTCCGCGGGATATTTCGCGGCCTGCACCGTTAGTCCGACGCGATCTAAATATGCCATGGCTTTTTGCTTGGCCTCGCTCTCTTTGCGACCCAATACTTTAATTTGAGCGACTGTCAAATTATCAATAATGGTCAAATGCGGAAACAACTCAAAATGCTGAAAGACCATGCCGACACGGCTGCGTAATTTTGGCAGATTGGTTTTTGCCGCACCAACTGAGATACCATTTACCATGATCCCACCTTCTTGAAAAGGCTCCAGTCCATTGACCGTTTTAATCAAGGTTGATTTACCACTACCTGATGGCCCGCACACGACGACGACATCACCTTTATGTACATGCGCCGTACAATCACTCAATACTTGAAAATCCCCATACCATTTGCTGACATCGGACATTTGAATGACTATCTCATCACTAGCATGACCATTGTTGGTGACCAGTCCGCCAAAGGCATTTAAGTATGTATCAGCTTTGCTCATCACTGGCTCCTAACCACATTGTTTTTAATAATCGTCATTTAAGAAAAGTTAGATCAACTACTCAACCAAAGCCTCAACACTCAAAAAGCGCAACCCAAGATAAATATCTATCAAAATCGCAAACGCTTTTGCAATTGTTGTACACCCACGGAGGCACTGACACTGATGATAAAATACACCGCACCAGCACCCAAAATGTAAGGCGTCAGCAAACCCATCAGCTCACCGCGTACATAGGCGGCGCGGAAAAAATCTGTCAAACCAATAGCGAAAACCAACGTCGTATCTTGGAATAAAATAATACACTGCTGCAAGATTAGCGGCAGCATTTTGCGAAAGGCTTGTGGCAAAATAACCAGACGCATGGTCTGCCCATAAGTCATACCCAGCGCTTTGGCGGCATTGACCTGCCCACTACCAATCGATTGAATACCAGCACGCACCACCTCTGAAAAGTAAGCGGCTTCAAACATCATAAAAGCAACCACACAAGAGGCAAAAGCAGCATCAAGTTGTAAGTACTTACCCGCTATCCAAAAATAAATCATCGGTACGGCAAAGTAAAACCACAGTAGCACCAGTAGTAGCGGTACAGAACGGAAGTAATTGACGTATAGCTTTGCTGGAATCTCAAGCGCTTTGATACCAGACAAGCGCATCAACGCCAATACCGTTCCTAAGCTAATACCACCAATAATCGCCAAAAACAGCACCTTTAAGGTGGTAATCATACCGCCCATCAAACCAGGATAGGCTGTTGCCAATTCGGTCATCATGTTCATTTCTGACCTCCTGCAATGAGCCCAGGTACACGCAGTTTGCGCTCAATTAACCCCATAATAGCAATCAATGATAAGTTAAATATTAAATAAATAATCGTCGCGTAGGTATAAATCTCGATGCTGTTTTGGGTGTATTCGCTGATGGTTTTGGTTTGACTAATCAGCTCCATTACCCCCACTAATGAGGCGACGGAGGCGTTTTTGAAGCAGTTGGTCAGCTCAGAGCTGAGCGGTGGCAGAATAATACGAAAGGCCTGCGGTAGCAGCACTTCTTTGTAGACTTGCGGAATACTAAAGCCTAGCGCATAAGCAGCATTGATCTGACCTTCGGGCAACGACTCAATACCTGTACGCACCTGTTCAACGATACGAGCGGCGGTAAATAAGCCAAGACCGATACTCGCTGAGAGCATGGCTGACGTGTTGGGAGATAAATCCTTATACCACCACTCTTGTATCGTGGGCGTGAGCCAGCCAGGTGCAATATAAAACCAAAAGAACAACTGAACAAGCAATGGAATATTACGAAAAAATGTCACATAAGTGGTGCCAATGGCACGAGCGGTCTTATTAGGCAAAGTACGCATGATGCCAAAGATAGTACCTACGACCATAGCAATGGCCCATGCGATACTACCAATCAATAGTAGCCAGCCAAGACCAGTAATCATCCAATGGATATAAAGCTCATTACCGATACCAGTCTGCTCAAAGAGCACACCCCAGTTCCAGCTATAATTCATGGTTGTCTCTCCGAGCAGCGACTGAAAATCCTACGTGTTCAGATTGATATCAACATCAGTCTGAACACGTAAGCAAGCTATGTTGCAGGACAATAATTACTGTGCCGCCGCAACTTTCGGCTGAGCGCTGTCATGCGGACTGGCAATCAAGGCTTTTAAGTTGTCAGACATCTCAAAGTTTAGATTGACGTTCTTTGGTGGGATTGGGTTTAAGAACCACTTGTCATAAATGCTGTTGATTTCCCCTGATTTAAAGACATTCGCTAACGCTTCATCGACCACTGCTTTGAACTCAGGATCATCCTTACGCATCATACAACCATAAATCTCAAACGATTGCGGCGTGCCGACGATGACCCATTCATCAGGATTTTTTGCTTTGGCTTTTTCGCCAGCAAGTAGTACATCATCCATCATAAAGGCATCAGCGCGACCATTTTCTAGCATAAGGAAGCCTTCGCCGTGGTCTTTTGCTGAGATGATATTCATGTCCATTTTGTTGTCATCGTTATACTGACGAATATAACGCTCTGAAGTTGTGCCTGCGGTGGTGACTAAGGTTTTACCTTTTAGGTCTTCGAAATCTTGAATACCTGAGTCTTTTTTGGTCAATAGACGCGTACCGATTTCAAAGAAACCGTTGGAGAATGCCACTTGTTTTTGACGCTCTTCGTTGTTGGTGGTCGAACCACATTCAAAGTCGACCGTGCCGTTTTGTACCAAGGGAATACGGGTTTGTGAGGTGATAAGGTTATAACGGACGTTGAGGTCTGGCATGTTTAGCTTTTGCTTAACCGCTTCGACGACTTTCATCTCCAAATCGTGCGCATAACCAATCGGCTGATTTGGGTCGTCAGCGATATAAGAAAATGGAATAGAAGAGTCACGGTGACCGACCACGATAGTACCCGAGTCTTTAATTTTTTGTAGAGTACCGTTGGTAGTGGTTTCTGTCGCTGTTGCATCATCTGCTGGCGCATCAGTGCTGGTTTGGCTACTGTTATTACACCCTGCAAGACCTAGTGCCATAAAAGCAGCGAGAGTTAAAGGTTTAGAGAAAGACCTAGAAGATAGATAGCTCATGAGATACATCCTGTTATCACATTATCACAAGATTGAATGAGTGCTTGGACGACACAGGTCTTATTCATTGACCTTATTGCCACGCATCCATGCGGTTGTTGTTGCTGTTATTTATCACAATGCAACTTAATGTTACTGTACAACAAAATAGCGGGTGTGGGTAAAAAATTTTTAATGAGGCTTATTTTTTAAGGATATCGGGCTTAGTATCACCATAACTATCCAATAAACGCCTTTAATCTGTTAAACAATATCTAACGGGCAATTGATAAATCACGATGAATCCCCATAAAGCTAACAACTTCTTAATACTATAAATGACCTATGACACAAGATACTCAAGTCCCTAATACGGACAGCCAGAACGCTGGCAACCATAGTGACAATGACGTACGCCAACGTTTCTTTATTGAAGATTCGCCAGTGCGCGGTGATGTGGTGCGCCTATCACGCAGCTATGCCAGTACGATAGCCCAAAAGCCTTATCCTGAAGCGATCAAGCGCTTATTGGGTGAGATGCTGACAGCAGCGAGTTTGCTTATCGGCACGGTCAAAATCAATGGTCATCTGTCCATTCAATTGCAATCATCAGACAGCGATAGCTTGCTAAACTGGGCAATGGCAGAATGCAATCAAGACGGTATCATCCGTGCCCTTGCTAGCTGGAAGGGTGAAACTGATGAGCAAGTACAGGCGTGGGAAAATATGACTCATGCCAAAGAGGCATTTGCTGAATTGGGTGCGATGGGTCAAGGCGTGTTGTTTATTAACATTCAGCCTGAAGGCGGCGAAGCCTATCAAGGCATCGTCGAGCGCAGCCATGACAATTTGGCAGACTGCTTAGCGCATTACCAAAAGCAATCGGCGCAGATTCCAACCTTGATTAATTTGGCGTCTGATGGTCTGCAAGCGGGTGGAATGTTGGTACAAATGCTTCCTCGTACTGCTGAAGAAACCTATGAAGTCGAGCAAAACCAAGATGCGGGTATCGACGATGACTTATGGACACGTCTGAGCGTTTTGACACGGACAGTGAAAGCTGAAGAGTTGACCACGCTTGATGCCAACGAAATCCTTTATCGCTTGTATCATGAAGAAAATGTCGTCGCGCCCGACCCTGTTGCCTTATCATTTGGTTGTACCTGCTCACGTGAGAAATGTGAGATGGCCATTGAGCAAATCGGTGAAGCAGAAGCCTTAGACATCATTGATGAGCAAGGCGGTAACTTTGAGATGGATTGCGGCTTTTGTGGCGAGATGTATAAATTTAATAAAGACGATGTGACCACGATATTTTCTGAGTAATTAGGATTTAGTGCAGCTCGCTTAGTAATAAAAAAACCCTCAAGTGTGTCGCTTGGGGGTTTTTAACGTCAGGGCTTGAAATTTATGACTGACGATATAAATGGTTTCGAGCACGCTTAATTGGCTACTTCATCCACTTCTGGATAAGAATAGATACGACTATCAAGCCCATACTTTGCATCATGGGCATCGCCTAGCCTGTTATCCAATAGCCAAGCAATAACTTGCTCATGTACTCTATCGCTGTAGATTAAATTCATGTGATTGACCCCATAAAAAATCGCCTTATGTCCCTCTGGTACTGCTAGCGTATGCTCTTCGGTATATTCGCCGAGCGCTGATTCTACTGAGACCAACCCGTCCCCAAGCAAACTTGTGGTCTTAGATTCATAATGAGTTTCAATCAAAGCTGCCGCCACTAAATAGGTATTCACATGCAGGGGTAAACGCGTGGGATGACGAAACTCTGCTGGCAGCACGCTGCGCCCTTCGGTAGACTTCCAATCAGCATCGCGAATACTGCCGTAACGTAAATCTATAATACCAGCGCTACGCAAGTCGCCCAATTTAGCCAATGATCCTGCAAAAGGCAGCTTAGCGATTTTATCTTGAACAAAATGTCCAATCTGCTCCAAGCTTGCGCCATGATGCGGTGAGCCTAAGGTGACAAGATTCCCTACGCGTTTGACCCAGCTAAAGCCTTGCTCTTTACCGTAAAACAACGCACTACGGCTCAACAAACCGCCCATACTATGACCGATTAAATCTATTTGAGTGACGTCTGGATTATTCTCAACCAAATCTTGCAAGACTTTTGCAAAGCTACGTCCGTTGCTAGAAATACGCCGACCCGTATTATAGTTTAAATACAGCACCGTCGCTTTTGGCAAGTGATTGACCAACACTTCACCCAAATTGCCTTCTCCAGATACCTGCCAGCTCAAGTGACTCATACAAAGCCCATGGCACAAGATAATAATACGCCCGGACAGCGCGCCACTTTGTACACGATTGTATTCATCGTATAGCACCATCGATACTGCCAATGGATTGTGATGAGTGATAAGGTGATCGCCCATGACGCCATTTAGAATATTGACCAAGCGACGTAAGTTTTTGGGTAAAGGTTGTATTTTTTTGGGTTTAGAAACAGTGTTATAAAGACGCAGCCCTGAGGCAAGATTATTGCCCACCAATTGCATAGTATAACGCACCGTGCCATAAATCCGCCCCGTGATACCGCGCTGCCAGTGCTCAATATTGCCTTTATTAAACCGCCCTAAAGGACGCAGCAGAATCTCACGATGGATAGCCTCTACAATATCAGTGACCTCCACCACGCCCATCGTTGCCAACTGAGCCAAGCCTTCAAAAAAATCAACCAACGTAATAGGCTGATGCGGTTTGCTATAACTGTTGTCCACCGTCTCGGCGCTCAGCTCATCGACATAGATATATTCGAGTTTCGCCAGCTCTTCATAGACATCGCCCTGAAAACCTTCACCAGTATCCGACTCAATAGCAGTTGGACGCCGAGTGGTGGCAAATAAATCATGAATGGTTTCTAAAGGTTTTGGACTGGTCATAGTGTTAACATATCAAGCAGTTGAAGGGATTTTCCATACTATCCTGTAATTGTCATAAACAGAAGAGAATGATTTAACTATCAAGTATCTTTATTGTCAAAGAAAGGCGCTATCCTTTAATACCAATGCTTGCATATTAATAACTATCCTCCAAAATCCCAAGCCATGACTTGGGATTTTTTTGTTGAGAAAGACACATCATTACTCATGCAAATGTCTAACTAGACAAACGACTCTGCAAGTATGACGTCACCATCTTCACGCGTAATCATTACGGTCGCTGAGCGCGGCGTACTGCCTCCAGCAATAGCACCCCAAGTATTACCCGGATGCTGAATATTGATAAATAAGGTTTTAAAGTCAGGAGCCATGGTAATACCTGTTACTTCACAGCCTTCTGGACCGACAAAAAAACGTTTGATATTGTCATTACTAGCAGGCATGCCGACTCGGGTCTGTTGCCCTGCTGAGGTCGTTATGGCTGTCCCATCACTGACTTTACCAGGCAGCGCCGCCAGTAACATACAACTGCTGGTATCGGTATAAGCACCATCATCGGTCTGAATCCATAATACGCCACGCGGATCGAAGTACAAACCATCGGGAGAAGACAAATCATTGCTATCATTTAACTGTGACAAATTTTCTGCGGTCAGATCATAAGGCGTGGCAAACAGATAAATATCCCACTCAAAACTCATGGCCGCATGATCGCCACCTGCTTCTGCCCAGCGAATAATATGACCATTGTCATTACCTGCCGCTTTTTCACCTGCCTGATAGCTACGCGGATTAGAGGCTGACACAGGTTGATCTTCGCGTACGCCGCGGTATTTATTATTGGTCAATGTGACGTACACCTCACCAGTCATAGGGCTAACCGACACCCACTCTGGTCGATCCATTTTGGTGGCGCCGACCACATCTGCTGCGGCACGAGCAAAAACCAGAACTTCATCTTGCCCATTAAAAGGCAATACCGTATTGGAGGCATCCAGTCCGTTTTGACTATGGACGAGTGCTTTCCACTCACCGCTGCCATCTTCATTAAAGATAGCAACATAAAGCGTACCGTCATTCAAATACTTATCGCCCGCTTTTAAGCCACCACCGATATCACTATTTGACCATGTGGCTTTGGAGACAAACTTATAAATATATTCGCCGCGAGCATCATCGCCCATATAAAAGACCACCGGTTTGCCTTGTTCAACGGGCGCATAGGCGCAATTCTCATGGGCAAAACGTCCCAGTGCCGTACGTTTTTGCGGCATAGAGTTTTGGTCAAAAGGGTCAATTTCGGTGATATAGCCAAAGGTATTAAAGCCATTACGATAATCGTCAGCAGCACTGGTACCGACGGCGGTCATATCCCAGCGCGAAAACTCATCGGCTATCTTGGCATCTTTGGCTTCAGGTGTGTGCCACAGATACTCCCAGCCTGGGAAATCCTCTGTTGCACCGTAGCGCTCGCGACCATAGTTTTGCCCATCACTTAATTGGCTAGCATCTTGCCCACGGGCGAATACCCCTAAAAAGTTCTCTTCGGTGGTCAGATAGGTGCCCCAAGGTGACAAACCTGCACCGCAGTTATTATTGATGCCGCGAGTCTGAAAGCCTGTCGGATCAAACTTAGTCTTGACCAAATCAGAGCCAGCAACGGGCCCTGTTAACTGCGCCGTACTACTACTCGTGAGACGGCGATTATATTTCGAATCAGTCACCATCTCATAACCCATGCCATCAGAGCGGCGTTTCATCTCGACCACTGCTACCCCATGGCAATTAACCTCACGGCGCACATCGCTCGCAAGGCGACGGTTTTTAAATATCGGAGCAGCATTATCATCTTGGGTCACATAGTAGCCAAACGGACTCAATTCGTTACTATTCACGTATTCATGATTCATGACTAGCAGGCCATTATCTGACGCTTTGGCATCATAAGCGCCGCCATTCTTACCAAAGAACCACATGCCGTCATGGTTATCACCCATGCGCCACTCGAATGACTCTGCCGACTGCTCTCGATTGTCTTTCCAATCATCGATACCAGATATCAGCGGCGTACCAAGTGGTAATATCATCTCGGCTTTATAGCCTGCTGCCACGCTCATCGTTTCGGCAGTTGAATGCGCCACTGCCGTAAACTTCAAAGTTTCGGGACGTTTGAGATCGCCCTGTGCAGGGATAGCCGCGTTATTATCAGTATTTTTGATAGGACTGCTGTCATCATCATCATCGCTACAGCCAACCAAAGGTAGCGCCCCAAAAAAAGCCGCCGCCGTCAATCCTGTGCCACCTTTTAGGATACTACGACGATTTAAACGACGACTAATAATGGTTTGAAAATCGATATTGTCAGTTGGATTAGAATCTTCAACGACTTCATGGGCAAGTGGTTGTTTATTATTCAATAATGTCATTATCAGTCACCTTGCTGTTAGGCTGGATTGGCGGAGAGTTGGTCGCGGCTTTACAATTATCACCACAAAAATACGAATTACGCCTAAGTCTACCGAGAGTTTATGACAGAACGTTGAAACATAGATGACAGTCTCATGACAACACTTTGTAAGCACTTCATAAAACGAAAAAAAATCCCAAGCGTTAACTTGGGATTTCATGATGGCGTCGCTGCATTTGACGACTGATAAAATAGTGCTGCTACAGAAATTTATTGAACCTGCGCCTGCCATTCATGGGCACCGAGCTTCAATTTTAACGCATCGCCTGCTTGTAGTATGCCAACGCCGCTTGGCGTTCCAGTCATAATTACATCACCTGCTTGTAAGCTAAAGGCATGGCTAATCTCTGCCAGTAATTCATAAACTGGAAATAGCATCAAGGCACTGTCACCATCTTGCTTCAGCTCATCATTGATATAAAGCTGATATTCGACATGACTAAAATCACCAAACGCTTGCGGATCAATCCAATCAGCAAGTACACAGGCACCATCGAAACACTTAGCACGCTCCCATGGATGACCTTTTTCTTTGAGCTTACTTTGCAAGTCACGTAAGGTCAAATCCAGCCCCAAAGTCACGCCACCAATCGCTTGCTGTGCTTGTTCAAGCGTGGCTGCCGATAAGTCTGCTGCTAATTGTACACACAGCTCAGCTTCATAATGAGTCTCACCATATATCGCTGGATTGGGACGGACGATATCATGACGCACACTGATCACTGACGATGCTGGTTTCATAAATAAGATGGGTGATTTTGGTATCTCATTGCCAAGCTCGCGGGCGTGTTCCGCATAGTTACGACCGACACAGACCACCTTGCCGATGGATGCACGTACGCTATCGTTAACCATTGCGATGCTCGCGTCATCATTGACGCTGGCAGCAATCGCATTGATTAACGAAATATGGGATGATTGGCTCATACTAGGCACTCACAGCAGATTATTGATAGTTTGGTCATACATACTGCACTATCTGTCGCTATTTTTCTAGGGCTTATCTTCATTTTAAAATAGTCATAAAAATGAGATAAATGGCAGTTAAACAAAAGAATAGCGGGTTAATATTAAGATATTAACCCGCTATTTCATTGATTTTTTAGCATTATTTTGAGCCAAACCCTTAAGGTATGGTGTTGGTCATTACATCAGGCGGTACATAGCTTGTGTGGCGATTCATTCTTTTTTCAAACAACCTAAAGCTAAACAAAATCACCCATGATAATAAAAGGTAAATAATACCAGCAGCAAAGAACAGCTCCATCAAGGTATAAGTTCGCGCACTAATGGTTCGAGCGACACCCGTGATATCCATCAAAGCGATGGTTGACGCTAGCGCACTGCCTTTTAGCATAAAGATCACTTCATTGCTATAAGCTGGAATGACAATACCAAAGGCACGGGGTAAGGTAATACGCGTAAGCTTTTGCCATTTCGACATACCGATAGCGTCAGCTGCTTCGAGCTCACCAACAGGAATGGTCTGAATCGCACCGCGAATGATTTCTGCCAAATAAGCACTGGTATTCATGGTAAAGGCAATGATGGCACACCAATACGCTTGACTGAGCACAGGTTCCCATAAGAACGAATTCCGTATAGCCTCAAACTGTCCTAGACCATAATAAATCAAAAATATCTGTACCAGCAGCGGCGTGCCACGGAAGAAGAAGATATAAGAAAATGGTAGTATCTGCACCAGCCAGTTTTTTGACAAGCGCAACTGGGCTAAAACCAAACCAAAAAATAGACCGATAATACCTGAGATAACCACCAGCTGTACGGTCAATACTGCCCCGTTTAATAAATCAGGAATACTATCAAAAATAACCTGCCAATTCCAATCCATAGTATTTCTCCTCTATCCTATGGTCGATTGACGGTGGGTTGACTGACGGCTCAGCTTTTTAGCATAGCGTGCCGCTGGATTGGCGCGCCATTCGAGCCACATCATAAAACCAGTAATCAACATGGTTAAACCCAGATAAATAATCGCCGCTGCCATATAAAAAGTGAATGGCTGCTGCGTTGATTGGGCGGCACGTGACGCCTGATACATGACGTCTTTGAGACCCACAACTGATACCAATGCGGTATCTTTGAGCAACACCAAAAACAAATTGCCCAATCCTGGCAACGCAATCTGCCAAACTTGTGGCAAGGTAATGCGATAAAACGTCTGAAAAGGACGCATGCCAATTGCTTGCGCCGCCTCTTTCTGCCCTATCGGAATCTCTTGGATCGACATGCGAAAAATTTCAGTCGCATAAGCGCCAAACGCAATAGACAACGCCATCACGCCACCCCAAAAGGCACTGATCTCAACATATTCGTTATAGCCGAATTTCTTGAGAATCGTCATCAGCAGCATAGAGCCACCGTAATAGATAAACAGTACCAATAGCAACTCTGGAATACCGCGCATTGTCGCTGTATATACAGTCGCAATTTTACGCAGCAGCCAGACATTGGACAGCTTAGCTGTGGCACCGAGCAGCCCTAAAGCCATGCCGATGACTAAACTGGTCATGGCAAGCTTGATGGTGACGGTAGCGCCGCTCAGTAGTAGCGCGCCAAATCCTTGTAAATCAAACACAATTATCCACTCAGTCTCTTTATATTAGCAATTTGCAAAATATGAGTTAAAAGAATCAGCATCAATCGCTGAGCGCTGCTCATAAGCGTATTTTATACCAAATAGACCTTGGTGCTTTGCGTCATAGATCGACGTCAAATCAATACGATTATTGCGGCGGAAATTGACACAGTAGAAATGAGCGCTGATTTTATCATATTCGCTGCCAGCTATGTTAATACTCACACGTAAAAGCAGTGCTTAAATAGACGCTTATCTTCTTAAAAATGCATTAGATTAGTCATATTTTTACAAACCGAACAGTCAATATCACAAGACCGAACTATTTTTTATAAAAAACAAAAAAAGGATATCGCTATTGAAGCAATACCCTTCCTATGAAATGGAATTCAAATTAACCTAGGGCGTGTCCTCAATTCAATTGATAGCAATCTAAATGAGCTAAAAATGGTTAAATCTTGCCAAACATCGTCAAATAGCTAGGTAATATCTCGATATTATCTGCACTATTTTCCTTGTTTGACTGCAATTTACCTCATTTTTATCACCATTTTTAAAATGAGGACACGCCCTAGTAAAAATCACCATTCTCACGGTTACGATGCAACAGTGCTAAATATATTTTAAGACTTATTCAGCAGGTTTTTCTGTCGGCTCAGTAGTGACCGTTGAGCTTGACGCTGGAATCGAAAAATATTTTTGATTGATTTTATCGTAAGTGCCATCCGCTTTAATATTGACCAATGACTTATTGATTTTTGCTTGCAATGCATCGCCTGGACGCACCGCGATGGCAAAATTATCATTGATGTCAATCTCTTGACCTTTGAGCGCATACTGACTGCCTGAGGTGGAGCCAAGCCATTCTAGCGCTGGCAGCTTATCAGACACCATCGCATCAACACGATTCGAACCCAAATCCAAAAATGCATTACTGAGTGTGTCATAAAGCTTCATATCAGCATTTGGATAAACCTTTTCTAACCACTGCGAAGAAATGGTCGAGCGCTGAGCGGCAATAGAATGCGCATTGATATCATCGCTATTACTGGGATCAAAGCTGCTGTCTTTTTTGGCCAAAAACACCAAGGTATTGCTAAAGTACGGCTCTGTAAAGCTGACTTGTTGCTCACGCTCAGGCGTCACCGACATGGCGGCCACAATCGCATCGTACTTACCCGCTTTTAGACCGGGGATGATACCGTCCCAATCTTGCGCCGTGATTTCACATGCTACCTTCATATCAGCACAGATAGCGTTGGCAATATCAACATCAAAACCACCAAGGGTGCCATCCGCATTGGTATAATTAAAGGGAGCATAAGCGCCTTCGGTACCAATACGTAACACATCACCCGTCGCTGCGGTCTCAGCGGCGTCTGGGCTGACATCATCATTTGCATCATTTTGACCATTGCTACATCCTGCTAAGGTTAAAAGCGCCGCCATCGCAAGCAAGGGCGCTGAAAAACGTCGCGCCTTGATGCCATTGATAACGGATGCGTTCGCGATTGCACGGTGTTGGTCAAAATGGTTGTTCATGATCATCCTTGGGGTTTGTTAGTAAAGTAACACTCATCTCTATGAGTGAATATCGCCATACGTGACAGCCATATCAGCCGAGCACAGAGATGAGCTATGATATTAGTTAGTCGCCGCTTCAGCTGATTCTTCTTTCACTTCAACAGCATCATCACCTTCAACCACCATCACTTCTTTTACGTCGGTGGTTGCCACGGCTTTTTGCGCAGCAGCAGTAGAGCTGGTGCCAAAATAGCTGCCTGTGATTTGGTCATAAGTACCGTTTTCTTTTAATTCAGCCAACGCTTTATTGAACTTAGCGACCAATGGATCGCCTTTACGAAGCGCGATACCCATGGCATCTTCGTCGGTGCTGATTTCTTGTCCTTTCACTTCATAGTCTTTGCCAGCATCCGTTTTTAGCCAATCGATGCCAGTGACTTTATCGGACATCATTGCCCGTACGCGACCTGAAGTCAGATCCAGATACGCATTATCTTGGGTATCATAAAGCTTGATATCAGCATCTGCATGTTCATCCTGCAAGTACTGTGAAGCGACGGTTGAGCGCTGTGAGGCAATGGGCTGACCTTTTAATGCATCGACGCGAATGTCATCACCTTTTTTACCGATCAAGATAATGCCGGTGTGAAAGTACGGGTCAGTGAATTCAACCACTTCTTTACGCTCAGGCGTGATCGACATACCTGCGATAATTGCATCGAATTTTTGGGCATTTAGACCAGGAATGAGACCATCCCAATCTTGTGAGATGACTTCACATTTTGCCTTCATTTGTGCACACAGAGCGTCGACCAGCTCAATCTCATAACCAATTAACTTGCCATCAGCATCGGTATAACTGAACGGCTTATAGCTTGATTCGGTGGCAATTTTTATGTTCATAGGTGCATCGGCTGTGGTGTCAGCTGCCGCACCATCTTCAGGCGTGGCGCTATTATTACAACCAGCCAGCATAAGCATCGCGGCACTTAATGGCGCAAGCCAAAGCGCCTTAGTTTTTAATGATGATGTCATTGATATTGTCATGTTTGCTATTCCTTCATTTTTCAATCAGAAGATTATTGACCAAAGTTCGCTTGCTCAAGACGTGCCAGCTCACCGTTACTACGGATTTCGCTGAGTGCTTTATTAAAGTCGTCTCTGAGTGCGTCACCTTTACGAACAGCAATGGCAATATTGTCGTCATTGTCAATTTCGTCACCAACGATACCAAAGCCTTCAGGGTTGTCTGCCAACCATGATTTGGCAGAGACTTTTTCCGCCAATACCGCATCGCTACGACCAGACTTTAGATCCAGATAAGCATTGTCATAATTGTCATACAACTGCACAGTATTGCCGTCTTTGCCTTCATAGTTATCTTGTAAATAAGCGCCAGGCGTGGTTGAACGTTGACCACCAAGTGTCAAATTTTTGATCGCCATAGGATCAAAACTGCCTTTGGTATCGGTCAGCCAAACCATCGTATTAGCAAAGTAAGGCTCGGTAAAGTCGACTTTTTCTTGACGCTCAGGTGTAATAGACATACCCGCAATCACTGCATCATATTTTTGTGCTAAAAGACCTGGAATAATACCATCCCAATCTTGAGCGACGATTTCACATTTGGCTTGCATCTGTTTACACAAGGCATTGGCAACGTCAATATCGTAGCCTGCCAAGCTGCCATCAGCATTGGTGTAGTTAAAAGGAGGGTAAGCACCTTCGGTCGCGATACGAATGGTCTTGCCAGCCGTTTCTGCTGCAGTGGCGTCAGTGTTGCTATCAGTAGTTTCATTAGCCGGTTGACTACAGGCGCTCAGCATCAATGCGGCGGTAACGGTCATCGATGACCACAATAGGCGAGAATTCGACATCATACATTCCTTAAATTCTGATGGGTTTTTAATGTAGGGTTCTGATATTTTGTTCTCTGACGTCCCTGCCAGACAAGCAATATAGATAGCAGAATACACAAGCAGCCGTCATTATCGACCACCTGTAAACCTTTTGATAATACCTGAGTAAAATATCAAAAACAAACGTTTTACATACCGACTGTTATTAACGGGTAATAAACGCTCAACGCTGCTTACTAAGCAGTAATTTTATGCTTAAAATAAAATGACGATAGGGTGGTAAGAATATTACCACCCCATTTTTGCATATAAAACGGATACTAAATAGGAGGCTAGTTCTGACGATGCGATGCCATAAAGTCTTTGACACGCTCAGAGGTAGGATTATCAAAAACTTGCTCGGGCGTGCCAATCTCTTCAATCACACCTTGATGTAAGAACACCACTTTGCTTGATACTTCTCTCGCAAAACGCATCTCATGGGTGACGATAAGCATAGTACGCCCCTCTTCTGCCAACTCACGCATGACGGCGAGCACTTCATTGACCAGCTCAGGATCTAAGGCTGAGGTTGGCTCATCGAATAGCAGCACTTGTGGCTGCATGGCAAGCGCACGGGCAATAGCGACACGCTGACGCTGACCACCAGATAAATTCGCTGGATAGGCGTCTTTTTTATCAAGCAAACCGACTTTATCGAGCAGCTTTTCAGCATCGCTAATGGCTTGATCTTTTTTAATCTTTAAAACCTGGGTTGGCCCTTCGATGATGTTTTGCAAAATCGTTTTATGCGGCCATAAGTTAAAGTTTTGGAAGACAAAACCCACACGCGCGCGCAAGTTTTCCAATTGCTTAATATCGACCGCTTGCAGCTCACCTGACTTGGCAGGCTTGAGCATCAGCTCATCATTACCGATAATAATACGACCTTGATTGGGCTTTTCGAGCAAATTAATGCAGCGCAGCAAGGTAGATTTACCTGAGCCTGATGAGCCCAAAATAGAGATGACATCACCGTCATATGCGGTAAGGGACACCCCTTTTAGCACTGCCAATGAGCCATAGCTTTTATGGACGTCTTGTAAATCTAAGGCGATAGGCCGAGTCGGATCTTTTGCAATATCAAGCATGGTTCAGCAGACTTCCAATAAATATGAGTGAAAACACGAATAAAAATAAATAAAAAATAGCGGCATAGGCAGCATAAATAGTATCAGCATCGATCATAGCATTATTGTGATAAGGCAATGATTCGTGACACAAATAGAAAAAATGTCACATTGTCTCTTATTACACAGCAAAAAGGCAAATCCTGTATTGAACCAGATGCTCAATCGACGCTCAATCAGTGGTAAATAAATATTAATAAGCCACTAAATAGCTAACACAAAAAAGCCCAGACTGTATTTACAGCGCTGAGCCTTATTTTATCACTTTCGTGTACTGGGCGTAGTTTTATCTGATTATCTAGGGCGTGTCATCAATTAAGCCAAATGACACAAGAAACTAAATGAATCGCACTGAGGAAATGACAGGCTAACTTGTCATAGCGAGTAGCAATCG
>NZ_QGGM01000005.1:0-173348 GCF_003148585.1 Psychrobacter immobilis | reverse complement strand
GAGTGGCGTTTTAACTACAGTGATCCAAAACGTCAATTACACCAGCTAAAACAATGGGTTAAACAGGAACTGAACTAGTTATCTAGGACAGCCCCTTAATTTTAATGCAAGTTTAGGCTGATAAATTGTTTGTAGCGCTGAATAAAGCATCAATACCAGTATAAATAGAATAAAGGAAAAGCCATGTCTGCCATTTTAGAGGCGAAAAATATCAACAAGATATATGATGAAGGGGCGGTTAGTACGCAAGTACTGACTGGCTTGGATTTGACCGTCCATGCTGGCGAGCGCATCGCCATCGTTGGCACCAGTGGTTCAGGCAAGAGCACTTTGCTACACTTGCTTGGTGGTCTTGATACGCCAACCAGCGGTGAGGTCTGGCTACATGGTCAATTGTTAAATAGCATGAATGAAACTGAGCGCGGTGCCATGCGTAACAAGCATTTGGGGTTTATTTATCAGTTTCATCATTTATTAGCCGAATTTACTGCCATTGAAAACGTTGCGATGCCGTTACTGATGCGACCAGAGGTCTCAACGACTTCAGCAAGAGAGCAAGCAATTGCGATACTAGAAAGTGTCGGACTTGAGCACCGTCTGGCGCATAGACCTGGTGAGCTATCGGGCGGCGAGCGTCAGCGTGTGGCTATTGCCCGTGCTTTGGTTACGAAGCCGTCGCTTATTTTGGCAGACGAGCCAACTGGTAATTTGGACTATGACAATGCGCAAAGCGTGTTTGGATTATTATCAGAGCTGCAAAATACCATGCAAACCGCACTATTAATGGTGACACATGATCGCAATCTAGCGGCGCTGGCAGATCGTCAGTTATTGCTACGTAATGGTCATTGGGAGCAGTATTAACTGTTTTTTAACGCTGCATTTTTTAACGTTTTATTTTTAATAGCGTAAATGGTTATTGTTATTAAGTAGTAGGGTGTGTCCTGATTTAAGTCAATTGATATCTACATGGGCTAAAATTTGTCAAACGTCGTTGAACTGAACTGCTGGTTAATGTCACTATGATCTGTAGTATTTCTCTTGTTTGACGGCAATTTGTCTCGCTTTTATCATCATTACTAAAGTGAGGATATACCCTAGAACGACAAAATTTATGTTCAACAGGCAATAAGTTTTTAATAAAAATAAACGCAAAATGGGGCTACAAAATGCCGCCAATTTATTAAAGAAGGATTATTATGATGGATAGAGATGACGACCCAATCGCTGCTTTTGGCAGTGCCGAAGAAGGCAATGAACCTTTAAAACCCTATATGGATGTGAGGTTATTCGAGACAATTGATAAACAGGCACAAATAGATCTATTAACACCCGTTTTTGATGCCATTACTTTGGCTGGCGTTGATTATGATCTAAAAGCTCAAGACAGTGCAACGGGCAAACGCTATACATTGCTTAAAGATGAAAAAGTGGTTGAAGTTTTCGTGATGGACACTAGCCTTACGGACAACATCCTTGCTGCCATAGAAAAGAATAAAGAAGCAGAGTGACTGGTATCAACAGAGAAAATGGCTTTTGTTTTTAAGTCATAGCCAGCTTAAGGTGATATCGAGACATAGCATAGAATAATCGAGGACAGATGGTAACCTAGATTGCTGGCGTTAGCGAATGGTTGAAAGTAAAGGGTGGTTCGCTACGTTATGGTTACCATGACTTGAGAACAGCAGCATATATTAGGTTTTAGGTGATTTATCAGAAGGTTCTTGCTGACGTTTTTGCCAGCTCACGACGGTTTTGTAGCGCCAAACTGCCTTAAATGCCAGTCCACAAATGATGCTGGTCACAATCGCTAAGATCGTCAAGCCTATGCAAAAAGCAGCAATCGATACCGTGCCGCGATAGGTAATGAATGGATTTGCACCATCTGACAGTGCCCATAAGCTAAAATCAGCAATCATCCTGCCGATAAGCCGCAGACTAATCATCGGTACGTCAAGGATTTTGGCACCGATATAATAGCCTGCATAAAAGATGGGCAAGCTCGTAAGTGGATTGGTAATCCAAGTCAAGCCGAGCGCCATGGGAACATTGGCACGAAAAATTAATGAGCCAACTAGAGCCAGCAGCATCTGCCCTGGCAATGGGAAAAATGCACTAAGCACCCCGATATAGACCGCTTTATTTAAGCTATGTCGATTAAAGTGCCATAATCGTGGATCAGCCAAATGCGGTGCGAACAGTTTTAAGGTGCGACTTTCTAAGATTTTCTCTGGCGTAGGAAGCAGGTCTTTCAGACGTTTTTGGGGCACAGGATCGCCTTTTGTAATCGTTAGCTACAGTCCGCTCAATCGCATTGATGGTCTGCTATAAAGTAATATTATTCATAAAGTGTACAGCTGAGGATATAGAGAATAATGATGTCAGATTATCATCATCGCAATATGTCAGTCAGTATAGGGTAATAGTTATATAAATGCTATTGCATGACGTATCAGTTGTTGTTTCTGGTTTTAGTATCAATCTGTGTTTTGGTGTTTCGGTACATTTTCGTCATATTAAGTGGCTATTTATCATAACAAATGGCTTTATTTAGGCAAAAACTAATATTCACCTCATCAAGCAAGGAGCGCTGGTGTACTGGTTGATTGGTAGCTTGATTATTATCGCCATGATGGGCGTTTTGGCAGTCGCAGATAGTATGGCGATACCCACTAGTTCATCGTTAATGGATATATTTAATACTCCCACCTTATCTTTGTCGCTCATTATTTTTGCTATTATCCTGATTGTTATTGCCCAGTTTAATGTACCTTCTGCAAAACCCAGCCATTTATCGCAACATGCTGCTGGTCTCTCTTCACGTAATCCTTCATATAATACTTCACATAAATCTAAACTCTTCTTTCGTATCTTGACTCATGTTTTAGTTGCTGTATTGGCAATTGGATTAATCATTGGCAGTGCGCTGCAAGCCCTGATTAGCCATCAACAAGCAGAATTAACAGAAATCACTGAGCCAATGCGTGTGCAAGCATTAGTCACCATCGAAGGGATAAGTGACAGCGTTTATGACGTCGCCACGGACAGTGGCTATCGACAAGTTGCTGTCATTAGTGATATATCACCCTTGGTATCGGCGTTGGCGGTTGAAGATTTAGACGCTATGACCAGTAACTTTCTAATAGATGAAAATAATAGCCTAAGCAATAACAACCTATATGAAAATAACTCAGATAAGAATAACGGTAAGAATGTCACGTACCGTGTATTGCTCAACGCTTATCCAAAAAAACCATCAAAACAATCATCCAAGAAAAATTTGGACAGCAATCCGTTTGACCGCTTAAATTACTTACAACCTGGCGATCAGCTGTTTATGAGTTTAGCGCTTGCACCACTGGCGACCTCTGAGCAAGCGTTGAGCAATCCATCTGGTTTTGACAGTTATCGCTGGCTGCGAGGTCGTCATATTGATGGAGTCGCTAATATATTGACCGTTGGCACATCAAATGTCACCAATACTGAGGTATCAAAGCCAGCATTTTCCTCTTCTTCATATCTGCAGCGTTTTCAGACTTATATCAACCAAGGTCGTTGGCAATTACGCCAGCATTTTTATCAAGATTGGTCGACACAGACCACAGCAGCGCAACAGGCAAAAGCGGTCACTTTAAGTTTGCTCACAGGTGATCGCAGTTTAATCAATCGTGAGACCAAAGATCTATATCAACTGGCTGGTATTTCACATTTGCTGGCTATCTCTGGCACTCATGTGTTGTTTTTAGCGATTATGCTGGCGGGTGCAGCGGTTTTGCTTTTTGATCGGCTATGGCCAAGGATTTATCGTTATGTACCGCGTTGGCAAGTGCGCTGGTGGGTGATGATCGCTGCTGCTTTTATTTATGCGCTATTTACTGGTTTTGATGTACCCGCTGCTCGTACCGCATGGATGTTATTCGCGATAGGTTTGGTACGTTTAACATTATTGCCGGTTAGTACGATGCGGGTGTTGTTTGCATTGGCAGTGTTGATGGCATGGCTTGATCCCTACGTATTATGGCAGGCAGGGTACTGGCTATCTTTTATCGCAGTGGCATTACTCCTTAAATATGATGATGCATCATATACGCAATCAGCTGTCGTATCAGAAACGGCATCTGCTCATAATGCCAGTGTAGTAGAGACTGCATTCAATCGTGTTTGGATAATAGGCAAACGTGTATTCAAATTACAATTTTGGCTATTTATTACTTTATTACCTATTACATTGTTATTATTTGGCAAGGCGTCGCTGTGGGGTCTTGTCATCAATCTGTTTGCTATCGGTTTATTTGGTTGGGTGATTGTGCCGCTTAATCTGTTGGCCGGGCTTTGCTATCTTTTATCACCTGCTATTGCTGATAGTATTTGGCTGCTCGTTAGCGCCATTGTCGCGAAATTGCATGAACTGATAACGTGGTTAACTTCATTACCTGCATTGTCAGAAGCGTGGCTTTATACTCCTGTGAATGTCGCCATATTGCTGATGGTACTATTAAGTATGTTGCCATGGCTACTACCACGAGGATTTATCAGTCGTTGGCTGGCACTGCCGCTGCTAACCTTATTAATGATGACGGTATATGCCAATCAGCAATCACTAACGACGATACCGACCTTGTATATCTTATCAACGGGTGATCCCTATATAAGCGCTGCTTTGTTGCAGTATCCTGTTGTCAATAATGAGCAGTCATCCACAACAAATACGCATAAGACAAACATCAGCTGGCTATTTTTATCTGACCATAGACCCAATGCTGCACGAACGATGCCCAGTAATCTAACGGCGAATAAGCTGTCGATGACATTGGCGCAGCAGTTGGGTAGCTTGTCAGTTGATATACTAGAGGGTATGGTTGTGCAGAGTAGCAGTGCTGGATTGACGGATACGCTTACTACTGATAAGAAGTATTTAGCTTCTAATGCTAGTGCTTCTGAGCTGTTGCCTTTGACGGTTTTTCAGCTTAATCAGCATTTACCTATTAGTCAGTATTGGCAAGCAGGACGCTCTGATCGTTGGTCTGCATTTCAGCAAGCCTATAAAGTCACTAGCCAACCCAAGGACATGACGAATATCAGTGTGCAACGCTGTGAACAAGGCAAAACATGGCAGTTGGGCAATGGTGACTTGTCCATACAAGCATTGACAGGGTGGAGCAAAATAGACAGTCCGAGTGTTTGGGATTGTACGGTGGCTATAGATGCCAGCTTGCCCATAAGGGTATTAAAGTATAATGCGGCTGATCCACTCAAATCAATACCTGCCACTGCGCAGACACTCACATCAAGTAGCCATCCATCGACTCATCAAGCCAATATGCCTCAGGCACGTGTGATATTAAATGCAGATACCCATCAGCGTATTTGGCAAATGTGGAGATTGTTATGTCCAGTTGAACCACCTGAGCAACCACGCACTTTTCGTAATGTGACATGGCTAGGACATAGCACATCACAGATAACTAACGATGTGATAAGTCGTCAAACAATCACTGAAATGATCACTTATGATGACAAAATGCCAGAAGCAACGTTGTTTCTCAATGCGGCAGTAGATACTACCAATATCACGCCATAAAAATATCGCTTATCTAATCAATGTTACAATATAGTGATATTTCCCAGTTATACTATTGAACCATGATTGAAATACCACCATACTTAGCAGCCTATGAATATAGATGACTGTGACCGTATTTGGAGTGAGAAGCAGCTCATTACTGACTGTATTTCTATCTTCTCTTTTTATTGCTTTAGACTGTTTCTGACTTAGGAAGTTATATGCCCAACTGGCCACCAGACCCTAACAAACGTCCTGACAATTCGGCAAATCAGCCAGTACCGATGTCGCCGCCAAGCCAGCCGAGTGGACAAGAATGGCGATTGCTTGAAAACACTTTATTGGCTAGTGTGGTCGAGCAACGCCGCGCCCGTCGCTGGAGTATCTTTTTTAAACTATTGACCTTTGGTTATATTTTACTGATATTTCTGACGCTTGGTCGTAGTTGCAGCAGCAGCGCGCCAACGGGTTTAGATGGTGTCGACACGAGCAAGCCGCATTTAGCCGTGGTTGAGCTACAAGGTGTCATTAGTAGTGGCGATGTGGCCAACGCTTATGATGTCAATGAGGCATTGACCCGTGCTTTTGAAAATAGCAATTCAAAGGCGGTAGCATTGGATATCAATTCACCTGGTGGCTCACCAGTACAGTCTGATGAGATTTGGCAGACTATGATGGATTTGCGTAAAGAATATCCAGACAAAAAACTCTATGCAGTGATTGGTGATATGGGTGCTTCTGGCGCGTATTATATTGCTTCTGCGGCGGATGAGATTTATGTGAATCCATCAAGTTTGGTTGGCTCTATCGGCGTGATTATGCCAAGCTATAACATCAAAGGTTTGATGGATAAAGTTGGCGTAGAAGATCGTACGATTACTGCTGGTGAATACAAAGACATATTAAGTTTGTCACGTCCGTTAACGGATTATGAAGAAAAACATGTCGAAAAAGTATTAGACAACACCCACAAGCATTTCATTAATGCAGTGAAAGAGGGTCGCGGTGATCGTCTCAAAAATCCTGAACAAAATAAGCTGTTCTCAGGGTTATTCTGGACAGGCGAGCAGTCGATTGAGCTTGGCTTAGCCGATAAGAAAGGCAGCATCGCTAGCTTAGAAAAGCAGTTAGAGCTGGATAATGTGATCAATTATAGCCCAACAGATCCGTTCCAATTATTCATGGACCGCTTTGCTGTTAAATTGGGTGCGGGCATTGGCTCTAGTGTCAGCCTTGATGTTTTACCGCAAGAAGAAGGTAATGCGCAGATGCGTTAAGCGTGTTATGTTTGAGATTTACTGTGTATGATTGTTGAGGCTGAGCGTATGATTATGCTCAGCCTCAATTGTATATGAGATTCAATGATTATAAAAAACACCCTAAATAGCGACTTAAATCGAAGAGAGCTTGTCATGAGTGATGAAATTAATTTGCCAACTTTTACTGCTTTACCTTTCTCTACAATAACCAACAAACCTGTCTTGCATTTTGCTCATGCTAATGGGATGCCAAGTGCGGTTTATCAGCCATTTTTTGAGAAGTTAGCAGAATTTTTTACCATTGAATATATTGCCATGCTGGGTGCAACGCCTGATTATCCAGTCGATGACCATTGGCGCAGCCTTACACAGCAGATTATTGATAGTGTCAAAAATACCTGTGAGAAGCATGGCGTGACGCAAATAGTGGCAGTGGGTCATTCGCTTGGTGCAATGTGTACCTTGCAGGCATTGTATCGTGCGCCGCAGTACTTTGCCCAAGCGGTACTCATGGATCCACCTTGGATTTATGGCAAAGTGAGTTTGCTATGGCATTTGGCAAAGACGGCGGATAGATTGCCGATGATGAATAACCGCCTGATGGATAAATTGTCACCAGCTGGCGTGTCTAAGCATCGCCGTGATGTCTGGGAGAGCCGCGCAGATGCATACGATAAGATGCGGCATAAAGGTTTTTTCAAAAACTTTGATGAACGCAGTTTTCAAGGCTATATCGAGCATGGGCTACACGAACGTGCGGATGGCAAAGTGACATTGGCGATTCCGAAAGCCAGTGAGGTCGCTGTCTTTCGCACCAATCCATCTTGGTATTGGCTGGCACCAAATCATGGACCAAAGCCGCCTGTTACTTTGATTATCGGTCAAGACAGTATCTTTTTAAAACGCCAATTTCCGCAACAAATAAAGTCGCGTTTGAATATTCCTTATGAGACCCATGCCGGTGGTCATATGTTTCCACTTGAGTATCCAGAGTCGGTCTCTCAACAAGTATTATCATTGATTGAGCAGCAACTACCAACATAATCGCTGATGACTATTTCTGCTCATTATTGCTTATGCTAGGGCGTGTCCTCATTTTAAAAATGGTGATCAAAATGAGATAAATTGCCGTCAAACAAGGAAAGTAGCGCAAATAATATCGAGATATTGATAAGCTATTTAACGATGTTTGGTAAAATTTAGCCATTTTTAACTCATTTAGAGGATAATCGATTGAATTGAGGACACGCCCTAGATGCGAGCTGACAAAATATCCGTTTGAGTAATGACTTTATGCTAAAAAATGCTACTGGTTCATACAATCTTAATACGCCGCCTAAGCGCACGCCGCTATTTTCACGATTGGGTGTATTTCTACTGACTGTTGGTATGCTGACGGCATTTTTTATCAGTCAGCTGCTAGGCGTATATATCGCTGGCAAGCTGGTCTTACCGGCTGCTAAAAATTCAACCATGGCTGATATCTTCTTTTTTGGTAGTAACGATGGCACCGTGGTCAGCCTCTCTATTATCATAGGCTGCGTGCTATTAATTGCTATTAGCCTTTTGGTGATACGTGTAAGAGGCGGCGATAGTCGGCAGTATTTAGCGCTAAAGCCGTTCTCATTTGCGGTGGGTATGGGATTGCTTGGGCTGCTGTTGATATTTATGATTGGCAGTCAGGCATTGACTTATTTGCTTGATAAATCGCCACTGCTCTTCGTCGACCCTTTATATCAGTCTGTCAGCTCAGTATGGCTGTTGATATTTGCAATGGTCATTGTCGCGCCAATCTATGAAGAGCTGATATTTCGTGGTCTATTATGGTCAGCGATCGCAGAGCAATTTACCTCGTCAACTTATTCAAGGCATCGAGGGGAAATCGTAGCAAGCGTCGTGACCAGCTTGATATTTGCGGTGATCCATGTGCAGTATGGTATTTATGAAATCAGTACCATTGTGGTACTGGCATTGATATTTTGCTACGCGCGTATCAAGTCAGGCTCGCTGTTACTGCCGATATTATTGCATATCGTGAATAATGGGGCGGCGATGTGGCAATATATTGCGCAAACCGCCTAAATAAATAATGGATATTTCGGCATTACTATTGCACTTTTATAGCTGTCATCATAATGATGGATTTTCTTAAGCATCAGGATTTAGTAGTAACACCTCATCCGCTGCCCGTTTTATATCATCGATTGTTAGCTGAGGTTTACCACTTAACGCCTGTCGCCATTTGCGCGCACCCGTCAGTCCTTGAAACAACCCTAAATAATGTCTTGTCATCGTTGGCAGTGCTTCACCTTTAGCAATCTGCGCCTCCATATATGGATACAGCTGCGCTAGAATATCTGAGCGCTTAGGTGCTGATTCGTTCCATAAGCTATTGGTTTCTGCTAATAGGTAAGGGTTGTGATAAAACGCGCGACCAATCATCACGCCATCCACATGCTGCAAATGTGCTTCGATGTCTTTAACAGTATCGATGCCGCCATTAATCTCGATATCGAGCTGTGGAAAATCTTGTTTGAGACGATAGACATCCTCATAACGTAGCGGTGGTATTTCTCGATTTTGCTTGGGGCTAAGCCCTTGTAGCCATGCAGTACGTGCATGGACAATAAAGCGTGTACAACCTGCTGCTGCCACTTTTTCTACAAAATCCACCATAAACTCATAACTGTCAAAATCATCGATACCAATACGATGCTTCACGGTTACTGGGATATCGACCGCCGCTTGCATGTGTTTGACCAAATCGGCAACCGTGTGCGGCTCTGCCATGAGGCAAGCACCAATCTTATTATGCTGTACGCGATCAGAGGGACAACCAACATTGATATTGACCTCATCATAGCCATGCTGCTGCGCAAATTCAGCACATTGCGTCATCTCGCTAATATCTGCGCCGCCCAGCTGTAGTACCAGCGGATGCTCAAGCGTATCAAAGCGCAGATGCCGTGCTCGATTGCCATGTATCAGCGCGCCCGTACTGATCATCTCGGTGTACAAATAAACATGCGGATTGAAAAGCCGAGCAAAATAACGATAATCCGTCGTTGTCCAGTCGATCATGGGTGCAACGGAAAGACGTTTGTTGGTCATATCAACCATGGTTTTGAGCCTTAATATTTTATAATATTGGTGTCTTAAATAAATGAACAAGGTGCAATGTATGAGACATACGATTGCACCTTAAATTTGTAATTTCAATCTTTATGCAGCTACTAGCTAAATAATGTGGTCGATTTTTTTAAATTCAGGCAAATTATAAAAATAAATACCCATTATTATGCCGATAAAACCGATAAATGCAATGTAGAGCGCTGGTGAGAAGCTCACATACAAAGTGGCATAACCCAGTCCAAAAGGCACAAGCACTCCAACAATACCGTAGGCGATATTATAACAAAAAGCCATTCCTGTTAGTCGTACATTGGTCGGAAATAACTGTACAAGGATGGCAGGTATCATCCCAACGATGCCAGCACAAAAGCCTAAAAGCGCATACATAATGAGGATGTAGTCACCGCTGGCTTGCAGATGGTAAAAAAAGGCAAACATCTGAGCGATCAAAAGAATAGAGCCAACCGTCAGAATCTTACCGAAGTTTTGGTGGTTGGATATTATCCCGTAAAAAATACAACCAAAAACCATGAACACAATACCCAGACTGTGTGAGAATCCAAATAAATCGCTGTCTAAGGTAAAACGTAATTCAATCAAATCGGGTAGTAATAGCACAACAACGGTCGTGATGCTAGAAACAATAAGCGTGAGAACCATGCCGATAAATAGCGAATGTTTGCAATGCTTAAAGAGTAAATTGAAGGGTTTGGCAACATAATCGCTTGGTTTTGAGTTTTTCATTTCCAGAAAAAAGGGTGACTCATCTATCCATCGCCACGCCAGTAATGGTAATAAACTCAGAATAGCCGCGATAAAAAATGGCAAGCGCCAGCCGTAATTAGCCAATTGCTCAGTCGTCATAGAATTGGTTAACCAAAGAAAAAAGGCATTAGAAAACAAAACGCCTACATAAAAACTGGCGGTGACATAGCTACAAGATACTGACGAATATTGGCGCGGCACATGCTCTGCCACAAAAACCCAAGCGAGTGGCACATAAAGACCAAATGCCATGCCTTGTATCAGCCTCAAGACTATAAATAAGGTTGGTGCAATCAGCCCCCATTGCCCATAGGTCGGTAAGCAAGCCATCGCCAACAAGCTGACCGCCGTCACTAATATACTGATCAATAGTATGGGTTTTCGGCCTTTGATATCACCATAACGACCAACGATGATACCGCCAAGTGGGCGTGCCAAATAGCCAATTGCAAATAGACCAAGCCCTTGCACCTTTGTAATAGCTGGGTCGATATTAGCAGGGAAAAAAGCGGTCGCCATGATATCTGCTAGATATAAATAAATCAAAAAATCAAAAAACGCGACTGCGCTGCTAAAGCAGATAAACAGTACGGTGTTTCTGTCTTTAGAAGACATCATTGCATATTGAGAACGAGAAGGCATAATAGGTCGCGCATCCACATATAATAGTATTCGTTAAGCCGATTATTATCTGGATAACCGGCTATAATAAAAAACGACAAATCAATATGAAAAATAATGATTTGTCGAAAAAATAAAGACGTTTGAGCTAAAAGTTATTGGGCAACAAGCCTCGGAGTTAAAAGCACTTGAATGAAAAGCACTTGAATGAAAAGTGCTTAAATGAAAAGCACTCCAACTAAAAAGTGCTCAAACTAAAAAAATTGGGCAAAAGAATCACTCAATAGCGCTGTTATTATTTAAATATGACTAGGTTTTAAAGTGCTTTTGATGGTGGCAGCTATAGCAACCAATCAATAGGTAGCCATGACATGATGGTCAGCCAGACATGATCGCTGATATCGACGCGTGGCTCTGAATCATAAACCACTTTTTTATCGTCTTCCATAGTATGCCACTGTAGCTTACCATTATCTGATAGTTTGACTTCATAAGCTTGGTTTAGCAGGTCATCGCTCAGCGCACCATGCAATTGTTTTGCCAGCTCATCATCATTGATGATCACACCCATCTCTGTATTGATATTGGCAGAGCGAGGGTCGACATTATAGGAGCCAATGAATACTTGATAGTCATCAACGGCAAACGTTTTTGCATGTAAACTGGTTGAGGATTGACTACGAGCTTTCCAAAGCTTGTTTTCGCGTTTTTCCTCAGAGGCGGTGGATTTTAGCTCGTAGATTTTAACACCAGCGCGCAGCAAGTTAGGTCGCCATTGACTATAGCCAGAATGCACAGCAGTCACGTCGGTCGCATCAAATGAATTGGTCAAAATCTTAATCTCGATACCAGCTTCAGCCAATTGCACTAAAGTATTGACACCATCTTTGGTGGGTACAAAATAAGAGGAAATGATGGTTAGCTTTTTGGTTGGGCTGCCTAATAAGGTACGCAATTGATGCACCAAATTGGTATCCGCTGGTACCGTTTTAGTCAGCTTGCCCACATCATCACTCAAAAACTGCATGTCTGTCCAGCGAAAAGGCACGCGTTTATTGACCAAGTCACTGTCTATCGTTGACTCTTCTAGCGCTTCTTTATACACCGTCAAATGATTGTCGCTACCTTTTTCGTCCTGACCGAGCTTGTCCAGTGCCGCTAGGAAATCAGGCGCTGTATTGTTGTCAGGTTTCACTAGCGTTTCGATGTCAAATGACAAAGGCGACGACCAATAGCTTGAAAAACTGTTGTCAATATCTGCGACGACTTTACCGATGAGTAAAACATCCAAATCCGCAAATTGACTATTTTGGTCATTGCTTAAATATTCATTGCCAATATTACGTCCCCCAATGATGGTAATCTGCTTATCAAAAGTCATGCTTTTATTATGCATGCGGCGATTGATACGTGGCAGACCTGTGACGTAGTTTAATGTTTGAAACTTACGGTGCATCAGCGGATTGATGATTCGTACCGCAATGTTCGGATGACTGGAAAAACGTAATAAATGCTGATCGAAGGTGGCATCATTATTAAAATCATCTAATAATAAGCGTACAATAATGCCACGTTCAGCCGCTTCCCACAGATCTTTCAATAGTAGCTGACCAGCTTGGTCATTATGCCAAATATAATACTGCGCATCGATATTACGTGTGGACATGTCCGTTAAGATACTACGAGAAGCAAAAGCATTGGCACCAGTTACAATGGGGTGATAGCCGGATAAATCTGGGTGAATATCATTCTGCTCGCTAATCGATGCTACCAGATCAACGTCATTGGTTGCTACTGTGTCACTTTGTCCAGTTTCTTGATTGTCTTCTTGTTGATATAAGTCATGTACTCGTGCTGATAATGCTTGGCTTTCAGGTAAGTGCGGCTGTTTTGGCAAAACCTGACATCCACTAAGACCTAAGGTTAGTCCGAGTGTTAGACTCAACGATAAGTTGCTTGGTTCTATACTGAACATCGACATAAATGAATTACCTTAGTGAGCCTTACATAAAGAAGTATTTGTTAGAAAGTCAGCGAGAGGGCATGTCCTCAGTTTTAGCCCATTAAAAAGACTATCAATTGAATGAAGAACATGCGCTAGTGCATCGTTTATTTTACCGATGATAGCACTGATTACGAAGCGTATAACAATATCGCCCAAAGCAAAAATTAAATCGCCGCTAAGCTTATCAGCTGTCGTCATCTATGCCTATTATAAATACGTTATTTTTGTTAGATTCAGCGACTTATTCAGTCATTATTTACTTATCGTCTCTCTTTCATCTGTTGTTGAGAAAGAGATAGATGTGTATTCAAAAATAATATTTAGCCATCGCTTGAAACCAGCTGTGTGGAATAAGTTGACATGATATGATAACGCTGATGCATTCGGTCGATAATCACAAGAATAAGCAGTCATTTTATATCAATCAAAATACCAATCAAAGCAACGGAATATTTATGAGTCAGTCGCAAGCCCATGATGATAAAAATGTAGATAAATTAGATCCAAACTGGCGCAGTGACGCGCTCAATTTAGATCTCGATTATGGTATGCAAACCATTGCTGTACGGGCAGGGCAACATCGTACCGATGAGGGTGAGCACTCAGAGGCTATTTTTACCACCAGCTCATACGTTTATACCTCAGCGGCAGATGCCGCGGCACATTTTAATGGAGACAAGACGGGTAACGTGTACTCACGCCATACCAATCCGAGTGTGCGTACCTTTGAGCGTCGTTTGGCAGCGCTTGAAAACGGAGAGCGCGCAGTGGCGACAGCCTCTGGCATGGGCGCGATTTTGACCATGTGCTTGGCATATCTGAAAGCGGGCGATCATTTGCTTGCTGCCAATCAATTATTTGGCTCATCGATTGGTCTATTTAATAATTATATGGCAAAGTTCGGTGTGGAAGTCAGCTACGTTGATTGCTTCGATAATGAGGCATGGGCAAACGCCGTTCAACCAAATACTAAAGTGATCTATTGCGAAAGCCCTAGTAATCCATTAGCCCAGATTTGTGATATCGGCTATTTAAGCCAGCTGTGTAAAGCCAATGATATCCTACTCATTGTGGATAATTGTTTTGCTACCCCAGCTTTGCAGCGTCCACTTGATTTGGGTGCCGATGTGGTGATTCATTCTGCCACTAAATATTTAGACGGTCAGGGGCGAGTACTTGGCGGCGCACTAGTTGGTAGCGATAAGCTGATGCAAGAGGCGTTTACTGTGGTACGTTCAGGCGGTATCAGTATGAGTCCATTTAACGCATGGGTATTTACCAAAGGGTTAGAGACGCTGAAACTGCGTATGCAAGCGCATTGTCAAAATGCCAATCAAGTGGCAGAGTTTTTGGTCAATCATCCCAATGTTAGTGCCGTACATTTCTCAGGTTTGAGTGATCATCCTGCTCATGAGCTTGCGACGCGTCAACATCATATGACAGATGGCTATGGTGCTATCATGGGTTTTGAAGTGAAACCGTCGGCTAGCTCTGATTCGAAATCTGCGGCTTGGCATGTCATTGATTCCACTCAAATGGTTTCTATCACTAATAATTTAGGGGATGCTAAAACCACCATTACTCATCCTGCAACAACGACCCATTTTCGCTTGAGTGCAAAAGAGCGCGCAGAAGCGGGCGTAAAAGATGGCCTTATTCGTTTGTCGGTCGGTTTAGAAGATGTAGAAGATATCATCAAAGATTTGGCACGTGGTTTAGACAGTTTGTAAAGATAACGGTATAATCGCGGTTAGCACTTTATATTAGGGCGTGTCCTCATTTCAAAAATGGTGATAAAAATGAGATAAATTGCAGTTAAACGAGGAAAATAGCGCAGATAATATCGGGATATTAACCAGCTATTTGACGATGTTTGGCAAGATTTAACCATTTTTAGCCCGTTTAGATATGATCAATTGAATTGAGAACACGCCCTAGTAAAATATCAATCATTTATGATTAAAAAACAAAAGAGGCAACTATGAATATTCAAGCATTAATGCAACAAGCACAAACGATGCAAAAGAAAGTCGAAGCAAACGTTGAAAACGCTAAAAAAGAGCTGGCTAATAAAGAAGTACAAGCTGAAGCGGGTAGTGGTCTGGTAAAAGTTACCATGACAGGTCGCCATGTGGTTAAGCGTTTAACCATCGATCCAAGCTTGCTAGAAGATGAGCCAGATATGATCGAAGATCTTATCGCTGCTGCTATCAATGACGCCGTTCGTCAAGCAGACGCGCTATACGAAGAAACCATGGCTGGCGCGACCTCAGGTATGGGTCTACCACCTGGTATGCAAGGTATGTTCTAAGTCATTATTTTTTAAGCCAAACACGACATATTAAAGACAAAATGGGGTTGTTATCGACACGATACGACCCCATTTTTATAGCTACGATTTATAAATTAAGTTAAATAGAGGAAGATGCTTTGCTGACAGCCAAATTTGATCAGCTGGTTAAACAGCTGCGTATTTTGCCGGGTGTAGGTCAAAAAAGTGCCCAGCGTATGGCGCTGCATTTGCTCACCAAAAAACGTCCACAAGGCATGGCACTTGCCCAAGCGCTTGATGAGGCGATGCGCGATATCGTCGAATGCCAACGCTGCCACAGCTTCAGTGATGATCAAATCTGTCCGCTGTGCCAAGATCCGCGCCGTGATGATTCCTTGCTATGCGTAGTCGAAACGGCAGCAGACGTGATGGCGATAGAGCAGACCGCCGGCTACCGTGGCCGCTACTTTGTGTTAGGTGGTCATTTATCACCGATTGATGGTATTAGCGCTGATGATTTGAATATTGAACAACTGGTCTGGCGGGTCAAGCAAGAGCCTGTTGAAGAGTTGATATTGGCGACTGGTACGACTGTCGAAGGGCAGACCACCGCGCACTTTATCAGTGCAGCGGTTAGTCGTCATGTTAATAAAGTCACACGTTTGGCACAAGGTGTACCAATGGGCGGCGAGCTTGAATATCTTGATAGCATGACCCTTGGACAAGCGATGCAAAATCGTTCATTTTTATAGCACACTGACATTTTTTCTATAACTTCTTTATAAAAACCAAGTCTTGTCCATTTTATTTCATGAAATTGTTATAATTGATTCACTAGGGCGTGTCCTCAATTCAATCGATAGTTATCTAAATGGGTTAAAAATGGCTAAATCTTGCTAAACGGCGTCAAATAGCTGACTAATATCTCGATATTATCTGCGCTATTTTCCTTGTTTAACTGCAATTTATCTCATTTTTATCACCATTTTTAAAATGAGGACACGCCCTAGTATTTTATTATTTACTTTTATTGAGACGCCCTTTAGCGTTTTATTTTTTCCTATTTATGCAGGTATCTGCCCGTGTCCAACCATGCTCCAACAGCTTCGACTGCTGCCATCCAATCAAACCTTGCAGACAACATTAACATTGCTGCTTCTGATGATTTATTAGCACCATCAATCAATTCTAAAATAGAGTCAGCAGATCTGCCGTCAGAGCCAGATATTGATGCGCTGCTAGATAGTGCCGACGAAGCTGCTGTCACGTGGGTGCGTGAGCAAAATGGTTTGGCTGAAGTGATCGATGCATTGGCAACTTGTGGTCGGGTGGCGTTAGATACTGAGTTTATCAAACGTGATACTTACTATCCGCGCTTGGCATTGGTGCAGCTGAATACCGGCAATCATATTTATCTATTAGATGCCCCTCAGTTGCAACTGACCGAATTGTGGCAGGCACTGGCCAAAGTTGATGTAGCGATTTGGCATGCCTGTGGTGAGGATTTAGGGATTTTTTATCTACTCTCTGGCTGTCCGCCATTGACCAATATATTTGATACGCAAATTGCGTTGTCTTACTTAACGGGTCAGTTGCAAATGGGCTATCAGCAAGCGCTTGACGACCAGCTAGACATGCACATTGATAAAGAACAAAGCCAGTCGGACTGGCTACAGCGTCCATTATCAGATGAGCAAGAGCAATATGCGATTGATGACGTACGCTTTTTGCCAGCGCTTTATTTAAGTCTTGAATATGCGTTAAAAAAGCAAGGTTTGTACGATTATGTATGGGCAGATTGCCAGCTTTATGCCAGTGATTTGTATGATGCTCAGCATGTTGAAGACAGCGCAATGTACCTAACAATGGCAGACTATCGTTATACTTCACAGCAGATGGCGATACTGCAAGCGGTTGCAACATGGCGCGAGGAGCTGGCGCGTTCGACCAATCAGCCGCGTACGTTTGTGATTAAAAAACAAGCAGTACGTGAGATCATCACTGAAAAACCAAGTAATATGCGAGAGCTTGCGCACAAAACCACGATGCATCGCAGTATGTTGCGCTTATACGGCGAAGAGCTGCTAAAAGTGATAAATCAAGCAAAAAACCTGCACCCTGCTGAATATCCTGATTGCCTATTACCGCCGTATCGCTCAAAAAATAAAGTACTGTCAAAAGCAGTGCAGCAAGCGATCGATGATCATGCACGAGCTATCGGCGTACCTGACAATGTATTGATGCGTAAAAAGTGGCTCGGGCAATTGTATGAAGTAATTGCTTTTGATAAGGAATTAAGCGAGCTGCCAGAAGGTTTAAAAGGCTGGCGGAATGACTGGGTCATGAACACCCTGATTCCAGTCATCAAAAAACATAAAACTGAGTTGCAGCAGGGTATGGGTATCAATGTTCGATAAGCCATAAGATTCTATCATTGATAAAAGATGATGCTTTTCTCAAGACGTAAGCTTGTTATGCTCGAACTGTCCATGTTGTAAAAAGTATTTGGTTTGCGCGGCTACTGTTTTATCGACCAGCATCCCAGTATGCGAAACTGGTAAAACTATATGATCCGTGGCAGCCTCTATTTTGGTTTCTTCTATATATACGGTGCCATCGTGTAGTAGATGTTCTACTGATGGCATATTATTTGTCTTACGCAGTTTGCGATTATGATATTGCAAAAACAACTGCCCTAGGCCATAAGGGCGATTACCCGCAATCACACCAAGAGTAATATGTTTTGGTAAAGGTGCAACGCTGCCATCTAAGGCATCGACGTATGAACTCCCTACCACAGATGGGGTCAAGCGCCATATATAGTCAGCACATACACTCCCTACATGCGGTGTCCCAAGTGTCACGCAGCGTCCTATCTGCCATTGCGGATATGTAGTGACAAAATCACGAATAATCAGGCCGCCCAAACTATGACCGACCAAATCTATCGGTTGGTCAGGGTGATGATGGTTTTCTAGCCAGCTATTTAGGCGGGCACTATTGGTTTTGATACCGTCACGCATACTACGATAACCGAATTGATGAGTATCAAATCCTGTTGCTTGCAAGCGTTTGGCGAGCGGTCGCATGATCCAAGCGGTTTGGTGCAGACCATGGATGAGAATGACAAGATTGTTTTTCTGCATAGTTAATTCTAACCAAGTAAATAATGTGAATAGATTGATAGCTATTTTATTATAGCGCTAAATATTAGTGGCAAAATAAAAACCTCCAAGCCAGCTGCTGACTTGGAGGTTTATTTTTATATCAACTGTCCATGCTTATTTGAAAACTACATATAGTTTTCGATACTTGGGCAAGAACACATGAGGTTCTTATCACCATAAGCGTCATCGACACGTGCTACGCTTGGCCAGAACTTATGGGCGCGGATATAAGGCAGTGGGAATGCTGCTGTGTCACGACTGTATGGGTGCGTCCATTCGCTGTTGGTGACCATCGCAGCGGTATGTGGTGCGTTGACCAGTGGGTTGTCTTCTAACGTCCAACCCTCTTCGCCAGCTTTGGCTTTCATTGCTTCGGCTTTGATAGATTTTAGGGCACTGATGAAACGGTCTAATTCTTCTTTAGATTCAGACTCCGTTGGTTCAATCATCAAGGTACCCGCAACTGGGAAGCTCATCGTTGGTGAGTGGAAACCGTAATCCATCAAGCGCTTAGCGATATCGCTTTCACTGATTCCCGTCTCTTCTTTCAACGGACGAATATCGATAATACATTCGTGCGCGACGCGACCGTTTTTGCCCGCATAAAGGACAGGGTAGTGGCCTTTTAATTGAGCAGCGACATAGTTAGCATTTAATAGCGCAAGCTCAGTCGCTTTTAGCAGACCATCACGGCCCATCATGGCAATGTACATCCATGAAATAGGTAGGATGCTTGCTGAACCATAAGGGGCTGCCGATACGGCCGAGCAGTCTTTTTGCGCATTATGTACAGGACTCAATGTATGGTTGGCCATAAAGGGTGCTAAATGCGACTTCATGCCGATAGGGCCCATGCCTGGACCGCCGCCGCCATGCGGGATGCAGAAGGTTTTATGCAAGTTCATATGTAATACATCAGCGCCAACGTCAGCCGGTTGCATCATGCCAACCTGTGCATTCATATTGGCACCATCCATATAAACTTGACCGCCATGTTTATGAATGAGGTCACAGATTTTACGGATGCCTTCTTCAAACACGCCATGCGTCGATGGATAAGTAATCATCAATGCACCTAGATTGGCACTGTTTTCTTCACACTTAGCAGTTAGATCATCGATATCAACGTTACCATTGTCATCAGTTTTAACCACGATTACTTTCATACCCATCATCATAGCTGTCGCAGGGTTGGTACCGTGCGCTGACTGAGGGATTAAACAAACATCACGGTCAGTTTCACCCAATGATTCGTGATAACGGCGAATCGCTAGCAGACCAGCATATTCACCTGAAGCGCCAGAGTTTGGCTGCATAGACACATCATCAAAACCAGTAATGGCTTTCAGCTGGTCTTGCAAGCTATCAATCATGGCAACGTAGCCTGTGACTTGGTCACGTGGTGCAAAAGGATGCACGTTAGCAAATTCGGGCCAAGTAATCGGTAGCATCTCACTGGTGGCATTCAGTTTCATGGTACAACTACCCAATGAAATCATGCTGCGGTTCATTGCTAAATCTTTGTCTTCAAGCGATTTTAAATAACGTAGCATTTCATGTTCAGTATGATGCGAGTTAAATACTGGATGCGATAAAATAGCATCGGTACGCAAGTGTGCACTATCAAGAGAAACGCGAGCGTCTTCTGGTAGGTCATGTGCTTTACTGACAAACAGTTGAGTTAGGACGCTAAAGTCTTGTTGATCGCTGGTTTCACTAAACGCGACGCTTAATTTGGTTTCACCAAGACGCCATAAGTTATAGCCTACATTGTCAGCATTTTCGAAAATTTGAGTGGCCAGTTTTTCTGAGCCACAATCAATCACAACGCTGTCAAAGAATTGGTCATGTACGACATTTAAGTTGCTGTCGTTAGCATGTTTGATGACATCTGCAAAGGCAGTCGCAAACGCATGGATACGAGTAGCGATACGTTTTACGCCACCTGGACCATGATAAACGGCATACATACCGGCTAGGTTGGCAAGCAATACTTGTGAGGTACAGATGTTTGAGTTGGCTTTTTCGCGGCGGATATGCTGCTCACGAGTTTGTAGTGCCATACGTAGGGCAGTATTGCCTTGCGAGTCTTTAGAGACGCCGATGATACGACCAGGTGCTGAGCGCTTGGCTTTGTCAGAGAAGGCAAAGTAAGCAGCATGTGGACCACCAAAGCCCATTGGAATACCAAAACGCTGCGTGCTACCTAAAGCGACGTCTGCGCCCATATCTGCTGGTGATTTTAATAATACCAAACTCATGATGTCACTGACGACACTCACATAAGTTTTGTTTTTCTTCACAGCAGTGATGACGTCGGTTAAGTCTTTAACATCGCCTTCAACACCGACGTACTGGAATAGCGCACCGAAATAATCGCCTGATTTAGCCAGTTCGAAATCACCAACCACCACTTCCCAACCAAAGTACTTGGCACGGGTATTAATAACATCTAATGTTTGTGGATAGATACGGTCATCAACAAAAAACTGCGTTGATTTGCTTTTGCTGACACGCTTTGACATTGCCATGGCTTCTGCCGCAGCGGTTGCTTCATCAAGCAATGACGCGCCAGCAAGCTCAAGACCAGTCAAATCAATACATACTTGTTGGAAATTAAGCAAGGCTTCTAGACGACCTTGGGCAATCTCTGCCTGATAAGGCGTATAAGCTGTGTACCAGCCTGGATTTTCAAGGACGTTACGCTGAATGACCGCAGGCATACGTACTGGCGAGTAGCCTTGTCCGATATAGCTCTTATTAACAGTGATGTCATCTGCCATGGTACGCAATTTGGCAAGCGCGGCATGCTCACTCATCGCCACTGGCAAATCTAGCTCTTTATGCAAGCGCACGGGCTCAGGTACAGTATCGTTAATAAAGCTAGCCATATCTTTATAGCCAACAGCACTGAGCAGGTCAGCTTGTTTGGCATCATTGGAGCCTAGATGACGATAGACAAATTCAGCTTCGTTGAATAAACCTTTAAAGGTATCAAACGTTGGGTTTTGCGAGATAGTCATGACAATCCTTGGTTAAGGGAGTAATAAAGGGATGGCTAAAATAACTAGTAATAATAACTAATGACGGTTTAAGATTTTATACGTAATGAACAAATTGTTTTTGGTCAAAGCGGAACTGGCTGTTGTAAACGCCATTATCAGCGCGCTCACCAGCACCAATCATCATAATGATATGTTGATCATCGCTTAAATTTAATAAGCGCTTCATGGCAGGCTCATCAAAGCCACCCATCGGACAGCTATCAAAGCCATGCGCGCGTAGTGCAAGCATTAGGTTTTCAGCCGCAAGGGCGGTATTGTTGGTTGCCCAGTTTTTGGTGTCTTCAAAAGTATAATAAGGTGATTTAATCGGACCTTTTACCCGTCTGACCACTTGAGTAGCACCCCATTTAGCCGCTGATACCACATTGGCAGGTCCTCGTAAGAAGTCCATGGCAACGACTTTGGTATAGTAGTCTTTGACCTTTTTGGGTACTGGCTTATCAGGGTATTCGCGCAATATTTGCTTGGCATGGTCATGCCACACATCGGTGCGAGCAACGACTGCGATTAAACGAGCGGCGGTTTTCGCTGCATTTTGATTCATGCAGTTTTTCACCGCACGTTTGCGCTTGTCCGCATCATCAATCACATAAAATTCCCACGGCTGTAGATTGCTAGAGTTTGGCGCAAGCATGGCCAAACGCAGACAGTCTGCTAACACATCGTCAGGTATCGGTGTGTCGGTAAAGCGGCGGACTGAACGACGTGATTCAACCACTTCGCGAAACGCTTGCAGCTGCGGTGTATTATCAGGCGTGGCAAATTTTTCTTGAGAACTTGCTTGAGCGTTTGCTTGATTATCAGTGTCAGGGTTCATATGAGAATCCATGCTGGAGATTAAGTGATCAACTTGGGGCAGTATTGAGTACGTCTCTTTAATAGCGCCTGACAAGTAATTGATATGAATAAATCAGATAGCGATTGGACGCAATAAATTGAGCGATAAGCATTCTAAGAAAAAGCGTACAGATATCAGCTGACGCCAATATCTGTCATAACAAGCTATATTTTTTAAGGTTATAAGTAGCGGCATTTAAATCAAACACCGCTTTTAAGCGAGAGAGTGAAGCTGATATTAAAGCTCGTTTTCGTACTCATCAGCGGTTAGCAGTGCTTCGTAGTCAGCGATGTTGTCAGGCTTCATTCTAAAGAACCAACCTTCGCCATATGGGTCAGAGTTGATGATTTCTGGATCGTCTTCTAGGGCTTCGTTGATCGCAACGACTTCACCTGAGATAGGCGCATAAACGTCAGAAGCAGCTTTTACTGATTCAACTACAGAGATTTCATCGTCAACGGCGATGATGTCGCCCACGTCTGGCAATTCAACGAATACCACGTCACCCAATAGGTCTTGAGCATGGTCAGTGATACCAACAGTGATAGTACCGTCGTCTTCTAAGCGTAACCACTCGTGGCTGGCGATGTATTTTAGTTCTGCTGGGATATTGCTCATGGTCTCTCTCCTAAGTGATAGAGGATGGTTAACAAAAATAGTGGACGTTAATAATAGGGTTTATAATGCCTACGAGTCAAACTGCTGTTTGCCATTACGGACAAACGGTAGCTTAAGAACACGCACATCAACGAACTTGCCTTTGCCGCGCAGATCGACCTGAACGCTATCATCATCTGATACGCTGGCAGGCACACGGGCAATCGCAATTGAATTTTTTAGACTAGGGGAGAAGGTGCCACTGGTGATAATGCCAGTTTGCTCATTGTCCGTGCCTTGATTGATGGTGACTGTCATGCCTTCACGCAATACGCCGCGTGTCGTTAGCAACAAGCCAACTTGCTTCATGGCTGTGTTGTCATCTTTGGACTGTTGACGCTTGCTGACTAGGGCTTTGCGGCCGACAAAATCACGCTCGTCTTTAAGCGCGAGTGTCCAGCCCATGTTGCATTCGTAAGGACTGACGTTGTCGTCCATGTCATGACCATAGAGGTTCATGCCAGCTTCCATACGCAAGGTATCACGCGCACCAAGACCGGCAGGTTTTATGCCATGGGCTTTTAATTGTTCAAAAAATGCTGGTGCATCATCACCATGCATAATGACTTCGACGCCATCTTCACCGGTATAGCCGGTACGAGCAACGAACCAATCTTTGCCTTCGATGTCTGTTAAATCAGCACCAACGAAAGGCTTAAGACCAGCTAAAGTATCTGCCCAGCTAGGTTTGGTTTGCGCGAGTTTTTCAACAGCGTTTGGTCCTTGCACGGCAATCATCGCAAGCTCTGGACGCTCAGTGATGCTGATGTCAAAACCTTCGGCGACTTTATCAAATTGTGCCATGTCTTTATCACGAGTAGCAGCGTTTGAGACGATGCGGTATTCAGTAGCGTCTTCGTTCATCAGGTAAACGATTAAGTCATCGATGACGCCACCTTGCTCGTTGAGCATGCCAGAATATAACGCTTTACCGACGGTTTTGAGTTTATCGACATCATTGGCCAGTAGCTTTTGTAGCCATGCTTTGGTATCGCTACCTGTGACATCAGCGACGACCATATGTGAGACATCAAACATACCAGCATCAGTACGCACCGCTTCGTGCTCTTCGATTTGCGAACCATAATGGATTGGTAATTCCCAACCAGAAAAATCCACCAGCTTGCCGTCACTATCAACGTGAGACTGATAAAGAGGTGTGCGTTTAGGGGCTGAAGTGTTGGCGCTTTGAGCAGTATTATCTTGAGTAGTGGTCATAACAAATCCTTATGTGGACATCAGCTGCATTCGATAACCAGTCGTAAAAACAAGTATCAAAGTATGAGGGCTGATGTGCCTTATCATAGTAGCGAGAAGCAATATTGCAAGGTGCAAACATTGCAACCAAGGGTAGCACAGAAAAATAGCGCAATCCGCCAAACAGACGCTGAACGTCGGTTTAAGCAAAAGCCCTATCTGTCCTGTAACCTGAGATTTTCAACACGAACCATCATTGCACGTTTTTAAAAGCATCAGCCTTAAAAAACCAAATTAAATGATGTCGCATTTTCTCCCCTTCGGTGGGTAAGGCGTCGTCCGTCCTTACCGCTCTCCAGATTTGTTATGCCTTATGTTTGGGTGTGCTACGCAATTGACGGTAGACAGCGAAACAGTCGTGACATGTGTTTTTCAGTCCTTTTACCTGAGCGATTGGCAGGGTGGATGCGCCTTCGGTGGTCAAGTAGCAATTATCAGCGCTAGCTCATTAATATGAACGCACCTGATATCGTGCTCAAGACTCTCTCCTGAAAAACGCTTTTATTATGAAAGGTTCAAGGCGCTTTTACAAGTCATCTACGCGATTAAAGTGAATAATTTTGGCAAAAATGATTTTTTGTGAGAATAATCAATACCGTATCGATAAGTAAAGCGTTTTACGTTTGGTAGGTAGTAGTCAATTTAGCATGAATGCCCATCGTAAAACGTAAAGCGACTACTGATATTCACCCAAAATATGCTAATCTATGGCGATAGTTTCTGATAGGTTATTATTATGCATTGTGATATTTATAAATTCCCCAAACATAACGATATGTATGTCTATATTGCCCGTCCTGATTATCCTGACGATACCGACGAGCTTAAAGATTGGCTTGGCGTATTACCAAAAGATTTCCGTGCCAGTTTAGGGCGCAGTAAATTTGTGATGCACTTGGACTTAGCCAATACACCGACACTTGCGCGCGTTGATAAAGCAGAGGTACTGGCAAAATTACAGTCGCAAGGGTATTTTGTACAAATGCCACCGCAAGATGTGATGCGCCGCCAAGCGGAATTACGTGCGCGCGAAGCACAAGACAATATTTATGATTAATGGGTGTTTTTGAAGCGAGTTTTTAATCAGCTTCTTTTGGCTATGTTGCATGACAGCCAGCAAGAAAAAGTTTACGACACATTTGCGCTCATGCATTTTGGTAGAAAGTCGTGATAAACTAGCAGGCTATATGAGTGACAAGACAAAATGAGTGACAAGACAAAAAATACGTGGCGAGGCAAAAGGTCGTGTTTCAAGTGCTTATGTCTTAATTGCTTTTGACGATAATGTATTCGATATTATGGTTCGTTGAAACAGCACACTGTCTATCGTTAAGCGCGTAAACGCGCTGCACAATTTATAAACGCAGGTAACTACACACGCATGGACTGGTTAAAAGGTATTATAAACAGCTTACCGCTGGAAGCCATTAGTGATATTCTCGGCGAAATTGCTATTTGGTGGGGACAGCTGGTAAAAGACGTGCCACCCGCAGACTTACCGATGTATGCGTATCTGGGTGGTGTCGTTATTGTGTTGGTATTGTGGTTGCTGGTCGCTCGTATGCTGCCGCGGCCGTTGGGCGGTATGAGTTGGATGATATTGTTTGCTGTGTTATTGGCACCAGGTACTGCCCTTGGCGATCCAAGTGTGATTGCCCCCGCTAGTATCGCCGTGGTTTATGCGATTATGATGAAGGACACGGCTGGCGCGATTACCAATATGCTGCCGATACTTGTGGTGTTAGTGGTCGGCTTGTTTGTGGGCTTCGTCTGGCAGCTTATTCGCGGTGCTTTTGAGTCAAGTCTAGACAAAGCGCGCAGTCGTACTGCAGAAGATACACAAGCGACCATGCAGCTGACGACTGGCAATTATTTGACAGAAGGTACGACTTTAACCGACCAAGCCACTGTGGCTGAACCGTCTAATAAAACGCCTTTAGCGGCTAATCCTAAAGCAGACGTTAGCTTAAAAAAAGACAGCAGTTTAGCTAAAAAGCCTAATATGGAAAAGCTTGATAAGTAGTAAAGCAACATCAATAAAGTGCCATCAGTAAAGCGAAGTCAGTAAAGTGATATTAAAGTTTTGCTAGCGATGATTGGCTCTGTGCTTTAGGTTATGATAGCTACATAAAAAATGCTATCAATAAAAAATACTGTGAATGAAAAGCACCATAAAAAAGACACCATGCGTGTCTTTTTTTATGAAAAAACGTTTTATGACTGTGTCGATCAACCGTCAAAAAGCGTTCAAGGCATCTATTATTTTTCAACAACTGCGAACGCATGAGTATTTTGGCAATCAATCATGCTGTGCTAATCTAAATGATTATTTATTTGCCATCAATTGCCTTTAAGCCTTTTCTGGCTCTTGACAGCCCTAATCTATAACAATAACTGAGACTTGATTATGACCACGACTGATAAAACGAAAAAAAGCTTTACTGGTACGCAAAACTATATTGCCACTGATGATTTGCAGTTGGCGGTCAACGCCGCGATGACGTTACAAAAACCATTATTGATTAAAGGCGAGCCGGGCACTGGTAAGACATTATTGGCGGAGGAGGTCGCTGAAAGTTTGGGTATGCCGCTGATTACGTGGCATATCAAGTCAACCACGAAAGCCGAGCAAGGGTTGTATGAGTACGATGCAGTATCGCGCTTGCGTGATTCGCAATTGGGTGATGATAAGGTTTATGAGATTGGCAATTATATCAAACCCGGTAAGCTATGGGAGGCATTTACCAGTAAAGAGCGCAGTGTGCTATTGATTGATGAAATTGATAAAGCTGATATCGAATTCCCGAATGACTTGCTTCATGAGCTCGATAAAATGTCTTTTTATGTTTATGAGACAGGTGAGACCATTACCGCGGCACAGCGTCCAGTGGTTATCATCACCTCGAACAATGAAAAAGAGCTGCCAGATGCCTTTTTGCGTCGTTGTTTTTTCCATTATATTGACTTCCCAGAAGAAGAAACCATGCGTCAAATCATTGACGTGCATTTCCCTGATATTCAAGAAAAGCTGGTCAACGATGCGCTCGATATTTTTTATAAGCTGCGCAATGTTCAAGGGCTTAAAAAGCCACCATCAACGTCTGAGCTGGTTGATTGGTTAACCTTGTTACTTGCTGATGATATGGCTCAGGACGAATTAGAAGAAAATCTGCGCGGTGAGAAATCTATCCCGCCACTATATGGTGCGTTGCTCAAAAACGAAGCAGATGTGAGTTTATTACAGCGTTTTGCCAATATGATGCGTCGTTAAAAGGAAAAGTACATTGTATTTCGATGAGCAGTTTAACGCTTTCGTTTTAGGAAGTAGTAATGATGAATCATTATTAAATACACTTGATGTGTTGCTTTTTAAAAGTAGTACTTCAAGTAAGTTTAATAGCGTATCTGATAAGTTGGATGACTTTTGGAGATCTAACTTTATAGAAAACGTGACAACGGAGCAGATGAATAGTGAGAGTTTTATTCTTGCTCTAAGTCAATATATTCGTTCAACATCAATTAATAAAGACATAGTGATCAAGTTATTAGAACGCAATCGAAACAGTGTAGTCAAAGCAATACGTCAGTCAGGCATCATTGCGAACGCTGACCATTGTTCTTGGGTGGTTTTGAGCGAGATAAATAATCAGACTGATTTGTTAGAGTTCAAGGAGTTTCTACTTACAGTTGAATACATACAACTACAGTATCAAGAACGTTGTAATGCTTATAAAGAGCTTAAGAATCAAACACAGTTTGACCAAGTAACTGCTATGATATTTAGCAGTTTATATGCTTGTGAGTATTTGATACTAAGTCCAAAAAGTATAGATAATTTTTATACCAAAATCCCTTATCAATATGGTGTTGAAGAATATATACCAGTTGAAAATGTATGGAAAGCGTTCAATCACATTATTACTAGTGCTAACATTCAAAAAAAGGAATTCACAGAAAAAACATTAGCGTTAATTTTTAAAGGTACTATGATGCCTTTTGTATTAGGTCAAAATTTAAATGATAAGCTTATAACTAGTTATGATAGTTTTAAAAGAATGGTAGCTTGTCAGATTGAGATTAATTTGTATCGAGATCAAGTTATAGACTCTTATTGTTTTGATTTAGAGACAAATTACCATTTAGAGAATAATCAACTAAAGCTTAAATCTAGTAGTAAAGAACCTGATTTATTTTCAGATAAGCTAACTATTTTATCTATTTATTGGTTATACAGAGGTTTTAATTCTTTAGAAAAAAGCCCTTATCTTATTCAGTTAGATAAAGGAGTTAATTTCAAAGCAAATCTAGAAGCTTTAGCAAAAACGCAAGGTATTATTTTACAGTTAGAAGAAGTGTATGGAATTAAGAAAGCTGACTTTGGCGAAGTATATGATTTATCTACTTTGATATTCACTATGCTAATGATTCAGGCTCATTTTGAATATAATTTTGTTCAACCATTTAAAGATATGGCTCGTAATGCCGAAATGCATCCTTTCATAGCATTGGAAAGGTTAGCGATAAAAGGATTCTCTGAAGGTAAAGATAGAATGCCTTTAAATCATGCAAAAATGAAAGATAAAGCTATTAGCATGTCAGATTGGATATTAGAAGGTAGCGGAAATTCAAAAAAGAGAGAGATGAGCCGTATTTTGGATTTTTGGTCGCAAGATTTGCGAGAAGGCGAAAGCTCTTCTTATGGGGAAAAATCTTTTTATAAGCTTGATGGTTATATGTTTTCACTGCCATGGGTGACTTTTCAAAAGAACTTCAATACAGCCACCATAAATACTTTTAGAAAATTATATAAAAACAGAGCCAGTTTGAAATCTGAAACAGACTTAATGGAGCAAAATTTAGCTGGGTTATTAGCTAAATGTAAAGGCAGAGTCTACAGTCAGTATGAGCCTTCAGAGTCTGGAGTAGGTGAAATAGATGCGATCGTAGTATCGGAAGATAAGATTTTAGTTATTGAGCTTAAATCTACTTATGTAAAAAGTAGCGTTAAAGAGATATATGAGTACAGAAATTTTGTATTGAAAAAAGCTGCGTACCAATTATCACGCAAGTCTGAATATGTTAGAGATGTTTTTTTGCCTAGCTTAGGACTCGATAGTTCTCAATTTAGTATTCATTCGTGGATTGTAGACACTACTTTAGAGTTTGACCATGAATATATTGATGGTTTCTTAAAAGTATCTTTTGAGGAGTTGGTGATTATTCTAAACGGACATAAACAGTATCTTTCAAATATGATGGATAACGATAACACTAATAAAAATCCTCTTAGCGGTTATGAAGAGAATTTAGAGGCACTGATTGAAAGTGTTGAGGGTAATACTTTTTGGACTACTAATTTATCGCTTATAAGTTCAATTCAAGAGTCAAATAATGCTTCTCCACTAAAGGCATAATTATGTTCATAAAATTATTCTATACCTTGCGTACTTATGGCGTGCCAGTCAGTACGCGCGAGCTGCTTGACCTAAATGCCGCGTTAGATCAAGGGCTGATGATGCAGCCGCATCCTGAAAATCCAGAGCTGTCTACCTTTGCCAGTCGTGAGGATATGTACCGACTGATTCGGCTTTGTATGGTCAAAGACGAGCGCCATTTTGATAAGTTTGACCGAGCAATGGCAGATTATTTTGAAGGCGTCGACAGCCTGGATATGGATGAGCTATTGGCTAAGTTAACGGACATTCCTAAAGAGTGGCTTGACTTAAAGTTAGATCCAAAAAACCTAACCGAAGAGCAGCGCCGACTGCTCAAAAAATACGGCTCGTTAGAGGAGCTAATGAAAGCGCTTGAAGAACGACTTAAAGAGCAAAAAGAGCGTCATCAAGGCGGTAGTAAGTGGGTTGGTACAGGCGGTACATCGCCATTTGGTGCCTATGGTGACCATCCAGAAGGCGTACGCGTTGGCGGTGAATCGCGTAAACGTAGCGCGGCTAAAGTCTGGGAGCAGCGTAAATACCGCAACCTTGATGATGACAGTCAGCTTGGTACTCGACAAATTCAGATGGCGCTGCGTAATCTACGTCAGTTTGCTCGTACCGGTAGCGCCGATGAGCTAGACATTCATGAGACTATTAAACGCACCGCAAAAAAAGGCGTGCTCGATATCCATATGCAAGCTGAACGCCGTAATCGCGTCAAAGTATTGATGCTGTTCGATGTGGGCGGCAGTATGGATGTTCATGTTGAAGCCTTAGAAAAACTATTTTCAGCGGCTAGAAATGAATTTAAAACCTTAGAGTTTTTTTACTTTCATAACTGTTTATATGACTATGTGTGGAAGGATAATAATCGTCGCCATAGTGCGCCGATGCCAACGTATGAGCTGCTCAATAAATACGGTCGCGAATATCGCGTTATCTTCGTCGGTGATGCGTCAATGTCGCCATATGAGCTGATGACAGTTGGTGGCAGCGTTGAATATATGAACAATGAGGCGGGTATTGTTTGGCTTAAGCGGGTGCTCGCGCATTTCGATAAAGTCGCTTGGCTCAACCCTGAAGATCCAGCGTACTGGCAATATACCCAAACCATCGTTGAAATTAAGAAACTATTCGACAATAAAATGTATCCGATGACCTTACATGGGGTAGAAGAGATGACCAATTATCTAGCGCGTTAATTTTGACGTGTGGATAAAGATACGCCCTAACTTAGAAAACCTGTTAATCCCCATATTTTTGAAAAAAGCAGCCGTTATGACAGCATAGCGGCTGCTTTTTTGTCAAAAATAATCAGTTTTGCAGTCATACGGCATTGGTATAAGGAGCAAAATATGATAACATTCATTTTAAATGAATCTTATAGGGGCGTTTTGACTGGTTAGGCAAAAAATTTGATGACAAGAATTTGATAATCGTTTGTAAAAATCAGTCGTCGTTGCTTATTTAAGCACTTCATTTTTCATATGTTAATCAACCAATCAATGTAATGAACTTATGCCATTTTCAACCATTTTAGTAGCAAAAAAGCGCGTGCAAGTACTACATTCAGTAGACTAAACGAGTTTGACGGTGCTCCTCATATTTTTTGGAATTGGTACTAATAAGAGAGACAGTATGGCTTCACCAAAGACTTTAGAAATCGTCACCGCAACTGTTCCCGTCCTTGAAGAGCATGGAACGGCAATCACCACGGTGTTTTATAAAAACATGTTTGAAGAGCATCCCGAGCTGTTGGACATATTTAACGAAACCAATCAAAAATTGGGTCGTCAACAGACGGCTCTTGCAACGACCGTGTTAGCCGCTGCTAAGCACTTGGATAAATTAGCGACGTTATTGCCACAAGTCACGCAAATCAGCCACAAGCATCGTGCTTTACAGATTTTGCCTGAGCATTATCCTATCGTTGGTAAGCATTTAATCGGTGCAATCAAGGAAGTGCTGGGCGAGGCTGCCAATGACGATATCATCGATGCTTGGACTGAAGCTTATGATGAGATTGCCTCAGTATTTATCCAGATTGAACATGGCATGTATAAGGAGGCGATGTGGCAGGGTTTTGCGCCTTTTGTAGTGACTAAAAAGGTAGCAGCTGCTACCGATATTGCGGCCTTTACAGTTGTACCAGCCAAAGATAATGCAGAAAGTCATCAACAGATTGACCTGAGCAAATTGACTTTAACCGCAGGTCAGTACATCACAGTGAAAACAGATCCAAAAGACAGTGACCATGTTGCGCTACGTCATTACTCTTTGTACTCTGCTAGTACCGATGCAGGCATTCAGTTTGCGGTCAGACGTGACAATCGCAATGAGCATCATGGTTTGGTCTCTAACTATATGCACGACCAATTAGAAGTGGGTGACACGGTTTTATTATCGGCACCAGCAGGTGACTTTGCGCTCAATCAAGACTTGGTACAGCAAAATGAGATTCCGCTAGTATTGATGAGTGCGGGTGTTGGTGTAACCCCTGTGCTATCTATGTTGGAGGCACAAGTATTAGCCAATCCAAAACGACCTATTATCTGGGTTTATGCTTGCCAAAATGATGCGCATCACGCTTTCAATACTGAAGTGGAGACGCTGTTAGAAAAGGCTGAGACTGTAGATAAGCATGTCTTCTATTTTGAGTCTGGACAACTATTAGATGAGGCGTGGCTTGCTCAATTACCTAAGCCTGCTGATATTTATGTCTGTGGCTCGATGCCATTTATGGAAAGCATGATCGATGGGCTAGTGACGCTAGATCACGGTGTTGATAGCGTTCATTATGAACCGTTTGGTCCCAAGATGAGTTTGGGCGGTTAATTTTAGCTACTGTTAGCCATTAACTGTTGCTATTAATAAAAAAAGCACTTGGATGACAAAGTCGTCTCAAGTGCTTTTTATTCAGTGCGATTTATCTTATTTTTATCACTATTTGAAAAATGGATACGTCTTTAAAAACAAATATATCGCCTAATCTTTATTTTCAACCAATCCAACCATCACGCCCATCTCTTTTTTATCATGCTTATCAATGCTGGGCGCATATAATGCCGACGCAATCCCGCCATCTAAAAACAGAGCATTCGGACAGTTTAAGTCATTCTTAAACAACGATGCAAATTGATAAAATGTCACCGGTTCATCGCTACTGACAAATTTTATGTGACCGTCATCACAAACACCTGCGCCATTACGAATCTTGAGTGAAGTACTATCAGGATTAAATTGCGGATGTATCTCGTTATTGATAACCAACATAGGACCTGATTGGGTGGCATACCAAGGCTGTGCCTTACTACTGTTAAGCTGATCGTCAAAGGCGTTACTTTCCGTAATTTGCACGTTGCCCAATTTATCCCACCACATCACGCCATTGGGCAGTAAATGAAAATTGCCACCGCCTTCTTTGAGATTTAGCGATTTGATCTCTTCACCATCAATGATGGTATAGCCAATCGGTGCATAGTTCTCATTGTACATGCCGGCATTCATGGCAAAGTTCAGCGCTTGATTTGAGGGCAATATGGCTAATAACGTCTCAAAGGTTAGCAACGATTTCGTACTATCAGGCTGCTGCCAAAATAATTTTAATGAGTAGCGACCATCTATCAAGGCTTGAGCGTCAATGCTACAAACACTATAAGAAAATGGTGCATCCTGAGTCTGGCATGACCAGTTTTGTGTCTTGTTGTCAGCAGCATCAGTGCTTATCGGTTGGCAAGCACTGACACTTAGCAAGAGTAGGGCGACTGCTCCTAAAGGTAAGGGAAGAGCGAAATTTGGCATCAATCATCTGTCTTTTTGATAAAGAGTAAAATATAAACGCTCATGGATAGTGAAATACTAATCACTATTTCTCATCATTGCTAAGTGGAACATCGCGAAAAGTATTGTTGACGTTACCGATTAACTGCCCACCGCCTGTGATACTTGCAAAGTTGCCAAGGCTCTGTTCCACCGATGTGGTGGTTTCTCTGCCTTTATCCCGTGAGTCTTTATTATAAGCAATGAGGGCGTCATCATTGGCTAAAAAGCTATCTGGGTTCGCCATGACCCACATCTGATTAAACACATCTGCGCGGGCGCTATTATTGAGTAGCGCTCCCTTATCCGTAAAATAAAAGAACTTCGATAATAGTTTTATCTGCCCATCATCGAGGCGGCGCGCGATATGATACGGTTGTAATTGGCTTGGGTGTTGTAAGCCGACCGCGCCAACGATACTGGCTAGGGATTTTAGGGTGTTTTTATGGAAGCTTGCGACGCGCTCAGCTTTGCTTGGTACATCCAGCGCTTTTTGACGATACGGGTCTTGGGTGGCAACGCCCGTCGGGCAAGTGTTGGTATGGCACGAACGTGATTGAATACAGCCAACGGCAAACATAAAGCCGCGCGCTGAATTACACCAGTCTGCGCCCAAGGCAATCATACGGGCAATATCGAAACCAGAGACGATTTTACCACTCACGCCAAGTTTGATTTTATCGCGAATGCCTGCGCCGACCAAAGTATTGTGTATTAATAAAAACCCTTCAACCATCGGCATGCCGACATTGTCCATAAATTCGACAGGAGCCGCGCCAGTACCGCCTTCTGCGCCATCGATGACGATGAAATCAGGGTAGTTGTCGGTTTCGATCATGGCTTTCACAATGGCCATAAACTGCCAAGGCTGACCAACACAAAGTTTGAAGCCCACAGGTTTGCCGCCTGATAACTCGCGCAGTTGTTGCCAAAAAGCCACCAATTCTCGCGGGGTGCTAAAGGCTGTATGCGACGAGGGCGACACACAATCTTGACCTGTCGGTACTTGACGGGTATCAGCGATTTCTTGGGTGATTTTCTCCGCGGGTAGCACGCCACCTTTACCAGGTTTTGCCCCTTGGGATAATTTGATTTCAATCATTTTTACTTGCCGATCAACCGCTTTTTCGGCAAAAGACTGCGGGTCAAAATTGCCACTATCATCACGGCAACCAAAATACCCTGTACCTAGCTCCCAAATCAAATCACCACCGAACTTGCGATGATAAGGGCTGATAGCCCCTTCACCCGTATCATGAGTAAAGCCGCCCATTTTTGCGCCTTGATTGAGCGCCATGATCGCGTTAGCCGATAAGCTGCCAAAGCTCATCGCCGAGATATTAAATACCGACATATCATGCGGCTGCTGACAACGCTCACCGCCAACCATAATACGAAAATCTTTATTTTCTAGAGGTTGGCTAATCGCTGATTGTAAAAACCATTCTTTACCATTGGTGTATAAATTATCTAGCGTACCAAAGGCATTGGTGTCACTGACATTCTTAGCACGTTGGTAAATGAGCGCCCGCTGCTGGCGTGAAAACGGTACTTGCTCTTTGTCATTTTCTAGTAAATATTGACGAATTTCAGGACGAAAGTCTTCAAGCACATAACGAATATGTCCGGCAACAGGATAGTTTTTCAAAATAGCATGCTTTGATTGTATGACGTCATAAATCCCCAAGCATACCCCAAACCCACCGAGAATAATTAACCACCAATTTAGCAGTAGTAGACCTGCTAAAAATATTAATATAGCAGCGCCAAAGGTGCTATAACGCAGCAATAAGCCGACCAAATACGGAGAGTTGGTTTTAGGTTCAGGATTTAGATTGGTACGAGATTGGGGCATGGCTACACTCAACAGTAATACATAAATATTAAAAAGGTGACAATGGTTCAAAGAGAGAGTAGGGTAAAAACCACCCTCTTAGAACCATTATTGTTAGACACTGACAAAGCGCTCAGATTTATCGCCTACATCATACACATATGATATCACTGCATAGCAGTAATTGGGTAACAGAGTGCTACTGTTGATGTTGCTAGTGGCGTGATTTTAACAGACAACTTGTACCAAAGTTTTCTGCTCGTCGATCACTGTAAGCTTAATCTCAACGGGCAAAAATTGCTGAATGAGCCATGCTTGGGTTTCAGCGTGCTTACTAACGACACGCGCGGTAAACTCGCCACCGCCTGCTAACGCCAACGGTAAGAGTAATTGGTCGGTTAAGTATTCATCGACCAGTGAGTCGGTGTTAAATACATAACGTTTGACTAAGCCTGATAAACGACAACCTATCTTTTCCGCCGAGCTGCGTTTTTCTCCTAGTAAAGTAAACACCTCGGCGTGATGTTCTTTATGATTTTGGGTGTCAGAAACCTCATGACTGACTTGTGCATAACAGCTATTGCCTTCACCAATGCCTTGCAATTTAAAGCTTTTAGTCGTAATTAGTGTCTTATCAATACCTGCTTCAACCAATGATGCTTGAGCACAGGCAAGCTCGCGTTTGCAAATGTCGTACTCTAGATTGAGCACGCTCGCGACCAGCTCTATACAGTTAAGCTTACCGCGTTTAGTCAGGTTAAATTGTGAAGCGCTTGCATGGCGCATAAATGGCGTTATCGCCGCTTTAATCATGCCGCCACCAATAGGCGCAAACCCTGCTTGTACAAACTCGATATCCACGTGCATACCTAATTTCGCTACTGCAGGGACGAACGCTTGCTGCAAAAAGTCCGTGGTTGGCGCGAGCGGATTGTGCGTGCCGCCTTTTATTGTTACGGTTGATACCGTTTGCGTGTTGGTATTGGCAAACAATAATGCTGGCAATAGTGTTTGTAGCACCAAACTGGTACTGCCAGCTGAGCCGATATCAAACGTATAATCGCCCGATTTCACTGTACTTGGCGTAAAGGTGAACGTCATACTGCCCAAAACCGCACCTGTCACGGTGGCATTTGATATTTGCTGCGAGGTTTGTACGCACATCAAGTGTTGACGCATCAATCCTGATTTGGTTCGCCCAGCACGGATATTGGTGATCTCGATTGGTGTGCCTGTGAGCATAGATAACGATAGGGCAGTGCGAATGATTTGCCCGCCACCTTCGCCTGTGCTGCCGTCGATTTTTAGGGTTTTTGGTTTTGTTTTAGTCATGATAAATGTCTTTATAGTTCGGACGACTATTGATTTGTGATGTTTTTAAAATAGACTCAATGAAATGCTTCCGATGCATTTTGGGTTGCATTAAAAATAAGATTGAAACCGATTGTCAGTGTCTGGTGATAAGGTCTAAATAGTGCTGTGTGATAAGTGACAGGTACGGGGCATGAAAAGTAAAAAAGACGTTTGCCCGCAACGTCAAGTAGCCACTGCAGTATTTGTTCAACCCCCTGTTGTGGAGTGCGGGGTCTTAACACTCGCCCAGTCGGTTCCAAAAGGGTGTTTTATAGTCATTTCTCTATAAAGTTGGTGATCTAAAATTAACTATTCTACTAAGTCGATTTGCCAGTTATTGGACTGAATCACAATATTGATTTGCCGCAGTTTCATGGCGATATCGTCGGCTTGCTTTTGTAAACTAGCCACCGATACCATGACATTGTATTTAATCTCACGATGGCTATAACGATCCGTTTCGGTATGCGTGGCGGCTATTGCATCGACCAATAGTTTATGGCGCATCTCTAAGGTGTCGCGCTCAATCAACAGCGTCAGCATCGATTGACCGTCATTGTTCTTAGCAATGGCATTGGTGCGGTGAATACGCTCGATTAACACGCTCAGCTCGGTGATGATTTGGCTGGCATCGACCATTAGGGCGTTTGGGTCTTCATTTGGCGTGTCACCTTCTTGGACTTTGACATTGCTACGAATGCGTCCTTTGATTTGTGCTAGCTTCTTTTGCATATCGCTACGGATAAGTAGGGCTTCTGCGAGTTTCATTTTGGTTCTCTCTTATTTTTTATAATCGTAATATATATGTTCTATGAAAGAAAATTGCCTTTGTCGTATTTGTTAATTTGAATAACTATTTTCTTTTGTTGATGACTAGCTATAATTCAACTATCCTACAAATTTAATAGATTGGAAATCTACAGTGATAAATAGAAGTCTTCAAAATATTATTCTTAAAAGTCTTGCCTTAATATATCCGAAGGAGATAGATATAATTGGCAAAGAAATTGTTGAAGCTTTTACAGAGTCCGATATTGTTAAAAACACTTTTTATCTTAGAGAGCATGGGCTTATTAATTTTAAACAATCTAAAACTGGGCTTGGAGATTGTCCAATTTCAATTGATGATGTAAGGTTAATTGTTATAACTCATAAAGGTATTGATTTTATAGAGAATGACGGTGGGCTTTCAGCAATATTAAACACTATCAATGTACAGTTTAAGGAAGATACTTTGAAAGCGCTATTATCAAGAGAAGTCAACAGTTCTGAAGATATAGATAGCAATCAAAAACAACGGATTCAGGAAGCAATCCGTGAAATGCCTGCAGAAATGCTTAAGTCTCTTTCAGAAGACTTAATAAGAACTTCTATAAATAACTCTCCAACTTTTATAGCTTTGCTCATGAGTTGGTTGCACATAGTGCAGTAAACTTATCTGTTAAAATTATTGGCCGTGAATGTGTAATAAGTAGTGAAAGTAGGCTGAGTTTTAACCCAGCTTTATAAATCTGCAAGTTCAAGATGTTGGGCTAAAGCTGTAGCCTACGACTAATACGTAAGGTATTTTCTTTTGTGCGAGGGACGAGCACCGAGCTAAGTTCTTAATGAAAACAAAATTATGAAAAGCATATGTAGCAGTATTTAAAGAACTCAAATGTTGAGGCCATGCTTTTTAAGCTTTTGCTTTTTCTAATTCCAGCCAAGCACAGCTTGGCTCTTGCGAAGCTAAAAAGATTCCCTAAACCTTTTATTAAAGCATCTCACCCCTTAACACAAACCACCTGACGCAGTGTATGCACCACTTCTACCAAATCGCTTTGTGCTTGCATTACGTCATCAATATTTTTATAAGCCGCTGGAATCTCATCAATTACATCCGCGTCCTTTCGGCATTCTACGCCCGCAGTCTGTGCAATTTGATCGGCGACTGTAAATACCTTTTTCGCCTCGGTACGTGACATGATACGACCTGCACCATGGGAGCAAGAGCAAAACGATTCTTCGTTCCCTTTACCGCGCACGATGAATGATTTGGCACCCATTGACCCTGGAATAATTCCGTATTCACCAACGCGGGCACGTACCGCACCTTTGCGGGTCACAAATACTTCTTCGCCGTAATGTTGCTCTTTTTCTACATAGTTATGATGACAGTTCACCGCTTTTACGGCTGCATCAAACGGCTTAGGTATGATATGGCGTAGGGCTTTGACGGCTTTTTCCATCATGATTTCGCGGTTTTTAAAAGCAAAACGCTGCGCCCAACCAACCGCAAACCAATAATCATCGAAATGCTCTGTACCTTCGGCAAAGTAAGCCAAATCTTTATCTGGCAAGTTGATAAACCACTTGCGCATGTCCTCACGTGCCAGCTCAATAAAGTAGCGACCAATGGCATTACCCACACCGCGTGAGCCTGAGTGCAGCATGATCCAAACTTGGTTGGTTTCATCAAGGCACACCTCGACGAAATGGTTACCCGTACCCAGCGTACCCAAATGGTTAAGGTTATTGGTGTTTTTTAGGCGAGGATGCTTTTGGGTTATATAGTTAAAGTCATCAACCAGCGTTCCCCAACCGTTCATGACGGTGTCGTCAGGGTTCGCCCACGCGCCAACATCACGGCGTGATCCGCGACCCCGCGTTTTACTACGACCATGTGGAATGGCTTTTTCAAGCTCCGTACGCAGACCAAGCAAACTGTCTGGCAAATCGTTTGCGGTTAGGGTGGTTTGTACGGCCATCATTCCGCAGCCAATATCGACACCAACGGCAGCCGGAATGATCGCTTCTTTGGTTGGCAATACCGTACCGATAGTCGCGCCAATCCCAACGTGTACATCGGGCATCACCGCAAGCCATTTATATACAAATGGCATTTTTGAGGCTTTGATCAATTGGTCGTGCGCTTTTGGATCGACAGGCACGCCCTTAGTCCAGAGTCTAATCGGCGTTCCACCGTCTTGAATGATGTTATGAGTGGTTGGTTGCATGTTGTATTCCTTAGCGTTGCAAAGTTTGTTTATTATTGAAGATAATTCTTACTTTATATAATGCTAAGGACATGCCAAGTTTTTAAGATATTCAGTATTTAGTCATAAGTAATTGATAGTAAATGGTTTAATTTTTGTATTTTTTTCGAATAAAAATATTTATTTAACCATGGGCTAAAAATATATAGAAATATATCTAACTAGATAGAAAATAATATACTATTTATTAATGATAATCAGCGATAAGTAATATTATGAACAGTGATTCGAACAACAAAACTGCCGTCATCGGCTTCCTCGGCACTACTTTAGACAATGGCTTTAATGACAAGCGTTGGCAGCGTTGGCGACCAACCGTCAGTTTAGGCCTGCATGATGAGTTGCTCGTCGATGAGCTGCATATCTTATATAGCAAGCGCGATAAGCGGCTGTTTAAAATTATTAAAGATGACATGGCGAAAGTCAGTCCGAACACTACCGTTATTGGTCATCATGTGGCTTTGATTAGCCCGTGGGATTTTGCCGATGTTTATGCTGAGCTGTATGATTTTGCCGCAGGATTTGATTTTCAGGATAGTACCGATTACTTATTGCATTTGACCACAGGTACGCACGTGGCGCAAATTTGTTGGTTTTTATTGGTAGAGGCGGGCTTTATCCCCGCAGATTTGATTCAGACTTCCCCTTGCCCAAGACCTGATCAAGCCGATCCGCAAGGTCGCTATCAAGTGATTGACTTGGATGTCTCGCGCTATGATGGCTTACGTGAACGCTTTGAGGCAGAAAAACAGCAACATTGGCAAACCTTGCAAGCCAATCTAGTCACCCAAAACGCCGCTTATCAAAAGCTTATCTCCGATATCGAAAAGGTAGCCACCCGATCAACTGCACCCATACTGCTAATGGGCGCAACAGGGGCAGGCAAGTCACAATTGGCAGGCCAAATCTATGCGCTCAAAAAAGCCAAAGCCAGTAGCACGCAAGGTAAGAACACGCTTGAACAATTCATCGAGGTCAACTGCGCCACGCTGCGTGGTGACACTGCCATGAGTGTGTTATTCGGTCATGTCAAAGGGGCATTTACGGGCGCTGCGACGAGCCGTGATGGGCTGCTAAAATCAGCTGATGGTGGATTGTTATTCTTAGATGAGATTGGCGAATTAGGGCTTGATGAGCAAGCGATGCTATTGACCGCACTTGAGGAGCAGCGCTTTTATCCGCTCGGTAGTGATAAGCCGATTAGCGTGTCATTTCAGCTGATGGCAGGTACCAATAAAGACTTGCGACAAGCAGTTGCTAATGGCGAGTTTCGGGCGGATTTGTTTGCGCGTCTCAATACATGGACGTTCTTTTTGCCATCACTCAAAGACAGGTTGGAAGATTTACCTGCCAATATCGATTACGAGCTAGCGCGCTTGGGTAGCGAGCAGCAGCAGCACTATCGATTTACCCCAGAAGCAAGGCAGCTGTATGAATCTTTTGCGATGAGTGCGGATGCAACATGGCAGGGGAACTTTCGTGATTTGACTGCCAGCATGATTCGTTTGACTACACTTGCTGAGAGTAAAGTGATTCGCAATGATGATGTGCAAGCGGAGATTGAACGCTTAACGCATCTTTGGGAATTGCCTGACAGTTCAAACGGCTCTAATAGCTTAAATGGCGGTAATGGCAGGACTAAAAATAGCCCCGATACTACTCTAGATAGTGAAACCATCGAGCAGGGTAGCCATAATATTTTAAGAAAATATCTCGATGAAGAGATTCTGACAACTATTGATCCGTTTGATGCGGTGCAACTGGCGTATGTGATTGAGGTGTGTATACGTCATAAAAACCAAGCGGCGGCTGGGCGCTATCTGTATGCCAACTCACGCGATAAGCTAAAAAGCCCGAACGATAGCGACAGATTGCGTAAGTATCTGCTGAAATTTGGGCTGCGGTTTGATGAGTTAAAATAAAGCATCTTTCATAAGACAAAACCCATCAACTAAGCCATGATGCTTGTACTATAGATTTATCATTTGTTCTCTTTTAAACACCACTACCAATCCGCTCCGCCAACGCCTGCAATTTTGGCACAATCATCGCTGCATATTCTTCTGATTCCCAGTTGGCACTTGGCACACTGGCATTGAGCGAATAGGCGTATTGTCCAGTCGCAACATCAAAGACCCCAACCGCTACTGCCAATATATCAGTAGAAAACTCACCATCTGATATCGTATAGCCATGCTCTGCATAGTGCGCTGCAGCGCTGGCTAGGGCAGTTTGTGCATGGTTATAATCCTCGGTAGATAACTGTTCTTGTAGATTACTCATGATGACAGCCTGTCTCGCTGGCGAGCTAGCCGCATAAAAAGCGCGCCCAATCGCAGTACGGGCGACCGGCACTGCTGAGCCAACTTGCAAATTGACTGATAAGCGAGCAGGGCTACGACAACAAGCGTGATAGCGCATTTCTCCTTCGACTTCGGTTGCCAAGTTTACTGATACTTCATTCTCACTAGCGAACTGCCGCAGTAATGGCTCAGCCGCTGTGACTATATCGTGGCGACTCCATGCGGTAGCACTTAGACGTACAGCACTACTGCCTAGTTGATACTGTCCGTGCTCGGTCATGCGTAAAAATCCAAGCGTTATTAATGTGTGAATCAGGCGAGTGATGGTTGCCTTTGGCAGAGCTGTCATCTGACACAATTGCTGATGGGTGAGTCGATCATCATGTTCAAATGCTGCGAGTAAAGACAGACCGCGACCCAGTGCCGTAACGAACTGACGATCATTATCGTCCTTACTTTGTTCAAGAATGGTCGTCATTCGATCGAGTAGCGGAGTAGCTGTTGATAAGGGTTTCGTCATTTTATACTCATTTTTTTTGATAAAGGTTTACAGCGCGGTAAAACTTTGCTTAAATGGTTTTAAATTATGAAACTAAGTTTCGCACAGCGGAATTGGTAAGTCAATAAACTATTAAGCTAATTTATTCATTAATTACTAATCGTCGGTCAGGAAGACTGACATCAAGGAGATCCACATGGCAACATCTACGCGTCCAAGTTTCGATTGGGAAGATCCGTTTTTATTACGCGATCAGCTTACTGACGAAGAGCGCATGGTCACGGACAGCGCCCGCCAGTTCTTTCAAAAAGAACTGATGCCTGGCATCGTTGAAGCCAATCGTCATGAGAATTTTGACCGTAATATCATGCGTCAAATGGGTGAGATGGGCTTACTTGGCGTGACTATCGAAGGTTATGGTTGTGCTGGCTTGTCTAGTGTCGCTTACGGTTTAATTGCCAAAGAAGTTGAAGCCGTTGACTCAGGCTATCGTTCAGCGATGAGTGTACAGTCAAGCTTGGTCATGCATCCTATCCATGCATACGGCACTGAAGAACAAAGAGAAAGATATCTGCCTAAGCTTGCCACAGGTGAGTACATCGGTTGTTTCGGTCTGACTGAGCCTGATTCAGGATCAGATCCTTCATCGATGTCGACACGTGCGCGCGCTGTGGATGGCGGTTATGAGTTGACAGGCAATAAAATGTGGATCACCAACAGTCCTATCGCTGATGTGTTTGTCGTTTGGGCAAAAGATGATGCCGGTGAGATTCGTGGTTTTGTTTTAGACAAAGGCATGAAGGGCTTGTCTGCGCCGAAAATCGAAGGCAAGTTCTCATTACGTGCCTCTGTCACGGGTGAGATTGTCATGGACAGAGTATTCGTTCCTGAAGCCAATGCCTTCCCAGATATCCGTGGCTTAAAAGGACCGTTTGGTTGCTTGAATAAAGCGCGTTACGGTATCGCATGGGGCGCGATGGGTGCGGCAGAATTTTGCTGGAAAGCGGCTCGTCAATACACGTTAGATCGTAAGCAGTTTGGTCGTCCGCTCGCGGCAACACAGCTCGTGCAGTTGAAGCTTGCTAATATGCAGACTGAAATCACGCTAGGTCTACAAGCCGCGCTACGTGTGGGTCGCCTAATGGATGAAGACAATGCCGCACCTGAGATGATTTCACTTATTAAGCGTAACAACTGCGGTAAAGCACTGGATATCGCACGTATTTCGCGTGACATGCATGGCGGTAATGGTATCTCTGATGAGTTTCATGTCATTCGTCACGTCATGAACTTGGAAGCGGTCAACACTTATGAGGGCACACATGATATCCATGCGCTTATCCTAGGCCGTGCACAGACAGGTATCCAAGCGTTCTTTTAAGCGTTTTTAGCTAAAAATGTTTGGTGCAACTGTATTCTATGACGTACGTGACAGCTTGGCTTTTTGTTAAAAAGGGCATTAACAGTAGCGTACGTTTTTTAGTTGTTGTTCATGATGTAATTTCTTAGCAATTACATCATGAATAACAATTTTATTATCAAAAATACGCCACACAATAAGGGATTATTATGACTGTCGATAGCAATAGCGATAACAGCAATGAATTGGCAAAAGGCGCATTGCACGGCATCAAGGTGCTCGATTTATCGAGAGTGCTGGCAGGGCCTTCTTGTACACAAGTGCTTGCTGATCTTGGTGCCGAAGTTATCAAGATTGAGCGTCCACATATTGGCGATGAAACTCGCCACTGGGCACCGCCAACATTTAGCGATGATACGTCTGCTTATTATGCGACGATTAACCGTAATAAAAAGTCACTCACGGTCGATATCACTACTGATGCAGGGCAGGCCATCATTAAGAAACTGGCCGCTGATAGTGATATCTTGGTAGAGAACTTCAAAGTGGGCGGTCTAAAAAAATACGGCTTGGATTATGACAGTCTAAAACAACACAATCCGCGCCTGATTTATGCGTCATTGACAGGGTTTGGTCAGACAGGGCCAGATGCCGCGCGCCCTGGTTATGATTATATTATCCAAGGGTTGTCAGGGCTGATGAGTATCACAGGTCCTAGTGATGGCGAACCGCATAAAGTCGGCGTGGCAGTGGTCGATTTGTTTGCAGGCTTGCAGCTGACGATTGGCATTCAAGCGGCCTTGATTGCTCGTGAGACTACGGAGTTAGGTCAACAGGTAGACGTTGCGCTTTTAGATAGTGCGCTTGCGATGCTGGCCAATGTGGGTATGAACCATTTGGCATCAGGCAAAGTGCCGCCCAGACTGGGCAATCAGCATCCCAATATCGTTCCTTATCAAGTATTCGCAGGTCAGGGCGAGCAGCACTTTATCTTAGCCTGTGGTAATGACAGTCAGTTTGCCAAACTTTGCGATGTGCTTGCAGTTAATTGGCATACCGATGATCGCTTTACGACCAATCCTAACCGTGTTGCCAACCGCGAGCTGCTGTGTGATGAGCTGAGCAAGAAGTTTGCCGAGCAACCACGTACTTATTGGTTGGAGGTTTTAGATCAAGCAGGTATCCCGTGCGGAGCGATTCATAATGTCGCTGAAGCATTGGCCATGCCGCAAGCACTGGCACGCGAGATGGTCGTTAATTTCACTGAGCAAGGTAGTCCGGTAAGAGCACTTGGCAATCCTATCAAGTTATCCGTATCACCCGTCACTTATCGTACGCCACCACCACAATTGAGCGAGCATACCGATAGTACGCTTGCTGATTTGGGCTATGATAGCGACATGATAGCCAAGCTTAAAGCCGATGGGATTGTTTAGTTAGGCATCAAGAAAAGCGCCATTGGAAAAAATGTTAAACAAAGGAGTGTTAAGCATGAAGATATATAGCCATGAAAATCTAAGTCTACATAGACCACTCCCTTATTTCTCTTATGGAAAGATGCATGAGCCGTTAGAGATACCAGAGCGCATGGTCGAGTTTTTAAAAGCACCAGCAGCGTTAGGGTTAGAGGTGACGACCGTTACCGATATTGGCATTGGGCCTATATTAGCGGTTCACGATTTTGGTTATGTGGATTTTCTCAAACATGGCTATGATGACTGGATAGCAGTCGAGGAAGACTTGGGCGCGCAGGTACAGACGGGGATTTTTTTGCCGTATGACAATCCCGGTATCGGTATCATGGCAAAAGCAGCAAAGTATCAAGCGGATGATAGCGCGCCTATCAGCGAGCATTCTTGGACATCTATTTATTGGTCGGTGCAGACTGCACTCAATGCAGCTGAAGCATTGCTGAACGATGATTTGTCAGATACCGAGCGTGCCGAAAGTCATATACAGCTTTGCTTCTCACGGCCTCCTGGTCATCATGCTCGCAAAAGCGCCGCTGGCGGATTTTGCTATCTAAATAATGCAGCCATCATTACTGAACATCTGCGGCAAAAATATGCAAAAATCGCCATCATAGACACCGACATGCATCACGGACAGGGTATCCAAGAGATATTTTATGATCGCAGCGATGTGCTTTATACCTCGGTTCACGGTGACCCCGTTAACTTTTATCCCGCCGTGACAGGGCATGCGTTTGAAAGGGGCACAGGCGTGGGTGAAGGCTATAACATTAACTTCCCGATGCCACATGGCACCGATGAAGCTGGGTTTTTTGAGTATGTTGATAAATCTATTGAAGCGATAACGCTATTTGACCCTGATGTCATTGTGCATGTCTTAGGTTTTGATGTTTACGAGAACGACCCAGAAGCGAGATGTGCGGTGAGTACGCAAGGATTTAAAATATTGGCACAAAAGATAAAAGCGTTAAACAAACCACTGATTGTTTTAGTCGAGGGCGGGTATTACTTGCAAAAGCTCAATGACAATTTGCAAGCATTTTTATCAGGGCTTATTTCAGAAGATTAACAGTTATCACCAAAATAACTGAAAGAGTTTGAAGTAAGCAAGAAACTAGCAGCGTTTTAACTTTATTTATTATCGATAAAACCCAAACGCTGCTCAATTTGCTGCGCTAATTCAATCAGAACAGCACTGACCTCAGCACGCTTGGACTCATATTCGCCTTGCAAAAAGCTAACTGCCATACCCGCAACGGCATTGCCTGACGCATTGCGAATATAAGTACCCAAACAATACATCCCTTCGCGCAGTTGCCCATCATCGAGTGAGATGCGACTGTTTTGAATGGCGGTCAACTCGGTGGACAAATCGCTAAAGTTATCAACACCGTGTTGGGTAATAGGTGCGGGGAAACCGGTAGCGTAGATAGATTTTATACTGTCCATAGAGAAGGTTGAGAGCATGGCTTTGCCGGTAGCAGAGAATACTGCTGGTACGCGAACACCAGCGCGAAAGGTAAAGCCAAGCGGGGCAGGAGCTTCATGACAGGCTAAAAATACCACTTCACCTAAATCAAGCTTAGATAAAGTAACTGTATGTTGAAGAAGAATCGGATACTGGACAATGAGGTCTTTAAATAACTGGATGACGCCTTGCTGCTGTTCATACTTACCCGCCCAATACATCAAATAAGAGCCTAAATGAAAGCGGCTATCGCTGTCTTTATAGATGACATGCTTGGTCAAAAGACTTTGCAAAATATTGTGGGTTGAGCTACGTGGTAGATTGAGCTCTTTAGCAATATGAGCTGCGGTTAAAGGCTGTGAGCTATCAGTAATTAAATCTAAAATCTGAAAGGTTTTGTCCAAGGCAGGAACGGCAGTTGAGCTCATAAGGAACCTATAAAAGTCAGTAAAATTGGGAAAATATAAAAATAACGCGATAAATCATCATTAAAATGAGAATAGGGGTTGCAAATAGCTGGCTATCATTCTTATAATGATGTCTCATATATAGAATAGATGTTCAGTATATTGAACACTTAACAAGTTATCAATAATTATTTAAATCATAACCTTCTATTTATTGTCATTCACTTATCGCTATAAATCTGCGAATCCTATTTGCAAACCTCAATTGACAAGGAGCGTCACAATGTCACAACTGTCACAGTCTACGCTACAGCTATCGAACCCAGATCTACTTAAACAGCAGTGTTTCATCAAAGATGGCTGGCATGCCGCTAGTGATGACTCGACTATTGATGTGAGCAATCCTTTTAACGGCGATATCATCGGTACGGTACCAAGCCTAACGACCAACGATGTGAACGACGCGGTTACCGCCTCTCATGAAGCCCAAATCACTTGGGCAGCCAAAACCCCAAAAGAGCGTGCTGATCTACTACAAAAGTGGGCAGACCTCATCGATGCCAATAAAGAAGATTTGGCTATCATTATGACCGCTGAGCAAGGCAAACCTTTAAACGAGTCGCGCGGTGAAGTGGGCTATGCCAATAGCTTTATCCGCTGGTTTGCCGAAGAAGGCAAGCGTGTTTATGGCGATGTTATCCCTGCCAATCAGTCACAACTGCGCCATGTCGTCCTAAAGCAGCCCGTTGGCGTTTGCGCGGCGATCACGCCTTGGAATTTCCCAGCAGCGATGATTACTCGTAAAGCCGCACCAGCATTGGCAGCAGGCTGTACGATGATTATTAAACCTGCGACTGAAACGCCATTTTCTGCCTTGGCACTGGCTGCCTTGGCTGAGCAAGCAGGTATTCCAGCAGGCGTTATCCAAGTAGTGACGGGCAAATCATCAACCATTGGCGATATCCTAACGGGCGATGCACGTATTCATAAGCTTTCATTCACAGGCTCTACCGAAGTCGGTCGTACCTTGATGGCTCAATGTGCGACAACCATCAAAAAACTGTCGTTAGAGCTGGGCGGTAATGCGCCATTTATCGTCTTTGATGACGCTGATCTGGAAAAAGCAGCTGAAGGCTTAATCGCCTCTAAATATCGTAACGCTGGTCAAACTTGTGTTTGTGCCAACCGTGTCTATGTGCAAGATAGCATTAAAGATGAATTCTTAGATGTGTTTGTGAAAAAAGTCGCTGAATTAAATGTCGGTAACGGCATGGATGAAGGCGTGGATATTGGTCCTTTGATTAATCAAAAGGCGCTAGAAAAAGTGCAAGCGCTACTCAAAGATGCTTTAGACAAAGGCGCGACGCTTATCGCTGGCGGCAGCACCAATGACGCCTCAGAGCTTACTTACAATCCAACGGTCATTACCGATATCAGTGCTGAGATGGATATCGCGCACGAAGAAATCTTTGGCCCTATCGCCACTATCTTTACTTTTAAAGATGAGGCAGACGTTATTCGTCAGGCCAACGATACTATCTACGGCTTGGCTGCCTATTTCTACAGTGGCAATTATGCACGTTCATGGCGCGTTACCGAAGGTCTTGAATACGGCATTATTGGTCATAATACGGGTCTGATTTCTACCGAGGTCGCCCCATTTGGCGGTGTTAAGCAGTCTGGCTTTGGCCGCGAAGGCTCAAAATACGGCATCGAAGAATATGTCGTGACCAAATACTGGTGCTCTGACGTCAGCTAATCGTTTAGCGACATGCGCTCTCTTTTAAGGTTTTAATTGTCACACCGTATCGAACGGGATTCAGCACCATGAATCCCCTTTATAGCTAGCAACTAATAACTGTTAACTATTAGATAAACCATTCCTCAAAACCGCCATTCAATCATTGGCACTTATGTTAAAAATAAAGAAAAGGACATTCCCATGACGACTACCAATAAATCACTACTTGAGCGCCGTAAAGCTGTGTTACCAACAGGACTTGGCGTTGCCTATCCCATCTTTGCAGAAAAAGCCAAAAACTCAGAAGTTTGGGATGTTGAAGGCAATCGTTATATTGACTTCGTTGGTGGTATCTCAGTACTGAATACTGGTCACAGCCATCCAAAAATTACCCAGCGCGTGCATGAGCAACTTGACAAGTTTACCCATACTGCGGCGCAAATGATCAACTATGAATGCTATGTAGATCTTGCCGAAAAACTTTGCGAAAAAGCGCCTATCAGCGGTGAGAAAAAAGCCTTCTTTTTAACCACTGGTGCAGAAGCGGTCGAAAACTGTATCAAGATTGCTCGTGCGAAAACTGGTCGCCCAGGTATTATCTCTTTCGTTGGTGGTTGGCATGGTCGTACTTTAATGTGCATGAGTTTGACAGGTAAAGTGCTGCCGTACAAAAAGAACTTTGGTCCAATGCCAGGCCCTGTATTCCATGCGCTATTCCCAGCTGAAGAGCTAAATGTCACAGAAGCACAAGCGCTGCATAGCCTTGAGATGATTTTCCAAGCGGATATCGATCCTAGCGAAGTGGCGGCGATGATTATCGAGCCAGTACAAGGCGAGGGTGGTTTCCATCAAGTCACCCCATCATTTGCCAAATCTCTACGCGATATCTGCGACGAACATGGCATTGTCTTGATTTTTGATGAAGTGCAGTGTGGTTTTGCCCGTACGGGTACGTTGTTTGCCACCGAGCAGTTGGGCGTTGAGCCAGATCTAATGACCAGTGCTAAGAGCTTGGCAGGTGGTTATCCTATCTCTACCGTTATCGGTCGCGCCGATATCATGGATGCGCCGCAAGTCGGCGGTTTGGGCGGTACATACTCTGGTAACCCACTGGCTTGTGTGGCTGCACTCGCTGTCATGGAAGTTATCGAAGAAGAAAACCTACTTGAGCGCAGTATTGAGATTGGCGACAAAATCGAAGCTTTCTTAAAGGGCTTAAACTTAAGCAGTATCGGTCATATACGCCATAAAGGCGCCATGCTAGCGTTTGAGCTAATCGATAGTGATGGCAAGCCTGATGTGGAAGCGACTACTAACCTAAAAGCCAAAGCGTTTGAGCAAGGTTTATTATTAGCGTCTTGCGGTATGTATGGCAACGCCATTCGTGTGATGGTGCCATTGACGGTTGAAGATGAAGTGCTCCAAGAAGGTCTAGATATTATCAAAGGTATCCTAACCGCTTAATAGGTATTCAGTGTTTATTTATAGTGAAATACATCACTTTTAATCAAGCCTCGATCTTGGTTAGAAGGTTATCTTTAATAGCACAGCAAGATTGCCCATATGGCACTCGCTTTGAGTACATTTTTTACAACGGCGCCTTGCAAGTCAAGACGCCGTTGCTGTTTGTACTATTTGAATATGAAACAAGTAGTGCCGAACAGCTTGGATCAAAAGGTATATATGATAATTATGATGGGTACTATCCCACTAAACAAAAAATAGTGTGACCGTCAAGGGTTAACACGGATGACACACAGACAAGGAGCAGGTTATGTCTGAATTAAAAAAATCGTTAGGGACGCTAGATATTATCGCCTTAGCATTCGGTGCTATGGTTGGTTGGGGCTGGGTAGTCTTGGCTGGTGGTTGGATTTTATCTGCCGGGACGTGGGGCGCAATGCTGGCGTTCTTGATAGGCGGTTTGGCAGTGATACTGATTGGTGTGACGTATGCCGAGCTTGCCGCATCGATGCCGATTACGGGCGGTGAGCATACCTATACGCATAGAGCACTGGGGGTAAATGTCTCCTTTATCTGCTCATGGAGTATTTTATTTGGGTATTTTTCGGTGGTCGCGTTTGAGGCGGTTGCCTTGCCGACAGTCGTAGAGTATTTTATCCCCAATTACAATCAAGGGTATCTCTGGACCATCGCTGGTTGGGATGTTTATGCCACTTGGGTGGGCGTCGGGATGCTAGGCTCAGTCATCGTCACTTGGCTAAATATCCGCGGTATGGAAGTCAGTGCGTGGTTCCAAAAGACGGCCGTATTGGGCATCTTATTTGTTGGTACGTTGCTGTTCATTGGCGCAGTCATGTTCAATCCTGAAGGCTCAAACTCAGTGCAAGCACCTGCATTCATCGGTGGTATTGGCGGTATGATGGCCGTTATTATCATGGTGCCGTTTATGTTTGTCGGCTTTGACGTTATTCCGCAAGCGGCAGAAGAAATTGATTTAACGCGTCCCAATATTGGTAAATTTTTGATTTTATCGATTGTCGTTGCGGTAATGTGGTATGTGGGTATCGCTTGGAGTGTTGGCACGACCTTGCCACTCTTACAAGCCGAAAACTCAACGCTCGCCACTGCGGATGCGATGACCAATGCTTGGCATGGCAAGTGGGCAGGTATTTTATTAGTCATTGGCGGTGTGCTTGGTATTTTATCAAGTTGGAATGCCTTCTTGATTGGTGGTAGCCGACTACTTTATGCCATGTCAAAAGCACGTATGTTGCCCGCATTTTTAAGCAAGCTACATCCAAAGTATAAGACGCCGTCGAATGCCATTTTATTGATTGGTGGTTTGGCGACTCTAGCACCCTTGTTTGGTCGTAAAATGCTGGTGTGGATCGTAGATGCTGGTGGTTTTGGTATCGTTATTGCTTATACCTGTGTCGCTATCTCATTCTTAGTACTTCGCTACCGCGAGCCTGATATGGTACGCCCATTTAGAATACCAGCAGGTAAGCTCGTTGGTATGGTCACGATTGCGCTAAGTTTTGGAATACTCATGCTGTATATGCCAGGTATGCCATCTGCACTAACCCCTATCGAGTGGTGGATTTTCTTTGGCTGGACAGTCTTAGGCATTGCGTTATATGGCTATGCAAGGGTGAAGTATCCAGGTATTAGCGAGTCAATTATGGCAGAAGAGCTACGTGAATTAAAAATCGTCAATCAGTTGTGGTTAAAAGACAACCCACCTAAGCAATAGTTTTTTTGATGGGTTATTTTTAATAAAATTGTCCTACAAAAAAAGCCTAACAGTCAATGTTAGGCTTTTTATTTTTCTAAAAATGACTCTATCGATTACGACTTATCACGAATCAATTTATAGTTTAAAAACTCAGTAATACCAAGGGTGCCAAGCTCGCGACCAAATCCTGAGCGTTTAACGCCGCCAAACGGGGTATTGGCTTCGCTACCAGAAGGCGCATTGATAGTGACCATACCGACTTCTAATTGCTCAGCAATCTCAGCGGCTAGCGCAGCATCTTGCGTTTGGATAGAAGCGCCAAGTCCGAAAGGCACATCATTAGCTATCTTGATGGCATGATCGATATCACAAGCTTTGTAGACGACCGCCACAGGACCAAATAGCTCCTCACGATAGACAGCCATGGATTCAGTTACATCTGTCAATACCGCAGGCTTAAACCACGCACCCGGCTTGTCTTTGACCATGCCGCCTTCGACCAATATGGTCGCGCCTGCTTGAATGGCGCTATCGAGCTGTTCTTGCAAGTTAACTGCGGCTGCCTTTGAAGACATTGGACCAATGAAGGTATCTTCATTAAGTGGATCAGCGAGTGCCATATTGCTTACGGCATTAGTAAACCCTTCAACGAATTTATCATACACAGATTCGACGACGATAAGGCGTTTGGCAGCATTACACGCTTGTCCTGTATTGCCAAAACGACCAGAAATAGCCCCTTTTATAGCTTGTTCGATATCAGCATCAGCTGCAACGATAAAGGCGTCTGAACCGCCAAGCTCTAGCACGACTTTCTTCAGCGCGCCGCCTGCTATTTTAGCAACCGCTTGCCCAGCTCGCTCAGAACCTGTTAGCGAAACGCCTTGTACGCGGCTGTCTTCGATGATTGTTGCCGCTTGCTCATTGGTGGCAAACACATTGTTATAGACACCCTCTGGTAAACCAGCATCTTTTAGGATATCAGCGATGGCTTCTGCAGTCTTAGGACATTGCGGCGCATGCTTTAGAATAACGGTATTGCCTGCCATAAAGTTTGGTGCGACAAAACGTGCCACTTGATAGTGCGGGTAGTTCCACGGCATGATACCTAATAGAGCGCCCACAGGACGTTTTTCTACCGAAGCTGACCCTGAATCAACATCAATGGTACTAGGTGCTAGTAGCTGCTCAGCGTTGTCTGCATAATAGCGATAGATATCGGCAACTAGACCGATTTCACCTTTTGCTTGTGCAACGGGCTTGCCCATCTCATTGGCAACGATGCGAGCCAGCTCGTCTTGACGTTCAAGATAGATATCGGCAATTTTATGAAGTATGGCACTGCGCTCACCCAATGAAACCTGACGCCAATCTTGATAAGCGGTATCGGCTTGTGCAATAGCGTTCTGGATGTCCTGCTCAGTTGCCGTAGGGTAGGTGGCTTCTACTTCGCCAGTGGCTGGGTTATTAACTTGATAATCGCTCATAGCTATGTCCTTTATTCTAAAATATTATTGGGTTGAAAATCCATTTGGGTCTATATTTTTATGCGCGTGCTTTTAATTGATGATTTTAGTTAATGCTTTTAATTGATGATTTTGGCTGCTGCTGCGTAATACAGTGAATATTACCACCGCCAAAGACAATCTCCTTTGTGCGTACTCCCACTACTTGATGCTGAGGAAATACTTTTTCAAGCTGCTCGATGGCTAATGAATCATTTTCATCATCATATTGCGGTACGATGATAGCCTCATTACAAATTAAAAAATTGGCATATGAAGCGATACAAACATCGCCAGTATGACGCGCCTTGGCATCGTCAGACTGCTCAATATCATAGTTCTCAGGTAAAGTAACAGGTTGCTTGGTACAGCAAAGCTTATGGACTTTTAGGCGGCGACCTTTGGCATCGGTCATATTTGAGAGCTGCTCATAGGCTTTTTGCGTTGCTTTATAAAACGGATGCTCAGAATCATCAGTGTATAAACAAACCACTTCACCAGGGCGCGCAAAGCAGGCAATATCATCAATATGACCAGTGGTTTCGTCAGGATCGATACCGTCATCAATCCACAGTACTTTTTGCACATTGAGATAGGCTTTTAACGTGTCTTCAATTTGATCTTCGGTTAGGTGCGGGTTACGTCCATGGCTGAGCAAACACATACGGGTGGTCAGAACGGTGCCTTCACCATCGACATGAAATGCACCGCCTTCCATCACAAAGTCATCCGTTCGATAGCGTTTGATATCTAGATGGTCACATAAGCGTTCAGCCAGCTTATCATCGTCATCCCATGGCGAGTATAGTCCGTCATAGTCGCCGCCCCATGCATTGAATGTCCAATCACAAGCGCGTAGCTCGCCTTTATCATTGATTAAAAATGTCGGGACAGTATCACGCGCCCAAGCATCGTTGCTGGGCACGGATATGACGTCGATGTCAGCAGGTAGACTATCGCGGCATGATTGATAATTATCAGGATTGACCAGTACGCCAACCTCACAAAATCTGTTGATTGCCAATGCAACATCAGCATAAGATTTCTGAGCAGGAGCGGCTTGCTGTCGCCAGTTATCAGCACGGTAAGGCCACACCATCCATATTTTTTGTATCGGCTCAAATTCTGCTGGCATGTAAAAGCCGTCTTGCTGTGGTGTTGAGTCAGTGATTAATCGGTTCGGTAATAATGACATATAGAGCACCTTATTTGACCATAGCGCGAGTGAGCTTGCTTGTTAACAAAATTTATCCATGAGTCAGCAACGTGCCATACATCGATGGACGACGATCACGGAAAACGCCCCATTGCTGACGTTCGATAGCCAGTTGATCTAAGTCAAAAGTCGTACTAAGTATCTCTTCTTTATCTTTAGATGCTTCTTGGATGATCTCACCGCGGCCATCCGTGATAAACGAGCCACCATAGAATTGCATGGTGCTGTCATTGCTATTTTGGCTGATGGTTTCAGTGCCAATACGATTGGCTGCTACGACTGGCATGAGATTAGCGGCAGCATGACCCTGCATACAGCGTTGCCAATGACCTTTTGAGTCGATGTCCAATGCTGGCTCATCACCAATAGCAGTCGGATAAAACAGTATTTCTGCGCCCATCAATGCCATGCTACGAGCGCATTCAGGGAACCGTTGATCCCAGCAAATACCGACACCGATTTTGGCATACTTGGTTTGCCAAACCTTGAATCCAGTATCGCTGGGGGTAAAGTAGAATTTTTCGGCATAAGGAATGCCATCTGGTATATGCGTTTTACGATAAGTGCCAAGTATCTCGCCATCGGCATCAATCACGGTCACGCTATTAAAAAAGGTATTGCCTGATTTTTCATAAAAGCTAATCGGTAATACCACTTCTAAGTCTTTAGCCAACTGCTTGAAGTGATTGATAGCTGCATTATCTTCGACTGAAGTTGCCAGTTTAAAATAATCAAAGTCATGAACTTGGCAGAAGTAAGGCGTCTCAAACAACTCTTGTAGCAAAATGATATTGGCACCCGCTTTGGCGGCTTTGGTGACCAAGTCAGTCGCAGTGGCAATATTTTGTTGTATATTCCAACTACATGCCATTTGAGTCGTAGCAACGGTAACATTTCGCATGATCTAAATCCTTATCGTATTTATTAGTGACTACCATATAAAAGGGCTGTTTTTATTGACTAACGAACCATCTCTCATTGCCCGTTAGTCAATGATTACAATAATAGCGCTAAGGTTGGCTTAAGCCATCATATAACCCAATCCTAAGAAGGTGACGACGGATAAGCCCGCGCCGAGCATGGCATAGGGGAACTGGGTAAAGGCATGCTGCATGGGGGAGCAGCCAGCACCTTGCGCGGCAAGTAGCGATGAATCACTAAAGAAGCAAGCATGACTACCAAATGATGATGCTGATAACAATGCGCCAATCATAAGGGGGGTGCTAACGCCTAGTGCAATAGAGATTGGAAAGACAATCGGCATGGCAAGGACATACAGTCCCCAGCTTGATGATGTGGCAAAAGTTAAAAAAGCCATGACGGCAAAAATTACGGCAGGGAAAATAATAATCGTCATATAAGGCGTGATAGCTTCAATCACATATGAGGTCATACCAAGCTCATCATTAATGGCTTTTAAGAAAAAACCGCCGATGACGGTTGAGAGCGGATAAAGCATGACTTTAAAGCCTTTAAAGATGGCTTCAACTTGCGTCTCAAAACTTAAAATGCCTTGCATCCAATAGACAACGACGGTCACAAAACAGGTCAATAATGCACCGCGTAAGAGATCGATTTCGAAGTAGACCGTCGAGACAATTAACAAAATCATTGGGAAAGCAAAGTTTGCGATATTGGCTTTGAACGATAGCTTACGCTTGGCTTGGACGTTTGAGATCAGTTGCTCTTCGACAAATGCTTCAGGAACAGGATTACCCGCTTTGGCGCGTGCCTCGGCTTTTTTCATCGGTCCCCAGTCACCCAAAATGCCATAGGCGACCAAGAATACAATCAAAAGTGCAAACCAAGCATATGCCATATAAGGAATCGCGCTGATATAAAGCCCAATACCTTCACCATCGCCAGCCACGCCGTTTTCTTCTAAAAGACCGGCAAAGTAGACCGCCCAAGTAGAAATAGGCACGATAATACACATCGGTGCGGCAGTTGAATCGACGATATAAGCAAGCTTCTCACGAGAGACGTTATAGACGTCAGTGAGTTTTTTGACGGAGGTTGATACGGCTAGACAGTTTAAATAATCATCAATGAAAACCACCACGCCCAAAGCAAAGGTGGCCAATAATGACTGACGGCGCGACTTAATGATTTTTTGTAGCCATTCACTAAAGCCATCTAGACACCCACTGATCTCAAGCAGCTGAATGAGACCGCCCATCAGACCACAGACGAGAACAATCCAAATAATGGTCTCATTACCTAGCACCATCGACATGTTGTCTGCAAAAGGGGAGACCAAATCAAAAGGATTGAGCATCACAAGGCCAGCGACACAGCCTGCGATCATGGATTCGAATGGTCGCCTAGAGACAATGGCAGTGACTAATACTAGTAATGTTGGTAGTAAAGATAAGGCGCCCCAAGATTGGTCTGGGGCACGGCTGGTAGATAGCCAAGCAAAAGCCAGATAGATGACGACGGCTACTATGACGGTGAGAAATACTCGCTTATTATGATACTGTCCTTCGACAGCATCATTGAGCTTCATGTTCATATTTACGCTCCCTGTAAAACCTCATTATTTTTTAAACAAGCTCTATTCTATGGTTGACGCGCGACAGACAGTAGCGAATCAATTGTCTATCGCGCCCTATCACAACAATCCGTTGCTATGATAGGTCACTGTAACGACCGCTTTTAAAATAAAAACACCTTATTCAATATTTATTATTCAAAGCTTTTATACGTTTACATGCCAGTGGTATCTTTTAGCGCATACCACCATGAGCCCATGACAGAGTAAGGGACTCGCAGCGCTCGACCACCTGGGAACGGAATCCAAGGAATTTGTGCAAAAGCATCGAACTCTTTGGTTTTACCATTAATGGCATCGGCTAATATTTGTCCAAATAGATGCGAGCCTGTCACGCCATGACCACTATACCCATGGGCGAAATATACTCGCTCATGTAGTTTGCCCATTTGTGGTACGCGAGAAAAAGACAACGCAAAGTTCCCACTCCACGCATAGTCGATTTTGACGTCACGTAACTCTGGAAAAATTTTCGTCATATTTGGTCTAATTTTAGCTGTGATGTCGGCGGGGTCTTGACCACCGTAGACTGTACCACCGCCGAATAACATGCGCTTGTCTGCTGAGAGGCGATAGTAATCCAAAATGTAGCGGACATCTTCGACACAAACATCGGTTGGCAGTAACTGGTCTGCTAAATCACCCAGCGGCTCGGTGGCGATAATTTGCGTCGATACAGGCATAACACGGTCAGTCAGTTTAGGGATAACTTTATTGAGATAGGCATTGCCGCATAGCACCGCTTGCTTACAAGTCACGGTGCCAAACTCGGTGATGACTTTGATAGCATCGTCAGCATACTCAATATCAACCACTAAGGTGTTTTCATAAATGGTGCCGCCGCCTTGCTCAATGGCCGCTGCTTCACCTAGGGCAAGATTCAATGGGTGGAAGTGTCCACCGGAATGATCGATGACTCCGCCCACATAGGCATCTGATTTTATATGCTCTTGGATACCGCGCTTATCGAGCATTTCTCGATCATGCATACCATGGCTCTCCCACAGTGCATGCGTTTCTTGCAAGTCTTTTAGCTGTCCATTATTTAATGCCGCAAAGATGTTTTTTTCTTTGAGATCACAGCTGATATCGTAGTCTCTAACAAAACGACGAATGATTTTGCCACCGCGGGTGACGAGCTGACCGACGAAGTCTGCATTTTCTTGACCATAAGACTTTTTGATTTTTTGTAGGCTGGCATTTAGACCATTGACGATTTGACCGCCATTACGCCCTGATGCGCCCCAACCAATTTGCGCGCCTTCTAAAACCACGACTTCATGATCGGTTTCAATGAGATGCAGGGCAGTTGATAAACCGCTGTAGCCGCCGCCAACCACACATATTTCCACTTGGATGTCATTCTTTAGCGTTGGTCTATCCGGCTTAGGATTACGACTTGCTGCATAATAGCTATCAGGATATTGCCCTTTGTCTGAATAATGCGGGATATTGCGCGTATTATTCGAGGATAGGTTTTGGTTCGTTGCTGCATTGCCGTTTAAATTGCTACTTGAGTTGCTATCTGACATATCAAACATCCTGTAAATAGGTGAGGTATTCAAGGTTGGTCACTTGCTGAGCAAAGCGTTTGGCTTCTTGCTTTTTGACGGCGATCAACAGCTCAATCATCTCGCTTGGGAACAGCGAATCAATCACATCACTGCTTTCAAATTTGCGGATGGCGGACAGCCAGTCTAGTGGCAAGGTCTTAAGTTCGGCTTCGTCATAAGTAATGCTATTGATAGGTTCTGGCGCTTCTAGCTTGTTTTCGATGCCATACAGCATACCTGCCAGTACCGCACTACAGACCAGATAAGGATTGGCATCTGCCCCAGAGACACGGTGCTCAATACGGCGCGCTTTTGAGTCACCACCAGGGATACGTACTGCCGCCGTGCGGTTTTCATAACCCCATGACACATTGTTTGGCGCTAGTGTACCGGGTGTAAAGCGGCGATAAGAATTCACATGTGGGGCAAATAACAACGTGCAATCTGACATGGTCTTTAACAATCCGGCGACTGCATGGCGCAAGATATCTGAGCCTTCATCTGACCCATCATCAAAGACATTATTGCCGTCTTTATCTAATAAGCTGCAATGCACATGAAAACCATTCCCCGACTGCAGACCAAAAGGTTTTGCCATGAATGTCGCAGTGAGTTTACGGCGAGCAGCGACGGCTTTGACGACCTGTTTGAACAAAATCGCATCGTCAGCGGCTTTTAGTGGATCGTCTACGTGTAATAAATTAATCTCAAACTGACCACAGCCATTCTCTGCCAAAGCGGCATCTGCTGGGATATCGAGCTTTTTGCACTGTGCATAAACTTCGTCTAAAAATTCATCGAATTGTAATAGATCATTGATACTCAAAATTGAGGTTTTATTCAGTCTTAGCCCGCTTTTGGGGCGGATAGGTGGTCTTGGCGTTTCGCCTTCAGTATAGTCAACCAAATAAAATTCTAGCTCAGTGGCCATCACTGGAGTCAAACCAAGCGCTTTGAATTTTTTGCTAATGTAATCCAAAACGTGTCTGGCATCACCGTAATAAGGTTCGTTATTTTCTGTATAAAGCCAAACGGGCAATAGCGATGAAGGCGCACTGGTATTGAGAAGTGGATAGGCGGCACGACCAGTAGGACGGGCAATGGCATCTATATCGCCATTACATTGAGAAGACTCGATGACATCAGCACCCCAAATATCAACGCCTAAGATAGATAAAGGCAATCGTATCGCACCGTTTTCTGCTTTTTCCATTTGATTGAAAGGGATGCGCTTACCACGAAGTAAGCCATTAATATCACCTGCCGCAACATAAACGTATTCGGTGTTGTTTGCAGATTCGACCATTCCATTGGTTGTCGTCATGTCTATTCTTCCTATGAATTTTTAGAATTACTGGGATTATTGTCAATACGGATACTGCTGGCGCACCGTTTTTTAATGATATTTCTGACCAATGCTTGGTAAAACAGCGATTGATTACCTCTTATTTAAACAGTCTTTAGGTTTCTCAAAACCGATTTTATTCATAATATGAATTCTTTAGATTTCGCTGTTCTTAGCCCTTAACATCGAGATATAAACGTCAACCCTTGTTTAATGTCTCGCTGATGACTTCCAATATATGTGTGAAAAATATAGTTGTCAATTTTTATTTAAAATTATCTTAAATTAATGCATTTTTCCAATTTTATTATTAATATCGGCAATATTGAAATTTATAGTTTACATTTTATGAGATGCTGTGTTAGATTTTAGCTAAATAAAGGATTGAGCAATATAGACGATGAGGTCTATTTGTTATAACTAGGGAAGACGGTATGAAAAATTCTAGACCTATCATTGCTATTGTTTCTTGTCATAAGATCGTTGATGGGCAGCCAGCACAAGCGGTGTATCAAAAATATATCGATGCCGTGAATTTTTATGGTGGCAATCCCATAATGCTGCCAAACACTGCTGCCGATAGCGAAAACTTTGAGGCGCTACTGAATATCGCAGATGGGATTTTGTTAACGGGCAGTTATAGTAACGTGGCACCAACGCGCTATGGCGCGACGCATATCGAAGCGAAACAAGACTTGGGTCGTGATGAGCTTAGCTTTAAATTGTTGGATTATGCAGACAAGACTGGCACTCCGCTATTGGCGGTTTGCCGAGGTTTGCAAGAGATGAATGTGCATTTTGGTGGCACGCTATATCCTGATTGGCGGGAAGTAGAGGGGTTTTATGAGCCACATTTAGAGGACAATACTCAGCCACTTGAAGTGCAGTATCAGCCAGTTCATGACGTGATTATTCAAGCAAATGGCAGGCTTGCCGCCTTTGGTGAAAAATGGCACGTTAACTCGCTACATAAACAAGCAATCCATAAAGTAGGCGCGCGTTTATTGGTTGAGGCTCTAGCGCCTGATGGTTTGGTCGAAGCCATCAGCTTGTTGCAACATCCATTTATGATTGGTGTACAATGGCATCCTGAGTTAAATTATGCACAAGACGACTTGTCCAAATTTCTATTCACGGAATTCATTCACTATGCCAGCAAACCCCAAACTGAATAGCACTACTGAAGGCAATGTAGACAATGCCAGCACTGACATTGATATTAATAACAGCATTGACGCTGATGTTGCCAGCGATAAAGCGGCTGATATCGATACAGATGACGACATCAGTGGTGATGATGAAGATGAGCTGACAGACTCTGAGACAGCGATGTCAGCCGAAAATGACGAGTCGCCAGAAGAGGATATAGGTAAAAAGATCAATCAGCTGCGTCTCGCAAAAGGCTACTCGCAACGTAAGCTTGCGAAATTGTCGGGATTAACCAATACTTCTATTAGCTCCATTGAACGCAATAAAGTCAGCCCAGCAGTGAATACACTAAAGGCAATTTTGGCAGTATTGGGTTCTGATTTGACCACGTTTTTTAGTGATGAATGGAAGGAGCCAAAGGCGAGAGTCGTGGTAACGCCAAAGGATTTGTTGGAGCTGAGCGAACCGAGTAGCAGAGTGTCGCTAAGACAGGTATATAATTGTAGTACTACCAAGAATTTGGGTTTTTTGATAGAGGTGTATCAACCGAACAGCTCAACGGAAGAAAAAATCGCCCACGAAGGTGAAGAGATTGGCACCGTTATTGAAGGCAAGATTCTTATCCGTATCGATGAGACGACGTATCTCTTAAACCAAGGGGATAGCTACGTGATTGATACCATTCGCCCGCATACTTTTATCAACCCTACTGATGGCGTGACTCGCATTGTTAGTGCGCACACCCCGACGACTTATTAGGTAAGCATTTTAATAGCCATTTAAGTTGATGTTTAAATAGCCATGGTGATTTCCCGCGCGGCTTCTAAAAATAGAAGCCGCGTTTTTTTGTATGAAATAAGTCATTGTGAAAACACGCCCTAGCAAGCTGTTAGATATTAGCCTAAGTAATAAAGTAGTAGGCTTACGGGTCTTTATGATCTTGAAGCGTTTCTGAGCCAGTAAGCGGATTTGAGGGACTCATCGCTTTAGGTTTTTCTTTGATAAGCTTTACTTTGGTTTGTTTATCGGCTGGTACAAGCGCGACATAAGCAGACTCAGGCTTCTTACTAGTGGGTTTAGAGGATTTTTTTAGCGTCTTGTTAATTCTTTTGACAGCAGCGGCATCGCTTGCAGCTTGTTCCTCTGCGAGCGAGTCGTCGTATAAACCTTGATAGACAGCGAGGGTTTCTTCAATCATCTCACGCATGGTGAATTTATTGGTCATTTCAGGGCGTGTGATGCTTTCTAATTGATTTCTCACGGCTTTACATAGCGCATTGGCATTGTATTTTTTGACCAGCCCTTGAGGATATAGCGGTTGTAAAATCTCACTAAATGCGGCCTGATCCCACCCAATAACGGGCGTACCTAAATGAATCGCTTGTAAGGCGTTGATGCCGATTGATTCAGGTTCATTCGCAAGCGCCATCACGATATTGGCGGCTGAGAGCCATTCACGCATGTCATTACGTTTGCTACCTACATAAGTAATGCGATCAGCCAACCCCAGTGTGTTGGTACGTTGGCGGAAATCTTCGTGCGCGACGTCACCATCTCTATAATCATCATCCATGATAATGATGTGGATGTTAGGGAACTGCTCTTGCAAGTTGCCCAAAATATCAATCAGCCATTCCTGACCATATTCGTTACCAATAATAGTTGGAAATACCAGCCACTTTTTATGCTCAAGCTCAGGATACTCAGCAAAAGTATGCCGTAACCAATAAACAGACGGATTATGACGATAAGGATAGCGGCGCGTATCGATACCACGGTAGATGCGTTTGATGACTTTGGGGTCGGCATCTTCTTGGCGCAGGCCTTTTTTTAGATAATTGGTCACACTATCGGAGACGGTAATGATGGTATCGACATCGAGTAGGGCTTGAGAGTATTTATTGATCGGATAAAAACCATACATGGTTGACACTAGCTTTGGTATCCGTTTGACACGGGCGCGGCGCAATGCCAAATGCAGTATCCATGCAGGTGTGCGTGAGTGCACATGGATCACGTCAGGATCGTACTCTTCAATTAAACGCCGCAGCGCCGTGACTTGTAGTAACGACAGCCAAGACTTTTTATTCATATGCAGCTGATGATAGTTATTTCCATCACGCTTTAGGCGTTTGACCAGATCATTATCTTCATCGGCGCTAGAGACGATGATGGAGGTATGGCCATTTTTGACCAATGCGCGTCCAAGATGAAAAATACCGCGCTCGGATTCATCATGCTTTAAAGACGATAATAGGCGCATAACTTTCATAATGGCATTGGTGACCAGTTCATAATAACAAGTGGCTATTGTCAGTTAAAAGCCGCCAAAACTCAACCATCAAGATAAAAAGATAAGGTTATATAGTCGAGTTTCTAAGAGAGAGACGCATAAAGGCTTGAATCGAAGGATAAAAGTCATTAACGACGTTTCTGTAAATGCTCAGCATTGGGCAGTACTTGCTTTTCGCTTAAATATTTCCAATAGCGCTGCGGCAAGTATTGCTTATGCAAACGTGGGTTTTTACGCTCTTTGATATTGACGTTGATAAAGTAACCTTGCCAAAATTTTTGATAGCGCTGCTCATCCTCGCTATGAATGCTGGCAGGGTTACGCAGCACGGCATCATCTAAATCAGTAATGGTTTGTAGTGTGGCAGGGCGCGACGGTGTGCTTTGGCTCTTGTCATAATAAATGCCATAACCACGGGATAAATCATAAATCGCCCAGTGTTGGTCTTGGTACCGCTGACGAAAATGCTCGCCAATCAAAGGCAATACATTAAAATCAGGGTCCACTCGCGCAAAATAGATATCGTCAGTGGTATGCTCAAAACGTACAAAGGCTTCCATACGATGTTTCTCACGACCGACCGATTTGACCGTTTGCACCAGCTCTAAGACATTGAGATTACCCAAATCCTCCATAATATGGCGGCTAGGATAATCGATGGCATATTTGACCACTTGAAATAGAGTCGTACCGATATTGTCTTTTTCGGATAAAAATCCCCAGAGAATATTGCGCATACCTGAACGACCCAATAACTTATGAAGCTTGGTCAGTACGCGTTCTGCATTGTCTTCATCAGTAGTAACGCTAGTCGCTTGTGCGATTAATGAAGGTACATAGCAATCTTGAGCGATTAACTGTAGAGAATCATCGTTTTGCAGTTTATTGGCATAGACATAGAATACCGCACTCAGCCAACCCTCAAAACTTGGCTCATAAAGCACGATGCTGGGTGTTAATTGACCCAGATGATAAGTTTGGGTTTCAGCGATTTCTGACAATGACTGCAACATTATTTATCCTAATTTGCTATCTCAAGATGCTCTAATAGTGGTGGCTCACTTTATCAATAATCTTGATGCTTAAAACAAAGCCATTTGCCCATTACGCTGGTCTTTATACTTTGTCTGCGTCTGTGCCAATACATATTGGCGGAAGTTATCACGGGTTAAATGCGCTAAATGTTCGTTCTTACCCGTCGTCGCGATAAAGTACTTAGCACGATTGACCGCTGCGCCCATTTTCTTCAAATGATAAAGTGTCAGTTGATTAAATTTGCGTGCTTTCACTATTTTTTTAGCCGTTTTGGTGCCGATACCGGGTATACGCACAATCATCTCATAGCTTGCGGTTTGAATATTGACCGGAAAATGCTCGCGATGGCGGATTGCCCACGCCAGCTTTGGATCGCAGTCCAAATCTAAAAATGGCGAATCAGGTTCAACGATTTCATGCGCGCCAAAACCATAAAAACGCATCAGCCAATCCGCTTGATACAGACGGTTTTCACGTATCATCGGCACTGGCGTTCCAATAGCTGGCAGGCGACTGTCGGACAACATCGGTACATAGCCAGAATAGTAGACACGCTTAAGATCGTACTGTTTATAAAAATGACTCGATAACTGAATAACTTGCAAGTCAGTCTCGTTACTCGCGCCAACAATCATCTGACTGGTTTGACCTGCTGGCACAAATTTCGGTGCTTTCTTATGGGTTTTACGGCTCTCTTTGATCGTAATAATTTCAGTTTTAACCGTTTCCATCGGTGCTTTTAATTCATCATGTGATTTTTCTGGGGCGAGCAGTGCTAGACCTGATTTGGTCGGAATCTCAATATTAACGCTGAGACGATCAGCATAAAGACCAGCTTCTAACAGCAATTCTTTTGATGCACCCGGAATGGTCTTTAAATGGATATAGCCATTAAAACGCTCACGGGTACGTAGTATCTTAGCGACCTCAACCAGTCGCTCCATCGTATAATCGCCACTTTTAAAAATACCTGAGCTAAGAAACAGCCCTTCGATATAGTTACGGCGATAAAACTGCATGGTTAAATCAACCACCTCCTCGACGCTAAAAGCAGCGCGCGGGGTGTCATTGCTTTTACGTGAGGTGCAATAAGCGCAGTCGTAAATACAATGATTGGTTAAGAGGATTTTTAACAAGCTGACGCAGCGACCATCTTCAGTGTAGCTGTGACAAATACCAGTTGCAGAAGCATCGCCCAGACCACCGCCTTGGTTTTTGCGCGTACCAGCGGAGGATGAGCAAGAAACATCATATTTAGCAGCATCCGCTAAAATATTAAGCTTGCCTTGTAGTCGTTCATAATTGATGGTGGCCATAATAGGAGATTACCAATTCATTTATAGGCTATTATTTTAGCAAATAGGTTTGTAAGTCACTGTAATTATTGAAGAAATATTGATTTCATGCGACAACTGTTGTCGTGCTATTTATGAAATTTTTTTAATTATGAGAGCAGGGATTAGGCAATGTTTGAATTACTTCTTCTGAGAAGTATTCTTTGACAATGAGACGTCCTTTTTTATCAAACTCGACGTTGTACTTGGGGTAAGCTGCAAAAGCGTCAGGGTCATAGGTCGAAGGAAAATCGATTTCTTTATCTGAAAAAAATCGGCTAGCCGTCCATAATTGTTTATCATTATTATATCCAATGCTACACCGACTGTTTAGGTCAAAGGTGAAATAACGGCCAAAGTATTGCTCCTTGCCGCCACGACCAAATAGCATATTAGCACCGCACGGGTTGCCACAGCCGATATAGACATGATAAGTATCTTTATCGATTTTTTTGAGCGAAGTATGGTTCCAGCCGTAATGACCTATTCCATTCATAAGCACGGTTTCTATTACTTCACCATTATTTAACGTTTCGCTTTTAATGATATAACCATCATCGCAATACTCATGACCGTCTTTACTCATATAGGCAGTACAAATTTTCGACATATAAAAGCTAGCGTCAAGTTTTGATTCGGCAGCTTCAGCCCAAGATATAGAACTCAAAATACAACCGTAAATAATAAAAACCAATGTAGAGAGAGGAGTAAATTTATACATGGAAATAATGACCGGATATTTGTTTTGAGTTAATAGCACTATAGCAAAAGGTTGGTTGTTAAGGAATAAAGTACACTCATCAAAAAGGTCTTGCTGACTAGGAAATTAGCCGGCAAGACCTTTTATTAATTTTAAGATTTATTAAATAACAATATTTTCAAATCTAAACTTTAAAATCTAATTTTCACTGAACTTTCGCACGTATAACAACCGTTTGCGGTGCGTTAGCAGGAAGATCTACCAAGTTCCATTTTAGTCCAGAATAGTTTTCTGTGATGACTACAGTATTGCCAACTTGTTGGATAGCCTGATAACTGTCGCCGCCTGTTGTCGCAAGCGTTGGTAGTGGGCTATTCAATGATACCAATTGCACGCCATTTGGCAGTGACACCATGGCATTGATGTCAGTGACGGGTTGTGCCGTGGTATTGGTATAAGTGGTGTGGTATTCGATGATGTCGCCAGGTGCGATATGGTTCGCAGGTACAGCCACTTCGCGACCATCTTTGTTTTTTAATATTTTCATCACTTTGGTTTGTGCATTCACCACGTCAGGCGTACTAAAGGTCGGGGTCAGTTGCAGAGCATCTAAAGACGTAGATACAATTTGCGTCGTTGCAGGTTGGCTCGTTACTACGGTGGTCGTTGGTGTATTGATGACTGGCAATTGGGTAGCCGTCGTCACAGGCAATACTTGCGTCACGCTAGTCGTCGGCACAGCTATGACATCAACTTTGCTTGTTTGATCGGTCATCTGGTTAGTCACAGGTACGCTCGTAACCGTGGTGCTGCCTTGGGTGACGACCGTATTGCTCGCACCACTACTGGCTACTTGGCGAACCGTATAGCGTGGAACGTTAGTTACTTGAGTCACAGCATAAGGCATGCCGTCTTGCATAGTGATGCCGTGCGGTGTTGCTGTAATGGTCGCGGTTTTACCGTCAGAATACTGCTCAACGACGGTAGTACTATTACCAGCAGACGAAGTGATGGCGATTTCAGGCGCAGCATGTGCGGTAGATACCGTCAATAAAGCGCCTGCTAAAATTGTTGGAATAGCAGTGCTTATCACGCTTTTTTTGACGAGGCTGTGCTGGGTAAACGCCTTCTTATTTATAGTCAGTAACGCTGGCATATCGATGTGTATGGTCATAATAGATTCCTTTAAAATAACAGTAAATAAAGCCGCTAATGTAGTAGCAGAAAGCAAAGCGTAAAAAATAACGCTTAGAAAACAACACCTAGAAAAGAAAAACCCCCGTCAAATGAGCATGTAAACCATGTCAAATAACGAGGGTAAAGATACTAATGATAGCCAACGTTCGCTATCTCTCCATCATTATTTTAGTCAGTTGCTAAGCACTTATGTCTAATGCTTATAATGAGACACTTGTAATAGGCACAAGGCTCAGCATCTATACTCGAACAATTATGCGCTAAAACAAACAGACTAAAAAAGCAGCGTTGTGTAACTTCTGCTCTATTCATAATGAGGTTGTGTACTGCTTTCTACGCTCATTTGCTAGGCGAATTGCCAGCTGATTCGCGTTAAAATACTGCTGTCATCAAAAGCTTTTTATTTATCAAAGAATTGCTATCAAAGGCTTTCTATTCAGATATTTCTCAAATAAGAAAAATTAATCGTAAATAACTTTCATGATTTCGTATTCGACCACGCCTTTTGGCGTTTCAATACGCGCTTCATCGCCTTCAGACTTACCAATCAAACCACGTGCGATCGGTGAATTGACTGAGATTTTACCCGCTTTAAAGTCTGCTTCGTCATCACCAACGATTTTGTATTGTTTTTCTTCTCCGGTGTCCATGTTTTCGATAACGACGCTCACGCCGAATATCACACGACCATCTTTTGGTAATGTTGCAGGATCAATCACTTGCGCGCCGCCAAGTTTGGCTTCGATATCACGGATACGCGCTTCACAAAAACCTTGCTGTTCGCGAGCAGCATGATATTCAGCATTTTCTTTTAAATCGCCATGTTCACGGGCTTCAGCGATAGAAGCAGTGATGCGTGGACGGTCGATACTTTTTAACTGTTTTAATTCGGCTTCTAGAGCCGCATGTCCTTGCGGAGTCATGGGATAACGTTGCATGTTTTTTCCTTAAACCAATAACACCACACCATCTCCTACTCTTTAGTGAATAGTGAGATGGTGTCAGTGTTGTTGCAATGAGTATGTGAAGATATAAAAAGAATGAGGTTTAGACTGCGTAACAACCAAACACGCGCTTATCTGTGAGCATGGATACACTGACAAACAAGACACTTTAACCTTACGTAATAAAAAGCATAGTCGCAGTTTAGCCACTATGCTTTTTAGGTCTATCTTTTTAAAACTTTATTTTTTTAAAGTACTGCTTTTTTAAGCCGTACGTTTTTTAAAGCACTACTGTTATATAAAAATCGATAACAAGTTTTGCATCCGCTGTTAAACGAGCGTTGCCGTTATGCTTAATCTACTGAAATTAAGCTGCTAAGTCAATAGAGCTAAGCAATAGTCTTTGCTTGTTCGTGCAAATCTTGTAGCTTATAGACCTCAAACGGTAGGTCAATGGCATAAGATTTACAAACCGCGTCTGCCGCGCCTAAGGTTGTCACATAAAATACTTTACCTTGCAGGGCACTACGTCGGATAGAGAATGAATCCTCTTGTGCCTGTTTGCCTTCAGTGGTATTGATAATAAGGTCGATTTTACCATTTTTCAAGGCATCGACGATGTGCGGGCGACCTTCGGTAACTTTATTGATTTGCTTGCACTCAATACCGGCGTCGCTCAATATTTTTTGCGTACCAGTGGTTGATACAATGTTAAAACCAAAGTCGACAAGCTGGCGAGCGATAGGGGCGATTTGTGCTTTGTCACTATCACGTACTGAGATAAAGACAGTTTTGGTTTCGCCTTCGGTCGGTAGACCTGGCAGACGCTCATTACTACCGATAATGGCTTTATAAAATGCTTCGCCAAAGGTTTTACCGACGCCCATCACTTCACCGGTTGATTTCATCTCAGGGCTCAAGATTGGATCAACTCCAGGGAATTTTGCAAACGGGAATACCGCTTCTTTGACCGCGAAAAATGCTGGAACGATTTCAGTGGTAAAGCCTTGGTCTTTCAATGAGGTGCCAGCCATACAGCGCGCCGCGATTTGCGCTAAAGAAGTACCAATACATTTAGAGACAAACGGCACGGTACGGGCAGCGCGAGGGTTCACTTCTAAGATATAAATCGTTTCACCTTTTACGGCAAACTGGACGTTCATTAAACCTACAACACCAAGCTCTTTTGCCATGGCGACCGTTTGCGCGCGCATCACATCGCACAGCTCATCAGACAATGAGTAAGGTGGCAATGAACACGCGGAGTCACCAGAGTGCACGCCAGCTTGTTCGATATGCTGCATGATACCGCCAATCACGACGTCAGTACCATCGCTAACGCAGTCGACATCGACTTCGATCGCATCGTCTAAGAAGCGATCTAGTAGGACAGGCGCTTCGTTTGACGCTTGAACCGCCGTACGCAAGTAGTGTCTTAGCTCGTCTTCGTTATAGACGATTTCCATCGCACGACCACCTAATACGTAAGATGGGCGTACTACCAGCGGATAGCCAACGTCTTTTGCCTTGACCAAACCATCTTCTAAGCTCGTCGCTAAGGCGTTGGTTGGTTGGATAAGATTCAGCTGTTGAATCATATGTTGGAAGCGTTCGCGGTCTTCTGCGCGGTCAATTGCATCAGGGCTAGTACCGATGATTTTGACGCCAGCAGCTTCAAGGGCGCGCGCCAGTTTCAATGGTGTTTGACCACCAAACTGCACAATCACACCATCAGGATTTTCGATACGGACGATTTCTAACACGTCCTCTAATGTGATTGGTTCAAAATACAGACGGTCAGAAGTGTCATAATCGGTTGAAACCGTTTCAGGGTTACAGTTGACCATGATGGTCTCGTAGCCGTCTTCGCGCATAGCAAGGGCTGCGTGTACACAGCAATAGTCAAACTCGATACCTTGACCGATACGGTTAGGACCGCCACCGATAACCATGATTTTCTTGTTATTCGTTGGGTTGGCTTCACATTCGCTATCGTAGGTTGAGTACATATAGGCGGTGCTGGTGGCAAATTCTGCCGCGCAGGTATCGACGCGCTTATAGACTGGATAGACGTTTAAGTCCCAACGCTTTTTACGTAGTTGCTTTTGTGAGACACCAAGGAGTTTTGCTAAACGCAAATCTGATAAACCTTTACGTTTAAAGCTGCGTAGGTTCTTCTCAGTTAAACCACCAAAACCCAATGCTTTCACCGTTGCTTCAGTTTTCACGATATCTTCGATTTGTACCAAGAACCATGGATCGATTTTGGTTAAGTTGAATACTTCGTCGACGCTCATATCGATACGGAAAGCATCCGCAATATAATAAATACGTTCAGGCGTTGGAATGGTTAAGCGATTGGTGATTTCGCTACGTGCCTTTTCAATGCTCAGATTACCGTCTTTGATAGCAGCAAAGTCAATTTGCTCATCAAAACCATCATTGCCAGTTTCCATACCGCGTAAGGCTTTTTGCATCGATTCTTGGAAGTTACGACCAATCGCCATGACTTCACCAACCGATTTCATTTGTGTAGATAACACACTATCGGCTTGTGGGAATTTTTCAAAGTTAAAACGTGGAATTTTTGTGACCACATAATCAAGCGCAGGCTCAAAGCTGGCTGGCGTTTTGCCACCAGTGATGTCATTTTGCAATTCATCAAGCGTATAACCAATCGCTAGTTTTGCCGCGATTTTGGCAATCGGGAAGCCAGTGGCTTTTGACGCCAATGCTGATGAGCGTGACACACGTGGATTCATCTCGATGACGACCATACGACCAGTATCAGGGTTAATACCGAACTGAACGTTTGAGCCGCCTGTTTCAACGCCGATTTCACGCAGTACTGCCAATGAGGCATTACGCATGATTTGGTATTCTTTGTCGGTCAAAGTTTGTGCTGGCGCAACCGTGATTGAGTCGCCCGTATGCACACCCATTGGATCAAAGTTCTCAATCGCACAAATGATAATGCAGTTGTCGTTTTTGTCACGAACCACTTCCATCTCATACTCTTTCCAACCGATTAATGATTCATCGATGAGCAATTGATGGTTTGGTGATAAGTCAAAGCCGCGCTCACAAATCTCGATAAATTCATCGCGGTTATACGCGATACCGCCGCCTGAACCGCCCATGGTGAACGACGGACGAATGATACACGGATAGCCCATTTTTTCTTGGGTGGCAAAGGCTTCTTCCATGGTCTCAGCAGTTTCAGCGCGCGGGCATTCAAGGCCGATACGCTTCATGGCTTTATCGAACAAGTTGCGATCTTCTGCCATCTCGATTGAGTCTTTGGTCGCGCCAATCAATTCGCAGTTGTACTTGGTCAAGACGCCGTGTTTGTCTAATTCTAAGGCACAGTTTAGCGCCGTCTGACCACCCATGGTTGGCAAGATGGCGTCAGGGCGTTCTTTAGCAATGATTTGCTCAACGGTCTGCCAAGTGATTGGCTCAATATAAGTCGCGTCCGCCATGGTAGGGTCAGTCATGATGGTCGCAGGGTTTGAGTTGACCAAGATGACGCGATAGCCTTCTTCTTTTAGCGCTTTACAGGCCTGTGCACCCGAATAATCAAACTCACATGCTTGACCGATGACGATAGGACCTGCGCCTATGATAAGAATGCTTTTTATGTCGATACGTTTTGGCATAGTTAGGGCTACCTTCGTTAGTATGATATTTTAATTGATTTATATTCGGCTAAAATCGTATTTGAACAGTGCTATATTTTAATAAAACACCACTTTAATAAAACGATATTTTGCGTGGCTCAGCTTAAACCATCATGGGTGATCTAAGCTGTATAACGAATACTTACTGTGTGCTAATGACTGATACTTAAAAGCTGATTAACTGCTTAAGCTTTAGCCTTTGCCATCATATCTGCAAACTTATCAAACAGTGGCGCACAATCATGCGGGCCGGGGCTGGCTTCTGGATGACCTTGGAAGCTAAAGACTGGCTTGTTGGTCAGCTCGATACCTTGGTTGGTGCCGTCAAATAGTGAGCGATGGGTAGATTTAACGTTAGCAGGCAGCGTGTCTTCATCAACCGCAAAGCCATGATTTTGACTGGTAATCATAACTGTGCCAGTCGCTAAATCTTGAACTGGATGGTTGGCGCCGTGATGACCGGTTTTCATTTTAATGGTGTTTGCACCGCTAGCTAGACCGATCAGCTGATGACCTAAACAGATGCCAAAGGTTGGCACATCAGTTTTTTCAATGATATGACGTACGGCATCGATAGCATAGTCGCAGGCTGCAGGGTCGCCAGGACCGTTTGATAAAAAGATACCATCTGGGTTCATCGCCAGCACATCTGCGATAGGCGTTTGTGCAGGAACGACGGTTACATGACAGCCGCGGTCAACCAGCATACGCAGGATATTAGTTTTGCTACCGAAATCATAAGCGACGACATTGTATTTAGAATCGATATGCGTACCCAACTGCTTGAAAAATCCGCCTGTACCGCTATCATGACTGCCAATGGCATCACGGTTAAGTAGGGTATCTGATAAATCCCACGTACCTGCTGTCCATTCGAACGTCTCTTTAGTACAGCATTCTTTTGCCAAGTCCATGCCTTCGATACCAGCAAACTCTTGTGCCAATTTGATGGCTTGTTGCTCGTCAGCAGCGCTGATTGTCTCGCCGTCTGAGGCGGTCATAATACAGCCATTTTGTGCGCCTTTATCACGTAGTAGACGAGTCAATTGACGGGTATCAATCTCAGCGATTGCAACGGTATCGTTACGTGATAAATAATCGCTTAATGATTCTGAGTTACGGAAGTTTGATGTGACCATTGTAGCATCACGGATGATGAGAGCATCTGCCCATACTTGATGACCATTGCCAGACTCAGTGTCCTCGCTATTGGTACCGGTATTGCCAATGTGCGGATAGGTTAGGGTGACCAGCTGGCGCGCATAACTTGGGTCGGTTAGGATTTCTTGGTACCCTGTCATGGCTGTATTAAACACCACCTCACCGACACGATGACCGAGACTGCCGATACTCACACCGCGAAAAATCGTACCGTCTGCTAATGCCAAAATTGCTTGTATTTCTGCCGATGAATTCAAGGTTTGCCTCCGCTGTTATTAGTGAGTGCCATGATTTCCATGATGAAATTTTGGATTGAACGCGGCTTTTTGTATCGCAAAAATTGCTATTAATAGATACTAAAAAACACCTAAACCCAAAATTTTTCCACAAAAAAGCGAGAAGACATTATTGATGGAAACTACAAAACCCACTAGATAGTGAATAGGTAACTTGCATCATGTCCGCTCGCTTAGGCACAGATTTTGCGCATTATATACAATATGTCCGCAGATAGCCAGCCGATTTTTAGATTGAAAAGTATGCCTTTAATTATTAGCCATTAATAGCGCTGGATTTTCCCTTTTGGCTTTGCCACAATGGACAGCAAATCGAGATATCCGGTTCTTATGATTGACCTATTTCATTACTATATATAACAAGGAGCCGTTATGATTTATCAATATTTAGACAAGGTACCCGAATTTGCGGCACCTTTTAATGGTTGGGTCGCAGACTCAGCACGAGTGATAGGCGATGTCTATTTGGGTCATCAAGCTAACGTGTGGTTTGGGGCAGTGATTCGCGGTGACAATGAACGCATTCATATCGGCGATTATAGTAATGTGCAAGAAAACAGCGTCATTCATACTGATGCAGGCATTGAGGTCAAAATAGGTGATTATGTCACCATTGGGCATTTAGCGATGCTGCACGGCTGCGAAGTCGGTGATAACAGTTTGATTGGTATCGGTGCAGTGGTATTGAATAATGCCAAAATTGGTAAAAATTGCATTATTGGTGCTAAGGCGTTGGTCACTGAAGGCAAAGAGATTCCAGACAACTCACTCGTCATGGGTGCGCCTGCAAAGGTGGTCAAAACCTTAACGGACGAGCAAGCAGCGATGTTGAAATTATCAGCGATGCATTATGCGGAGCGTTGTCAAAAATTTAAAACGGGCTTAACAGAAGTAGCCATGCCTGATTAAGCAGAAATTTATAAAGAATCCATGAATTGTCTGATATTGATCTGTTGTTTTTATATGAATCAGGCAAACCATCCTTACATAGAGGCTTTTTATGCTAACAATTTATGCCATGAGCATCATGACTAGCCAAATAATGGCAAAAATGATAATACCAATAATCAGTCCACGAAAAATATCGTGGCGTATAGAGTAGTCATTAAGGTAAGCGTTATGATTGGTTGTTTCGTTGATGTTGAGCGCATTGACGCTTTCAGCGCCAGCATTTTTACCAACGATAAAACCCATGATTGCGCCTACGACCAACATAAATGGGGTGAATAACCAAAAAACGTCGCCATTACCTATACCAGCTATTGAGCGAATAACCACAATAGCAAGATCGATCAGTAAACCGCCAACGCCGTACATCACACCATTTAAGAGCGCATACAGTATACGGTCGAAAGGTGATTGATAGCTTTTACCCAACTGACGTTGTCTGATTTCTTTGATCGAACGGGCAGGGCGACGCGTTTTACTTGGCAAAACATTTTTGACATCAGGCGCTTCCATGCGATTCTCTATTTTAATTATGAAGTAAGCAAAACAGATACTAGGGCGTATTACTATTTTTAGCTCATTTAGGCGCTTTCGTTCAGATTGAGGATACGCCCTAACCACAAGTTATATAAATAAAGTTACCATAATTTTGTTTGGTAAACAGTAGTATTCACGAAAAATTATTGAGAAATTTTTTCATATCATTATTTATCTCCAAAGCGAAGGTTATTAAAAACCAGTTGTATTTCTGTCTTTCAACAAACAATAATAAGGTCTCATTATGCAGGCAACACAAGCTCAACTTTCTCCAAAAGAGCTGGCACTTTTTGATTTAGATCATACTTTGCTCGACGTCGATAGTGACTATTTATGGGGCGAGTATATCATCAAACACGACCTCGTCGATGAAGCGCAATACCGCACGGCCAATCAAAAGTTTTACCAAGACTATATCGAAGGTACGCTTGATGCGACGGAATATAATGAATTTGTGGCGCAGTTTTTGAGTAGCTTGCCGATGGATAGATTGCATGAGCTGCGCGAAGATTATATTAAGACGGAAATCGAGCCGCACATTCGCCCAAAAGCCATGGAGGTGCTCTGTCATCATGTCGAGAAGGGTCATGAAGTGGTGATTATTTCTGCCACCAATAACTTTGTAGTATCAGCCATTGCCAAGCGTTTCGGTATTGAAGACGCCAATGTGCTATCGACGCCACTTGAAATAAAAAACGAGCGCTATACCGGCAAATTAACGGATAAGCCTAATTTTAAAGAAGGTAAAATTTACCATCTCAATAAATGGATAGATAAGCGAAAATCAGCGGGTATGGATTTTGATAAAACTTATGCCTACTCAGACTCCAAAAATGACATTCCATTGCTCGAATGGGCGGATGTGGCTATTTGCGTGTCACCCGACGATGCGCTACATGCTCATGCATTGTCGCATCGCTGGGCAGTAGAGGATTGGTCGATTTAGGCGGTTTAACGTTATTTAATATAAAGCCAGTCATAATTAGCCAACTATTTATCGTCAATCTCATTTAAAATAGCGCCATATCAGTGAGATATTTATTTAAAAAGACAGGAAACCTTATGGAAATCAATCCGTATCAAGAACGAATCAAAGATTTATCAGAGCGTGGGCAGGACTTGCGGAGGTATCTTTGACTTCGATGGTAAGCAAGAACGCCTAGAAGAAGTCAATTTAGAGTTAGAAAACCCCGAGCTATGGAATGATCCAGAGCGTGCGACTAAAATTAATAAAGAAAAAAGCCAGCTTGATGGCGTCATCGATGTTGTGGTGTCGCTTGAGAGCACATTGGAAGATGCGTCTACCATGCTGGAGCTGGCGGTAGAAGCAGAGGATGAATCCTTGCTGGCGGATGTGCAAGCAGAGCTCGACAATGCGGAGAAACGCGTTGCTGATTTAGAATTCCGTCGCATGTTCAGCGGTGAGATGGATCCTAATAACTGCTACTTAGATATCCAGTCGGGTAGTGGCGGCACCGAAGCGCAGGATTGGGCGGAGATGCTGTTGCGTATGTATACCCGCTGGGCGGAATCGCATGGTTTCAAAGTTGAGGTCATTGAGGTATCTTCTGGTAGCGTGGCTGGTATTAAATCAGCAACGATTGAGATTAAAGGGGATTATGCTTTTGGTTGGTTACGTACCGAAATCGGCGTGCATCGCTTAGTCCGTAAATCGCCATTTGATAGCAATAACGGTCGTCATACCTCGTTTGCTGCCGTTTTTGTATCGCCTGAAATTGATGATAATATCGAGATTGACATCAATCCAGCAGATTTGCGTATTGATACTTATCGCTCATCGGGTGCGGGTGGTCAGCATGTGAACACGACCGATTCTGCGGTACGTATCACCCACGAGCCAAGTGGCGTGGTGGTCACTTGTCAGAATGAGCGTAGCCAGCATGGGAACAAAGCGACGGCGATGAAGTTGTTACGCGCTAAGCTTTATGAGCTTGAGATGCAAAAACGGATGGAATCTCAGCAAGCGGTCGAGGATGGCAAGTCAGACGTTGGCTGGGGCAGTCAAATTCGCTCTTATGTACTTGATGACTCGCGTATCAAAGACTTGCGTACTGGCGTTGAAACCTTTAACACTGGTGCAGTACTCGATGGCGACCTCGATCAGTTTATTGAAGCGAGTCTAAAAGCAGGATTGTAAAATAAAATAGTAACTAATATTTAATTAAGGAAAATTATGCCAAGCGTTAACAGTTATTTTGATAATAAAGTCACTTCTATTGCCTTTCAAACGGCAACTAAGCCTGCAACAGTTGGCGTGATGGAGATTGGTGAATACGAGTTTGGTACCAGCGAATTTGAAACCATGAGTGTAGTCAGTGGTGCATTGACGGTCAAATTGCCAGAAAGTGATGAGTGGCAAACCTTTAATGCAGGTGAGCAATTTACCGTTGAAGCCAATCAGAAGTTTCAAGTAAAAGTGGCAGTAGAAACGGCTTATTTATGTGTTTATGGTAAATAAGCATTTTTAGAGTAGTAGTCAACAGATTAACGCCAAGTGTTTAACGCTTGGCGTTTTTTTATGGTTGCATTTTGAGATAAATTTGAGTCATAAAGTATTGGACAACCATTATAAGTTTTTACGATATTGCACCATGTCTGTTTGAGTGGCGATTGCGTCATAGAGTTTGCGCGCCGTGGTGTTGCCTTCTTGTGTCGTCCAATATACACGGTTGCAGTTTTTACTACGAGCGAACTCATATACCTTTTCAATCAGTACTCGTCCTACGCCTTGTCCGCGTACCTGTTCATTGATATATAAATCTTCTAAATAACAGCATTCAGTGATATTCCAAGTATTAGGATGTAGCACCACATGGGTTATACCTACTAACTTGCCGTCCTGCCAAGCACCAAAACCATAAATCGGCACGTTACTATCGAGCAAACTGTGCCACGTGTTTTGGGTGGTACTTGATGGCAAACTGGTCTCATAAAATTTTAGATAGTTTTGCCACAAAGGTAACCAAAATTCGTAATCGGCTTTAGATAATGCTGCTATCTTTATAGAAGTATTTTTCATTGTGTTTTATTCAAATTAAATTGTTATTGTTATTGTTATCAAATTATGGCTCATAATCTCATTATTTAGAACCCTTTTAAGCGTGTTTTTTTACACATCAATTACACTTTGCTCGTGGCAAATAAACAGCAAAAACCATCACAATTCATTATGCTAAAACAACTATTTTATCAATCGAGTATGTATTATGGCGACGCTAAATGACCAAACAACCACGCAAGACATACGCCATGATTATGAAAAACTCGCTCGCCTTGCTAATCTGCGCTATGTCAGTGATGATGAGCTTGGGTTTACGCGTAGGCGTTGGGGGCGCGGGTTTACTTATAAGGATGCCACAGGCAAAACGGTCAAAGACAAAGCGTTGCGACAGCGTTTTGATGCGCTAGTGATACCGCCGATGTGGTCGGAGGTTTGGATATGCCAAGATGATAAAGGGCACTTGCAATCGACGGGGCGCGATGACAAAGCACGAAAACAGTATCTGTATCACCCTGAGTGGGATCGCGTACGTGACCAAGCCAAGTTCGATGCCATGATAGGCTTCGCTAGAGCATTGCCGAATCTACGTGCACAAGTCGAAAAAGATTTGAAAGCTAAATCATTATCCCGTGAAAATGTTTTATCAGCAGTGGTCAAACTATTAGAAACGACATTGATTCGTATCGGTAACAGCCGCTATGCCAAGCTCAATAAAAGCTATGGTTTGAGTACTTTACGCAGTAAACACGTGAGCGAAACCGATAACGGACTGGCGTTTGACTTTGTCGGAAAAAGTGCCAAAGAGCATCATATTGAATTGCAAGATGAGCGTTTGATTGAGATTGTACAGGCATGTTCTGAGTTACCTGGTTATCAGATTTTTAAATATTTGGATGACAAGGGTCATAAACAAGTCGTCGACAGTAGCGATATCAACGACTATCTACGCACGCATACTAGCGGTCATGGTCGTGACAGTGAGATGTATAGCGGTAATTTATATAGCGCAAAGGACTTTCGTACTTGGATGGCCAGTGTGCTGGCAGCAAGCTACCTTTATGATGAGCTACAAACCAAGTCTGGCAAAGCAATTTTATCCAGTGAACCTGAGAGCAAAGAACGTCAGCAACTGGTGACTGTTATGGTAAAAAGTGTCGCTGATGAGCTGGGCAATACCCCTGCTGTCTGCCGAATATCTTATATTAATCCCATTATTATAGAGCGCTTTTTGGCGGGGCAGTTCTTTGAATCTTATAAACAAGCGCGCCGTGGACGTACTAAACAGCATCAAAGTTATGAAGAAAAGGCGCTGCTGGGATTTTTAAGTGGCTGCTGAGTGATTTGAAATAAAGTTCCATCAAGAGTTTGTGATTGAATTATAAAAATGATACGTTATGTATTGAAATAAATATTAAAATGCGTTACTAATAGAGTCTATGCACATTGATATGTGCGAACAAGCAGAAAAAACAGTTGCTAGGATATGCCCGTTTTTCTGCTGACAATGCTCTTATTTCGCCCGTTACCTGCTATTGCTAAAGGATTAGCTTATGAACACCTCTTCTACAGACCTATCAGTCGTAAATACCGCTTCAAATCATACTGCACACCCGCCAATGAGCTACAGCGATTACTATCATAATTTTGATATGAACGCGCTATTAACAGAGATATTTGGCGAGCATTTAGACGATCGCTTGAACGCTTATATGGCATGTTGTGGTCGTCATGTGCGTGATGATCGCGGTGATAATATTGCACTGGTGCACGAAGATACATCGGGCAATGTAACGCGCATGAGCTTTGCTGAGCTTGATAAGGCAAGCGCACAAGTCGCCAATTTATTGTTGTCTTATGGCGTACAAGTTGGTGACCAAGTGGCAACCATGTTACCTCGCACTCCTGAGCTGCTCACCATTGTACTCGCGACTTGGCGGATCGGCGCGGTTTATCAACCGTTATTTACCGCCTTTGGCTATGATTCGATTAAGTATCGAATGGACAAATCCAATACCAAAGTGGTTTTTACCAATCAAGACAATCGTGGCAAGTTTGACGACTTAGCGAAGCAAACCAAAATGGTGCTGGTTGGTAGCAAGGTAGATGCGCAAAGCTGGGGTGATGATAGCTACGCTGAAAAGGTCGCAACGCAGTCGCAAACGGTAGACGCGGTTTCATTAAATACCGATGCTCCCTTCCTGCAAATGTTTACCTCGGGTACGGTTGGTAAATCAAAAGGCGTTAGTGTGCCGCTAAGTGCGCTCTCAGCGTTTTATCTCTACATGCGCTATGCGATTGACTTGCGAGCGGATGATAATTACTGGAACATGGCTGATCCCGGCTGGGCATACGGTCTTTATTATGCGATTACAGGACCTTTGTTATTAGGGGTAACAACGTATTTTAATGAAGCTGGCTTTGATGCACAAAATACCCGCGACTTTATGGTACGTCATAAGATTAGTAATTTAGCGTCCTCACCTACAGCGTTTCGGATGATGAAATCGAGTGGCGTGTTTGAAAAATCTCACCATGATAATAGTAATGACAATGAGGCTAAACTATCATTGCGCTGTGCCAATTCAGCAGGCGAGACCTTAAATACCGAAGTGGTCAATTGGGTGGAAACTTATCTAAACTGCAAAGTCTGCGATCAGTACGGGCAGACCGAAACGGGTATGACTTGCTGTGAGCACCATGCATTAGCACATGAATGTCCAGTTGGCTCGATGGGCATGGCGCTACCGGGGCACACATTGGTAGTGTTAGATGATGATATGAATATATTAGCTGATGGTGAACAAGGACAGCTTGCCGTAGTGGTCAGTCAATCGCCCGCGTTTTATTTCCGTGGTTATAGCTGGAACGAAAAAGACGCCTTCGCTGATGATTACTATTTAACAGGCGACGTGGTTGAGCGTCACAGTGATGGCAGCTATTGGTTTTCAGGGCGTGATGATGACATTATTATCACCGCAGGTTACCGCGTAGGGCCTACGGATGTGGAGAATACCGTGCTCGAGCATGAGGCAGTTGCAGAGTCAGCGGCAGTTGGAGTGCCAGACGAAGTGCGTGGTCATACCATTAAATCGTATGTGGTGCTAAAAGACGGTATCGAAGGTGCGGACGAGATTGCCAAAGAGATTCAAGACTTAGTCCGCAGACGTCTATCAACTCACGCTTATCCGCGCGAAGTTGAGTTTGTAAAAGAGTTGCCAAAAACCCCAAGTGGTAAAATTCAGCGCTTTTTGCTGCGCAGTTTGTCTACGGCTTAATGAAGCAATGCACTCATATCGTCAGGTTAAGATAAAAATCGATGACTGATAAAAATATTAATAAAAGGAATAATTATGAACATTGAACAACGGAGCTTTTTGGTCACAGGCGGTGCATCAGGTTTGGGAGAGGCAGTGGTTCGTGCTATTGTCAAGCAAGGCGGTAACGTCGTCATCGCAGATCTTAATGAATCAGCTGGTCAAGCGTTGGTGGCGGAACTAGGCGATAACGTTCGCTTTACACGCTGTGATGTGACCAGTGGTGATGAGGTGCAAGCGGCTGTGGATACGGCTGAAAAAGAATTTGGCGGCTTACAAGGGTCTATCAACTGTGCGGGCATCGCTGTGGTGCAAAAGCTGCTGGATCGTGATAATAACCCAGCAGATCTCGATAATTTTAGTCGCGGCGTCAATATTAATCTTGTCGGTTCTTTTAATGTCGCGCGTTTGGTCGCAGCCAGTATTGCAAAGCGTGTAGCAAATGCCAATAACGCAGACAGCCCCATAGAGAAGAACGCTGATAATGGCGTCATTATTAATACGGCTTCTATCGCAGCTTTTGATGGGCAAGTAGGGCAAGCAAGCTATTCATCGTCAAAAGCTGGTGTCGTCGGTCTGACTTTACCGCTAGCACGTGAGCTGGCACGTCATGGTATTCGCGTCATGACTATCGCGCCGGGCGTCTTTGCCACACCGATGATGGAGACTATCCCTGAAAAAGCGCGCGAACAACTAGAGGCAGGCGTACCTTATCCTAAGCGTCTGGGCAATCCCAATGAGTTTGCCAAGTTGGTCATGCATATCATTGATAATGCCTATCTCAATGGAGAAGTCATTCGCTTAGATGGCGCGATTCGTATGGTGTAATGGTATTAACGAAGTTTTTATGTTCAAAAGTTCCTAATGTTATCCATGAAATTTTCACAAAAACTGGCATGGTGCTTTGGTAAATTAATAGCGTGGTATGTTGCCATTTCACTCTTTAACGCCAAACGGAGTTATTAAAGCCTATGTCATTTTTTTCTCTACATTTTAGCAAAAAGCCGCGTCGATTGTTCGTTGTGATAGGACTGGGACTGACCACCATTATGAGCAACAGTGCGATAGGGTATGTCAAAACAGCCTCCTCCGATGCAAAAAGTACAGGCAATAATGGTCAGCCTATTTCTAGTACGGTGGTTATCGATAAAGTTTTTGTCGATAAATCCGATCATATTTTGCAGCTGTTGAGTGGTGATAAAGTCATTAAGTCCTATCGTATTGCGCTAGGGGATAGTCCGGTTGGTCATAAACAGCAGCAAGGCGATGAGCGTACACCCGTGGGGGCGTACATCTTAGATTATAAGAATGAGAACTCTATTGCCCATCGCTCCATTCATATAAGCTACCCCAATGCTGCTGACAAAGCTCGGGCACGATCACGCGGCGTCCATCCTGGTGGCGATATTATGATTCATGGGCAGATGAACGGCTTCGGTCATCTAGCGTGGATTAACCAACAACGTGATTGGACCGATGGTTGCATTGCCGTCACTGATAATGAGATGGATGAGATTATGGCGGCAGTTAAGGTTGGTACATCGATAGAAATTGTAGAATGAGCGTTATGTTAATGCTGGCTATCGTGTAGTACATTTCTAGCAGTTACAGCGCATTAAAATCTTTGCTATAGCTGTCTCTTGCTTGCCTTTCATTGTTGAGCAAGCCTCTCTTTTAGTTGTTTTTTTTTATTTATCCTCTTGAAATATTCTCTTAGTGTGCCTATTGATAGTTTGTGATAATATCATTGCTATGGGTAAGGTTTTTACCTATATAAAATCTTACTATTTTTCAGTATTTACTAATAAGTCATAGATATTGATTGACAACTTGCACAAGTAGGTTGAAATCTTGTATGTTATACCCTATATATATAACAACTAACGGTGATTGAGACACGATAAAACTAACGATAAGCGCTATGTTTTAAATGCTGCGCGTTCGGTATTTTATGTTGCATCCACTGACTGATAATACTAATTATAAAAGGATACAATTATGAGGTTCGAAAAATTTACCCAGAAACTACAATCAGCCATTCAAGAAGCACAGAGCCTAGCATTGGGACGTGACCATACAGGTATTGACCCTGTGCATCTGCTTGCAGTATTGCTACAGGATGAGTCTAATTTATCTATCTGCCAACAAGCAGGCGCGTCTATCCCCGCGCTAAAGAATGGTGTGGCAAAGGCGCTCGACAATCAAGCAACGATTAGTGAGCCAACCGGCGATGTGAATTTAAACCCAAATTCGGTTAAAATTTTGAACTTGGCAGACCGTCAAGCACAAAAAGAAGGCGATGATTTTATCGCCACTGAATGGGTGATGTTGGCACTCGCTGAACAAGGCGAAACCAAAAAGATATTTGAGAGTGCTGGCGTAACAGCGAGCAAACTAAAAACAGTGATTGAACAATTGCGTGGTGATGAAACCGTGAATAATCAAAATGCTGAAGATCAGCGTGATGCGCTGAATAAATATACGATTAACTTAACTGAACAGGCGGAACTTGGTAAGCTTGACCCTGTGATTGGTCGCGATGAAGAGATTCGTCGTACCATTCAGGTGCTCTCGCGCCGCACCAAAAACAACCCCGTGCTCATCGGTGAACCGGGTGTCGGTAAGACAGCCATCGTCGAAGGCCTAGCACAAAAAATCATCAATGGTGACGTACCAGAAGGACTACGCCGCAAAGAAGTGTTGTCGTTAGATTTGGGCTCATTGATTGCGGGTGCAAAATTCCGTGGTGAGTTTGAAGAGCGACTCAAAGCGGTACTCAGCGATTTATCAAAGCAAGAAGGCAATGTCATCTTATTTATCGATGAGTTGCATACTTTAGTAGGTGCTGGTAAAGCCGATGGTGCGATGGATGCCGGTAATATGCTAAAGCCTGCGCTTGCGCGTGGTGAGCTACACTGTGTCGGTGCGACAACTCTCGATGAGTATCGCCAGTACATCGAAAAAGATGCGGCTCTTGAGCGTCGTTTTCAAAAGGTACTGGTCGATGAGCCAACGGTCGAAGACACCATTGCGATTTTGCGTGGTCTAAAAGAGCGTTATGAGCTGCATCACGGTGTTGATATCCAAGACAGCGCGATTATTGCTGCTGCGCGGATGAGCCATCGTTATATTACCGATCGCAAACTGCCAGATAAAGCGATTGACTTGATTGATGAAGCGGCCAGTCGTTTACGTATGGAGATGGACAGCAAGCCTGAAGCCTTAGGTAAGCTTGATAGTCGCTTGATTCAGTTGAAAATGCAGCGCGAAGTGCTCAAAAATGAAGAAGACGCTGGTGCGCAAGCCGAGCGTAAAGTGCTTGATGCACAAATTGAAGAGCTAGAAAAAGAGTACGCTGACCTTAATGAGATTTGGCAAGCAGAAAAAGCCTTGGTCAAAGGCAGTCAGCAGCTAAAAGACGAGCTGGATAAAGCGCGTATCGCCTATGACAAAGCCAGCCGCGAAGGTGACTACGAGACTATGAGTAAGCTGCAGTATGAGACGATTCCGCAGCTTGAGCGCCGCATTACTGAGTCTGACTTGGCAGAACAAAAAGAGCAGACAGGCGAAGGTAGTGGTGTAAAACTACTACGTAATAAAGTCACGGATAATGAAATTGCCGAAGTCGTAGCGGCAGCAACAGGTATTCCTGTGAGTAAAATGATGCAAGGCGAGCGTGACAAGATGCTGGCGATGGAAGAGAAGCTGCATGAGCGCGTCATCGGTCAAGATGAAGCGGTCAAAGCAGTCGCCAACGCTGTGCGCCGTAGCCGAGCTGGGTTGTCTGATCCCAACCGCCCATTGGGTTCGTTCTTATTTTTAGGGCCTACGGGGGTTGGTAAAACTGAGCTGACCAAATCACTGGCCAACTTCTTGTTTGATAGTGAGGATGCCATCATCCGTATCGACATGAGTGAGTATATGGAGAAACACAGCGTCAGCCGCTTAGTGGGCGCGCCTCCAGGCTATGTCGGTTATGAAGAAGGCGGCACCTTGACCGAAGCGGTACGCCGTAAGCCTTATAGCGTGATACTGTTTGATGAGGTCGAAAAAGCGCATCCTGATGTGTTTAATATCTTGCTACAAGTGTTAGACGATGGACGTTTGACCGACTCACAAGGCCGCGTGGTCGACTTCAAAAACACGGTGATTGTGATGACCAGTAACTTAGGCTCACACAAAATCCAAGAGATGGTCGGTGAAAGTTATGAAGACATCAAAGCTGAGGTGATGGAATCAGTTGGGCAGCATTTCCGCCCAGAGTTTGTCAACCGTATCGACGAGATTGTGGTATTCCATCCGCTCGGTATGTCGCAGATGTCAGGTATTGCTGCGATTCAGTTGGATCGCTTACGTCAGCGCTTGCATGAGCGTGAGATGGATATTGAGTTATCAGCTGATGCGATGAACAAACTGGTTGCGATTGGTTATGATCCTGTCTATGGCGCACGCCCACTAAAACGTGCGATCCAACAGGAAATTGAAAACCCATTGTCATTGAAGCTATTGGCTGGTGATTTTGGCGCAGGAGATATCATCAAAGTCGATGTCGGCGCAGATGATAAGTTGGTGTTTGAGAAACGTAGCATGAATTAATATCTAACCCTAACTGACCGTGGTTTAAAACCAACCTCTTACTTGCCTATTTTTTCTACAGGCAGGTAAGGGGTTTTTTTGTGCGCTATTATTATTTACGGTTTGAGTGCTTTGACTATGTTATAAATAAACTAAGCACTAGGAATAAGACGTCAACAGTTACGGAGACGACAAAATGACGATCATCAGTATGCAGCACCTAAGCACGCCATTAATGTTACCGATAATGATCAGCGCACTGCTGTTTAGTGCTCCTGCTTGCTCCAATCAAACTGCCGTCAATACCCATGAAGACCTGACAGACTATAAAGAAGGGCAAGCTTCTGCTAGTGAATCGCTAGCAAGTACCGAAAAACCCGCCTTTATCACTAAAAAAATAGCCACGTTTGATGAGCCTTGGGCAATGACAGCATTACCTGCCGTTAATAATGAGCCCCCTAAATTACTTGTCACCCAAAAGACAGGCGAGTTATTCATTGTTGATACGGCAACAGGTGCCAAGACAACCATCAGTGGTATGCCGAAGGTGGCTTATGGTGGGCAAGGTGGTCTTGGCGATATCGTTCTTGCACCAGATTTTGCTACTTCTAATCATGTCTATATGAGCTACGTTGAAGCAGGGAATGACACTGATAATAATAAATTTGGTGCCAAAGTTATCAAAGCGACATTGATAGGATTGGATACAGCCACGCCACGTTTGCAGGATCTTACGCCCATTTGGGAGCAAACACCGAAAGTAAAAGGGCAGGGGCATTATAGTCATCGCTTGCTCTTCTCGCCTGACGGAAAATATTTATATATCAGTTCAGGCGAGCGCCAAGAAAAAACACCAGCACAGGATATGAGCGTCAATTTGGGCAAAATTGTTAGGTTAAATCTTGATGGCTCAGTGCCAGCAGACAACCCTTTTGTAGATAATAGCAATGACATTGCCGCGCAGTTTTGGAGTATAGGACATCGTAATGTATTGGGTATGGCGTTCGATGAAAAAGGTAGGCTTTGGGCGCATGAGATGGGACCACGGGGCGGTGATGAGTTCAATCTCATTGAAAAAGGTCATAACTACGGCTGGCCAATCGTCTCAAATGGGCGTAACTATACAGGCACTGATATTCCTGACCATGAGACGCGCCCTGAGTTTACGCCGCCCAAAATTAGTTGGACGCCAGTGATATCACCGTCCTCGATGAGTATTTATAACGCTGGACAATATAATGATTTCCCAGCGTGGCAAGGTAATGCGCTCATTAGTGGCTTATCATCTAAAGCGCTGATAGTCGTCGATTTTGATGAAAATAGCCGCGCGACTGAGCGCTATCGCTATGATATGGGCGAGCGTATTCGTAATGTGTTAAATGTAGATGGACAAGTTTGGGTATTAGAAGATGGCGATAATAGTGGCTTATTACAATTGATTCCGCAGTAGTGATTAGTAGCCATTGCTCTTCGACTTTCCAAGCATTTGCACTATTGTAGGTTAGGCTGCTAAATGGTTTTGGTCTATTTCTGTCAATAAGAAAAACGTAAATAGCTAATTAGATTTGATAGTTGGTAGGTATCTTGTTAAGGTATTCTTCCTAAAAAACTAAGGCTAACAAACAAATGGATCATGTAAAAGTTGGCAGGTTAGGCCCTTTTCCACGGGTAAGTAAACCTGTGTTTATTACTTCAGCGCTACTTATTATTGGATTTATTATCTTTGGTGCTTTCTTTACTGAAACCGCTGGTGTGTTATTTAGCTTTTTGCAGAACTTTATTACGGATAAGTTCGGCTGGTTATTTATTATTTTAGTAAATTTAGCATTGTTGCTTTGTATTTATCTCGCGATGAGCCGTTATGGCGATATTCGTCTAGGTGCACAAACTGAGACGCCACAGTACAGTTTGTTCTCATGGATAGGGATGTTGTTCTCTGCTGGTATTGGTATAGGATTGGTGTATTGGGGGACAGCTGAGCCCTTGTATCACTTTATGGCACCACCACTCGGAGAAGCGGAAACGATAGAAGCCGCTAAGCAAGCCATAAATTTTACATTCTTGCATTGGGGCTTACATGCATGGGCGCTATACGCGATTGTTGCATTGTCTTTGGCTTATTTTCACTTTCGCCGTGGCTTGCCGTTATCGATTCGCTCAACGCTTTATCCTCTATTGGGCAAAAAAATCTATGGCTCGTGGGGACACGCCGTTGATATCTTAGCGGTATTTGGTACGATGTTTGGTGTGGTAACGTCGCTTGGTCTTGGCGTTATGCAAATTAATTCAGGACTTGAGCGACTATTTGGTGTTCCTAATAATCTAACGATACAGATCGGTCTGATTGTTTTCGTTACTATTTTAGCTGCTTTTTCCGTCATGATGGGCTTAGACAAAGGTATTAAGCGCTTGAGCGATATTAATATCGGACTGACGGCAATCCTACTCGGGTTTATGGTCATCTTAGGGCCGACGCTTTTTATCTTTGATAGCTATCTTGAAAATGTTGGCAATTATCTTTCGGTAGTTGTACCGCTAGGTCTGTGGGGTGAATCGTATGAAGGTCAAGAAAATTGGCAGTCATCATGGACGATATTTTATTGGGCATGGTGGGTAAGTTGGGCACCGTTCGTTGGCGTATTTATCGCGCGTATCAGTCGTGGTCGTACTATTCGTGAGTTCATATTGGGTGTTTTATTGATTCCCATGCTGATTTTGTTCTTTTGGTTCACCACTTTCGGTGGCGTTGCTATCCATATGGAGCTCTTAGCTGCTATTGATCCCGCTATGGCCAGCCCAGGATTGGTAGAAGCCGTGCAAACGGATTTTGGTAGTGCAATTTTTAAATTGGTTGAGTTTTATCCATTGGCACAACCAGTCACCTTAATGATTGTCGTTATGATTGTCCTTTGGTTTGTGACGTCATCCGATTCAGCAAGCTTTGTGATTGATATGTTGACCGCAGGTGGTGATACCAACCCACCAAAAATCCAGCGTTTATTCTGGGCAAGTACGGAAGGTATCATTGCTGCTATTTTGCTTGCTGCTGGTGGACTAAGTGCATTACAAGCAGCGGCTATCGTTGCAGGATTACCCTTTGTTTTAGTAGTATTTGCGATGATGTATGCGTTACTTCGTGGTTTGAGCCGAGATCGTTTGATACTGTATCGCGCTCAGCAGCACTTTATTACCGAAGAATCCGCAGATCATAATTCAGCCAATGAGTTTGCTGATGAGCACTTATTAAAAGGACCACCTAAAATTGTAAAAGGTGATTAGCAGATTATATATATATATCAGCTTTAATACTGTTTTTATGAAATGAATCAGGCAGTTAGCTTCTTTTTTTTACGTAAAAACACAATATAACAATTGTGATTTGAAATCCTAAGATGCATCGTTATCTTAGGATTTTTTTATTTGTTGACCAACAGCAAGGTTAATCAGTGTCTGATTCGATTTGATAGTTGTGCAGTATCTTGTTAAGGTGAGCCCCTTCAAAAATTGAGATGACTAAATGGATCATGTAAAAGTTGGCCGCTTAGGCCCTTTTCCACGGGTAAGTAAACCTGTGTTTTTAACTTCAGCGTTATTAATTCTTGTGTTCATTATTTTTGGTGCTCTTTTTAATGAGCAAGCAGAATTGTTGTTTGGTCATGCCAAAGCATTCGTGTCTTTGCGTTTTGGCTGGTTCTTTATTGTGGTGGTCAACTTAACGTTAGTGATGAGTATTTACATGATATTTAGTCGTTATGGCGATATCAGGCTTGGTCATCAAAATGAAAAACCAGAGTATAATATAGTCTCTTGGATTGGCATGCTATTTTCCGCGGGTATCGGTATTGGCCTGCTCTATTGGGGTACGGCTGAACCCTTGTACCATTTTATGGCGCCGCCGTTAGGAGAAGCTGAAACAGTGGCTGCCGCCAAGCAAGCGATGAATATCTCGTTCTTGCACTATGGTTTGCATGTGTGGGCGCTCTATGGCATGGTCGCGTTGTCATTGGCTTATTTCCATTACCGAGTGGGCTTACCGCTGGCCATCCGTTCGACACTATATCCTATATTGGGCAAAAAGATCTATGGTGGTTGGGGTCATACGGTAGATACACTAGCGGTATTTGGTACGATGTTTGGAGTAGTGACCACTTTAGGTCTTGGGGTGTTGCAAATTAACTCAGGTCTTGAGACGTTATTTGGCATACCCAATAATATTACAGTGCAAATTATTTTGATTGCCTTAATCACTATGTTGGCAGGTCTGTCTCTATTTATGGGGCTAGATAAAGGGATTAAGCGCTTAAGTGATACCAATATATTATTTACTGTGATATTGCTCAGTTTTGTGATTATTTTAGGCCCGACCCAGTTTATCTTTAATAGCTTTGTAGAAAATATTGGCAATTATTTACATCAAATTGTGCCATTAGGTCTTTGGACAGAATCATATGATGGTCAAGAAAACTGGCAAGCATCATGGACGATTTTCTATTGGGCATGGTGGATAAGCTGGTCGCCTTTCGTTGGTGTGTTCGTGGCTCGTATCTCTCGTGGTCGAACCATTCGTGAGTTTATCTTAGGGGTGTTATTAATTCCTATCACCATCTTGTTCTTGTGGTTCACCGCTTTCGGTGGTTCAGCCGTTAATATGGAATTAATGGCAGCCGCTGATCCCAACCTCATTAGTCCTGGCTTGATTGAGGCTGTCCAAGCAGATACTGGCAGTGCCATCTTTAAGCTGATGGAATCTTATCCATTTACGTCAGCTTTGAACTTGCTTATCGTAGTGATGATTGTGCTTTGGTTTGTCACGTCATCGGATTCGGCCAGTTTTGTCATTGATATGTTGACCTCAGGTGGCGATGCCAATCCACCTAAAATACAGCGCCTTTTTTGGGCGGGTACAGAGGGTGTCATCGCTGCCGTACTATTAGCAGCAGGTGGCTTGAGTGCGCTACAAGCGGCTTCAATTGTGTCAGGTTTCCCTTTTGCGATTGTGATAGTCGTTATGATGTACTCCTTATTACGCGGTTTGAGTCGAGATCGTTTGGTACTGTATCGCAACCAGCAATGGTTTGTCACCGAAGAGTCAGCAGAGCATAATTCGGCCAATGAGTTTCGTGATGAAGATTTGCTGACAGGTCCACCTGATATTGAAAAACCTGAAGGTTAGATTTTATCGATCTAAAAGATCATAAAAAAGCACCCGCTTAATCATAGGCGGGTGCTTTTTTATATGATTTAATTGTCTTTTTTAGTTTGATATAAAGTATTTACACAAAATTATGAAGCAAGGTTATGAGCACTGTCCTTTAACATAACCTACTGCTGCCGTTGTGCCACATGCCGAACATGAGTTGCCCGCAGTGCGATAACTAAATCCTGAGCTGGTTTTTACTTTGACACACACAGGATCATATTGCGCGGTACACATCGTTTGCTCAGGGTTGTAAGGTGGGCATTTGATGAAAGGGTTGTCGCTGTTCTGTTGGCTGTGCCCAGTGTTATGAATAGGGGCGGTGTCAGGCGTATCGATGCTTTGGATGTTATTACAGCCAGCTAAGGCAATAGTGACTGATAACCCTAATAATGACAGGCATAATCGCCATGATTTGAATAAGTGGTTCATAATCATATGTCCTTATAAATAGTGTTCGGTAAGTCCCTGTTATCGATAGCTGGTTGCAACCATGTGATGAACAAGGTGGTTTTAATTGATAGTAGCCTATTTATCAGCAGTCATCTACCAAATCATGATTAATAAAAAACCCAAGCCTATGATTAAGCTTGGGTTTGAGCACCACTATAGTCATTCCACTATAAAAATATTACTGCGTTAATCTCGCTTGAAGTATTAAATATACATCTACACTCGGTTGCCTTGTACTACTTTTAAATTGAACTGACTATACCAGTCGTTTTATAAATGCCAGCTAAAGGCAATAGAACTATTTGGCTGCTTTGTCATCTTGATTAAGCTGAACATATTTATCAAAGTTCTGCGCATAATCAGTCAGGTTGTCGCTCAGCATTTGGCGATACTGTTTGACATAAAATTCAACGATATCATCTTTTTCTTTGGCAAAGTCATCGCCTTTGACAAAGCCGATAGAAGCGACAGATGCGCTATAACGTGCGGCTGCATAAAGTAGTGATGCGCCTACTTGTCCTGAATGCGCTTCAGAACCCAACTGACTGTTTGCGATACCAATGATGGCATCAGCACGTTGGTAAAATGCTTGCATTTCAGGGGTAATCTCAATGTTAGCGTCAACATTGCTGTCTTGAATGTTGCTGTCTTGCATATTGTCTTGAGACATAAGCGACTCCTAATAAGTGTCGGTAATTTTAAATTTATAAAGAGGGTTTGTAAGGGGTGCAACGTGATGTTTTTACAAACCAGCGTCTGCTTTTAAGATCTCAGCTTTGTCTGTTTTTTCCCACGTAAAGGCAGTTTCAGAGCCAGGACGACCAAAATGACCAAAAGTCGCCGTTTGCTGATACATTGGTTGTAATAAGTTTAGCATACGGGTAATGCCATAAGGGCGCAGATCAAAATGGGTGCGAATCAGACGGATGATTTCATCATTGCTGATTTTATTCGTACCAAAAGTATTGACCGAGATAGAGGTTGGTTCAGCGACACCAATGGCATAACTAACCTGTATTTCACAGCGCTCAGCAAGTCCTGCCGCAACGATGTTCTTAGCCACATAACGCACGGCGTACGCAGCACTGCGATCTACTTTTGATGGATCTTTACCACTGAATGCACCGCCGCCATGACGCGCCATACCGCCGTAAGTATCAACAATAATTTTACGACCTGTCAATCCAGCATCACCAACAGGACCGCCAATCACAAACTTACCCGTTGGGTTGATATGATAGCGCGTGCCAGCATGCAATAATTCAGCAGGCAATACTTGTTTGATGATAGATTCCATTATTGCTTCTTGCAGATCTTTTTGCGAGATACTTGGATCGTGTTGTGTTGATAGCACCACAGCATCAATGGCAACAGGCTTGCTACCATCATATCTTAACGTCACTTGCGCCTTGGCATCTGGACGTAACCAAGGCAACTCGCCTGCGCGGCGCAGCTCAGATTGGCGTTCCATCAAGCGATGAGCAAATTCGATAGGGGCTGGCATCAACACATCAGTTTCATTGCTGGCATAGCCAAACATAAGACCTTGGTCACCTGCGCCTTGCTCTTCAGGGTCGCTACGATCGACACCTTGAGCGATTTCAGGAGATTGTTTGCCGAGCATATTGATGACCGCGCATGTTTCGCCATCAAAGCCTAAGTCTGAGTGGTGGTAACCAATACCGTTTACAGTATCACGCACGATACGCTCAACGTCGATATTTGCCGTCGTGGTGACTTCACCCGCTAGTATCACAGCACCTGTCTTAACCAAGGTTTCGCATGCCACGCGTGCATGCAAATCTTCACGTAAGATGGCGTCAAGGATGGCATCTGATATTTGGTCAGCCATTTTATCAGGATGACCTTCGCTCACAGATTCTGAGGTAAATAAGTTGTATTCACGCATAATGGGATCGCTTAATTGCAGGGACTGTATTCTACGAACTCAGTCATTATTAAATGTATATAAAAATAAAAGGCGAAAACGAATAAAAAAATTAGCACATTTTACCGTGTATCGAGGTAAAACTCTAGCGATGGATAATACTAAGAAGTAACTAGGCATGGATTAACCATGGTAAAAGTCATCAATCTCGCTATTTTCTTGCCAGCGATATTCAGTATAGTGAGCGATCTGGCGCGCTGTATCGATGTCATGTCTGTCGGCGATAAAACCAAGCGCCATGTCCATACCTGCACTGACACCTGAGGACGTATAAAATTTGCCATCAACAACCCAGCGTGCTTGCTCGGCCCAATGGACTTTGTCAGATTGCGCTATCACCCATTGCCATGACAGTTTATTAGACGTTGCGCGCTTGTCATCTAAGACGCCAGCCTTAGCCAACAATGCGCTACCCGTACAAACGCTAAGTACCCAATCAGCATGGTCAACCAAGGTTATTAACGTCTGCAAAAATGGTCGGTGATTGATTTGCTGGCGAGTACCCATGCCGCCAACCATCAACAGGATATCAGTCTGATGCGCTAACTCGCTAACAGCGACTGTCTGCATCGCAACGCCATGTTTACTATGAATAATGCCACCGTTTAAGGAGGCAAATTGCAGACGATAATGCTCAGGTAAGCAGCCAAACATCTCGATAGGTCCAAATAGATCCAAAGTCTCAAAATCATCGAATAATAGCGCGGTCAGTGTCTGCATCTGGCTTCCTGATTTTTAAATAATGTTTACAAATGTAAGTGGGTGTCTGCTGCTTTTTGAACCACGCTATTCATGTTTTATTCATATAAAGTAGATCAATTAAACCTTTTATAACTAGGGCATGTCCTCATTTTAAAAATGGTGATAAAAATGAGATAAATTGCCGTTAAACAAGGAAAATAGCGCAAATAATATCGAGATATTAATAAGCTATTTGACGATGTTTGGCAAAATTTAGCTATTTTTAGCCCATTTAGAAAGTAATCGATTGAATTGAGGACACGCCCTAGAGCAGTTATCGTTCTAAAAGCGATCGTTCTAAAAATTATAACTCCAAAAACTTGGCTTTGTCTTTAAACATACATTCGTCATAAACAGGACACGCACCGCATTTGGGAGTACGGGCTTGGCAGGTATAGCGCCCGTGCAAAATAAGATAATGATGCGCATCCACGATGAAGTCATCTGGGATACGTTCGACCAACTTATTTTCAACGATCAAGACATTCTTGCCAGTAGCCAGCCCCGTACGATTACCTACCCGAAAGATATGAGTATCAACTGCCATGGTTGGCTGACCAAAGGCAGTATTTAACACCACATTGGCAGTTTTACGACCAACACCAGCGAGATACTCTAAGTCTTTGCGGTTATCAGGGACGGTGCTATTAAATTTCTCAATCAAATCTCTACAAGTTTTGATGACGTTTTTGGCTTTGGCATTATATAAGCCAATATTTTTGATATAAGATTTTAGACCGTCTTCACCCAATGCCAAGATTGCTTCAGGTGTATTTGCTACGGGATATAATTGCTTGGTGGCAATATTGACGCTCACATCCGTCGCCTGCGCAGACAAGATGACCGCGATCAGCAGCTCAAAATTACTCTTATAATTCAATTCCGTCACCGGCTCATCAATCGTCGCTGCCAGCTTTTCAAAAAATGGACGCACGTCACGATTGGGCATTCGTCTCGATGGCGGGGTATCGGCAGTTTTGTGTTTGACGGTTTTACTCATAGTATTCTTACTATTTTTTGACTATTGATAGTTAATAACTGATACAAGATATCGGAATAAATTTATTTTAGCGATGTTGGGTAGACTGTCTAACAAATGATAATTACGCTATTAAAGCTGACTTAACTCCACTTGCAAAGCATCAAGCTCTACTTGTTTGCTCTCATTTGGACGGACACTTAGCTGCTTTTCTAGCTTTTTAATTTTACTACGAAGCTTCGCTGCGGCAATGGTGTTTTTTGCCTGCGCTTCGCTAATATTCAACGATTGACTAGCGGCATTGTTCAGTTTTGCTTCGACCATGCTAACCACAGGTCTGCTATTGCTACTATCAGCCAGCTGCTCGGTGACGCGTCTTAAATGAGTATGATAACGCTGTCTTAAATCTTCTTGCTCTGTAGTACGTTCAGAGCTAGAAAGCTCCCGTTCAATAGTGACCAAATCGATGCAGTCGACTGGGCAAGGTGCAATACAAAGCTCGCAGCCCGTGCATAAATCCGTAAAGATAGTATGCATGTGCTTACCAGTACCGACAATAGCATCGACTGGACAGGCGGGGATACATTTGGTACAGCCGATACAGTCATCTTCACGGATAACAGCACGTACCTCGGTCGGACGTTCAGAGGTAGCATCTATTGGCCACTGAGAAGGCGCAGCGCTCAGTATCACTTCATGACTACCAATATCGATAATTTGAGCGATGGCATTGGTAACGGGTTGACCACCGGGTACACATTTATTGTATGGTTCATTCTCTAGCACGATAGCAGCGGCATAGGGCAAGCAGCCGTCTGGGTGCTCGCAAAGCCCACATTGTGTTTGCGGTAGACAAGCATCAATATGTGAGATTTTCGTTTGTATGTCCGCAGGTAAGCGCTCTATATCCAAAGTGTCGAACAAGATTGGCAAATTGGTGAGACGGATGTGGGTGCTATTTTTACTAGTGGTGCTTTGCATATGCTTTAAAACCTTCATATCAGTGCTAAGCGCTTAGCGCTGACATTAGAATAATAGGATAATAACGATATTGGTAAATGCTGAATGCTGCATTGATATTATAGATTAAAGTGATAGACCTTGCTCATTGGCAATTTGTGCAATCAGCTCGTAAGCAATGCTACCTTTTGAAGGTATTTTGGGCAAATTTGATAGATCAAAAAAATCCGCATGCGATAGCTCATCTTCTTGAATGATAAGTTCACCACCTGCATAAGAAGCTCGAAAGCCTAGCATTAAATTAGAGGGAAACGGCCATGGCTGACTGCTGACGTACCGAATATCTGATAGGCTGATATTCACCTCTTCTGCCACTTCACGCACAACCGCGTGTTCTAAACTTTCACCCACTTCTACAAAACCTGCAATCAAACCATACTGTAACGCTTGTGAAGGGGTTTTTTGCTGTCCATAACGATGATGATGGGCTAGCAAAATCTGCATTTCACCAGTTTGCGGATTCGGTCGAGTGATAGCCGTGATGACACAGGGTTGTACACGTGGGTATTGGCGCAATCGGCATACTGGACAGACCATGGCACGCTCATCTCGTTTGGCATGAATGGTTCGGGCAGCGCAGCGACTACAAAACTGCGTATCTGTTTGCCAGCGCAATAACTGTATTGCTTGGCTAAGCTGATCGGACAAAGCCACGGGCAACTGAGTAATCAGCTGGCGGTAAGGAACAAAAGCATTGCCGCTGCCCTCAGCGATGATAGGCAATGCAATATGATGTGCAATTGCATAGTCATAAGTAATGGCGCTAGCCGCTTGCGCAGTAAAGGTGTGGGCAGTGTTAATCAAGCCGTCGTCACTTTCTAGAGTGTCGGCATACTTCAGAGCATCTACACTCGCGTTAGTAGGATTAATATCAGACGACCAGTGACGCGGTGCTAGGCTTTCGAGTAGCGTGACATGACCAACTTGATAAGCAAGCTGGGTCTCCTCGTCTGAATTTGTAGCGGACGGTGGTAATTCAAGCTGCACCGGCCACCATCCATTAGGTAGCTGGCGGCATAAAACAGTGTCATCACTAAATATAAAAGCACTGGTCATAGATAAAATTCCAAACCGATTAAGGTAAGTACGCATCAGTGTTGATACAGACTTCTTTAAATTGAAGTATATAAATAAGTATTTGTGGCAGCAGAGCAGCGACCACAAATATATCGTTTTACTGCTTAAGTAAGATAGAAATTAGGCTGCGAGTAGATGACTCAAGCTCTGCTGCCCTACATCTAGCGCTTGTTTGCTGACCGGACGATTATGCTCAAAACCATCTAGATGATGATCGACGGCCATAATGACGTCAGCGATACAAGCGAGCGTACTGTCTTCAATACGTTGTCCACCTTCGATACGCTGCTGAAGATAATTGGCCAATTGACTGAGCATGCTTGCAGGTGTTGGTAGCTGTAAGAAGCGCACAGCCCCTGCCACTTGGCGCATCATCTCAGGTATGTTCTGGATATTGAGCATATCGCGCTCTGGCTCAGCCAAATAATCGTTAATGGCTTGTTCTGCACTGGCAATAGCGGAACGACTTTCTTGTATCAAAGTATCGTTAGCTGTATTGAGCTGATGTAAAGAGATATGCGGGTTATTCAGGGGCAAATAGATTGCCCCTGGTGTGTGCATTTCTGCCATTGCAATGGTGGCGTTTTCCGCATGCATCAATGCCAGCAGCAAGTGATCAAAATCGTCAGGCGAGGGCGTTTGCCAATGACTAACAGCTTCTGCTGCTACGCTGAGACTATTGGCTGCATCTGATAAACCAAGCAAGCGTAACGCTGATCTCAATTCTGTTAGCTCTTCGATAATCTGTGCCGTTTGCATATCGACAGGATTTAATGAATCACCGCGTGCGTAGCTATCCACATTTTCTTTGATCGTATTAATTTGGGTCTGAATGATGGTGTTCAGCGTATCGGTCAGTGCTCGATTAGGACCGAATAAGAAACGCTTCATTTGCTCAAGTTGTGCGCTTTCCAAGTGGTTGCTGGCGTATTGCTCACGCAGTCGTTGCGCCGCATCACTGTCACGCTGGCAAGCAAAACTGACCAAATCCGCAAACCGTTTGTCCATCACAGGCAAGTAGCTTTGGAATTGCTGCTCTAAATAAATTAGTGTGTGTTTTTGACTCAGATTTAGCGGTAATATCGTGGCAATGTCCGTGACAGCTGCGGTGGCCGCTTGCCAAAATAGACTGCTGGTGTTTGATGCTATCAAAGCACACGCTGCACTCATGGCATCAAGTTTTTGCTGATCGTCTGGGCTAACGTTGCCATCTTGATTGAGCAGAGCGACTCCAAGACCACTACGATAAGCATAAGTTAGTAGTTCAGTGTCTAGGTTAAGCTCGTCAAGTGGTTGGAAGTTTTGTTCAGGGTTGGCAATGATGACACTACTGCTACCAAAAGCTGCAAAATAGTCTGCTGTGATAGGGGTTTCTTGCCTGTGAGCATTGAGTTTATTAATAACAGGCAGTAACAAGGTTGGCTCTACCGACTCTGTCAAAAGTACAAACTCGATATAGCGATCCAGTGTCATAATGGCTTCTGATAAGTCCATAATCAAGCTGGTATCGTTATTATCACCATTATCATAGAGGCGCTGTAAACCATTGACAATAGCGGTATTCAAAGCCTCTGCACCAACCAAAGATATCAGCTCAAAGATGCAAGACAGCTGCTTTAGCACAGTGATAGAATCTAATAATAAAGGGGCTTGACTATTATCATCATTAAATTCACTCAGATGAATCTCAGTATCTTTTAAGGTTACGATGATCTCATCATGCAACAAATGTAGCGATGGTAGATTGAAATCAGTAACACTAAGCGTTGGGGCCGTTAACTTCATTTGCGCAGACTGGTTCATAGGTGTTTTTCCATAATGTACTGATGAGAATGGCGATGGTTTAAATGATGATCGAAAAAGCACTTGCTGGTAACGTTTTAACGCTTAATATAACAATAATCAAGCCTATATTATACAAATGATATTGCTCAAAGATTGATATCATCAGCTTATACGGCGACTACATATTGGCTTTTAGCTCAGGATACGCTTCTGCGAGCGCGGCATACCACTCTTTATTGCTATTTTCATCCATAGATGACTCTATCAATAAAGACGCTAAATTGGCAAAACTGGCGTTTGCTGTCTGCCCACCATCTGTTTGCGTGTCTTCTTCGATGGCGAGTGTAACCTGTCCACCTGTCATCGCCAGATAAACTTCTGCTAAAATCTCTGAATCAAGTAAGGCGCCATGAAAAGTACGATCTTGCTTTCCCACATTTAGGCGACGTACTAAAGCGTCTAGGGTGTTTTTTTGCCCAGGATATTGCTGCTTTGCCATGACCAGCGAGTCAGTCACTTGTACGCGCTCAGCAAAGTCGTTCATACCAACTTTGGCAAACTCCATGTTTAAGAAGTTCATATCAAAGGTGGCGTTATGAGCGATGATTTCTGCGCCGTCCATAAAATCATAGAGCGACTGAGCAACTTGATCAAAGGTAGGCTTGTCGGTCAAAAATGCCTCAGAAATACCATGGATACGAATGACTTCATCATCCATGCCGCGCTGTGGATTGATATAAACGTGGAGCTTTTCACCCGTAAATTTACGTCCGATCATCTCCACGATACCGACTTCGATAATACGGTCGCCTTTTAACGGATCAAGACCTGTGGTTTCAGTATCCATAATGAGCTGGCGATCAGACTCATGACGATGGATAGGTTTGGGTAGCAGCGGTATGAAATACGGATTGGCACGGCTGGTGTCGCCGTCAAATTTTGTTGTATTAGCTTCTTCTATGCCAGTAACGGTAGCGGGCACATGATCATTTATCGTCGCATCAGTCATAGACGTTTGGGTTTCCGGCATCTCTATTTTACTCATTGGTTTGCTAGCATTATGCTGATAGCGATCGGCTTCTGTTACAGCATCTTTACTCATCATATCATCGGCAGGGTTTGTATCGTTATCAGTGTCTATGACATCTTCGTCAAGCTCATCATCTGTCATATCCAGACCCAGTGGATCGAAACTTAGCCAGTCATCGTGAGCAGCATTTTGCGCTGTATTAGGCATTATTTGCCCTTTTTTTTTAGCTGTGTCTTGCGGCTCTATGCTCGATAATTCTTCACTGCTGGACGTCACGCCCAAGTTTGCCAGCTCGTCCGCTTTTTCATTGCCTGCATGTCCTGCGTGACCTTTTACCCAATGCCAGTCAACATCGCGCTGCTGGCATAGCTTGTCTAATTGCTGCCAAAGGTCTTGATTGGCGACGGGTTTTTTACTTGCCGTTTTCCAGCCTCTTTTTTTCCAACCCTCTATCCATTCGGTGATGCCTTTTTTGACATAGCTTGAGTCTGTCCAAATCTCGAGGTTGTGCTCATGCGGGCTATGGGTCAATGCTTGTATCGCGCCCATCAACTCCATGCGATTATTGGTCGTCTCTTTATCACCGCCGTACAAATCTTGTGTACGGCCATCACTAAAAATGAGGTGTGCGCCCCAGCCACCAGCGCCTGGATTGCCTTTACAGGCACCATCCGTATAGGCCACGGTGGTGTTTGACTTGGCGGCCAACGGATTCATCGCGTTACTGGTGTTGAATGGCTGCGCTGAGGTGCGATTGTCTGACATAAAAAATTATTGACCTAAAAATTGATAAACATAGGGAGGGTTGGAGGGATTTTGCTAGCGTTGTTTTTACACCAGCGCTTCCGTTATATTTTGGGAATGAGTATAACAAATCTATCGTTGATGTGGGCAATCGTAATGCACAAAGTCGCCAAAAGCACAGATCATAATAGTAACCTTGCTATTTTCTGTTAAAATGAGCTGTGTTGCGACACACAGTATCAAACAGTATTGACTACGCAGCAGAAAAAAACAGTGGTTTTCAGGCGTCAATTAGTAGCGCAAATCATTCGACAGTGCTAATAGTTGATGAAAACATGCCCTTAGTTGATGAAAACATGCCCTAGAAAATCACGTTAATATTAAGATTGTCGTCATCACTGTTTAAAGATAGTTTTTTTAAAGACAATTTTCATAAAAGTTTAATGCATGAATGCAGGATAACCCTATTATGTCCTTACGCTCAAACATTTTTTATAAAAGGCTGATGTGCTTACCAGTCGGCATAGCGGTGAGCAGCGCACTATTTTTAAGTGCTTGCAACGATAGCAACATTCAAGCTGATACTGGAATGGTCGAAGCGGCGACAGACTTATCGGTTTTTGAAGGTTGTTACACGGTTAGTCATGACGAGCCTGCCCAAATAAAAATCAGTCAACAGGATGGCTCGTGGGTGATGCAGATGAAAGAGCCGGCAAGTGCGAAGCGCGTTTGGGATGACGCTGAGCCGCTAGAAGTGATTGAAAATAGCGACATTCCGCAGTTTTTCTCTATTGACCCTGACAATGTCGATGCGGTCATTGGGCGTCCTGATCGAGTGCTAGTACTGGCTCATGTGAAGCCTGCCTATGCCAATATCGATCCACTCTTAGATAGTGAATACTTATCCTATATTTATCGCGGTGCCAATACCATCTATCGTGTCGAGTGTGATGATGTTAATACCGATATTTTAGCCAATCCACATGCTAATATTGTGATTGATAATGTTAATGAGAGCCTTTAAGCAAGCACGGCTCATAAACAGAATTTATGATCGATAGTGTTATTTTAAACAGTGTTTTGCTATAAACCATATGTCATTAGAGTTAAGCAATATGAATTTTTTTAGTTACGTGGTATTGGGCGGATTTTCTTATGCGGCTGGTTGGGCAATCAGAACCTATGTACTTGATAAGAAGCCTGAACCTAAGCAGACTTATAATTTAAAGCATCCTGCAATTTTGGCGTACTTAGGCGGTTTCTTTATTATTATGCTGATTGTTTCGTGGCTGATTGGTCGCTATGCGCTTGGGCATGCTGCTATCGATTTGCCGTTTATTATTATCAATAGCCTCGTTGCAACCTTTGTCTATTCGTTCGGTCTCAATCCAGAAAAAGCGCGTTATGATGTTCCAGATTAACTCACATAAATAATTGCTATTAATGAATAAAAAAGCCACGGCTGATACATTGATTGTCAGTCGTGGTTTTTTATAACGATTATTTTTTATAATGATCATTTCAGGATGATAGCTTGTACAAAGTTACCTGTTTTTCTTTAAGTCAGTAGCGGTTTGTTTTTTCTTCCAAGTTTGATATTTTTGCAAATCTTTTTCGACCAACTTCAAGCAAAAGGTGAGGACTAGCGCATCGTCAATATGACCGATAAAGGGTATGAAATCTGGAATGATATCGATTGGGTTGAGAGTATAGAGCAGTCCAACCACACCTGCTGAAATGGTCTTGTAAGGAATATCGCGATAGTTTCCTTGATAATAGTCTTTAATCAAGCTCATGAATAGCATCAAATCTTTGGCAAAACGCTCAAGATGGCTACTGTCTTTTAGCTTTTCTTGCAGTTTTTCTTCTTCGTTGATGAGGTACTCTAAATCAGTATCCAATATGTCCTCTTTTTTCTGTTTATCAGTCGTTTTCTCAGCCATTATTATTATCCTTATTTAACCGAAATCGGTATTCTCATACTACAACAAAGTCGCGGAATGTGCCAATAGGGCTAGGTTTTTGGTATGTCTCATGGCTAGCATGGCGAAAAATTAAATAGTGGCAAGGGTTGGGCAACTATCATAGCCAAAAAAGCGTTTACAATATGCTGCTGTGTGGTTTAAGCAAGTAGACTGCAAAAATAAATATGATGCAAAAGTATATCAAAATAAAAATGATAAGGTGGCAGAGAGAGATGGTTTTCAAGAGTCAGTTATTAACAGATGATAGAAACAACAATGAGCATACAGCGATTGAAGCGGCAGCCGGCTTGAATCGTCGGCAGTTTTTACGTCGAGTAGGTCTCAGCGCAGGGGCAGGGTTATTAATAACCCAAAATATGACTCAGTCGCTGGCCTCCGATGCCATTGAGAAAAATCATAGTATGCAACTTACCAAGGATGATCTGCCAACCGCGTTATTGGATGAGCGTTCATCATCACAGCCGTCACTCACGCAAACACGCTGTATTACGCCAACGATTGAGACGCGGCTGTTTGCCAGCTCCAATGTTGGGGGTAGCGATGACCGCAATCAATTGGCATTGGAGCGTATGGCCTGTGCGGGTTTTAACGTCAATAATCCTACGATTACCAATCGGCAGTATCTGCGTTTTGCTGGTACGGATTCGCAGCGAGCGAGTGACCTGCAAAACCTCGCTACTGGTGCAATAGCCGCCCCAAAATTGTTACTCGGCGTGCGCGGCGGCTATGGTGCAATGCGCATATTACCGATGATTGATTGGTTGACGCTAGGACGTATTATGCAGGAGCGCGGCACGATACTGGCGGGCTTTAGTGATGTGACTGCTATTCAGTGTGCGCTATTGGCAGAAGGTGATATGAGTTCGCTTGCAGCACCGATGCTCTATAGTGAATTTGGAAAAACTGTCCCTGATCAAGTCAGCTGTCGACAGTTTGTTGAAGCACTAACCAATCCCAATCTGGTTATTGATATATCAGATGCGTCTTTAACCAGTCCCAATTTACCCAGTATTCTAACAAGTGCTGAGCCCAAAGCAATAACGGGCACGATTTGGGGTGGTAATCTAAGCGTGGTGTCAGCGCTGGCAGGTAGTGAGTATTTGCCGCGCATGGATGGCGGTATTGTATTCTTAGAAGACGTGGGTGAGCAACCTTATCGTATCGAGCGCATGTTATATGATTTGTATTTGGCTGGTGCGTTTAAAGGTCAGCAAGCGATTGTATTTGGGGCATTGTCAGGTGCAGGTGAGGACAGTTATGACAAGCGTTATGATGTGGATACGGTGATTCGTCAATTGCATCAGCTGACAAGATTACCGATTTATAGCGGCATGCGTTTTGGTCATATTGGACAAAAACACAGCTTTCCACTAGGCACAAAGTGTCAAATTAGTTCCAATACAGCTGGTGGCTATCAGTTGGCATTTAGCGATTACCCAACCATCAAGGCTGATGCTATCCAAGTAGAAGGGTTATGGCAAACTGCTTAAACGTTAAACATTAAGCACTAATCTCTAACTACTATGCATTGCCATGACTAAATCGCTAACCGCGAAAACTTATCCTGATACTCTTTGGGGGTTAGCTCTGTTGCACGTTTGAATAGGCGTGTGAACGATGAAATATCATCATAGCCCACTTGTTCGGCAAGCGATTTTATGGTCACATTGCCTAACTCTAGTAGGCGTTTTGCCTGCTCAATTCTGACTGCTTGAATATACTCAATCGGGCGCATAGCAACAGCAGACTGAAAGCGTCTGTTTAATGTCCGCGGGGTGATATTGACCATGGCAGCCAACCCACTCACCTGAATAGTCTGATAAAAATTTTCTTCAATGAACTCTTGTACCTGCTTGACCAATTGGTCTGAATGCGGTTTGTGCAACGTTACGTTGGTATAGCTGTTTTGATTGCCTCGTTTACTATCGATGATTTGGGTTTTGGCTACTTGAGTAGAAATCTCACGTCCGCAGTAACGCTCTATTAATAACAATCCCAAATCATAAAATGCACTACCGCCCGCCGCACAAAATATATTACCCGACTGGCTATCTGACTTGCTCCTTGAGTGAGTGACAAACTGGTCTTCTTGTAAATCAACGAGCGGAAAATCCGCTTTGAATTTACTGGCGTAACCCCAGTGCGTGGTGGCGATTCTATTATCTAATAATCCTGCTTTTGCCAAAAAGAAAGCACCGCTACAGTTGCTGGCTATATCTGACTTGGTGTCTGCCAACCGCGTTAGATGGGGTATCAAATCTGCATTTTGGCTCAGTGCCTTATCAATTGAATCACCAATCGTCGGAATCAATAGCAAGTCGCACTCGGCCACGTCCTGAATATCGCAGTGCGCTTGCATGATTAAGCGGTTGCTACATCTGATATCTACGCCACCAACGCTTGCTATCTGCACATTGAACCGTGGCTCTACTGGCTCATCTAAAAATCGCTGCCAACTGACACCCGTAAATGAAAACAAATCTAACGCACCTGTCAATGCGCTACCGAGCACACCATCGAATCCGATAATGATGACTTTAAAGGGTTTGAAATAAGGCATAGATGTTTATTTCCCTTTCGCTGTGGCTGACCAAAATTTAATTTTCTAACCAAAAGTATCGATTTTTTATCTGAATTCTCGAAATATAAACGCTATTTATGTCGTATTTGACCATAATTATGTCATAAATGACAATACGGTAAGGCGTTAAATTAGATTAATATCGATTGATAACCAAATTTAATCAGTTAACGAGAATACTATGGCAGCAGATACGCTAATCAATGACTTTGAGTTACCGTTCCAATTATATGATGTATTGGGCACTGAAAATTTAACCGAGCATGCTAAGTTTGCAGAGCATAGCCGCGAAACGTTTGACGCAGTATTGGATACGGCCAATAAAATTGCGACCCAATTGTTTTTGCCGCATAACCATGTAGCAGACAAGAACGAGCCACAGTTCGATGGCAAAAAAGTCAGCATGATAAGTGATGTAAAAGTCGCTTTTGATGCGTTTCGTGAGTCAGGATTTATCGCTGGTCGTTATAGTTTTGAAGACGGCGGTATGCAGTTACCTGAAACAGTGATGACAGCCGTGGCAGGTTATTTTATGGCTGCCAATCCATCAACGATTGCCTATCCATTTTTGACCACTGCTGCAATCAACGTCATCTCGCATTTTGCCAGTGATGAGATTAAAGCCGCCTTTATGCCGCGCATGCTGACAGGTGAGTTCACCGGAACCATGGCATTAACAGAGCCACATGCAGGTTCCTCACTTGCTGACATCAAAACCACTGCAGTAAAACAAGATGATGGCTCATACCGCGTCAAAGGCAGCAAGATTTATATCTCAGGCGGCGATCACGAACTGTCTGACAATATCGTCCATCTCGTATTGGCCAAAGTGCCAGGTGGTCCAGGTGGGGTCAAAGGTATCTCTTTATTCGCCGTGCCTAAGTATCGCTTAAACGAGGATGCATCGGTGGGCGAGCGCAATGACGTACATTTAACAGGACTCATTCATAAACTAGGCTATAGAGGCACAACGTCGACGGCTCTGAGCTTCGGTGACGAAGGCGCATGCCATGGTTATCTGATCGGTGAAGAGCATTTTGGCCTGCGCTATATGTTCAAAATGATGAATGAGGCGCGTATCGCTGTTGGTTTTGGTGCAGCGATGATTGGCTATCGTGGCTATCAGTATTCGCTAGATTACGCCAAAGACAGAACGCAAGGCAGAATCGCCCCGAACAACAAGCCTGAAGATGCGGCAACTGCCATCATCAATCATGGTGACGTAAAGCGCATGCTACTGGCGCAAAAAACGTACTCTGAAGGCGGCATTTCATTATGTCTATATGGCTCAAACCTGATTGACCGTATCAACACTTGTGAAGACAAAACTTTAAAAAATGAGCTAACAGAATTATTAGACCTGCTCACGCCAGTATTAAAAGCATGGCCATCTGAGTATGGGCCAAAAGCCAATGATTTGGGTATCCAAGTATTGGGCGGTGCAGGCTATACGCGTGAGTATCAGGCTGAGCAGTTCTGGCGTGACAATCGCCTAAATCCTATTCATGAAGGCACGAATGGCGTGCAGGCATTGGATTTGTCATTTCGTAAGTTGTGGCAAAAAGGTGGGTTAGGCATCCAAATCCTCAAACGTGAAATCACAAAAGATCTAGAAAATATCACTACAACTGAGAGCGCCCAACTTGCAGGTAAGCTGATGCCTTACATGGGTCATCTACATGAAGTGTTGGTGCATCTCAGCAAAGTGCTACAAACCGAAGAAGCAGTCACGTTGACGGGCAACGCGCAAGCACTGATGAATATTTTTGCTTCAATTGTGTTGAGCTGGATTTGGATTCGTCAAGCAAGTAAGGCTGAGCAGCTATTAAGCACCACACAAGATACTGAGCAACAGAACTTCTACAAAGGAAAGATACAAGCGGCTAAATATTTTATCGATTGGGAACTACCATTAGTTAAACGAGACATCGAATTATTAACCAACACCAACTCGGTTTGCACTGATATGCAAACAGAATGGTTCTAAGGACAACTCTAAGGAAAGAGACATGACGAAAATGAATAAACAGTGGCGATTAAAAGCAAGACCAGTAGGCGAGCCTAGTGCCGAGACTTGGGATTATACCGAGACAGAAATCCCGACGATCACCGATGGTCAGCTACTGATTAAGGTTGAATATATCTCTATCGATCCGGCGATGCGTGGTTGGTTGAACGATGCCAAATCTTATATCGCGCCGGTTCAGATTGGTGATGTTATGCGCGCCGGCACTGTGGGCGAAGTGATTGAAAGCAAGCATGAGAAGTTTGCGGTTGGTGACTATGTCGCAGGTCACGATGGCGTGCAGTCTTATGCCGTCAGTGATGGTGCTAATCTGTATAAAGTTGATCCAAAACTGGCACCATTGTCTTATTACTTGGGCGTGCTCGGTATGCCAGGGATGACAGGATATTTTGGTCTGCTAAAAACAGGTCAGCCAAAAGCGGGTGAGACCGTGGTCGTCTCTGGTGCAGCTGGTGCTGTTGGTAGCTTGGTTGGTCAAATTGCCAAAATCAAAGGCTGCCGTGTTGTCGGTATCGCGGGCGGCGCTGAGAAATGTAAATTCTTAGTCGATGAGCTTGGGTTCGATGCGACGATTGACTATAAAAACGGAGATGTGAAAAAAGCACTAAAGAAAACCTGCCCAGATGGTGTTGATGTGTATTTTGACAACGTAGGCGGTGATATCTTGAATGACGTGCTCACACAAATAAATCTGCATGCGCGTATCGTTATTTGCGGTGCGATTAGTCAGTATAACAACACCACAGAAGTCAAAGGCCCATCGAACTATTTATCATTACTGGTCAATCGTGCCCGTATGGAAGGTATCGTGGTATTCGATAATATCAAGGAATATCCAGTCGCCATGAAAGATATCGCTGGCTGGATTCAGTCAGGTGATATGAAAGTGAAAGACCATATTATTGAAGGTATTGAGACATTCCCTGATACTCTGATGATGCTTTTTAACGGTGAAAACTTCGGGAAACTAGTACTTAAGGTAGAGGGATAGATCATGACACTGAATACAAATGGAATTGCATCAGATGTAGCTAGCAATGTGGCTGGCAAACGAATTTTAATCACGGGCGGTGCCTCGGGTATCGGCGCAGCAAGCGCATTATTGTTAGCCAGTCGCGGCGCAAAAGTGGTGATTGGTGATATGGCAGAAGAGATGGGTGCTGCGGTTGCCAAGCAAGGTCAAGACGCTGGTAACAGTGTCGTCTTCAAAAAAGTAGACGTGACCAGCGGTGATGAAGTACGTGCGTTGTTCGACTTCGCAGTAGAAACGCTTGGCGGTCTAGATGTGGTGGTAAACAATGCTGGTATCGACCATAAGCCCTCGCCAATGCATGAGCTAAGCGATGATGATTTTGATCGTAATATCGCTGTTAACTTAAAAGGTGTATGGCACTGTATGCGTGCCGCCGTCAACTGTATGCTGCCTAATGGTGGTGGTCATGTGATTAACGTCGCATCTATCGCAGGTCTACGTTCAGCGCCTATGCTCTCAGCCTATAGTGCGGCTAAACATGGAGTGATGGGTTTGACCAAATCTGCTGCACATGAGTATGCTCGTGCCAATATTCGTTTTAACGCGGTCTGCCCAAGTTTTATCGATACCCCTATGGTACGCAATACCATGGCGACCATGGACGAGCGTACGCAGCAAGCAACGATTAAGGCCAGTCCAATGCGCCGTTTGGGAGACGTTAACGAAGTGTCTGCCGCAATTGCATGGCTGGCAAGCGATGAGAGCAGCTTTATGAACGGTCATGCCTTTACCTTAGATGGTGGTATGCTAGCGTAACTACGACTGTTGAGCGCTCATTATTCAATTCGTTGGTGCTCGATAATCGCTGTTAGATATGACAGCGATTATCTGCGTTTAGTTATCCAGTTTTAGACATATGTTTTGGATAGATGAATTCAGCGCTCAAGAATGATTGAAAATATAAATTTTATAAAAATATAAGGAATCATGATGAAAGATTTATTTGATTTAACTGGTAAGGTTGCTTTGGTTACTGGCGCTAGCCGCGGTATTGGCGAATCTATTGCCCGTCTATTGGCATCAAGAGGCGCGCACGTTATCGTCTCTAGCCGTAAGATTGATGCTTGCCAAGCAGTCGCCGATAGCATCATCGCAGATGGTCACAAAGCTAGTGCCTTTGCTTGCCACGTGGGCGAGATGGCGCAGATTGATGCGATTTTTGAGCATATCAAAAGCGAGTTTGGCCAAATTGATATCTTAGTCAATAACGCCGCAGCCAACCCTTACTATGGCCATATCTTGGATACGGACTTAGCCGCTTTTGACAAAACGGTTGAAGTAAACATTCGTGGTTACTTCTTTGTGTCGACGGCAGCTGGCAAAATGATGAAAGAACAAGGTGGCGGCGTCATCTTGAATACCGCGTCGGTCAACGGCTTAGTAGCGGGCGACAAGCAAGGCATCTACTCAATCACTAAGGCTGCGGTTATTAGTATGACCAAAGCCTTCGCTAAAGAGTGTGGCCCATTGAATATTCGTGTCAATGCGCTATTGCCAGGCTTGACTGATACCAAGTTTGCCTCAGCCTTGACGACCAATGATAAAGTCTTAAAAATGGCACTACACTCGATTCCGCTAGGACGTGTTGCGAATCCTGACGAGATGGCTGGCACGGTATTATATCTAGTATCTGATGCATCAAGTTATACTACGGGCGCGACTATCGTTGTCGATGGTGGTATGTTGGCTTAGTTAGCCGGTCAGAAGACTTAGAATACAAGTTAAAAAACAATTTACTATTAAGAACTGCATGAGATTTATTTCCATGCAGTTTTTTTTGATTTTATATTTGAGCGAGTGTCTAAATACGCTTAGTGTCATTGCATCGATAGATTATTAATTTAAAGTAAAAATAGGCTGTGTAATGGCATAATAAAGGTACTAACAGCTACTTGAATAATATAGGAATCAAGCATGGATTCAGTGACCAATCATAAAATAAATATAATCTCTCAAAATAAAACATGGCTATTCGTGCCAGCGACTCGCATCGATAGAATAGCCAAAGCTTTTGCCAGTGGTGCAGATGCGGTTATTGTTGACTTAGAAGATGCCGTTGCGTCAGAAGATAAAGCAGACGCCCGCAAAGCATTGCAACAATATCACAACAGTACAGGTTATCAGCCGATTTGGGTGCGTATCAATAAGGCAGGTAGCGAAGAATTTTTCAAAGATATAGTGCTCTGTCAAAAAATGCCAAATTTAGCTGGCGTGTTACTAGCTAAAGCTGAGCAAGTCGCCGACATAGAGAGTGTACATCAGCTTATCAATTTACCTGTGATTGCACTGATTGAGAGTGCTGTTGGATTATATCAAGTCGATAATATGGCAAAAGCAGTCGGATTGGCCGCGTTTAGTTATGGTTTTTTAGATCTGTGTAATGATTTGCACGTGCAAGTAGGTACGCCTGCTGCTGATATCGTCGCCAACCAAATTCGTTATCAATTAATCCTGACGTCAAAAGTGCACCAACTGTCGCCACCGATTGATACTGTTTATCCTGACTTTAATGATGAGATAGGGCTAAACGCACGAGTGCAATTATGGTCACAGATGGGTATGTCAGGAATGCTATGTATTCATCCCAAACAAGTAGCTGTCGTCCAGCAGGCATTACGCCCGACAGACGCAGCATTGTCGTTTGCTCAGCGTGTGGTCGAAGAGTATGAGCGCAGTGGACAGGCAGTGTTTGAGATAGATGGTCAAATGGTAGATGCGCCAGTGATTGCGCGCTGTCGCCAGCTATTAGATTAGTTATTGACGAAGTAGCAGGGAAGCAAATAATGGTTTATTATTCATCATACTTATTTATGATTTAAAAAGAGCTCTATGATTTTTATTAGTAATACCATTAGCCTGAATGACAGTGAAGTAGATATTAGCGCCATACGCGCGCAAGGGGCAGGTGGGCAAAACGTCAATAAAGTCTCATCTGCGATTCATCTGCGTTTTGATATCCATACCTCAAGCTTAAGTGATGAGCACAAACAGCGTTTATTGGACAGTAAAGACAGCCGAATTACCAAAGAAGGCGTGTTTGTGCTTAAAGCGCAGCAGTTTCGCACGCAAGAGCGCAATAAAATAGATGCGATTGAGCGACTGCAAAGCTTTATCACAAAAGCCACTCATGTCAATAAAACCAGACGGCCCACTAAACCTAGCAGAAATGCCAAACGCAAACGAGTGGATCAAAAAACTCAGCGCGGTAAGACCAAAGCCTTACGTGGTAAGGTGGATTTTTAGATGGGCTACTTATTTTCTATTTTTAAATGAAACAAACAGCAAAATGCCAGCCCATCTAAGTGGCTGGCATTTTTTATAGGCTTATTTAATACTAGATTTTTAGCTATCCAAGCCTTTTGCTTAATTCAGGAAAGCGCTTTATCATAAACAGCATCAATATCAGCGCCACACTTGCGATAGCCGCGCCGACATAGCCCACGCTCGATATGGATATATGCGTTACTGCATAACCACCAAACAGCGCACCTGCGCCAATGCCTAAGTTAATAATCCCTGAGAACATTGACATCAGCATGTCTTGGGCTGTGACATCAACCATGATGACTTTGGCTTGCATAGAGATAATCAGCAGCATCAGCGCGGCGCCCCACAGTAATGCAATGAAACTCAGTGCCCAGATGGAGGTCACGGCAAACAATAGCACCAGCATAGATAGCAGCATTAATATGATCGATATCAGCATCAATCTGGTATTAAAACGATCGCCCCAGCGGCTGAATATCACACTGCCGGCAATCCCTGCTACTCCAAATAATAGCAGCACAATAGTCGCGGCGTTTTCACTGATTGCGCCAACATGACGCATGAAAGGTTCGATATACGAGTAAGCCGTATAGTGCGCGGTAAAGACCAGTAAAATGAGTAGATACAAACAGACCAATAAGGGGTTTCTAAGCAATTCTGGAATCTTTCTAAAAGAGCCTTCAAACATACTTGGTAGCGTTGGCAATAGCCTTGCTTGCAAGAGAAACACGATAAAAGCAATCACCCCAATACCGCCAAAGGTTGCACGCCAGCCGAACCATTGACCGACCAAGCGCCCTAATGGCACGCCAAGTACCATCGCCAATGAAGTACCAGTTGCAAGCACGCTAAGCGCTAATGCTTTTTTGCCCTCCGGTGCTACGCGTATCGCAATCGCTGCGGTGATTGACCAAAATATCGCATGCGATAGCGCAATACCAACACGGCTAATCAGCAATACATCAAAGCTCCATGCAAATACTGATAGTACATGACTGGCAATAAAAACCACAAACAAGCCCAAGAGTAAGCTTTTACGCTCAAAACGACTGGTAAGCAGCATTAAGGGCAATGACATGGCTGCGACAATCCACGCATACAGCGTCAACATCCAGCCAGTCTCAGCCGTGGTGATAGAAAAGTCTTGGGCGATGTCGCTTAATAGGGCAACGGGGACAAATTCGGTGGTATTCATAATAAAGGCGCTGACGCCCATCAAAAATACTTGGAAATACTGAGTTCGGCGAGCGTTTGAGCTCACCTCAAGGTTATGTTTCATATGATCCAATACAAATAAAGAAGGCGCTAATAGTAAAAATTAGCTTAAAAATAATTCATTAACTTAAGAATAATGGCGGAAATAGGTCGTAATGATATAGGTCGTAATGATATAGGTCGTAATGATGAAGAGAAGGAGGGCAAGATAGCAAATCAGTTGCGGTATGTCAGAGTCTATCATCAGACCCTACTATTTTATCAGGAATCGACCGTTTTTTTGTAGGAGAGTCTTTAAAACTGACGACTGAATAATTAAGTGGACTGTTAAATTCATGCTTAGGTAAATCCGATGATGACATCAGTGTCAGTTACATAGTGCTTATAGTGAGGTATCGCTATTTACGCTTGAATATAGGTATGATGACGCCATAGGCTAGGAATGCCTGATAACGTGATTTTAAATAATCATTGATATTTTACTAGGGCGTGTCTTCATTTCAAAAATGGCGATAAAAATGAGATAAATTGCCGTCAAACAAGAAAAATAGCGTAGATAATATCGGGATATTAACAAGCTATTTGACGATGTTTGGCAAGAGTTAGCCATTTTTAGCCCATTTAGATGACTATCGAGTGCATTGAGGACACGCCCTAATATGGAATAAAAGAAAAGCAATCTATGAAAACAGACACCAATAAACCATTAGCCTTTAGACGATACCCTTCAACGACGGCGCTGCAATGTTTTGAGACCGCTGCTCGTCATTTGAGTTTTACCAATGCCGCGCAAGAGATGCACATGACCCAAAGCGCCATCAGTAAGCAAGTGGCACAGTTGGAGGAGATGCTAAACCTGTCTTTGTTTTATCGGACGCCGCACCGGATTTCATTGACTCCTGCTGGTAAAGTGTATTATCTTGAAGTGTTAGAGATTTTAAAACATATCGAGGTGGCGACCACCAATTTGATGTCGCATAGCAGTAATACCGAGCTGCTAAAAATCGTCTCACATCCGACATTTTGTGCCCGTTGGTTGATTCCAGCACTCAGTGGCTTTAGTCAAAAATATCCGCTTATTAACTTGGATATTAAAGAGCTGGCGGGGCCATTTTTTTCTGAAGACCAAAATGTCGATATTGCTTTTTTGTATGGCGATGGCATGTGGAGCAATATGGAGGCCATAAAACTGTTCGATGAATACTGCGTTGCGGTCTGTCAGCCGCAGTATTTGCGAGATAAAACACTGAGTACTGAGTGTATAAATGACTATGTGTTATTGCAAATAAGCTCGCGCTTAAGTGCGTGGTATGAGTACTTTAAGCAACAAGATATCAGCGTCGATGGCACTTTTGTAGGTCCACGTTTTGAGACTTTCCATGCTTGCATTTCTGCCGCCTTACTGGGCTATGGTATAGCCTTAGTGCCGTTACGTTTGGTTGAGCCCGAGCTACAATCAGGCGCTTTAGTGCTGGCGTGGGATTATGCGGCAAAGGGTCGCGGCAGCTATTATGTGACTTATCCTGTTGCTTCAGGGCAATCGCATAAGGTCAAAGCGGTTTTAGAATGGATTACGGCTTATTTAGCAATCTCAGATGAGCGTGAAAAGGCGTTAGGGTTGGTTTTATAATGTCCTGCTGTTTTTTTCGATAATCTAAAGTGTTTTTTATAGCACTGGTCTTGTTTTTTTTATCCTGCAAAGTTGTTTGCTGTGAAAATTTAACAAGCTAAAAAAACTGCCTTAATACGCAGTTTTTTTTGTTTTTAAAGGATTCGTTTAGGGAGCTAATTTACTGGCAATGACAAAAAGGAATGCCACCACAACTATTATTCGTTTGCTGCCGGAATGATGTTTTGTTGAAATGAGTCTAACTCAAGGAAGAGATAGAGATTCATCATGGACAAGCTTTATAACGTGACCGATGCCTTTACGATGGTGCATCCGCTCACGCTCGTCAAAGGCAAAAATGCCAGAGTTTGGGACGACAATGACCGCAGCTATATCGATTTTGTCGGCGGTATCGGCGTTTTAAACTTTGGTCATTGCCATCCTCACATCGTTGACGCCATCATTCAGCAAGCCCAGGCGCTGATTCACTATGCCTACAATGCGGCAGCGCATCAGCCGTATCAAAGCTTTATGCCGCGATTGTGTGAGCTTGTGCCTATTAGCGGCGATCTGGCAGGGATGCTCACCAACTGCGGCGCAGAAGCAACCGAAAACGCTATAAAGATAGCACGCATGAAGACGGGTCGCACAGGCGTCATTGCGTTTGATGGTGGCTTTCATGGGCGCACACTGGCTGCGGTCAATCTCAATGGTAAGGTCGCGCCTTATAAGCGCGGGCTTGGTGCATTAGGGAGCGGCGTTTATCACATACCTTTCCCCAGCCCCGATAACAATATCAGCGACGAGCAAGCGATTGATGCGCTCCAGCGTTTATTTATGGTAGAAACCGATATCGATAATATCGGTGCCATCATCGTCGAACCTGTACAAGGGGAAGGCGGTTTTCAATTGATGTCGCCCACCTTTGCGCAATATCTACGTAAGTTTTGTGATGAGCATGGCATGTTACTTATCATGGACGAAATCCAATCCGGTTATGGTCGTACGGGCACGCCGTTTGCTTTTACCCATTTAGGGATTGAGCCTGACCTTATTTTACTTGGCAAAAGTATCGCGGGCGGCTTGCCATTAGGCGCAGTCATCGGCAAGGCTAGTGTGGTCAATGGTTTGCCTAAAGGCAGTTTGGGCGGCACTTATTCGGGCAATCCAGTTGCTTGCGCCGCTGCCAATGCCACGCTTGACATCATGCAAGCCGATGACGTCTGGCAGTCAGCCAAGCATTATGCCCAGACAATTGAGATGACCATCAGCCAATGGCAACAAGAAGGTATCTCGCCTTGGTTATTTGGACTTACCGGTATCGGTGCCATGCGTGGTATCGAGCTGCGTCATCCTGAGCATGATGTGCATCCGAGTGTGATGGCGCAAGTATTAGTGCAAGCACGCAAGCGTGGATTGCTGCTGATGCCAAGTGGGCAATATCGCCATATCATTCGGTTATTGCCGCCACTAACCATAGAACCTGACACCCTAAAAGAAGGGTTAGCTATTCTAAAAGAGGTGCTTATCGCGCTTCCTGATGGATTGCCTGCCGCTTAATGTTTAGGAGTGCTTAGGATAGATAGCGCATCGTCATAACCAAATGCTCGAAATCAAATATCAATTACTTAAAAATTTATTAACTCTATTACAAGGATGTTTATTTGTGAAAAATAGTAGCGTCAGTCCAGATAAGGATTTTATCTGCAGCGATGATATCCGCCATCATTTTTCTATGGCCATGTCAGCGATGTACCAAGATGAGGTGCCGCTATACGGCGACTTGGTTGATTTGGTCAGTGATGTCAATACCGAAGTATTAACCTCACATCCCGATATTAAATCACAACTGCTACATACGGGTGAGATTGAACGTCTAAGCATGGAGCGCCACGGGGCGATTCGGCTAGGTACCGCAGCAGAGCTGAGCATGATGCGCCGTCTTTTTGCCGTGATGGGTATGCACCCTGTCGGCTACTACGATTTAGCGCCTGCTGGTGTGCCCGTGCATTCAACAGCTTTTCGCGCACTTGACTCGCATTCATTGCATAAAAGCCCCTTTCGCGTTTTTACCTCGTTATTGCGTTTAGATTTGATTGCCGATGACGCCTTACAACAAGAAGCCACGGCCACATTGGCGCAGCGTCAGATTTTTACTGCCGGTGTCATTGAGCTTATCGAGATTTTTGAGGTGCAAGGTGGTTTAACTTCTGAGCAAGCACAGCAGTTTGTCCAAGAAGCGCTAGAGACATTTCGCTGGCATGATAAAACGCCGGTGGCAAAAGCGCTCTATCAGCGTTTATTAAATCAGCATCCGCTCGTCGCTGATGTGGTTGGCTTTAAGGGTCCACATATCAATCATTTAACGCCTAGAACCTTGGATATTGATGCCGTACAACAAGGCATGCAAGCTCGCGGTATACCCTCAAAAGCCATCATCGAAGGGCCACCGCGCAGAGCTTGTCCTATCTTATTAAGGCAAACCAGTTTTAAAGCGCTACAAGAAGCGGTTGGCTTTAAAGTTGCTAATAATTCAGACGCTAGCCATGAGAAGTATGAGCAAGGTTATCATACCGCGCGCTTTGGCGAGATTGAGCAACGCGGTGTCGCACTAACGCAAAAGGGCCGTGCGCTTTATGATGAACTACTAAGCGAAGCTCGTCGCCAGCTTGGTGCTACCCCAAATGAGCACAATGCGGCTCAGTATAATCAAATTTTAACCAAGGTATTTACCGCTTTCCCTGATGATTATCAAACTCTACACGATGAGGGGCTGGCGTATTTTTATTACCAGCTGACGGACAGCACCCTTGATTCTGAGGACGGTCAAGCATTGTTGGCCGGCAGCTTAAGCAATGATGATTTGAATAAACTGCCTAATGCTAAGCTGACTGCTCTGATTAATGATGAAGTGCTTCGCATTGAACCCATCGTTTATGAAGATTTTTTGCCCGTCAGTGCCGCCGGTATCTTTCAATCGAATCTGCAACAGGCGCAGCCAAGCCAATATGATGGTTACTCAAGCCAACAAGAGTTTGAGCGTGATTTGGGCGCCGCCATTCACGATGAGATGGCATTGTATGAAGCGATGCAAGCGCAAAGCCTTGAGCAGTGCCTATCTAGTGTCAGTATTTAGTAAAATTTAGCCTAGAAATGTCTAGTATATAGCCGACTTATTAGCACGTCATTCCAAAAAGGAATGACTGCAAGAAATTTATTATTTTGCAACTTAGCAGGTAGCAGGGTAATTTTATAGGTCAGTCAAGGACGTAGTAAACCATTATACCAATATGCAAGGGATTGATTATGATTAAGCAATATATGTCTGCAATGGGCGTAGAAGAAGCACACTATCAAAATGGCGACTTTGAAGTCACCACCCCAATTGATGGCTCAGTCATCGGTAAAGTCACATTAGATACAGTCGCCGACGTCGATACTAAAATTCAAAATGCCAAACAAGCCTTTCAAGAATGGCGTGTCGTTCCTGCCCCTAAACGTGGTGAATTGATTCGTCTATTGGGTGAAGTCCTGCGTGAGCACAAAGAAGATTTAGGTATCTTAGTATCGCTAGAAGCCGGAAAAATCAAAGAAGAAGGCCTTGGCGAAGTACAAGAAATGATTGATATCTGTGACTTCGCTGTCGGCGTATCGCGTCAGCTTTATGGTCTAACCATCGCCTCAGAACGCCCAGGTCACCACATGCGTGAGACATGGCATCCACTTGGTGTCATCGGCGTCATCTCTGCCTTTAACTTTCCTGTTGCCGTTTGGTCTTGGAATACGGTATTGGCCATCGTCTGTGGCAACCCTGTCATCTGGAAACCTTCAGAAAAAACCCCACTTGTCGCCTTAGCTTGCCAAGCGTTATTTGAAAAAGCCTTGGCAAAATTTGGTGAAGCACCAGCACATTTATCGCAAATCATATTAGGTAAAACCGATATCGGTAATGCGTTGGTTGAAAACAAAGACATCGCTTTAGTCAGTGCCACCGGCAGTACGCGCATGGGCCGAGAAGTGGGACCAAAAGTCGCTGAGCGTTTTGGTAAATGCTTGCTTGAGCTTGGTGGTAATAACGCCATGATTTTGGCACCCACTGCTGATTTAGATTTGGCGCTACGTGGCATTTTATTCTCAGCAGTAGGAACGGCAGGGCAGCGTTGCACCACCTTACGCCGTCTGTTCGTTCATGAGTCGGTCAAAGACGATATCTTACCGCGCGTTAAGTCTGCTTATGAGACGGTGAGCATCGGTCATCCGCTTGAAGGCAATTTGGTCGGTCCACTGATTGATGAAGACAGCTTTAATAACATGCAAGCGGCATTAGAAAAAGCCCGCAATACTGGCGGTAAAGTCACAGGCGGCGAACGGGTGCTGATGGATAAATTCCCTGATGCTTATTATGTGACCCCTGCGATTGTTGAGCTTGATGAGCAAAATGACGTGGCACGTAGTGAGACGTTTGCACCGATTTTATATGTCATGCCTTATAAAGAGTTTGATGATGCAATCGAGATGCAAAACGACGTGCCACAAGGGCTGTCTTCTTGTATCTTTACCAATGACTTACGTGAAGCTGAAGCTTTCCTCAGCGACCGCGGTAGTGATTGCGGTATCGCTAACGTCAATATCGGCACCAGTGGCGCTGAGATTGGCGGTGCATTTGGCGGCGAAAAAGAAACCGGCGGTGGTCGTGAATCAGGTTCAGATGCATGGAAAGCTTATATGCGTCGTCAGACCAATACAGTCAATTACTCAACTGAGCTGCCACTGGCGCAAGGCATCAACTTTGGCTAATAACAATTTGATGTGACGTGATGCTTGTTAAGTAGGCTCAGCGCCTATTTAGCAAGCTAAGTATCAGTTGTTTTGGTCGTCAATTATTAAGTATTTATTGTTTTGGTCTGAAAGCCTGCGGAAGTGATGAATAACCATTCATGATTTCAAAATAGGCTTTTTACTCCCTTTGCAGTAACCTTTTTAGCAATTTTTTCAGCATTATCAGCAGCCATGGATTGGTTGTTTCTACTACTGTTATATCTATGACAGCAGTATCCACTACTAAGGAAGGTAGGTATCTTATGATGGATGATAAACCTTATGACGAAGCTAAAGATGGCTACGGTCCGTCTTCTAGTTTTTTATTAGATATTGCACCTCTGGTGTTGACTGCCATTATTCTGATGGTGCAGTTTTTCGTATTCAAAGATTTTACCCCTCACATTCCCTTAGCTTGCGGTATTTTAATCACTGGCTTGTTTATGAAGCTGCGTGGCCGTGACTGGGATGGCATGGAACAACGCTTTTTAAAGGTTGTCAAAATTGGTCTACCAGCGATGATTATCTTGATGGGTGTTGGTATGCTCATCGGTGCTTGGATTATCGCTGGTACCGTTCCCACGATTTTATACTACGGTTTTAGCGTTTTCTCTCCTTCATCATTCCTAGTCTCTGTTTGTATCATCTGTGCCATTATTTCTGTAGCAACCGGTACCTCTTGGGGCACGGTTGGGACGGTTGGTCTTGCGATGATGGGTATTGGGCTAGGCTTGGGCATCCCGCCGTCACTAACGGGCGGCGCTATCGTTTCTGGTGCTTTTTTTGGTGACAAAATGTCTCCTTTATCAGACACCACCAACTTAACGCCAGCAGCGGCTGGTGTTGATCTTTGGGAGCACATCCGCGGTATGTTGCCCACTACGGTACCTGCCATGGTAACTGCATTGATTATCTATGCGTGGATTGGTATGGGTTACGGCGCAGAAAATGTCGATTTAACCTCAATTAAAGAAATTCAAACTTCGCTAGCGGCCAACTATAACTTGAGCATCATTACTTTATTACCGGCTGTTGTCGTTGTCATTGCAGCGGTGATGAAAATGCCTGCTATTCCAACGGTATTATCAGGTGTGGTGGTCGCAGGATTGGTCGCGTTTTTTATGCAAGGCGTGGGTGTGCATGATATTTTTACGGTCTTACAAAATGGCTTTGTCAGTGAAACTGGATTTGCTGTCGTGGATCAACTGCTGTCTAAAGGCGGCATCATGTCGATGACGTGGGTCGTGACTTTGACCATCTTTGCTTTAGCATTCGTCGGCTCAATTGAGCATTACGGTACGCTAAAAGCCATCATGGCAAAAATTAATAAAATGGTGAAATCGAGATTTGGTTTAGTGATGACCACGTATGCCAGCACGCTTGGTGTTGGTACGCTCATCGGTGACGTCTATACCACACTGGTGTTGCCAGGTCGTTTATTAAAAGACAAATATCAAGAAATGGGCTACAAACGCACGACACTCACCCGCTCTATTGAAGATACCGGAACCCTGTTATCTCCACTTATTCCTTGGAACATGGGTGGTAGTTTCGTCGCGGCAACACTAGGTATTGCGACACTCACTTATGCACCATTCGCCTTTGCCTGTTGGTTATCACCGCTATTTGGTTTGCTATGGGTGTTCTTAGACAAATTTATTCCCCGTGAAGAACCTATTGTTAATAACGACACAAACACGCTCTCCACTGTAGACAACGTGTAATTTAGAAGGAGTATGAGATGTTGCAAGAGCAATGTTTGTGGAATATGACCGCACCTATTATTGATACCTACAGCCAGATGAATAGCGATATTGAAGCGACTATTTGTATCATAGGCGGCGGTTATACAGGATTATCGGCGGCGATTCATTTGGCAGAAAAAGGCGTCAAAGTTATCCTCTTAGAGAGTCATACGATAGGCAGTGGCGGCTCCGGTAAAAGTGTAGGGCTGGTCAATGCAGGCACTTGGGCGCGCCCTGATGATTTGAATATTGCGCTAGGTGAAGCGGCAGGTGAGCGTCTGACTGAAGCACTGGGACAAGCGCCAAGCTTAGTGTTTGATTTAATCAAGCGTTATAATATCGATGCGCAGGCTACTCAAGCTGGTAATATTCATATGGCACATAACGCTAAAGGTGAAGTCGATGTCAATGTTAGATACGAGCAGCTTAGCCGCCGCGGTGCGAATGTTGAGGTATTAACCGGCAGTAAATGCCATGAATATTGCGGGACGAAAAGTATCAATAAAGCATTACTAGATCATCGCGCAGGTACTATCAATCCGCTGGCTTATGTGAGAGGACTGGCCAAAGTAGCAAAAGATCTTGGCGTTACTATCTATGAGCATTCCGCTGTTGAAGCATTAGAAAAGGTGGATGGCTATTGGTATGCAAGGAGTTCTAAAGCGCGCGTGAAATCTGAGCGCGTCATTATTGCAACCAACGCTTATACCGAAGGCGAATGGACAGAAATTAAAAAGACATTTTATCTGGTATATTATTATCAGATTGCATCTGAGCCACTTAGTGGCGAGGTGGCAGATCGGATTTTGCCATACAAAACAGGGGCATGGGATACACGCTTGGCCTTGTCTAGCTTTCGCCGTGATGACGATGATCGCCTATTATTGGGAACGGTGGGTGGTACACAGCTTAAACCAAAATCCTTTTATCAATCATGGGCCAATGCGGTGCAAAAAAGCTATTATCCCGATTTGCCAGCATTTAAGTGGCAGTATGAGTGGACTGGTAGCTTTGGCTTTACGCAAGATCATATTTTTCGAGTCATGGAGCCCGACGAGGGCTTGCTGACCGCAACGGCTTATAATGGTCGCGGCATTACCACAGGCACGCTAATGGGTAAGTGCTTTGCAGATTATATAATGACCGGCAATAGAGACAGTATTCCCTTGCCATTTAAGACCTTAGAAGAGGCAAAAGTCTCTTTTGGCGGGATGAAATCTGGCTTTACTGAGTTGGGACTGACTTTATATCATGCAGGTCAATGTCTAAAAATAATTAGATAGCTTTGTTGAGTCATCATCTGATTTTTTCTACCGTTTTTAAATATAAAGGTATTCAGACTTTGACGACGATAGAGAGACCGTAACAATCGTGTGATTACCAAAGCGTATTAATATCAGTATTTATTTTCTATTATCTGATATGCTATCATCTTTAAGTCATTATCGTGGGTTTAACAGTTTTGTCATTGCCAGCCATTATCTTTATAAATGGCGGCGTACAAACCTTGCAACTTCCAGCACGATATAAAACAATTCTGGTAAAGCGCATGAGCCTGTACTCCGACATCCTCATTTGTGCCTGATTTTATTTGCCTATTTGGGCGTATTTCACCCTTTTTCGTCGGAGTTACAGGAGTCTAAGGTGTTCAATATCATGAGCGACATTGCTAACCAAACCAAATATACCCGTCATTACCACCCACGTCACCTTCTTGCCCAGTATGCGATCAATCAGATAGCGACACTTGAGCTGCGTTCGCAAGATATTGTTAAAGCCATGGGCTATCCTATCAAGCATACCATCCCTGCTTGTGAGCGCCTGCGTCATGTATTATCGAATAAATACCTTGGGCTTGATGGCAGCTATATGGATAAATATTTTACCGCTGAAGAATTTTTAGCCACGCTATTTTCTGTGCTGGATATCCCTTATATGCCGTTTGCAGAAGACATTGCCCAGATCAAAGATGCTGCTGTGCACGCTCAGCATGATAATAAAAATTCATCCTATGGTAGTGTGAGCAATGGCTATCAACAGATCAGTGAACAAGACTATGAAATGGTTGATAGAGTAGAAGAATATAAGCTAAAAAAATCTAAGGAATGTTGATTTTTAAGCATTAGTTTTTAAGTATTAAGCAAAGCCTCACTACAAAGTGAGGCTTTTTTCGTTGTGATCTTTGATGATGAAATTGAAAATTTGACTGGAATGAATACTTCATAATATCGTACAAGTTATTGTATATCGAACTGACTATATATCAGGCTTTGATATGGCTCGCCATAAAATAACGAACAGCGCATCAAACTCTGCATTAATGGGTGTATCGGTCTGGCGGATGATATGCATCAAGCCAAGACGACTGATAAAACCCATAAACACATCAAAAAGTATATAAAGGGGCACGGTGTCATTTAGTACTCCGCGGTTTTGACCATCTTCTAATACATTCAAAAATGCCCCAATCAGCTCTTTATTCTCATAAATCGCAATATTACGAATACGCGATGCCGATACCGAAGACAGTACCATCACGGCATCAGGATGCGAGTCTACAAAGTCAAAACAGACCCATAATGTCTTGCGCAGCCGATCTTGCACACTATCAATGCCTTGCAAATGATCCATGATGCGCGCCGCCAACCTGCCTAATACAATATCCATGATGGTATAAAACAGTGTTTGCTTATCACCAAAATATTTATACAGCGTCTGTAGTGAGACATTGGCAGACTTTGCAATCTGCGCCATGGTCACCTCATTAGAGTCAAAACCTGCAAATACTTTACGAACGGCTTTTTCAATTTTTTCTAAAGTAGCAGGGCGCATATCGGATAAGGGTGCCAAAGCTCGGGCTGTATTCATACTAGATGTCTGATTGATAGATTGCATGCTTGATGATTCCTGTGCGGTGAGAATTTTTAGACTGTGCTACAGCGTCTTATTTAACGGCTGATAAGCTAGAGTTGAAATAGGTAATATAAATTACTATTGTTTGCTAATAGGTTGCGTATTGTCTTTTACTGTCCTAGTATAAGTCTTGCATGATATTAAATATAAAGAATACTAAGATTATATATAACGGTAATTAAAATTACCATAAATAATATGTTTACACTCAATAGTATTTTATATTAGGGCTTGTCCTCGTTTGAATTGGGGACACGCCCTAGCCATTATCAACTTCCTCTTGTCAAGGACAGACAATATGAGTATTGAAAAATTCACCCCGAACTGGATGACCGAAGAGCACCAGATGGTGCATGATAGCGCGCTTAAAATGTTTCAATCGTGGGAGCCAAAGGACGAGCAGTGGCGCAAAAACGGCATGATTGACCGTGCCGCGTGGGAAGAGGCAGGTACGATGGGTTTTTTATGTGCATCGATTCCAGAGGAATATGGCGGCGGCGGTGGTGACTTTGGTCATGAAGCGGCGCTTCTTTATGCGCAGGCTGAGGCTAATCAATCCGGATTCGGCGGCATGGTGCATTCAGGTATTGTCGCGCCTTATATCTTGAGTCATGGTACGGAAGCGCAGAAAAAAGAATGGCTACCTAAGATGGCGACCGGTGAGTATGTGGCTGCGATTGCTATGACCGAACCGGGTACTGGCTCAGATTTGCAGAACATCAAAACCTACGCCGTAAAAGACGGTGATGATTACGTTATCAATGGCTCAAAAACCTTTATTACCAATGGTCAGCATGCCAACCTAATTTTGCTCGCCTGCAAAACCGATCGTGAAAAAGGTGCGCAAGGTGTCTCCCTTATCGTGGTAGAAACGGACAAAGTAGAAGGGTTTGAGCGTGGTCGTAATCTCGATAAGATTGGTCTGACCTCACAAGATACGTCAGAGCTGTTTTTCAGCAATGTACGTGTGCCGCAAACAAATCTATTGGGCACAGTAGAGGGCATGGGTTTTATTCAAATGATGCAAGAGCTGCCACGTGAGCGTTTAATTATTGCCTTAACGGGCGTTGGTGCGATGAAGCTGGCGATTAACTTGACGCTGGATTATGTCAAAGCGCGGGAAGCGTTTGGCAAACCGATTTGGAAATTTCAAAATACACGCTTTAAAATGGCAGAATGTTACGCCGATTATCTCGCTGCTAGCACGATGTGTGATGCTGCTGTCGATGCCATGTTAGAGGGCAAATTAACCGTACCGCAAGCGTCTTTGATTAAATACTGGGTGACGCAAAAGCAGTGTGACGTGATAGACGAATGCGTCCAGCTGTTTGGCGGTTATGGCTACATGACAGAATACCCGATTGCTCGCCTATATGCTGATGCGCGAGTACAAAAAATCTATGGCGGTACCAATGAAATCATGAAAGAGCTGGCGTCACGCTTTATGTAAGCGGCTGATTTGCTTTTTGGTTCTACTTCTGATTCTAAGAAATAGATTATATTGCCATCATCCATCATGGTTATTTATTCAAAAAATAAAAAGGGATTTTTATGACTGAGACTGCTTACATTTATGATGCTATCCGTACCCCACGTGGTAAAGGCAAAAAGGATGGTTCCTTGTATCAGGCGTCACCAATTTGGCTTGCCCGTACCTTATTAAAGGAAATGCAACAGCGCCATCATTTGGATACCAGTTTGGTCGATGATGTGGTGCTTGGTTGCGTGACGCCCGTTGGTGAGCAGGGTTCTGATATTGCCCGTATAGCCGTCATTGATGCTGGCTGGGCGCAAAGTGTGGCGGGTGTCACTTTATCTCGATTTTGTGCCTCAGGTCTGGAGTCTATCAATCTGGCCGCTGCCAAAATCATGTCAGGTATGGAGGACATGGTGGTTGCAGGCGGCGTAGAATCGATGAGCCGCGTACCGATGGGCTCTGACGGCGGGGCATGGTATATGGATCCACGGGTTAATGAAGCGACGCATTTTGTCCCGCAAGGCGTTGGTGCAGACACTATAGCGACGCTAAAAGGCTTTAGTCGCACCGATGTCGATGCGTTTGCTACCGAGTCGCATCGCCGCGCTGCGTATGCTTGGGAGCAGGGCTATTATGACAAATCGGTCGTTCCCGTCACCGATATCAATGGCATGACATTATTGGATAAAGACGAAACCATTCGTCCTAACACCAATGTCGAAACCTTAGCTGGTCTCAATCCCTCCTTTATTATGCCGGGCAAGATGGGCTTTGATAGCGTTATCTTGGACAGATATACCACCATTGAAAAAGTGAATCACGTACATCATGCGGGCAATTCATCAGGCATCGTCGATGGTGCCGCAATTTGCTTAGTGGGTAGTGCTGCTGCTGGTCAAAAAGCAGGTCTAAAACCACGCGCCAAAATCACCATGGCCTCAGTCATTGGCTCAGAACCTGCCATTATGCTGACAGGGCCAACGCCTGCCTGCCAAAAAGCGCTCAAAAAAGCGGGCATGCAAGCTTCAGATATAGATCTATGGGAAATCAATGAAGCCTTTGCTGCCGTTCCGTTAAATACTGCCGATGACTTCGGACTCTCTCTTGATATCGTCAACGTCAATGGCGGCGCTATTGCTATGGGTCATCCACTTGGCGCCACGGGCGCGATGCTCATGACGACTGTGCTTGACGAGTTAGAACGTCGCGATCTAAAAACCGCGATGATTACGCTGTGTGTGGGCGGCGGTATGGGCATCGCCACTATCATTGAGCGCGTGTAGTGCTGATAGTGCTAATAGATTTTAGTGATTGTCATTAGTTTCTAGTGACTGATATCGACATAGAATAATATAAAAAGGACTTGAAATGAGCATAAACAGCGTAGACGCCATCAATGCATTGAACCACTTTTCTGCTGAATCTGATAATGGCATTATCACCGTTACGATTGACCAAAGTAGTCGCAAAATGAATGTCATCGGCGACGGTTTCACCGATAGTTTTGCAGTGATGACTGACAACTTTATTAACGATGCGTCCGCCAAAGGTTTGATTTTAACCTCTGGCAAAGAGACCTTTGTGGTCGGTGCTGATATTGATCAGTTGGCTAATATTAAAACCGCTGAACAAGCCTTTGAGCTGGTCGAAGACCTGAAAGCTAGCTTACGCAAACTAGAGAAATCTGGTAAACCTGTCGTTGCTGCTATGACTGGAACGGCACTTGGCGGTGGTTTGGAGTTGGCATTGGCCTGTCATTATCGTATCGCGATTGATTCGCCTAAAACCAAACTGGGTCTACCTGAAGTCAAATTGGGCTTGCTGCCGGGCGGCGGAGGTACTCAGCGTTTACCTCGATTGGTTGGCATTCAATCAGCACTCGAGCTGATGACCCAAGGTAAAGAGCTGCGTCTAGCTGCTGCTAAAGACATGGGTTTGATTGATGCTGTTGCTACTGACAAAGCAGATATGTTCAAGCAGGCGAAAGACTGGATTAACGCCAATCCCAGTGCCCAGCAACCATGGGATAAAAAAGGTTTTAAAATTCCCGGCGGTGATAGTAAGCATCCTAGTATTGTGCCGATATTTTCTATCGCGCCTGCCATGGCCAACCAAAAGTCACACGGCAATTATCCAGCCATTACTCACATCATGTCTTGCGTTTTCGAGGGCTGCTTAGTGGATATCGATACGGGACTTGAGCTTGAGTCGCGTTACTTCGCCGCTTGTGTGCTGTCTGCTGAATCTAGAAATATGATTAATACGCTATGGACTCAGCTGAATAGTATTAAAAAAGGTCAATCTCGTCCTGATGGTTTTGAGCGCTATAAAACCAAAAAAGTTGGTATTTTAGGTGCAGGCATGATGGGTGCGGGCATTGCTTATGTCACCGCAAAGGCGGGGATCGACGTTGTACTCCTCGACACTGAAATGGCAGGTGCTGAAAAAGGCAAATCATATTCTGCCACCATTTTGGACAAAGCCATTAGCCGTAAACGCTCCACTGAAGAGAAAAAGCAAGCGTTACTCAATCGCATCAAGCCAACAGTGTTTTATGAGGATTTGGCAGAATGTGATCTGATTATCGAAGCGGTGTTTGAAAATCGTGAGATTAAAGCCAAGTGTACTCAGCAATCTGAGGCGGTGATTCCTAACACGGCTGTCTATGCATCTAATACTTCGACACTTCCTATCACTGGATTGGCAAAAGCCAGCACCCGACCCAATCAATTTATCGGGCTGCATTTCTTCTCGCCAGTCGATAAGATGCCGTTGGTTGAGATTATCATGGGCGAGCAAACGGATGACGCCACTTTAGCAAAAGCCTTTGATTATGTGCTACAAATCGGTAAAACACCTATCGTCGTTAATGACAGTCGGGGGTTTTACACCTCACGGGTATTTGGCACTTACGTGTCAGAAGGGGTTGCGATGTTAGGCGAGGGCGTCCATCCGCGCAGCATCGAAGTTGCTGGCATGAAAACGGGCATGCCCATGCCGCCACTGGCATTGCAAGATGAGGTGTCATTAAGTTTGGCGTTGCATGTGAGCGAACAGCAGCAGCTGGATATGAAGGCTGAAGGTAAACCCATTGCTGTTCGTCCCTCGTACGAGATACTGAAAACGCTGGTCAAAGAACACAATCGCGAGGGCAAAAAAAATGGTAAAGGCTTTTATGAGTATGCCGATAATGGCGACAAATACTTGTGGCCTGAGCTGATGGATTTATACCCAGCAAAAGCAGAGCAGCCATCACAGCAAGATTTAATCGATCGTTTGATGTTTATCCAAGCCAACGAATCTGCTAAATGTTATCAAGAAAACGTCGTGCGCTCTGTCGCTGATACCAATATCGGCTCCATTTTTGGTTGGGGCTTTGCGCCGCATCAAGGCGGTACGCTACAGTTTATTAATGCGATGGGGTTAGAGGCGTTCATCACCCGTAGCCGTGAACTCGTGACTCAATACGGTGAGCGTTTTGAGCCAGCACAAATTCTGCTAGACATGGCAGATAAAGGTGAGGTGTTTGCTGATGACTGAGCTGATGGTTAATTCTATGCTTGATTCTGCGATTAATACGAGCACTGGTTCAATGATAGATTTAATGGCAGATTGCTTACAAGGGCTGCGCGTCATTGATTTGACTCGTAATTTACCGGGACCCTTTGCGACGCGTTTGCTTGCAGATTTGGGCGCAGAAATCATTAAGATTGAACCTAAAAATGGTGATCCTGCCAGAGCCTTTGGCGAATTGTTTAAAGCACTAAATCATGGCAAAACCACCGAGAAACACGACTTTCTTGATCCTCAAGGTATTGCTGCTATCAAAGCGCACCTCAAAGATGCTGATGTTATGTTGGATAGCTTTCGCCCTGGCGTCCTAAAAGGCATGGGACTAGATGCTACAACGCTGCATGCGATTAATCCAAAATTGGTCATGGTATCGATTACTGGTTACGGTTTGGCATCTAGCGATTCGAAAATTGATATTAATCATGACTGGGCTGATAAAGCCGGTCATGATATTAACTTTATGGCGATGAGCGGTGTTTTAGACCAATTAAAGACGGCGGATGGCGAGCAGGCAATGCCTAACGTTCAATTTGCAGATTTGGCAGGCGGCAGTGATACCGCTGTGATTGCACTGCTTGCTGCTGTATTCGCCGCCCAGCGGACGGGCAAAGGTCGTCATGTTGCCGTTAGTATGACGCACAGCTTGTACCAGCATATGGTCATGCCAAAGGCAACGGGAGCGCTAGTGAAAAGTTTCTCAGGGCAACAACCAGCACCGCATCATGATTTTTTGGGTGGATTATTACCTTGTTATCGCCTATACAAAACTTCGGACGAGCGCTATATGGCCGTTGGTTCGCTAGAGCTGAAATTCTGGCAGGGCTTGTGTGAGGCATTGGATTTGTCTGCGCTCAAAAATAGCCATTGGCAACTTGGGGTTATGCCAAATACCTCTGAAAGCCAAGCGGCGGCTAAGGCGATAAGCGATAAATTTGCCAGTCAAACGCTTGAGCATTGGCAGCAAGTTTTTGCGTCTGTTGATGTCTGTGTCACCCCTGTGCTTAGCCTCAGTGAAGCAAAAGCACATCCCTTATTTGCCCATCAAGATGAGTATGATGCAACGTCAGGATGGCAGCAGGTTCAGTAGTTATGTTTTTTATGAGAAATGCTTCAAAGCCATTGAGTTTTTCATAAGTTGATTACCAAGGAAGGTAAGTTATGGATCAGTTTTGGACGCAGCATTATCCTAAAGGGATAAATGCACAGATAGCGCCGCCACATAATACATTGATTGACATGTTTGATGACAAATTAACAGAATATGCCAGCCATGAATTTATCACCAACATGGGAGTTACTTATACTTATGGGCAAGTGGATAGCATGTCATTGGCTATTGCGGCTTGGATTCAAAGTCTGGGTCTAGCAAAGGGTTCGGTCATAGGCATCATGATGCCCAATGTCAACCAGTACCTGCCTATTGTCATAGGGATAATTCGCGCTAGTATGGTCACAACGCTCATCAATCCACTGTATAGTCCTCGTGAATTGAGACATCAATTGGCTGACTCAGATACTGCTGTATTATTTATATTAGAACCATTTTGCAAAACGTTAGAGAAAATTATCAAAGACACGCCTGTCAAAACCGTGGTCATCAGCAAGATTGGCGATATGTTAGGAGTAGTGAAAGGTGCGTTTGTTAATATCGCTGCCAAATATGTCAAAAAAGCCATTCCCCGTTATCAGCTGAAATCCAATTCTCATTATACCGTGACTCGCTATAAAGCCGTTTTAAAATTCGCCAAAAAATTAAGCTATTCTCGTCCTACCATTCACGCGGACGACTTATTAATGCTGCAATATACTGGCGGTACGACAGGTGTTGCCAAAGGTATTTTGATTACCAATCAAAATGTTGTGACCGCCACTTACCAGTTTGTCGAATGGTTCAAGCCAGTCTATGACGCCATGTCTGATAGTACTCAAATAAATACCATTGTCGCTTTACCGCTGTATCATATTTATGCGTTTATCTGCTCAATAGTTGGGTTGAGTGTGGGTCAGCATCTCACACTGGTTACCAATCCACGTGATATTGAAGGGTTTATCAAGATATTGCGCAAGCGTCCTTTTCATCTATTGCCTGGTGTTAATACTTTGTTCCAAGCCCTGCTGATGAACCCAAAATTTAAGGAGCTGGATTTTTCTGCATGCAAATTAACTGTAGTTGGTGGTATGGCAGCGACCCCTGAAACTGCTAAGCGCTGGCGTGAAGTCACAGGTCTGCCTATCCTCGAAGGCTGGGGTATGTCTGAGACGCTAGGCGTGGGTACCGCCAATCCATTTAATGGCACTGAATATAGTGGCAACGTGGGGTTACCTCTGCCTAGTGTCGATATCAGTATCCGTGATGATGATGAAAATATTCTTGCTATAAATGAAGTTGGTGAGATGTGCATCAAAGGTGACAATGTCATTACTCATTATCATAATATTGACAATACGACGTTTTTTACTGCTGATGGTTACTTAAAGACAGGTGATATTGCATCTATGAACGAGCAGGGTGCTATTAAGATATATGACCGTAAAAAAGACATGATTATCGTCAGTGGTTTCAACGTTTATCCTAACGAAGTAGAAAACATCATTGAGGAGCACCCTAAGGTTGCCGAATGTTCAGTGGTGGGTATCGATGATAAGTTGCAGGGTCAGTCGGTCAAAGCCTATGTTGTAAAATCTGATGATAGCTTAAATGAGGATGATATTAGAGCGCTGTGCCAAGCAAATTTGGCCGCCTATAAATGCCCGCGTCATATCGAATTCATAGACGAGTTACCCAAATCAACTGTCGGAAAAATACTGCGTCACAAGCTGAGAAAATTGGCTCAGGAAGCGTAACAACTATTCAAGAGAAACATTGCATGGCCATTTTACCACTACAGCATGACCATCATCAGTCGCAATAATTAATCACCAATAACCATTATTTATACCGATATTCAATGAGAGTAAAAGCTCTTGATACAATTTACCGCCTCCAATCAATGACGCTCACGGTTAGTTTGTTCCGTCTGAAAATGTAAATGATCGATTCGCCAGCTATTTCTGTAAGGGCTCATTTAGCCATTAGCGATATACTCAATGAAGTATGCAAAAATGACAATACCGCGACCGCTGATAGTGAAAAATGGACGGATGCTGCCTTTAATACGTTTAAATCAGCGTTGGCATCAGCCTATACCAAGGACACGGTAGCAACCTTCGATGGCATGCTAGATTTTTTCAATCAGTTAAAGCAGTCGGGTAGAAAAGTCGTGCTAAATACGGGCTACGATATTCAGACTGCCAATAAAATATTAACTATTTTAGGATGGTCAGTGGGTCGTGATATTGATGCTTTGATTACAGCAGATGATGTGCACAATGGTCGTCCTGCACCAGATATGATTACCCTTGCTATGGACAAGTTTGGGATTGAGCATTCGCAACAGGTATTGAAAGCAGGGGACAGCGGCATCGATATCGAAGAAGGCAAAAATGCCCATTGTGGTCTATGTGTTGGGGTGCTGACTGGTGCTCAAACCCATGTGCAACTGGAAAAATATTCACCAGATATCGTGCTTGAGAAGCTCACGGATCTAGCGGCATTGATCTAGAGTATATCCTCAATTTAATTGAGGCGTCTATATGGGCTAAAAATGGCTAGATTAAGACATTGGGTACTTTAATGGCGCATTTTATAAGGAGAGAAATCATTACATGGTTTCTCTCCTTCTTCTTTTATAGAAGTAACAATAAACATAAGGACAGGCAGGCTTATCGATTTTCGAACAGCATAATATGTGGAATACTTGTCTTAAAACTTTAGCCCGCGCTACTGCTGCTCTAATGCTTTCAGACCTGCTTTGGCGATGTGTACATCTTCGCTGCCATGTGCGCCGCCCACCCCAATACCACCAACTACGATACCATCGATATAAATGGGCACGCCACCATCTAAGATAAGGATGTTTTCATCCAGATAGCGTAGGTCTTCAGGAATCGTGCCGTCTTTGATGCCTTTGGCGATGACCGCCGTTTCTCTTTTTTGTGAGTTTGCGGTATAGGCTTTTTTGTAACTGGCACGCACGGTATGCACGCCTGCGCGGTGATCTCTGAGCACTGCTAAGGTTTGTCCAGAGGCGTCAACGACGGTGACAGATACCATCAAATTGTTGTTTTTGGCTTCTAATGCGGCGGCATTCACCATGTTTTGTGCCATCTCGCCAGTCAATAATGGAATGGTTGCCATCTCTGCTCCTTGAGTTATTACGTTTGGTTTGATCACTTGTACTTGATACTGTGAGTGTGAGGTGTTGGCACACGCGGAGATGGACAACAGTGAAGTTGCAAGCGCGGCATAGATAACGAGTTCTTTCATAATCAGCCCTTTCATAATTAATCCTTGAGGTTGTTTTGAATATTGCATGACGTGACTCAATACGCCTGAATCAAAGCTTAGACAAGTTAATTGCCTGATGATAACTTGCTGGGGCAAACTTGATGGTGACAAACAGCATACCGATAAGGCTGATCAATAGCATCCACCAAACCGCCTTAAAACTGCCAGTCGACTCGCGAAGCACACCTGCGACATAAGGCGCGATGGCGGTAATAATAAAGCCAATGCCTTGGACAAATGCTGCCAGTGCCCCAGCGAGTTTGGGTTTGGACAAATGATCTAACGCGACGGTCAATGTCAATGAAAAGCAAGCACCAAGACCACAGCCAATCAAGGCAATCTACAAGATGAGTAAAGCTGTCGGCATGGTAATCAAACCTATAAATCCAGCAATTTGTATCCCTACGGCAAAAAACAACCAAGGTCGGCGGTCGAGACGATGGGCGGACAACATTGGAATAACCAGCGCACCAATGACCTGAAAAATCGTCATGATACCGATCAGCTCGCCACTACTTTGCGCGCTCCAGCCCAAAGTCTGCGCATAGCTTGGCAACCATGCAATCATACAAGCATATCCAGCGTTTGCCAGACCAAAATAACTTGCCAGCAGCCAAGCACGGCGATTGCCAAAAAAGTTGATTTTTACCCCGTCGTCTCGATTTTCCATCTGCTCGGAGGGGCGTCGCCACCACAGCACGAGGGCAAAAACTGGCACTATCAGCCAAATACCCAAACCGGATTGCCAACTGCCGTAATGTTGAGCGACCACAGGACTCAAGATAGCGGCAACCCCGCCACCAGTCATCAGTGCGGCAGAGTAAACGCCCATAGCAAGTGGTACACGCGCAGGATACCAACGCTTGACCACACCAGGTGCCATTGCTTGCACGATGGCGATACCCGTGCCGCCTACTAAGGCACTGGCAATTAGCATCCCTCCCGTGTCTAACCACAAACGCCATAAACCCGCGAAGGCAATCGCAAACAGACCACCTGTGATCCACGCGCTTTCACTAAATCGTCGCCCAATCCAAGGCAACAGTAGCGGAAATATACCCATACATAGCATGGGCAGCACCACCAATAAAGAGGCGGCTTGCAAACCCATCGCTGTGCTTAGGCGAATTTCTGTTAGCAACGGACCAGTAGAAGTGATCGTTGGGCGCAGCGTCATCGCCAACCCAGCAATCACCAGCATAGGAAACAACAAGGTCAGTATCGACGAACGCGCCGTGGAGGAGATATGATCGGTACTCATGAATAATATAAAATCCGTATTAAGAAAGGCAGTACCAAAAAATCACCGCCTGAGTCGCCAAAAAAGCCGACGTCACTATATGCCGAACGCCGACTTTTTCAATAAGTACTACTTTTACAAACCGCTGATAAAACTGCTGTTTAAAGCGTCATTTAAAAAGGTTTGAACGGTAGGAACTTACCATCTAGAGTAATTACTGCGCGATCACCACCTTCAGGATCAGCCACTTTTTTGATATCCATTTTGAAATTAATGGCACTGATGATACCATCACCAAATTGCTCATGAACCAAGGCTTTTAGCGTGGTGCCATATACCTGCATCATCTCATAAAAACGGTAGATTGTCGGATCAGTAGGAATCTCACTACCAACGCTGCCTCGTGATGGAATACATTGTAGTAACGCGATGGCGTCCTCATCAAGTCCTAAAGTTTCACCAACTTTTTGGGCGGCATCAGTAGGTAGCGGATGCTGACCTAGCAAAGCGGCAGTGACAAAGACGTCACTCAAGCCTGTTCCTGAAGCGATTTGCTCAAATGACAGGTTCTTTGCCGCTTTGGCAGCAATGATGGTGTCCGTTAATGTTTGACGTGCGGTGTTGCTTACTTGAGACTGAATCATAATAATACCTTTTGAGGTTGGTGGTGGTTATTGGGTTAATGATGCTTATGAATCATTTGGGTTAATTGATTTTCTGATTATGCATAGTCATTAATAATGACAGTTATATAACGCTAAACGGCGACTGCCAGTGGCGATATCGGATAAGCGCGAACCTCAGTGTGCGTTGCCAATGAGACAAATTCATTGGTCACGCCATCTAAGGCATCGATATCACCGGACTCGATATCGTAAACCCAGCCATGTAGTGCCAAACGATTTTCTCTTAGCGCCAAACGTATAGACGGATGGGTTTTGATATTTTCGATTTGGGCGATGACATTTTCACGAACCATAGAGGCGACCCGCTCGCTATCACTGGCGTGTTCACGGGCTTCATTGACCACCCGTGCTGAGTCAGCGTAGCGTAGCCAGCTGCCTACCGCTGGCATATGATCCATGCAGGTGCAGGTGCAGTTGGCAATTGCAGTCATCGCGCCGCAGTTTGAGTGCCCGCAAATCACCACATCCGTGACTTTCAAAGCGGTAACAGCATACTCAACTGACGCCGATACACCGCCAGGCTCAGGACCATAAGATGGGACGATATTGCCCGCATTGCGAATCACAAACAGACCACCGGGTTCGTGTTGAGTAACGAGCTCAGGTACTAAGCGGCTGTCTGAACAAGAAATAAACAGCGTGCGCGGGTTTTGTTTGGTCGCCAAATTTTTGAATAAATCGGCGCGCTTAGGATAGGCGTCACTGTGAAATTTTAGAAAACCTTCAATAATATCTTTCATCGCGGTGGTCTCTGTGTAGTTGATGAAAGGAATGATACGCCGCTATCGTTATAAGGTAAAATACTAGTATATTATGATGTCGATAATAATTACTTATGACCAAACCTTGATCAATCCCTAATCCACACGAGATGACCCATGATTCTTCGGCACATTAAGTATTTCTTGGCAGTGGCAGAGTACCAAAGCTTTACCCAAGCAGCAGCGTCTTTGTACGTCTCACAGCCAGCGTTATCACAGCAGATTAAGCAGTTGGAAGAAGGTCTATGCGCGACTTTATTTGATCGCTCTGGTCGCCGTGTCACATTGACTGATGCCGGTGACGTCTATGCGCGCTATGCCCATAGAGCCTTGCAGGATTTGGAGGAAGGACGGCGCGCCATTCACGATGTGCAGGATCTCAGTCGCGGTGCGTTGCGGATTGCGATTACGCCTACTTTTACCACGTATTTGCTTGGACCTTTAATCAAAGCGTTTCATACTCGTTATCCGAGCCTTACGCTAAGCGTGCAGGAGATGTCACAGGAGCAGATGGAAAAGCAAATACTCGATGATGAGTTTGATGTGGGTATTGCTTTTGAAAATGTGCAGTCTGCCGATATCGATACACAAATCTTGCTGATAGAGACGCTTGCACTGGTTGTTAGTAAACATCACCCTCTTGCTAAGCAAATGGCGATTGACTTGCCAACGCTAAACGCGCAGTCACTGGTATTGCTGAGCCGCGAATTTGCCACGCGCGAACAGATTGAGCATTATTGTCGCCAGCATGACATTGCGCCAAACGTACTGATGGAGGCAAACTCGCTAAGCGCAGTGATCGAAATGGTTCGCCATACCCAACTGACCACCTTATTACCGTCCAACATCGCTCATAATTATGATGAGCTGGTGGCGATTACCTTAGCGCCGTCTTTGCTCCAGCGTACAGCGGTATTACTACAACGAAAAGGCGCGTATCAGAGCGCTGCTACCAATGCATTTGTTGCGTTGGCACATGAGGTCTGTTCGAACACGGTTGAATCCAATGCACTGTTTTTCAAATAGAATAAACTTAGAAAACGAACGGTCACGATGAGATAGGCAAAAGGCCAATGATGCAAACCTTAATTCACTACTTTTTTCACTTCGGCATGCCTTTAGTCGTCGCTTATGTGTTTTTTCGCAATGATTATAAAAGGGTTTATCTGATACTGCTCGCCACTATGTTGGTTGATTTGGATCATCTGCTAGCAACGCCTATCTTCTCGCCCAATCGCTGTAGTATTAACTTTCACCCGCTGCACAGTTACTATGAAATGATAGTATATGTGGCTATGTTAGTGCTGCCTAAGCCATATAGAGTCATAGGTTTGGGCTTACTGTTGCATATGCTGACGGATCTGAATGACTGTGTTATGACGTATACCCAAATCCCTCAAGCGTTGGATGATGCGCCAGCTCGTGAGCTGGTCATATGGCTAGCAAATAGGTTTAAGTAGTATTTTTAACTTTCCATCGCATGCTCATTAATTCCGTATTTATTATAGGAACCTTATATTTTCTAAAGAATCGGATTATTTACTGAGGATTTAGTTCTGCACTAGGCCTAAATTCAGTATTCAGACAATAAATATAGACAAAAAAAGCCTCACTTATTAATAAGTGAGGCTTTTTTATTGAGTGGCTAGTTTAGCACTCTATATGGCAATGATTATTTGGCAACCGCTTTAAAATTCGCTACTTGGTTTGCATTGGTAATGGTCAAGACAGGCACGTTATTGGCGTTTTTGCTCATGCTATATTTACCATTTACGGTTGCTAGCGCAGCGCTATCAAAGCTTGCTTGTGGGGCAGGGCAAGCCATTCTTGTGCTTCTTACTGGACCCAATGTTACCTCGCCATTTGCTACCTTATATTCAGCACTCATATTGTTACAAGTATTCATCAAAGTAACGATATTGCTCCCATTCGCCGTCACAAAATCGAGGGTTAATGGTTCGGCTGGATTAAAGAATAATGGAGTAATGGTCTCGCCCTTGGTGTTTTTGGCATCCACGAGTTGCCAATGATAGGCTTGCAAGGCATCCAAGGTAATAGGCTGGGTAACGGGTGCACTTGGCGTAGATGTGGTTTGACAACCTGCTGCCAATGTTCCCACTGCTAAAACGCTTACCATCATTACCTTGGTCATATTTTTCATATAAAGTCCTTTATTGCTTCAATTATTATATAGAGACATTTATCTCAAAATTATTGTGCTCGCTGCCCCAATAACTGACATGAGACGCTAGCAGATGCAGGCATTATTACAAAGTAATGATAGCGATACAAGCGCCAGTAACCATTCAAATACCAAGTTGTTTTTATGTTGATAAATCTTTAGCACGGCTCATTGCTATTAGGCGACCACGTCATTACGTTGAGATAGCAGATGGTTTGCTGGAATAGGAAACACATTGTCATAAATCCAGTTATAAACAAAAGCATGTACCAAGTAAAAAGTAGCCATTGTAATATCCATGAGAAAGGCTTGCCAAAGGCTGATGCCTAAGTGCCACGCAATTATTGGTAGGAATAATAACAGCAAACCACCTTCAAATAAAAAGGCATGCAACATCCGTAGTGGAACCGTCTTATGTACATTGCCACGTAGCTTCAGCATACTGTGGTCAAATAACAGGTTATAAAAATAGTTCCACAACGTCGCGATAATCGAAGCAGCCACGGCGATAAGACCTATCGACTGAATATCAAAGCCAAATAACCAGCTTGCCAACGGTACAAATATAATTAAACCTATTATCTCAAAACCCAAAGTATGACGAATACGATCTTTCACGGTGCGCATGAAGCTTCCTAGTTGAATCAGTTATTTTCGCGCCTATTGTATCTGTTAAACTATTATAACCAAGTTAGAACCTATAGGATTTTTAGATAGATGAGCCTTTCATTAGAGCAATTGCAAGCCTTTGTCGCCACGGTAGAGACCGGTTCTTTCTCAGCCGCCGCCCGTTATCTAGGCAAGGCGCAGTCTGCTATTAGCACGGCGGTGTCAAATTTAGAAATTGATTTGGACAACAGCTTATTTGTCCGCAGTGGACGCTATCCAGTCCTAACGCCAGCTGGAGAGCGCTTACTGGTAGAGGCGCGAGTGATACTAGAGCGTTGTGAGCATTTTCGCGGGGTGGCCAAAAGTCTGGGCGAAGGAGTAGAGAGCCGATTGGTACTGGCGGTTGATGAGCTGTATCCCGAAGCAACGTTGGGCGGCTTGATGGAAGAGTTTTCACGCCGATTTCCTAGTGTGGAGCTGGAACTATTGTTTCCGCTGATGGAAGATGTCAGCCGCTTGGTGTTAGAAGATCGCGCCGATTTAGGCATTATGTGGCGTCAAGAGATACTACCTTCAGCGCTGAATTTTCATGGGCTTGGTTGGGTGTCGATGAAAATGGTGTGCGCGCCGAACCATGAGCTAGCTCGTCAGCCAGTGGGATGGGAGGAGTTGAAACGCTATCGGCAATTGATGGTGGCAACACGTAACCATAGCGAAGAAAAAGCACGGTTGCGAATAGCATCTGATGTCTGGTGGGTTGAGAGCCAGTGGGTTATCGTTGAGCTGGTACAGCGCAATCTAGGCTGGGCATTCGTGCCTGAACATGTGGTAGCCAGTGCCTTGGATAATGGTTTTTTAGTCGAGCCAATATTGGACTTTAACGATCATGATTGGCCAGTGGCTTTAGAAATTGTATGGCACAAGCAGCGTCCTCTAGGTAAAGCAGCTGCTTGGTTGAAGTCGGCTGCGATTGCGCTAAATAAGTGATATTGAGCAGTCAATAATAGTGAGTTTTAAAGGGTCGTCTATTTATTGCAGGTGCACTATCTATAAAATTTATAGTCTCGCCTATAAGCTTGAGTAGGTTATAAATTTAGACGGTTTTTAATATAAGCGCTTTAGTGGTCAAGTTATACTATGCTTCAATCCAAATTATGTTTTCAACTGAAATATGCGATACAGCTGAGCGACAGCAGTTGTCGCCCGCTTTAATTAGACGCTTTATTTTTCTCAATTTTTATATTATAGTTACTGAGTTAGGACGTAATTCAGTCAGGAAAACAGCAACATAGAGTTAACCCTCGAGGCGCAACGCTTCACCCTATAACTTCGCTATTGCTGTTAACTATCAATACTCTGGCTGGCATTAATCATTATTTTTCTAATCAACTAAACCCAAGCTACTCATAAATCATAGCTGTCATATCAATGATGGCACAGATTTCATATTGTTAAAAATAAGTTTAAATAACTTCTAAAGTCATCATTGACAAATTCACTTTACTTTTTAACGTTGCTCTAAAAGCGGCGGACAAGCTCGGCTGACTTAAATTTGTTCTGAGAATCAAAAAAATTAAAAATACTACAAGCTACTGATATTCAAAATAAATTAAAAAATAAGGACAGTACTATGACAAACACAACTAACACTTTTGAGCAAAAACGTATCAATAATTTAAATTGGTCAAGTGGATCAAAACTGCCTAAATCCATTCAAGATAAGGTACAAACTAAATCAAAGATACCGTTATTTTATCTGCATAATGAGTCTATCAATAACTATGAAGATGATATCTACTTTGTGAATAATAGTGATGAGACATTGAGCTTTGTTGCTCCCTATGAGCTGATGAAGAGAGATTTAGATTATCCTGAGGTAGTGGTTGCTGCCGAACCAAGTGAACGTGACATATCCCTCACTTATACTGATGTATTGCCCAAGCAAGGCGTGAGAATTGATCGTCAACATATCATCTATGATAGTGATTATCTCAATCAGATTATTGTCTATACCATGAGTCGTGCTAGCAAGGAGATGTGGGGAATATGGCGTTTGAATGTGTGTGAAAAAGGCATGTTTTCGTCATCGTACCCATTGCTCTGGGAGGAGGGTATGAAACCCTCACACGTTGTAAGTGCCGATAAACTGAATGATCCCAAAGATCGTCCTATTTTGCCTTGTGTATTGCCCATACGTCAGCAGTTATACCAAGAGTGGGTCAATCATTATGATAAGGCGAGTGCAAGCTTAATGAGGTCTATCACCGATATGATCTATCGTTATGACTTTGGTATTGTGGGATGTTATTACAATGATACTTGGGATGAGTACAGCAGTGAGGCAGAGCAAATCGCTAATCGTCTGATTCAAGGTGATGCCGATAGCGTAGATGAGGTTCTCGCGATGATGATTGCGGTCTATGACGTGTCATTTGGTGCTGGATATACGAGGATTCCTATGGATGTCGCTGAGCGCATTTATGGTCTATGGTTGAATTATAAAAGTAATGCTAATAAATAAAAAAATCCTTAAAAGGAGAGCACTATGATGTTTCCCATTGAAAATAATGACACATTTTTACTATTCTTTCACGGTCTTGATTCAAGCAATGAAACCACTAAATATACTTGTATTAGCCGTGAGCCCAAAACCTGCCAAACCGTCAATTATCGAGATAATTTCAACGAGATTTTCGATATTTATGAGGCGTTAATTTTAGAAAAAATGAAGCAGTATCCGCGAGTCGTCTTGGCAGGGCATTCACTTGGTGGCTGGTTTGCCAATCATTTCGCCCACAAATACAATTTGCGTGCGCTATTAATAGCGCCTTGCATTTATCCCAGTGAGGTTTTAGCCGATCGCATACCAGACGTGGCTGATATGAAACTGTCATTTCCGACCTCGAATACTGAGATGATAAGAGTCATGGTTGAGGTTGATGATGAATGCTTAGATGTGGCCATCGCTAGACGAACGCTGGTGAACTTGCCTGAGAGCTGGGAAGTAGAGTATTTTGAACGTGGTCATCACCGTATCGCCCGTAGCGAAGATATTTGGTATCACTTGGTACATCTGTGCGAAGACCCCATTGTCTGGATGGATGACGCGACATATCATGGTGAAGATTAAATACCATCAGCCTTGCAGTAAGGCCTTATTAATTACTATTATAAAGAACTAAAAACTATCGTGGGTTTAACGGTTTGCCAAGTTCTTCAATAATCACTTAGCAAACATTGCAACTTCCAGCACGATATAAAACCACTCTGGTAAAGCGCATGAGCCTGTACTCCGGCAAGGTTACCCATGCCTGATTCGATGAGCCTATATAAGCTTATTCTTATTGTCGGAGTTCAGGAGTCACCGATGTCTCATATCAATAGCCAAAATCTCACGCCTTCCAAATATACTCATCGTTATACGCCGCGGCATCCTTTGGCAAAAGAGGCGGTTAGCCAAATAGAGAAATGTGAACGACGTTCGCAAGATATTGTCCAAGCCATGGGTTATCCGCCAAAACACATCATATCTGCCTGTGATCGTCTGCGTCATGTATTGTCTAGCGACATACTAGGACTTAATGCGACAGATATTGATAGCTACTTTACTGCTCATGAATTCTTAAAAGCACTATTATCCGTGCTCGATATAAAATACGACACCTTTGCAGAGGATATTGCGCAAATCCAATATGACTTGGCGCATTATCCTTATCCGCTACCGCAATATCAATTGCGAGCGGTCATCGACTTTACATGGAGTGAGGGCGCTAACTGGATGTCGCGCGGCGTGGCTAGCAGTAAGGCTGTTGCGTATTTACCGCAAAATATTGCCAAAATGAATGCGGCAAAACGTGAGTTGGTGATTCAACAATGTCTGGCTGCGCATTATGCAGAATATAACGGTCACTTGCCGTATAATGGTGTGATTAACGGTTATCAACTTATCATTGAACAGCGTCATGAGATGGTTGATAGCATCGAGTATGATCTGCCGCAGTGTGAGTAGGATGTGATACATCACTCATCAATTGGTAGCATTAACATTTAACACAGCATACCCAAATAAAAAGGCCGTCCCCAATGACCGATACTAATCCTTATAACCCGTATAATTTTTTACCTTTACAGTCGACTGGTAGAAACGAGACCGATACTGCCAACACTTATGCGCCTGAAGACATGATTAAAATATATGAGCAGCAGTTTCTTATTCCAGTACCTGAAGAAAAGCTGACCGAGTTTTTACCCGCGCTAAAGAGTTTTTATGATATTGACAATCATACGTTAGACGTCAGCGCCATTATTTTTGACGCAATCGCAGACGCCTCTATCATTTACAATCATAAGGTCAAAACAGGACGCTATGAAATTCTAGGGGAGTTGGTAAAAGAAGCGATTGAATATGATGAAGACAATAAAAACGACAAAGATGCAGAAGACAAAGACATTCAAGCCTATACACTAGAATGTAAGCGTACTTTTTTCATTAATGAGGTAGAGATACCTTATCATTTCAACTTGTTTATTTATGGTGACGGCTATTCTACTTTGACCAAAAAAGAAACCGTGCTAGAAAAAATGTACTGGTTCGTTAGAGGAAGATTTGAAGAAAATCTATTAGACGACACTGAAGATAATGACAGTTTAGACTCGATCAATGAGCAGCTAGCCAGTTTGGGTATTCGGGAAATGGATTTGACAACCATAGACGAAGTAATAAGCTATGTGGAAGACAGTATCATAGATGATGCCATGGTAGAGGCGCTTAACAAGTTATTAGATGCTGCTGAGTAGGTAGCTATCCGTAAAATTGATGTCAGGACAACACGTTTTAACGTCAATTTTTATAAGAGCCGTTGTAAAAGACTATTGATATAAGGCACATTGCTATGCAACAAACACAGAATTCTGTGGATCAAAGACAAGATATTGTAGAACACAGACCCGTATTTATGCCGAGAACCAACAGTGACAATCTGGTAAAAACAGACATGGTTAGGTTTGAGCGGCATGTGGGGTTTGCCAGTCGCCAAAAGAAAAAATCCATCAATGATATGCATCAAGTCATTCGCAAAAAGTATGGCTTTAGTCATGTCCTTGAGCTATCGAGCAAGTCTGGCAATAAATTGAGTTTTCCGCTGAGTCCATTGAGCTTGAAGCTAACAAATGAACAAGATGGGCAGCAGTACAGTGTCGAAAATGCCTTTCAAAGCAGTATGGTTTTTGAGGATGGTGGTCCCTATACTGACTTGTTAAGTGCGCCGCCAAGACAAGCCAGAAAGGACGAGCGCTTAATGACCTCGGGTGAACTGATTGGCTATAATTATTTTGGTATGGAGTGGAGCGTAGAGCCATTGACCACATTTTATGATTGGCTCTATGTGAATGCCCTAAAGCAAAACCCGCATTTGCATGAAGAAGTTATGCAATATCAAGCCTTTACGGATCGTGAGTTTAATCCTAAAAAGTCTATCCATTGTGCGGCTTATGCACTGGCGATGTTTGTGGCGCTCAATAAACGCGAGTTGCTCGATAATATTGAAGACCCCGCAGTATTTTTTAATTTATATCATGAATTCAAAATAAGTAATACTGAGCAGCTTTTGGAAGCGGGTTGGGTTTGATCGTTAGAGCGGTAATTTATGTAGTAAAAATTATCAAGATAAACTTATGCTAACCAAGTGACTTTATGATATATGAGAATAGCCAAGCTTGTCTTGGCTTTTTCATGCCTAAAAAATCAAGCACCTTAGTCTGGTTGATTTTAGCGTTATATATTTCAATAGGACACTTATTACTCTTAATTATGTAGATGTGATATAAACTTACGAATACTAGGGCATGTCCGCATTTTAAAAGTGGCGATAATATTGAGATATTAGTCAGCTATTTGACGCCGTTTGGCAAGATTTAGCCATTTTTAACCCATTTATATAACTATCGATTGAATTGAGGACACGCCCTAAGTATGACTGTAATTCTGGAAAACTAGACAAAAAAAATCCCCACTTCTTATTTAAGGAGTGAGAATTTTAGTGCTTTTTTAAGCCATATTTGGAGCGGGAAAAGAGATTCGAACTCTCGACCCCAACCTTGGCAAGGTTATGCTCTACCACTGAGCTATTCCCGCTAATTATCAATTAACTATCGTCAGTTGATGAAGGCGTATTATACGCAGTTTTTTGAACGTGTCAACAGTTAGTATGAAAAAAAGTAAAAGATAGTAAATTGGCATATTATCCTAGCCTTCATCTGTGATATAACAGATTGTTGTAATCTATATTCCAAAAGCTTTGCTTTCTATAAATAGGCTGGAATACAGTTTTATAATGACTTTAACCATATTAATCATTTTCATGATTTATAAAGATAACACTTAAGGATAAGTACTATGAGTCAACAATATACCATCGCTGATTATTTGTTTGATCGTGTCGCAGAAGCAGGCGCGTCAGAGATATTTGGCGTACCTGGTGATTTCAACTTAACTTTTTTAGATAATATTATTGCCTCTGATAAGCTGCGCTGGATGGGTAACACCAATGAGTTAAATGCAGGTTACGCAGCTGACGGCTATGCACGTGAGCGCGGCTTTGCGGCGATGGTGACGACCTTTGGGGTGGGAGAATTGTCAGCGATTAACGCGACCGCAGGCTCTTTTGCTGAGTATGCACCAGTGCTACATATCGTAGGCGCGCCAAGTACGGCTTTACAAGATTCAAAGCGCCGCATCCATCACTCACTTGGTGACGGCGTGTTCAATCATTTTATTAAGATGGTAGAGCCGGTCACGGTAGCACGAGCGCAGCTTACCCCTGAAAATGCTGCCTCAGAAATCGACCGTGTGATTCGCTTAATTCTTAAAAAACATCGTCCAGGCTATCTGTTACTATCGCCTGACGTTGCTCGTCAACCTATTTATCCACCGACTACAAAGCTTGTTGATAGCCAAGAAGACATCACCAGTCAAGCAGCATTGGCAGATTTTAAACAAGCGCTCATAGAGTTTCTGCCAAACAAAACCACGACGCTGATGGCAGATTTGATGGTGCATCGTTTGGGACTACAGCCGCAGCTTAAGGCATTGATTGCCGATACGGATATTCCCTATACGACGTTATCATGGGGCAAAACTTTGCTTGACGAAAATAGTGAACGTTGGGCAGGGACTTATGCTGGCGTGGCATCACGTCCCGTGGTCAAGGATGCAGTCGAAAACTGTGAGTGCTTAATAAAAATAGGTGTGCAATATACCGATACTACGACGGCAGGTTTTAGCCAAGATATTGATGAAAGTACAGTGGTTGATTTGCATTATGAGCGCGCGAGCATTGCTGGCAAAAACTTTGCGCCCATTGCCCTAAAAGACGCCCTAAAAACGCTACATGAAGTCTTGACCTCAGATATTAATATTGTGCCAAAGCCGTTCTGTAAAGAAGTCAAGCCGCATGAGCAGCAGGGTAAGGACAGCGAGGCTATTTTTCAAGATGATCTATGGCATATCATTGCCGATCATCTAGATCATAATAATTTGGTGTTTGCAGAACAGGGAACGGCGTATTTTGGCATCAGTGATGTGCGTTTACCAGAAGGCGTGACTTGTTATGGACAACCAATGTGGGGCTCGATTGGTTATACGTTGCCGGCAAGTTTGGGTGCGGCTATTGCATCGCCAAACAAGCGCAGTGTCTTATTGATTGGTGATGGCTCAGCATTATTGACCATTCAAGAAATCGCGGTGATGATTCAAGAGCATATCAATCCAGTGATTGTACTGATTAATAATGATGGCTATACCGTGGAGCGGGCGATTCATGGTGAAAACCAGCGCTATAATGACATTCCTAAGTGTAACTGGCAGATGATGCCAAAAGCTTTTGGTGCCACCGATGATAATAGTCTGCTGCTAAAAGCAGAAACAGCAGGCGAGTTAAAAGCGGCTCTTACGCAAGCAGCAGCTGTAAAAGACAAATTGGTTATGTTGGAGGTCATCGCTGATAAGCATGATATCCCGCCACTACTCGCCGATATCAGTGCCGCACTGAAGCCAAAAAATGATTGAGTGAGTAATAGAAAACTCGCTTCATAAAAATGAATAGCCCCATTGCTAGATGGGGCTTTTTGCACGTTTTTATCATATAGATTAATTAATCAGCTATTGCTCTTATGTCGGTTTGCAGACTTTAGTATCATGGTGGATTGGGCTATTTCCAGCCCTTATCATTCCATAGGAGATGACCCCGTCGTGATTTGGTTAAAAATGCTTATTGGTGCTCTAATGGTATTGGCGATTCAATTATTCGCGCGAACCAGATTTTTTTATTTGGCAGCACTCGCGCCACTGTTCCCCACATTTACGTTAATCAGTCACTTTATTGTGGGTACTGAGCGTAGCCCCGCTGATTTAAAAGTCGCATTAATATTTAGTATGCTCGGTGTCATACCGCATCTTATTTATACCTTTGTGGTATTTTTTAGCATCGGTTACGTCAGCTTATATAAGGCATTACTGTTCGGCGTTGTCGCTTGGACAATAGCCGCAGCGATTTTGGTCCTTACATGGCAGTACATTCAGGCTTAGTTGTGGTTAGAAAAAAACGTAAACTCTGTCAAAGGGCAATATATCAAAGGTATATATGAAATTCAGTACATATTTCTACAGATAATTTTTATAGATTCGGTCGTAGATGTTATTCTTAAGAGCGATTTTATGGTGCTACCTGTAGCAAACTAAAATTAGAATTATCGCGATAACTCCATTCATTACAATTTATAAAAATAGGGCTTAAAAAAGATGGATACCTTAAATATCATCTATCTCGTAGGGGCATTGTTAATTTTCGCCAGTATTATGGCAAGTACGTTATCGGCGCGCTTGGGCGTTCCGCTATTGCTGTTGTTTTTGATCGTAGGGATGTTGGCTGGCGAAGATGGTATTTTAGGTATCGAGTTCGCCCAATACGGGCTTGCTAATTTCGTTGGGCAGGCAGCTCTTGCTTGTATCTTGTTAGATGGTGGGCTACGCACATCTTTTAAGTCATTTCGAGTGGGTCTCAAGCCTGCTATTACCTTAGCCACTTGGGGCGTACTTGCGACGGTAATGATACTGGGTATATTCGTCACTTGGCTACTCGATGTTGATTGGCGACTTGGTTTGTTGATGGCGGCCATTGTTGGTTCAACCGATGCAGCAGCGGTGTTTTCGCTATTGCGTAATGGCGGCGTCAAACTTAACGATCGTGTACAGGCTACATTGGAGCTAGAATCGGGCGCGAACGATCCTTTGGCTATTTTGCTGGTGACAGGATTAATCGCTTTAAATGTTGATCCCGCTGGACAGACAATACTGGGCTTTTTAGGGTTGTTATTACAGCAGCTTGGCTTTGGTTTGGGCATGGGCTTACTGTTTGGTTATTTATTGGCAAGGCTATTACCAAAAATACACTTGGCAGAAGGTATGTATGCCATTTTGATCATGTCTGCTGGCTTGGCAGTCTTTGCCGCGACTAATCTGATTGGCGGCAGTGGATTTCTGGCAATTTATCTCACTGGTGTGCTAATTGGCAACCATAAAGTGCGCTCAACTGAGCATGTGATGCGGGTGATGGATAGCTTTGCGTGGTTGTCACAAGCGGTATTATTTGTGGTACTAGGGTTATTGGTGACGCCATCGCATGTGATTGATGTTTGGTATTACTCCGTCGCGATTGCAGCTTTTATGATTTTTATTGCTCGCCCTATTGCGGTCTATACCAGTGTGAAACCCTTTAAATTTAAAGACAGAGAAATCGGCTTTATTTCTTGGGTAGGTCTGCGCGGCGCGGTTCCTATTACGCTTGCCATATTACCGGTGATGGCGGGAATAGACGGCGCTTTTATGTTGTTTGATATTGCTTTTGGCGTGGTGGTTTTGTCTTTGATTTTACAAGGCACGACCATTCCTTTTATGGCAAATTTATTCAAAGTGCGTATTCCTAGTAATAAAGATCCAGAAGAAGAGCATGAGGTTTGGGTATCTGACAAAGCAAGCATTACTTTATATGAGTTTGAAGTAAAGTCAGGGGCATTTGCGATTGATCGTCATCCAATGGCCATCTCTAAGCGCATAAACCCTGATGAAATCAGTGTCTTTGCCTTGGTACGCAGGCAGCATATTATCGTTGTTGATGAAAATACCAAGCTCAAATGCGGTGATAGGGTGTGGTATGCGATGACAGGAAACCACGCCACCCAAATTGCTAAGATTTTCAACGATACGACCCTTGACCATAAAGCCATGGATGATTTTTATGGCGATTGGCTGCTATCTCCAAGCGTGAAGCTTGGAGATTTGCCGTTTTTTACTGGTATTATGGCGTCTGAGTCGCTTGTCGATAAACTCAAATCCAAATCTGAGGACAGCGCCAAAAGCATGTGGGATCAAACGGTCGCTGAATATATCAATGATAGCTTAGAGATAAAGCCAGTATCGGGTGATACGGTCGACATCAATGACGAATGGTCGTTGGTCATAAAAGAAGTGGATGATAAAGGGAAGCTTAGAACCATTGGTTTAAAGCATCTAGAGTGATTAACAGCAGGGTAGCTATGTAGCTATTTGCCGTCATTATTCACAAAAGACGTGTCATTTGACTTAAGAAATCGGCGACTTGTTTGTGTAAGTTTTCTCGATAAGCCCAATGATGCTTGACCTCGTAACTGGCCTCATTGGGCAGTAGTATTTTCATCAGTCCCATTTCTTCATAACGCTTGGCTAAATCATTAGGCAAGTAACCAACATGATGACCCGCCAGAATGAGCTGCGCAGTTGCCTCCATATGATAAGTGGTGGCACTCAAGGTTTTTGGGCGGACATGATTGATACTCAAATCGGTAATATAGCCTCGTTTTATCCATGGATAGTTTTGTTCCAAATCCTCAAAAGTTAATCCTTCTGATTCATAAAACAATCGATGCTCGCGTCCACAGCAGACCACCTGCTTCTCAATAAAGGCTGGCTGAAAAGTGAGTAGTGGCGGAAAACTGCCAAAATATCCCACACCAATATCACTCTCGTTGCTTAGCAGCTTCTTTAGCATGCTTTCAGGGCTTTGCACATCGATAGAAAAGTGGATAAGGGGATTGTCAAGATAGCTAGCAGCCAAGCATTGGCGCAAAGCATCATAAAAAAACGTCGGCATCTGGTCAATGAGACACAGTCGGATATGACCGCCACGCACCGAATCCAATTGGCGAATATAGTGTAGTTGATGCTGAAAACTGGCAACCGCTTCAGTAAAGCTCAAACAGGCTTCATAAACCGCTGCGCCATCTTCTGTCAGCTTAAAACCCGCGCGTCCGCGATGACAAAGCGTCATGCCTAAGCGATCTTCTAAATGGGTCAAATGACCACTAATGACAGAGGTCGTCACATTTAAGCGAGACTGTGCGGCTGTCACGCCCTGACACTCTACAATCGCTATAAAGCTACGCAAGGTTTTGATGTCTATTTTTATCAATTCATCTAGCATCGGTCATTATTCCTCAGTACCTATGATGTCTATCAAAATGAATCTTCTATTTATCACTTCTCTAACATCAAATTTATATCAAACTTCTGATAATAACGGTTAAATCTAAATTACTACGAAAAATAAGAAGTTTACTTCTAAATTTTACCATGGTCTGACTTTAAATATTTAGGTATTGTCAAAGCATATAAAAAATTGCCTATTTTAAACAAACTGAAACAAGGATGTGATTTATGAAATTCAATCAACCATTAAGCGGCAACGATATGCCAAGATTTGGCGGCTTTGCTTCTATGATGCGCTTGCCGACTCAAGCTGATGCAGAAGGGTTAGATGTGGCGTTTGTGGGTGTGCCTTTAGATATTGGTGCGTCAAACCGTAGCGGTGCGCGATTGGGTCCACGACAAATTCGTGATGAATCACGCATGATTCGTCCCTATAATGTCGCCACTCGTGCAGCGCCTTTTGAGTCTTTACAAGTTGCTGATATCGGCGACGTGCCTATCAATACTTTCAACTTGCTAAAAAGCATTGATATCATCGAAAAATTCTATACTGATAAAATCGTGAATCATGGTGCTATTCCATTGACGTTGGGCGGCGATCATACCATTGCCTTGCCTATCTTACGTGCGCTTGCCAAAAAACACGGCCCTGTCGGCATGGTGCATATCGATGCGCATGCAGATATCAACGATGAGATGTTTGGCGAAAAAATCGCTCATGGTACACCGTTCCGCCGTGCTGTCGAAGAGAACTTAATCGATGGTAACCGCGTGGTACAGATTGGCTTACGTGGTACAGGCTATAGCGCCGAAGAGTTTGATTGGTCAACCCAGCAAGGCTTTCGTGTGGTGCCTGCCGAGGAATGCTGGTACAAGTCGCTGACGCCATTGATGGCAGAAGTACGCGAAAAGCTCGGTGATGGCCCCGTCTATTTAAGTTTCGATATCGATGGTATTGATCCTGCGTTTGCACCGGGTACGGGCACTGCTGAAATCGGTGGCTTGACCTCAACGCAAGCGATAGAAATCATTCGCGGTATGCGCGGACTTGATGTGGTGGGTGGCGATTTAGTAGAAGTGTCACCGCCGTATGATCCATTTGGTAACACCTCAGTATTGGCGGCAAACTTGCTGTTTGAGATGCTATGTATCTTACCGGGTGTGCGCTATGACGATAAGGTAAAGGCGGTGTATTAAGAATAATTTATAATCGCAAACTGCTTTTTATCAAGCTGCTTTTTATAAGGGATTAAAGGGCAGCTTGGGTTTAACACTGAACAACTTATTTAAACGCGATTGAACTTTTTAGGATGATTAACTCATGACGCAAACGCTTCAAACATCTTCTTCAGCGCCCGCCAAGCCGTCTCTGACATGTGGTGAGCTGCTCGTACAGTGGCTAGAGTATTATGGGGTAGAGACCGTATTTGGTATTCCGGGTGTGCATACGGTCGAGCTATATCGTGGTCTACCAAACACCAACATCCGCCACGTGACGCCGCGTCATGAACAAGGCGCGGGGTTTATGGCTGATGGCTATTACCGAGCGTCTGGCAAAGTCGGGGTATGCTTTATTATCACAGGCCCCGGTATGACCAATATCATGACAGCCATGGCGCAGGCGTTGGCAGACTCTATACCGATGCTAGTGATTTCTAGTGTTAATAAAGTGGCAGATACGGGCAGCGGTGAAGGGCACTTGCATGAATTGCACGATCAGCAAGGCATGGTCAGTAAGGTTACACTCATGAGCAAAACTATTTGGCAGCCTGAATCGTTACCCAAGGTCATCGCTGAAGCGTTTGCATTATTTAATGGCGCACGTCCGGGGCCAGTGCATATCCAGTTGCCCATTGATGTGATTACCGCCGATGCCAGTCATGTTGCTAAGCCCTCTGATTATTTAAATAACTTTGTAAAAAAATCGACTGATGCACATGGTTTAACGTTACCTCAAGTAATGAGACCGCTGCCCAATCTTGCGCAATTAGATTTGATCGTTGAATCTCTAAAAGCGGCAAAAAATCCAGTGATACTTTATGGTGGTGGCTGCGTCGATGTCGATCATGACGCGCAAACCCTAGCAGAGCTTATCGATGCACCGACGTTTTTAACCATCAATGCCAAAGGTTTGCTGCCACCTAGCCACCCATTAAGTTTGGGTAGCAATCAGTCATTAGAGGCAGGTCGCGCCGTTATTGCTGAGGCTGATTGGGTATTGGCGATTGGTACTGAGCTGGGTGAGACTGATTATGATGTGTTCTTTAATGGTGAATTCAAAATCAATGGCACGCTGATTCGTATCGACTGCGATGCCCAGCAATTACAGCGTCCTTTTAGAGCCGATATCGCGGTATTGTCCGATGCGCAAATGGCTATAAGTGGGCTGTGTAGCCGTTTAGAAAACCACGCGTTAAATCATCAAGCGGCGGTACGAGTAAACGAGGCAAAACAGTTACTTATAGAAGACATGACACCAGACTTTGCTGGTCAAAATGCGCTACTTCAATTGATTCGAGATGAAGTGAAAGACGTCATCTTCGTTGGTGATTCAACGCAGCCTGTCTATAGCGGCAATCTTGGTTTTGAGGCGTTAGCCACGCGTCGATGGTTTAACTCATCGACTGGATTTGGCACGTTAGGTTATGGTTTGCCTGCTGCCATTGGTGCCATGATTGGCTCAAACAGTCCAGTGGTCAGCTTGATTGGCGACGGCGGTATTCAGTTTACGATTGCAGAACTCATCTGTGCCGCCGAGCTTGAGCTGCCATTGATTGTGCTGCTGTGGAACAACCAAGGCTATGGCGAGATTCGTCGTTATATGGAAGAGGGTGGATTGCCACTAATCGGGGTTAATATTAAGACGCCGAACTTTGAGCCATTAGCCGCAGGATTTGGCGCAGGTTATCGCAGAATCACAGCCAAACAGCAATTGCTCGATGCTTTAAAAGAAGATATCAAGGGCAAGCAACCCATCATCTATGAAGTTGATGAAGCCGATGAATTTTTGATTGAAATGGGTAAAACATTCACCTGCTTTAGCTAATGTTAATACGTCAAATATAATAAAGGCTGGTCGCTCAAGGAAGAACGTCTATGATGCCACATGCTAACCGCTCGTCTGGTCGCTTGAGCACCTCGCTGGCAAGCTTATTAACGGATTTATCCGCGATTGTTGGCGCGACCAATGTATTGACCAAACCCAGCCAGCAGCAGTCGTATACACAAGGGGCGATTGCGGCTATCACGAATGCTGTCGTGGCAGTTGTGATACCAGACTCTCTTGTGGCACTATGGCGCGTCATTAATCTCTGTGCAGCGGCTGATGTGATTATTATTGCTCAGGCTGCTAACACAGGGTTGACCGGAGGCTCGACACCGTACGGAGAGTACGATCGAGCAGTCGTCGTGATTTCTATGCAACGATTGGGCGGTGTTCATCTGCTCAATGATGCAGCAGAGCTGGTTGCCTTGCCAGCGGCTAGCCTCCAGCAGTTGGAGTCTGAGCTTGCGCCGTTAGGGCGTGAGCCGCATTCAGTACTGGGCTCAAGTTGTGTTGGTGCTTCGGTGATTGGCGGTATTTGCAACAGCTCTGGCGGTATGTTGGTGCAGCGTGGTCCGGCGTATACCGAGATGTCGCTATTTGCCAAACGTAATGCCATGGGTGAGTTTGAATTAATCAATCACTTAGGCATTGATTTAGGTGCAGGTCCAGAAGAGATGCTTAGAAACTTACAAACTGGCACGTTCAATAAAAACCCAGAGAGTGCCAACAGTAAGTCCTGTACAAACCACCATTATCAACACAAGGTGCGTGATTGCGAGGCAGACACACCTGCCAGATTTAATAATGACCCTAACGGATTATATGAAGCCTCTGGTTCAGCAGGCAAAGTCATCGTCTTTGCGGTTCGAGTCGCGACATTTGCCAAACCGACGCAAGAACAAACGTTTTATATCTCGACCAATGACGCCGATACTTTGACCACACTCAGGCAACAGTGGTTAAAAAGCGAGCTAAACCTGCCTATTTTGGCAGAATATATGCACAAAAATTACAACGATATTACCATGCGCTATGGTCGCGATACTTGTTTGAGTATGCGAAAACTACCAGCCAGTAAAATAGGAGCGTTGTATCGGTTACAAACCAAGATTGGCTACTATTTGGATAAATGGCGACTGCCTCAGACTTTACCAGATCGGATGCTACAAATGACTGGTGTTTTCATGCCGCCGTCATTACCCAATTCTTTGGCAGAGCAGGCGAGCTCCTATCGTTATCATTTAATCATTAAAGTCGCGGATGGCAATAATAAGGACGATGATAATAGCAATGATAACCGCAGTCATGGTCATATTGTCGCTGCCCAAGCATTTTTACAGTCCCATATGCAGCAGCATCAAGGCGTCGTACATCTTTGTACAGCAGCAGAATCCCAAGCATTATTGGTGTTTCGTAGTGCGGCAACCGCTGCCATGTTTCGTTATCACAACCTTAACCACACAAAGTTTGGAGAGCTGTTGTCTACCGATATTGCCTTACCAAGGAATGCCGTAGATTGGGATGAAGTGCTACCTATTGACTTACAAAAGCAGGTCAGTAAAACCTTTTATTTGGGGCATTTTTTCTGTCATGTCATGCACCAAGACTATCTGCTACACCCTGAGGTAGATGCAAAAAAATTCAAGGATGAGCTGTTGGCGTTTTATGATCGACGTCGTATAGAGTACCCTGCTGAACACAACGTGGGTCATGTCTATACCGCAAAACCTGCACTACATACTTTTTATAAAAAACTAGATCCGACCAATTCGCTAAATCCAGGCATTGGTCAGACAGCAAAATGGAAAAATTGGCGATCGTCGCCCATCAAGGAGGAATTAAATGACGAATTATCTCGATAAGTCGCAGCAACCGATATTAGGAAACGATGTTGTCGATTCAGAAACGCCGCAAGGAGAGCAGTGGCGTGCGTCAATGTGGAAGTTTTTATTGTTTTCAGCACTGGGCATTGCACTATTTATTATTCCGTTTCAATGGGACGGAAAGGTTACGATTTTATTGGGTGTGTTAACGGACGCTTTGCAAGCTTTGCTGGGCGGTTCTGTCGTTTATGTGGCAATGGCAATCGTGACGACTTCCTTTCTTGGGGCGTTGGCTGTGAAGGTGTTAAAACCCAACCTGCATGAAGACTCTATGGTCAAAAAACTCTTCGATGTTGATTGGTTTTGGCTCACCGCCCGATTGCTAGGGATGGTGTTTGTCTGGATGATTTATCTGCAAGTCGGCCCTGAGTTTATTATTAATCGTAATACCGGCGGCGTCATTTTCGAAGATTTGATTCCAATTTTGATTCCTTTATTTTTCTTCGCCATTTTATCGTTACCGTTTTTGACGGATTTTGGTTTGATGGAGTTTTTGGGCACACTGGCGAGCAAAATATTTGTCAAACTGTTTAAGTTGCCAGGACGCTCAGCGGTAGATGCGATGTCCTCTTGGTTTGGCGCGGCTTCTATCGGCTTGCTAGTCACCATGCAGGAGTATGATAAAAGCTACTATAGCCAGCGTGAAGCGGCGATTATCGCGACGACTTTTTCGGTGACTTCGATCGCTTTTACTTATGTCGTCGCCAAAACCATCGGCGTGGACGATAACTTCGTTTATTTTTATCTGACCATTGCTTTAACAGGCTTTATCGCTGCGATTATTATGCCGCGTATACCGCCACTTTCCTTAAAGCCTGACACCTATCATTCTGGCAAAAGTATGCTCGATGAAGGGATTCCTGCTCAGTACACGACCTACCAATGGGCGGTCAATCGTGCTGTGACGCGCGCGCACTCAATGCCAAGTCTGGGTCAAGTGTTCAAACGTAGTGTAAAGAATCTATTCGATATCTATTTTGGGCTAATCCCCGTGATTTTCGCAATTGGTACGATTGGTCTGGGCTTAGCCGAATATACGCCTGTGTTTAAATGGTTGTCTACACCGTTGGTACCGCTGCTTGATTTGTTACAAATTCCAGAGGCAGCAGAGGCGGCTCCAGCGATGATTATGGGCTTTGCGGATATGTATTTGCCAGCCTTGGTCGGTAAAAGTATTGAGAGTGAGATGACAAGATTTATCGTTGGTGCATGTTCTATTACTCAGATTATTTATATGTCTGAAGTGGGCGCGCTGATTTTGAAATCAAACATCAAGCTTAATGTGTTAGAGCTGTTCATGATTTTTATTCTTCGTACGCTGATCAGTTTGGTTGTGATTACGTCAGTGGCGCATTTACTTTATTAGCTATGTAGCCAATATCAACCCATCCTCTAGCATAACGATAATGTGCCAAATAACCGGTTTATTCTTTAGTTAGATAAACCGATTACTTAGCCAATGATTGACAGAGACACTTATAAATACAATAGGCATAAAAACAATTATATCAAACCATATAAGGTGATTGACCATCATGGAAATGACGAATGCTAACAGTTTAACGAGAGAAAGCGCCATCCAAACGGTTCAAGATGAAGTGATGTTAAATGCAGCCTATATAGATGGCAAATGGATGACTATTGAAGCACCTGCTACCGATACTGCTGATGCTGATAGCTATGATTCGAATCATGATTCAAGTTATGATTTATATGATTCAAATTCGGGAACAATCATCGCTACCACTCGATTGTGTACCAAGGCACAGGTAGAAATGGCAGTTAATGCGGCTTCTATGGCGTATCCATCTTGGTCGCAAACCGACGTAAGCGTGCGTGCATCGTATCTCAATGCCATTGCCGAGACGATGGAGCAGCAGTTTGACAAATTGGTTGGATTGTCTGTGTTAAATAATGGTAAGCCCATTGAAGAGGCAAAAATAGACGTGAGCGATGCCATTGCTTGTTATCGCTATTATGCCAATATCATCACAGAACAAGCGACTTGGTTGGAGGTACCCACCAGCGAGTCAGGCATACGCTTGCTAAAAACGTATGCGCCTGTTGGTATTTGCGCCCTTATTGTCCCGTGGAATTTTCCAATGGTCACTACTGCTTGGAAGTTAGCCCCTGCATTGGCTGCAGGCTGTACGGTGCTATTAAAGCCCTCCGAGGTGACATTATTGCCAGAGTTGATGCTGGGCAATATATTGTCTGCTATCAAACTACCGAAAGGAGTCGTTAATATTTTACCGGGTGCAGCTGAAGTGGGCGCTGCCATGACCTGCCATCCATTAATCGACAAAATTTCTTTTACTGGTAGCAACGCCGTTGGTGAAAAGGTAATGAGCCAAGCGGCAAAAGGTATCAAGGATATTAGTTTAGAGCTGGGCGGTAAGTCAGCCATCGTCGTATGTGCAGATGCTGATATCGACCACGCTTGTGATTTAATCATCGGTGGTATATTTACCAATGCTGGTCAGATCTGTTCAGCCACCTCAAGACTGCTCGTTCATGAAAGCATTGCTCAGTCGTTGTTCGACACATTAAAAGTTAAGGCAGAAAGTTTGCAAATTGGTGATGGCTTTGACACTGACACGCAAATGGGTCCACTGGTTAGTGAGCAGCAACTCAATCAAGTAAAAAAATATTTCGACATTGCTACTGCCGAAAACCTGATTTGTCTCACAGGTGGTGAGGTCTTAAATCGACAAGGGTATTTTGCGATGCCGACGATTTATACCAATGTTCCAGTGACCAGTCAGTTATGGACAGAAGAGGTTTTTGGGCCGGTCTTAGTGAGTCAAACGTTTACCGACCATGCAGAGGCGATTGCTTTGGCCAATGATAGCCAGTTTGCTTTGGCCGCGAGCATTGTCAGCGCTGATGAAAAGGCGGCCGTAGAGATGGCGCTACAGATTCAAGCGGGTCATATCTGGATCAATGAACAGCAAATTGTACTGCCAGATTCAGGGTGGGGCGGCTTTAAGCAAAGCGGTATCGGTCGTGAGCTGGGTGTAGATGGCTTGTCTGCGTATCAAAAAAGCAAGCATGTACTATTGAGTCATTAAACGTTGGGCGCTTTCATATTTTATTTAGCCATTGAAATTGCTACCAATGGCTAAATAAGATATTTGCTTTGTAAATTAACTTTACTGGACTAAGAATGCCATTCGATATAAAATTGAGCAATCATTCAAATTTTATCGCTGTGCTTGTTTTTATATGAGATTACAGCTTTTGAGATGGAAAAACTATGTCACGTACCGCACTTTATAACCGTCAGGATGCCTTAGAACGCGCGTTACAGCTTTTTTGGCAAAAAGGCTTTCATGCTACTTCGTTAAAAGACATAGAAGAGGCGCTCGATATGCGTCCAGGAAGCATTTACGCTGCGTTTGGCAGTAAAGATGGATTATTTCAAGAAGCGTTAGACTACTATGCTCGTCTAGGTTTGAGTGAGCTTGAGCGGGTAATGGGCGCTTATCAATCACCGCTGTTGGGGTTAGCCGCTTTCGTGCGTCAGCTGGGCGGTATTCGTGATAAAGGGCTGCCGAGTCAGGCTTGCATGCTGGTCAAAAGCTTGCTGGAGCTTGGTGCTCGTGAGCAGACAGCGCTACAAAAAGTTGAAATGCTGCTGGCAGGTATGGAGCTGCGTTTTATAAATTACTTTACCGAAGCACAGCGGCTGGGTGAGCTTGATACTGAGCTCGACGCAACTAGGCTTGGACGACGACTACAGGCGGAAATCATGGGGCTGCGTGCTTTTGCGCAGCGTGATGTCGAGAGTGCAGCGGTGCAAGCGTTGGCTGAAGATATGGCGCTCTCTATAGAAGCGCTGCGTATTGATAAGCCTGTTGTCGTGTAGTGCATGTTGACTATTTGCAAATAAGCACTGCTAAAGGGTTATTGCCGATTAAGTAAGGCTGATTGCTAAGATGTTTTTGGTATGAAAAAAAGGATTTTAGAGTTACTGTATAGCCCGAGACTATATAGTAACTCTAAAATCCTTAGCTTTTCTAAAACTCTTAGTCTTGAAAACTCAACCATCAACAGATGACTTAGTCTGGCATGTCGGCCAACTGCTGCAATATGCTTTTATAATTCTCAACACCTTGAGCACCGCTAATTAAATGACGCTCATTGAAAACCATAGATGGCACACTTTGAAGGCCTTGTTGCTGCCAATGCTGCTTTTCTTTTTCTACCGCTGCAGCAAATCGCTGATCTTTTAAGACCGCCAGTGCTTCGCTACGATCCAGTCCAACATCGGCCGCAACATCGGCAAGCACACTATAATCTGATATATTTTGATTATCGACGAAGTGTGCGACGAACAATGCTTGTTTTAGCTCGTGCATACGCCCTTGTTGATCGGCCCAATGCAGCAACTGATGCGCATTAAAAGTATTGTAAGTACGAAAGTCATCGGTAAACTGAAAATCAAATCCAGCTTCAGCACCTACTTCTGTCATTCTAGCTCGGTTCTCTTGAATGTCCTCAGCAGTCGTACCGTACTTCTCCATGATATGCTCACGATAGTTTCGTCCTTCGTGCGGTGTATTAGGATTTAACTCAAATGGATGCCAGTGAATCTCGTGCGGAGTGTTGGTTTGTTTTAATGCCTCGGCTAGTTGACTATAGCCGATAGCGCACCAAGGGCAGACCACGTCTGACACGATATCTATTCGTAATGGCTTTTTTAAATTACTCATAGTGGCTCCTTATTTGGTTCTTATATAATTAGACAGCTTTATGCCATTCAAACTTTTGGAAAGGCTTGTCGATTGGCGTGTTGGCCAAATGGTTGGTGTAGTTGCTCATCACTTTTTGAGCCGCTGCAAGAACCACTTCTAAAATCTGACGTTTAGTAAAGCCTGCATCTAAGAATGCTTGCACTGCGTCATCATTTACATTACCACGATCACGAACGACCGATAGCGTAAAGTCGTGTAATGCTTCTAGTTTTTCAGTTGGTAGAGGTGTCTCATTACGTAATGAATCAGTGATTGCGTCATCCACTTTCATGCTTTTTGCGATACCAGTATGAGCGGGTACACAGTAATGGCACTCATGTTCGACGTTGATGGTTTGCCATACAACAGTGGTTTCCTCATCATCAAAACTGCTGTCTAAAAACAGTTGATGTAGCTGTTGATAGCCTTCGAGCAAGCCAGGCGCTTCAGCCATCACAGCGTGTAGGTTAGGTACCATGCCAAATGCATTGATTGAGTTGTCTAGTAATGCTTGGCTTGCTTCTGGGGCTGTGTCTTTGTCGTGTAGAGTGAAGTCAGTCATATTAAAACCTTTTATTCATTATTAATAAATTGTTGTAAAGTAAGTGTGCAAGTGACTAAAGAGCCAAACATTTATTTGAGCGATTACTCATATTAATCAATGGAATTTACTTGAGTCGCTTAACAACTGCAGCCACTATAATTCATTTTGAGCAATCGTTCAAATAATATTTGAGTGAATGCTCAAGTTGTTTGTAACTTTGACTTACATTCAAAGCTAGGCGACATCGCGACAGTTATTTGTTTTTCTTAACCAAGTCATTGCTAAATGGCATTGTCAACAATCCCCATAGCGAGGCATTTTGTTTGGCTTCTGGGTATTCTTTTAGCCCAATATCTAGCTCATTATCAGACTGCTTTGCTTCACCCTTATAACTACCAAAAATCCAATCCCACCAAATGACACTAAAGCCATAATTTGAGTTGGTTTCACTGACGCGTTGGCTATGGTGAATACGGTGCAAAATCTGGGTCATTAATATTAATCGCAGCGGTTTTTCAAGCGAAGGTGGCAGGCGAATATTGGCATGGTTAAATATCGCTAAGCCATTTAACGCAATCTCAAATATCAATACGGCGATGGCAGGAACGCCCAACAAGCTGACGGCAACGAGCTTCACTAGAATGCTTAAAACGATTTCAATGGGATGAAATCTAAGCCCTGTACTGGCATCGACATGTGCATCAGCGTGATGGACTTTATGCAGACGCCATAGCATAGGCACGCGGTGAAATAATCGATGCTGCCAGTAAATGATGATGTCGAGCAATATTAAGCTTAGTATGATGACGACAATGCTTGGCAAATTGATGATATTAAATAGACCAATCCCATGCTGCTGATTATAAAGCGCCACAGCCGTTAGACCGACAGGCACCGCTAGACGAGCAATAACGGATGACGCAAACACCAAGCCAAAGTTAGCGAACCAGCGTTTGCTGCTTTTGATCGGTGCTTGACGTGCAGGCATGCGCCATTCTATCAGCATCATAATCACTAAAATGCTTAAAAAGAACCCAAGCCGCCACCATACTTCGTTAGTCATTAGCTGCCTCTTAACTTATTATATTTATATACTGTTTTTATCTATTTCTAGCTGTTTAAGGGTATGGTAGCCACCATGGATACGGGTAAAAATCGTAATTGCGCAAGCAGTGGCAAAAATGCTGGCGAGTAATACAAAGTGCTGTGGCCACAGGCAAAAAGCGACAAACAGTGCGATGGTTTCGGTGCCCTCAGTCAAACCGTTTAAATAATAAAAACTCTTATATTTAAACTGCGGTTTATTCAGTGTAAACTTTTCCGCAGCAATGGCAAACGCTAAGAAGCTAGAGCCTGTGCCAATAAAGGTCGCGAGTAATAAAGCGCCAGCAATGGCATTCTGTTCAGGATTTGCCAATATAAAACCCAGCGGGATGGCGGCATAAAATAAAAAGTCGAGCGTAATATCTAAGTAGCCGCCTGCGCTAGAGCTTTGCTTTGCATAACGGGCTAAAGCGCCATCAAGACCATCAAAAATACGATTTAATGCAATGGCTGCCAGTGCGCCATACCAAAGCTCAAACGCCAGTAATGGCACCGCTAACATACCGATTAAAAAGCCTGCCACCGTGAGTTGATCAGCCGTAATACCGCGTTTGTGCAAGACAACGACGACAGGGCTTAGTATCGGCTTAATCATGGGCGTAAGAAATTTATCTAGCATGCGCTTGCCTTTTGTATTTCGCTTTGATGTTTAGAATTTAGATCTACAAGTTTAAAAGTATAAGCCTAAAACTACAGGCCTAAATGAATAACTTTACCGTTTGCGGCCTCAGCATCGCTATAATCGTGCGTGACCATGATGGCGGGAAGTTTATGAGTGCGGATTTGCTCAAACACCAGTTGCCGCGTATCTACTCGAAGTTGGGTATCAAGCTTGCTAAAAGGCTCATCAAGTAGTATCGCTTTTGGTGCGCTGAGCAAGGTGCGCAGTAGCGCCACTCGTGCTTGTTGTCCGCCCGATAAATTATCAGGATGGCGATCTCCCATGCCTGCTAGCCCCACTTGTGCCAGCGCTTGTTCTATTTTTTCACGGCGCTGTTTTTTATTGCTGTTTTTATTACTTTTAGGCATCGCAAACGCAATATTACCTGCGACCGATAAATGCGAAAACAGTAGGGCATCTTGATACAGTACCCCAATATGCCGCAGATGCGTCGGCAGATGGCTTACATTTTCATCATTTAACCAGACCTCACCAATAGCGGTAAAACCATTTGGCAATATACCTGTGAGCCAATTCAATAAACTCGATTTACCACTGCCAGATGGACCCATGATGGTTAGTATTTCACCACCAGCAATCTGCTCATCTAGGCTGAGTAGTAGCTCGCCTTTTCGATATAACTGTAAGTTTTTTATCTGTAAAGAGGATTGCATCAAAGGCCCTTTTCTTTGCGTTTTTATTATTAGGTATTTTCAAAATTAGTGCTATTTAGAATCAGTGCTCTTCAAAACGAATATATTTTAAAAAACGTTTTAACGGCTGCTATTTTTACCACTTTTAAAGAAGTACTTTGGCAATATCCACGCCAATATAAAGCCAACTAAGGGTAGCGCCATTTGGATGATGGCATACACTGCACTGGTGCGTCTACTGGCACCATTAGCGAGGGTTACGGCTTCTGTGGTGATGGTGGCGATTCGTCCGCCACCTGCCAATAATGTCGGTAAGTATTGACCAAAGCTAATGGCTAAACCAAGGGCAATGGCAATTAACAACGGCGCAAACAGTTGTGGTAATTTCACCTGCAAAAATACTCTAGCAGGAGTTGCACCAAGGCTTGCCGCTACATGAGCAAAACGAGGGTCTAGACGTCGATAACTGCTAGCAAGCGATAAAAACACATAGGGCAGCACAAAGAGCAGATGGGCAAATGCCACATTAAAAAATGCCGTTTGATTATTCACCAGTTGCTGTAGCCAAACCAACCCAAATAGAAAGGCAATACTGGGCACTAATAGCGGTAAATAGATAATAAAACTGGTAAATGTTGAAAGTGGCTTTTGACTTAATTGCTCAGCTTCCAAACATAACAATGTCAGCACAATGGCAAATATCGTACTCACGATACCGATCGTAATGGTATTAAATAATGGCGTACTCATTTGCGTAAAGGCGCTTTGAAAATGCAATAACACCAACTGCTCTGGCAATACGGCTGGAAAGCGCCAAAAACCAGCCACTGACCACATTACCAGCCCAATGAGCGCTAGCAAGATAAAGCCAATCACCACAGCGGTCAACGCTGCGGTGATTTTTTGCCATAGTGCATCGGCATAGCTGCGCTTGCCATTGACCAACGTGCGATTAAAGCAATTTTTTATTGCTCTCTCGCTACCAAGCCACAAGGCGATTAAACTACCCGTCAAAGCGAGCTGTAATAACGCGCCCGCCGAGGCTTTTATACGTAAGTTTAAATCAACATCGTTAAACCATTGCATGATAGTGACCGCCAGCGTTGGCGGCGTGTTTGGACCGAGTATCAATGGCATCTCTACGCTGGCACTAGCATAGGCGAGCACGGCTAAGATAGGCAAACGTAAAAAAGGATAGAGGACAGGAAGTACCGCTTTAAAAAAGGCAGTAATGGGGTAATAGCCGAGATTTAACGCGACTTTATACTGCTGACGTAGCTTTTTACCAAGCTCTGGTTGTGCCAAAGCGCCTAGTGCCATGAGTAATAAAAATGGCAGCTCTTTCAACGTCAAACCCAAGATAATACTGATGCCGTAGGGGTCATGTGGAAATATACCGTCTGGAGCCAATTCCCAGCCACTTAGCCATGGTGATATAAGGCGTGAAAACATACCAGAAGGCGCAATTAAAAAACCAACCGCAATGGCTGCTGCTGCATGAGGAATGACCAAGATTGGACTAAGTAAATGCTCAATACGGGTCAGCCAAACGCTATTAAAAAACGCCGCCAAAATCATTAAGGTCATGACAAAAGCGAGTAACGTACTTATCAATCCAGTAGCGATACTTAAAGCGACCATTTGAGTAAGACCAGGCGTCTGCCAAAGATCATGAAAGCCTTGTAGACTAACAGTCGTTTGCTCAAGTGCAGGCACCCAGCTAAAGGCAGGTAACAGCACGCAAACCAAACCACCGAGTACCGGCAATATCAGTAGCAGCAGTAAAAATGTCGGACTCAAGGAGACGATACGCGTAAATAGATCAGTTTTATAAGGCGCGGTTATGCCAGTAATTGTTGCAGAATGGACTTTTTCTTTTGCCGTTTTATTATTAGTATTTTTACTCATGGGCTGACCCCATAACGCGCTTGCCAGCCTTGCATAATGGCATCAACCCAGCTTGGATGTGGTTCACTCACGGTACGTTTGATGCTATCAAAGGGCAGGGCGCTAGGGTGTGGTTTATTGTCTTTGAATAGCGCTTGTTGTTCAGGATTGAGCGTAGAGGGAACGAGTACGGTTTTATCACCCCATATATCAGAGGTTTGCTTTTTGGCCTGTGCTTCTGGGCTCATTAAAAAGTTTGCCACTAGCTGCGCGGCTTGCGGATGGCTGGCGTTATAAGGAATGGCCACAAAATGGGTGTTACTTAAGCTGCCATCACTCATTGCATAGCTACGAATGCTCTCGGGTAAGTCATAACGCTGCACGGCCGCGGGTACTTCAGGTGCAGAAAAAGTAAAGGCCAAACTCAGCTCGGTATCATCGACCAAACGCCGCATGTGCGCGCCCGTTTGCACAAATTGCTCACCCTTGCGCCATAAGGTGGGATGCAAGTCATCTAAAAACGTCCATAAAGGAGCTAATATAATATCTGTATTTTGCTCAGTGGCTGGCAGGTTGAGCTGTGCCTTGGTATTTTCACCTGTTTTAGCATCATGTTGCTCGTGTAGCATGACTAAGGCATATTTTAAAAAGCTCATGCCTAAAAAGTCAGGCGGCTTTGGATAGCTAAATCGTCCGGGGTTTTGCGCTGTCCAATTGACTAGCTGATTTAAAGTGGTTGGTGATTTGTTAGTTGATAAGCTGTCGTAATAAAAAGTCAGCGAGGCTTGTCCCCATGGCGCTTCCATACCATTGGTTGGTACACCAAAATCAAAGTTAACGGCCGGGTTATTGTCTGGATCGGTCAAGGCAAAGTTAGGCAGCTTATTTGCCCACTGTTTCAGCAATAATGAATTCTCACTCATGGTGGCAAAGTTGGCACCATTTATCCAGATGAGGTCAACGCTGCCTTTATCATTATTGTTGGCGGACTTTTCTGCGAGTACACGGCTGACGGCTTCACTAGTGTCGCTTAATTTAACATGAACCAAGTTAATATTATATTTATCATTGACTTGCTTGGCTGCCCACTGTAGATAAGCGTTGATCTGCGGGTCACCGCCCCATGCATAAAAGTAGACGTCTTGGTTTTCCCCTTGCGCCTCTATTTGCTGCCAAGATGATAAATTTTGATTAAGGTTACCAGTAGTGGGTGAGGCAGTGCTTGCTGATATACCAACACAAACGCTAAGCACCATAGCATAGGCGCTATAGCGGCTTAGATTTTTTAACATTGCCAAAGCTGGTAAAGATTTAATAACGTACATTTAAGTTTCCGTTATGATGATATGTTTTTAGCGCAGTTAATAAAAATTCAACTAGCCTCGACGCCATGTCTGGTATTTCTCAAGTAAGTTTAATATCGTTTCGGGCGCATGATTGCGTTTCCATTCACCAGCAGCGTACTTATTGCCCTCTGCCCACGTTGGATACATATGGATAGTGCCGAGTATTTTGTTCAATCCTAAGCCATGTTTCATCGCTAGTATAAATTCCGGCATGATATCCCCAGCATGTTCAGCGACGATGGTCACGCCGAGTATTTTATCTTTGCCTTTAGGCGTAATGACTTTGATAAAACCAGCATTGGCGCTTTCAGTTACCGCTCGATCTAAGTCTTTAAAGTCGTAGCGGGTAATCTCAAAATCGATGCCTTTTTCAACAGCCTCTTGCTCATTTAAGCCAACGCGTGCGACTTCTGGATCAATAAAAGTTGTCCATGGAATGACGCGGTAATCTACTTTAAATTTCTTTAGATGTCCAAATAAACCATTTACGGCAGCGTACCATGCCTGATGGGAGGCCACATGGGTAAATTGATAAGGACCAGCGACATCACCAGCGGCGTAGATATTAGGGTAAAGGGTTTCTAAATAGTCATCGGTATCAATCGTACGCTTCGTTTCGATGCCCAAATCTTCAAGACCATAACTTTCTAAGCGCGCACTACGTCCAACGGCACAGATTAACTCGTCATATTCAATAGCCATTTCTTGTTTGCCTGTATGGCTTTGCCCAGCTATATTGTCGCTTTGCGGTTCAACGATAATAAATTTTTTACCATCGCGCGCTTCACAGCGAATCGCTTGATGCGAGGTTAAAACGTTTACGCCGCTTTTCGTCAATGCTTGCTGTGCAAATTCTGAGACTTCTACGTCTTCTTTTTTCATGAGACGCGCGCCTCTTTCGATTTGGGTCACATTGGAGCCTAAGCGTGCAAAGGCTTGTGCCAACTCAGAGCCGACAGGCCCACCACCAAGGACGACCAGTTTTTTCGGTACTTCAGCAAGCTCAGTAAATGTATTCCACATGGTGTCGCTGGTCACATAACCCGTTTCTTCCAAACCCGGCAAATCTGGGATAAATGGACGCGCGCCAGTAGCGATAACAATGGAACGTGCGGTGAGTGTTTGCGTGCCGCCATCGTTTAGCGCAATCTCTACTGTCCACGGGTCGATGAATTTGGCATAGCCTTTTAGCACTTCGACACCTAAGTCCGTATAACGCTCGATGCTATCATTTGGGGCGATGTCAGCGATGACTTTATGGATGCGGGTCATGACGTTTTTAAATGAAAACTCTGGTGGCGTGTTTTCTAAGCCATAACGCTCAGCATGGCGCATTTGTTCTGCGACTTTTGCACTTTTAATCAGGGCTTTACTGGGTACACAGCCATAGTTTAAGCAGTCACCGCCCATCTCGCCTGCTTCGATTAAGGTTACTTTTGCTCGGACGGTCGCAGCAATATAGCTAGTGACTAGCCCGCCAGCACCAGCACCAATCACGATCATATTACGGTCGAATTTTTTTGGTTTGCTATAGTTTTTATAGACGCGGCGTTTTTTTAAGGTATTTAATATACTTTTGGCTATCAATGGAAAAAATCCTAACAGCACAAATGAGGCAATCAGATTAAACGATAAGATACCCGACAAGCTATCGATTCTCCCCAACTGTGTACCGGCATTGACGTAAACCAAGGTGCCAGCGAGCATACCGAGTTGGCTAACCCAATAAAACGTTCTCGCTTTGATAGCGGTGACACCCATCAATAAATTAATCAAAAAGAAGGGAAATATTGGCACTAAGCGCAGGGTAAATAAGTAGAAGCCACCTTCTTTTTCAACGCCAGCGTCAATGGCTGCTAAGCGTTCAGGAAAGCGCTGTTTAATCGTATTACGCAGCAAATAACGTGAAGTTAAAAAGGCCAGTGTTGCGCCAATACTGGAGGCAAATGAGGCGACCAGTAAACCTTGCCATAAGCCAAATAATGCACCAGCTGCCAAGGTTAAAATAGCGGCACCCGGTAAGGATAGGGCGGTGACGACGATATAAAGTAAAAAGAATCCACCGATAATCAATAGTGGTGATTGCATTTTATAGTCGTTAAATTGTGCCATTGAGCCTTTTAAGCCGTCAAGCGTCAGTAATTGATTGAGGTCAAAGTAGAAAAAGCTTGCTGCTAATATTAATATTAACAGTATTAACAATATTCTTTTAATCATAAAATATCCGGCTAAGTAGTAGAGCGAAGGCTAAAGTCATCGTCATTCTTTTATGATTAAGAACCTTGACCATGTTAGTGGTAATGACAAGTTAGTGGTAACGATAATTGCGTTAAGTTTTTTGCATGCTTTGTGCATTTCTATACAATAAAACAGCTAACTTAGTAGTCTTCATAGTATAGAGCTTGAGTTTCGGAGGCTAGTATTTATATTTTTGCATGTTCAACCCAGCCCAATCTAACGATAAATATGACTGATGTTTAGGCTAAAGAAACTTTTTTGCCCAAGGTTAAGGTATCCCAATCTCTCATTAAGAAAAGCGCCAAACACGCAGCCAACATCGGCCATGCTGCAAAGAACAACAAGTTATCAAAAGGCTTGAGATATAAGCCAAAGGTTGAGAACGTTGAAATCGCATGAAGTAGCAAGATAATGCCGTAAGTCCAAGTTTTGAAGAATCCTGTGACAAATAACAGAATGAGGATGAATTGAGCCGCGCCAATGACATAAAACACGGTGTCGCCTATACTTTCAAAACCATAAAAACTAGAAAAGACGCCTGCGGCATGATCAGGATTAATCAGCTTATCTAAAGTCCAGACTAAAAAAACAATGAAAATACCCAGTCGAAGCAATAACAGTGAAAGAGGGAGATGTTTTGGCATAAGTTATTTATTCTTAATAAGCGTTAAAAGTGAGTGCAAAAGAGCTTGGCAAGTCTAATCAATGAAATATCTGGCAATGACTACTATTGTCAGGCAGTAAGCATGAATAAAGTGTTTATTTTGAGTGATTACTCAAAATTAGACAAAATATTACCGCTCAGTAGGTTAATAAACCGCATTGTAGTTGTTATTGAGTGGTTGTTCAAGTTCGTAGCCTCAAGCATGCTACTGTTCCAGAGCATCGTTACGTTTTTCAACCAAAGCAGCAATGCTGGGTTAAAGGTGGTCGCTTTTCGTACAATAAAAAGCCCTTCATAGACTGGGATAGTCCATGAAAGGCTTTTGGCTTATATCATAAGTATGATGAAATTAAGCGGTTACCACATCAAATCATCTGGAATCACATAGGCGGCATAAGGATCATCTTCTGCCAGTACTTCTTCTGATGTATCGTTAGACACGACCATGAAGCCCTCCATTTTTGCATCGATGCGATCTGCCAACGGACGAGGAAGTAGGGCATAGCCTTCTTCTAAGCGTGCAATCACCACATGACCGGCGACGATTTGGTCATATAGTTTTTGAGTGACAAAGATTTTTTTGACCTTAGCATTATCGACAAATTGATAATTAACATCGCCATTGGTATCGGCAATCTGATGCTGCTTAATCATTTGGACGATATTAGCCTTGAGCATCTTCTCTTCTAAAATACGTTGCTTTTCTTGATTGAGCTTTTGATCTTTCTCTAGTTTTTTTGCTTGGGCTTCTGCCAACGCTTTTTTCGCTTCCATGCTTTCTGAGTCACCAGTACGCTTGGCATGCTGAGTCTGCTTGCTGATTTTCTTGGCTTTTTTGCTATCCACCAATCCCGCTTTTAATAACTGAGCCTGTAGGGCATTTTTTGCCATAATTCCATCACCTAGATAAGGATACTTAAATCATAAATGCTAAAAAACCATTGTAGCAAAATTCGCTACGGCATGTTGTTAGACGATGACAAGACTTTTTTTAATTATGGTAGAAGTGGGCACACATCGCTGGCTGAAGCCGTTTAAATTGGTTATTATCAAGGCAATGGATACGCTTTTTCTGCCGTTATGTTTTTTGGTAACCATGTACTTTGGTAACCATGTACTTTGGTAACCATGTACTTTGGTAACTATGTACTTTGGTAACCATGTACTTTGGTAACTATGTACTTTGGTAACTATGTTTTTCGGTGACCATATTTATAGTGGGTATAGAAAGCTGTATAGGATGAAATCGTTAAATTTAAGGACGGAATATGACAACATCACAGCACATTTTAGCCTGTATAGACGGCTCGGCAGTGACTGAATCGGTTTGTGACTATGCAGCATGGTATGCCAGTAAGTTAAATTTACCCGTAGCGTTGTTGCATGTGAGTGAGGTTCCAGCCTCGACCAGACGCGATTTGTCAGGCGCAATAGGAGTCAATAGCCGCCAGTTTTTATTGGAGGAATTGACACAGTTAGACGAGCAAAGAGCGAAGGTAGTGAACAGTTATAGCAATGCTTTGGTACAAGACGCAAAAAGCCATATTCAAGGTAACTTTACTCAGGTCGATATTCGTATCTATCAACGTCGCGGCAAGCTGTTACCTGCCATTGAGCATTTTAAAGCAGAAAATCGTGCCATCGTCATGGGACGCCGAGGTGAAGATCACAAAAGCAGCCGTATTAATATCGGTAGCCAAATCGAAACCGTTGCCCGTGCATCTGACGTTCCTATATTGATTTGCTCAGAGACGTTCAAAGAGCCTAGCTCATATATGATAGCTTTTGATGGTAGCAAAACGGCTATTAAAGCAGCATGGATGGTTGCAAGAAGTCCTGTATTAAAAGGATTGCAAGGTCATATCGTCATGATAGGCAATCATAATGACGCGTCAAAACAAAGCTTAAGCGCCGTAGCGGCACAATTGGAGGACGCAGGTTTTAGCGTAGCGGCACATCATTTATCTGCCTCCGATGCCGTTGACGGCTTGTTAAGGTTTCAGGTAGAAAACAACATTGATATCATGGTGGTGGGTGCTTATGGACATTCGAAATTGCAACAATTATTTCTTGGTAGTACCACGACAGAAATTATCGCCAGCACGCTATCTCCTGTGATTTTAGTACGTTGAAAACTCGGTAAGGTTTATAATAGCGAGGTGCAATCATTGCGCCTTTAGCTGTCGATAACGTTCAATAATCATATCTGACGTTTGCTAAAGGATCATCTCATCATACTATTTTTGGACATGGCTTATGCTTATTCATGCAGACTTTACTCGCCGCGCTGCCCTTACACCTGAGCAACACCAGTGGATTAAGTCACCACAAAATAGGGTAGAGCGCGTGATGCTTGACCGTGTGGGTGCAGAAAAAGCACGTGCCACTAGCCTTGTACGCTATGCGCCCAATTCTTATTTTCCGCATCATCTACATCCGGGTGGTGAAGAGATTTTAGTATTGTTAGGTACTTTTTCTGCAGATGACAAACATTACCCAGCAGGTTGGTATTTGCGCAATCCACCGACCTCAGGACACAAGCCCTATAGTGATGAAGGCGCAGTGATTTTCGTCAAGCTACGTCAAATGCCAGCTGATGAACCTCATTATGTGGCTATCGATACTAAAGATAAGGCTCATTGGCAACAGCAGGGCAGCCGTGATGTTTGTCCTCTATTCTCAGGTGATAATGAGCAAGTGAGTTTGCAGCGTATCAAGGCAGGCGAGTTACTGTTTAATGAGGCAGTCTGTGGCGGTGCAGAAATACTGGTATTAGCAGGTGAGTTGATAGATGAGGGTCAAGTTTATCAGCGCGGCGGCTGGATACGTCTGCCAGCAGGTGAGCATGCGCAAATACAGGCAGGATCTGAAGGAGCTACAGTGTATCTCAAGACAGGGCATTTAATGCAAGTGATAGGGTTGTAAGGGTAGTGATCACATTTTATGAGCAGCTCACCAGCTGCTCATATTCTACAATGTCACTATATTTTGTCACTATACTTTTAGGGGCTGTCCTAGATAAGTAAAATAATCTAGGATAGTCATATGAGAAAGAGCAGATTAAGTTGGTACAAACAAACCAGACTCATTGAACTATTTA
>NZ_QGGM01000004.1:160365-231491 GCF_003148585.1 Psychrobacter immobilis | reverse complement strand
TCATCATGGGCTAAATGAGAGGCGTAAGTTACGGTTTATTAAAGACTTTCTACTATCAAAGTCACTCAAATAGCATGAATTTTGTCCATTACACCTAAAAATCACAAAAGGATAAATATTGGACACAAAAAAAACCAGCATGATTTCTCATACTGGTTCTTGTAAGTACATACATTTTAAACAGGTCTTAAATAAACAAGGTCTTAAATAAACAAGGTCCTGAATAAATAAGGTCCTGAACAAACAGTTACGCTTTTGCCATTTCTGCAAAAATCTCGTCAGCGGCTTTAATCGACGCATCAATATCTTCATTGCTGTGTTTAATTGACATAAAGCCTGCTTCATAAGCAGAGGGTGCCAGATAAATACCGCGATCCAACATGCCATGGAAGAACGTGTTAAACACCGTCATATCGCACTCTGTCACGTCATCGAAGTTCTTTGGCGTGTCAGTTTCATTGTTTTTAACAAAGAACATGCCAAACATACCGCCCAATTTATTGGTACGCATGTTGATGCCGTGTTTGTCAGCCGCTGCTTGAAAACCATCTACTAGACGATCAACTTTCGCTGCTAACTCAGCATAAAAACCATCTACGGTTAAGTCTTCAAACATCGCAATACCCGCACGCATCGCGAGTGGGTTTCCTGATAACGTACCAGCTTGGTAGACACCGCCAAGTGGTGCGATACAAGACATCACTTCTTTTTTACCACCGAAAGCACCAACTGGCAGACCTGCACCGATGATTTTGCCAAAGCACGTCAAATCAGGATCAATGCCGAAATGTGCTTGTGCACCGCCAAGTCCAACGCGAAAGCCGGTCATCACTTCATCAAAGATCAGCACTGAACCGTTGGCAGTACACTCTGCACGCAACGTATCATGGAATTCTTGGGTTGGAATGACCATATTCATGTTGCCGGCGATCGGCTCTAAGATCACGCAAGCGACTTCTTCGCCCCATTTCTCAAAGCAATCTTTAATCGCTTGTGGGTCATTATAAGGAATCGTAATCGTATGCTTGGCAAAATCTGCTGGCACGCCTTTTGAGGTTGGCTCACCGATATCAAGCATGCCCGAACCTGCTTTTACCAATAAGCTGTCTGAGTGCCCATGATAGCAACCTTCAAATTTAACGATTTTGTCACGTTGGGTATAACCACGTGCCAAGCGAATCGCACTCATGGTCGCTTCTGTACCTGAGCTAGTCATACGAATCATCTCCACACTAGGAACGATTTCGCAAATCTTATCTGCAACGGTTGTTTCAAACGGTGTAGGCGTACCAAAACTTAAACCATCATCAGCGGCTTTTTTGACCGCATCAATCACTTTAGGGTGTGCGTGTCCCAAAATCATTGGGCCCCAAGAGCCGACATAATCGATATAAGCATTGTCTTCGGTATCATAAATTTTGCTGCCGTTAGCACGGTGCATAAAAATAGGCGTGCCACCGACACCAGCAAAGGCACGGACTGGCGAGTTTACGCCGCCAGGAATATGTTTTCGGGCTTGCGCAAATAGCTGTTCGTTTTTAGTGCTCATCATTATTCTCTACTTATTATTTCTTTAATATTGGTTCTGTCTTATTTTATTAAAAATAACTTTGCGGCTTGTTGTTAATGCTTAGCAGATTTTTAAAGCACATTTAATAATTTATGCTTTTTTAACAACAGATGATTTAAGCTTCATTGGGCCAAAACCATCAAGTTTACAGTCAATATCATGACCATCAGAGGCATCGGGCAGCAGGCGAATACCTTTTGCTTTAGTACCGACTTTAATAACAATCGATGAACCTTTGACTTTTAAGTCTTTAATCACGGTGACGGTATCGCCATCTTGCAGCTCATTACCGACCGCATCACGAATGACCGCGTCTTGCTCTTCAGCTTGTGCCGCATCGGTTTCAGCCGCAGTCCATTCATGAGCACACATGGGACATACCAGTAACGCACCATCTTCGTACGTATATTCAGCATCGCATTTTGGGCAATTGGGTAAGCTCATAATTTCCTCGTCAGCCGTGATAAATTGGGTGTATTCTAGAGCTAACATTGTACCGTAACTCGCCAGCTTTAACCAATCGCTTCGCTCGTAAATGCGGTGCTGTGACTAATTGATAGATTCGCTCATGTCTTACAGCGGACGTTTTTTATCACACAGTGTTTTGTGGTACTCTGCTTTAACTAAATTTGGTTTGATGGCCATATATCTTTAGATGGTAAAAACCTCAATATTTACTTTAGCAATTACTTTAACAACTCAGTATTCACCACAATATCTGAGGCTATGGCTACTGATAACGATAGCGACTTATGAATAGGATAATAATAATGACTCAATCAAACGTATCGACCCTCTCATCAACATTGCCACAATTTGTTCAACTAACGATTCAAGGTGAAGATGCAGAAAAATTCTTGCAGGGTCAGCTAACCTCTGATGTCACCAAGCTCGGACTCAGTTATCAAGCAACGGCGCTTAGCAATTTAAAAGGTCGCATTGATTTTGGTTTATGGATAAAAAAACAAGCTGAAAAGCATTATGATGTGGTTATCAGTGCCGATTGCGCTGAGGCTTTTCAAGCCCATTTAAAAAAGTTCGGTGCCTTTTCAAAATTTGACACCAGTGCGCCCGCGCCCATTTATCCTTGCGTGCTTGATGACGTGCCAACCTTTAGCCATCAAGAAGACCACAATAAGCCAACCGATACCCAAGCGTGGATGCAAGAGAGTCTTGCCATTGGCAACTATTGGATAGTTGCTGCAACCCAAGGTCTGTTTCAGCCACAAGAGCTGCGTCTGCATCAGCGCGGCGGTATGGACTATGATAAAGGCTGCTATCTTGGTCAAGAAGTGATTGCCCGTATTTATTTTAAGGCAGCGCCAAAAGCGTTTTTACATTATGTCAGCGGCGCAGGTGACGTGCCAGCAGCCGGTGACAAGCTAGAAAAAATTCAGGTGGTTAATGCGATTGCCGATGACACTATTAATGGTAATGGTTTTAAAGCATTGGTCGTTGCCCGTCCAGAGCATTTAGCCGATAGTGAGCTTACTATATTAGACTTACCGCAAGCGCTGCAAGCCGATGTTGCGCGCCAAAAATAGTGCGATATGATGAGTGACGCGTAATAAGCAGCACTCGTCAAAACATTTTTACTAAAAAAGCAGCAGAGTAATCTATGACCCATATTGCGGTACTCGGAGCGGGTGTGGTGGGCGTGACCACCGCATGGTATCTTCGCCAAGCAGGCTACGATGTGACCGTCATTGAGCGTGAGCCAGCTGCCGGTATGCAGACCTCATTTGCCAATGGTGGTCAAATATCTGTCTCGCACGCAACCCCTTGGGCCAATCCTGCGGCTCCTATGAAAGCGCTTAAATGGCTGTTTCGCGAGGATGCACCGCTGCTGTATCGCTTGCGTGCTGATAAGGCGCAGCTTAAGTGGGCGATGCAGTTTTTGCAAGAATGCCGTGCAGATAGAGCCGATGCCAATCTGGTACAAATGGTACGTTTAGGCTTGTATTCACGAGATGCACTACAACAGCTGCGTGCTGATATTGATATTGATTACGAGCAGCAAACGCGCGGTATTATGCATTTTTATACCAATCAAGCGGAATTTGATGCCGCCATTGCGCCAACGGAGCGCATGCAAGAGTTAGGCTGTGAGCGTCATGTCATCGATATCAATAATGCCGTTAACTTAGAGCCTGCGCTTTACCCTATTGCTCATAAGCTAAAAGGTGCGACTTATACCAGCCGTGATGAATCGGGTAATGCCCATTTATTTACCCAACGCTTAGCCGAGCGCTGCATCGAGGCTGGCGTTAAGTTTTTATACGATACCGAGATTCTGGCGTTAAACACTGACGACTATTCTGCGCGCCCGCATGTGCATAGTATTACCATTCAACCTAAGGGAGAAAACGCGCAAACCTTTAGTGCAGACAGCCATGTACTGGCATTGGGCAGCTATAGCGTATCGCTCATGAAACCGCTGCATATTCATCTACCTATTTTCCCTGCTAAAGGCTACTCGGCCACTTATCAAATCAACCCTCGCGCCCCGCATCTGGCACCCTTTGTCAGTCTCATTGATGATGAGTTTAAGCTGGTGACATCACGCCTTGGCGACAAGCTACGCGTCGCTGGAACAGCAGAATTTAACGGCTACAATTTGGATTTAAATAGCACCCGCTGTGCAGCCATTACCCGCCGTGTGCAGCAGTTATTTCCCAAAGGTATCATCGCCAATTCTGTACAATACTGGACAGGGCTGCGTCCGATGACACCTTCTAATGTGCCGTTAATTGGGCGCGCGCACAGAGGTCAAGTCCGTCATGGCAGTCATAATGTGGATGCTAGTTTTGATAATTTATGGCTTAATACGGGTCATGGTACGCTTGGCTGGACGCATGCTTGCGGTTCGGCGCAGGCTATCAGCTTATTGATACAAGGTGAGACGCCGCCAGTCGATTTTGATTTTGTTGGCCTAGTAACGTAAGAATAAGAAACGTAAAAAAGGCGCTACCAATATAAGTCAGCGCCTTTTTTCTTTATATGGAAGACTTTTATTCTAGAACTATTTTATGCAGCGCTCCCTGATTTCATATCGAAATCAACGTCAGAATCAGCCGTCTCCAAATCAGTCGCTTCTGGCGCGATTGCTTCCAATTGTACTGGTACACCATTGACTGCCGCATTGCCACTTAGCTGATCGATTAAGGTATCGTCCGTCAAATCATTGACACTGACGCCCGCATGCGCTTGAGCGATTTTTTGTCTTACCCCTTTACGGCCGTGACCCCAACCATGGGGGATACTCACCACTTTGGGCATCAGCTCATCCGTCACTTCTGCTACGATCGTCACACTACCCACACGCGACGTTACTTTTACGTTTTGACCATCCTCAATACCGTACTCTTTCGCTGTTTCAGGATGCAGCATCAAAGTACAGCGCGGCTTACCTTTTACCAAGCGATAGCTGTTGTGTAGCCACGAATTATTACTGCGTACATGACGACGACCAATCAATAGAATTTGCTTGTCATCATAGTCCTGCATCATCTCCTGTACGCGCTCTAAATCTGCTTGATAAAAATCAACATTGAGATGAATCTGCTTATCTTTGTGTTTTAACGCTTGTGGCAGCATAGTTTTGAGCGATCCCAAATCAATTCCATGCGGATTTTCCTTCAATTGCTTTAGATTGAGACCCTTATAAGGCCCACGTTTTAGACCTTGATTAAGCACAAATTTCGGACCCAAAACTTTTATTATTAGGCGTTCAACTTTGGTTGCAAGGGCGGCTTTTTTATCCAAGCGTTTCGCCAGCTCTAAGTAAATTTGCCAGTCATGCTTGGCGCTTCTTTGCTTAGCAAACAATGCCTCTGAATATTTGGCAACGTTATGGACGGCAAAATTGTTAAAGGTGACGTCATAATGATCGCGCTCTAGCGGCGATACCGGTGGCAAAATGATATGCGCATGACGGCTGGTTTCTGTGACAAAGTAGTCAATAGCGACCATAAAGTCTAAGTTGGCAAAAGCCGTATCTAACTTTTCACCATTTGGCGTGCTGAGTACAGGGTTGCCCGCGACAGTCATAAAGCCTTTTAACTGCCCCGCCCCTTCTACCAACATCTCATCCGCCATTGCCACGACGGGATAATCGCCATTAAAATCAGGCAAGTTACTCACGCGGCTATGGCGCTTACCTAAATAACCTGGGCCTGAGTTATTGACCACGTCGACCGCAGGATTGGGGAACATCAGACCACCCACTTCATCCAAACGACCTGTGACAATATTAATCAGCATGATTAGATATTGACTCAGTAAGCCAAACTCTTGCACCGAGACGCCCATGCGCCCATAACAGACCGAGCTTTCGGCTTCACAAAACTCTTTGACCAGTCGTTTAATCTCTTTTGCCGCAATGCCAGTAATCTCAGCAACGGACTCGGCGCTATAGTCTTTTGCAAAGTCTGCAATGCGTGCAATCTCTGGCACGAGCGCCGCCGCTCTACTATTTTTAGCATGTGGCTTATCCGCATATCCTTGGAGATAAATTTCATTGAGCATGGCAAGCAAGAGCAAAACATCGGTCGCTGGGCGGATAAAATGATGCTCGCTAGCAATATCTGCCGTTTCGGTGCGTCTTGGATCAATGACTACCACTTTACCATCACGCGCTTTGATATCTTTTAGTTTTTGACGCATATTTGGTGCGGTCATAATACTGCCGTTAGACGCTAGCGGATTGCCACCAATGATGAGCATATATTGAGTACGATTGACGTCAGGCACAGGGATGCGCAGCATATGCCCGAACAGATGCATGCTAACAATGTGATGCGGCAACTGGTCGATGGAAGTCGCAGAAAAGCGACTGCGCGTCTTGATACTGGTTAATAGATGCTTAATAGTTAACATGCCGCCCAAATTATGGACATTAGGATTGCCTAGATAAATACCGAAAGCGTTTTGACCATGTTTTTTCTGTACCGACTGAATACCGGCGGCAACCTTATCGAGAGCTTCAGCCCAGCCAATCTCTTTCCAACCGTTAGCGGTTCTCTCAACGGGATGACTCAGGCGATCACTGTCTTCATGCAAGTCTTGCAAAGCAGTCGCTTTTGGACAAATATACCCTTTAGAAAATGGATCATCTTTATCGCCTTTAATCGATAATACCTTTGCTCCATCGTGCTTTATTTCAATACCGCACATTGCTTCGCATAAATTGCAGGTTCTAAAATGTGTTTGTTCATCCGTGTGACTCTTTTCACTAGCCATGGTCGCGCTCCCTGTTATTTTTTACTATAGTCATTCCACTATAAAAGTATTACTGCGTTAATCTCGTTTGAAGTATTAAATAGACATCTACACTCGGTTGCCTTGTACTACTTTTAAATTGAATCGACTATAGCGCTTTCACTATATAAATTCCGTTTTATAAGTTTAATATGGTTGCTAAATTTGCTCATCTTGAAACTATTGAGCATTAGTTAAAGCTAAGCATTACTAAAAATTAATAAGCTAAATAACTAGCCATCTACTCTGCGCTTGTCTTTGGTGAAAAAATGGCTAAAGACGCCATCAAAGTTTTTGCACAATATCTCAATAGCTTGCTGCCGTGAATAACGCTGCTGATGACAGCCCAATATCAATTCATGTACTTGGGCGGCAGCGACATCAACACAGAGATTAACCTCAAATCTATCAAAAGAGCACTCGGCTGACTGCAACCCTGCTATAAATATTTTGGTCCACTCGTCTCTTATCTCTATGATTAGACTTCCCAACCCGTTACGTTCTATGTTTGAATCAAAGCGCAGACTGTCTTCGAGCAAACGTTGAAATAAAGTGATGTTTTGAAAGGCGGCATCAAAAATCAATGTTAGGCATTCCTGACAACGATCATTGAAATCCTCTTTAGACAGCGTTGGATAGTCTTTAAGCATATTTACCCATGCCATGCGCATCGGCGATAAATAGTTGTCTTTAAGTTGCTTGCTTAACACCTGCTGCAACGCATCTAAACTATAAAAATGATTATAAAAACTTGGCTGAGCAATACCTGCGCCTTTCGCGATTTTATTCATGCTCATACCAAGAGCGCCCTCTACGCTATACAGCTGCAAGGCACTTTTGAGTAACGTATGACGCGTTTTCGCCTTTGCCAGCTCGCGTTTTGTTTCCGGTTTTTTAGCACTTACGCTGTTAAGTACATTCACTATCAATCTGCCCCAACTTAATCTATAAAACAATTGTCATTTCAACTATAAGGCTATAGTCATTTAAACAAGAAGTCTATCACTAAATATTTAACCTTACTCATTCTTGATGATTCGTTTTAACCCATCCTAAAACAATCATAAAAAATAGCCGCCATATTTATGATGACAGCTACTTTTTTTATTCCTATATTTACAGCGTGTGATGACGTCATTTTTTATAAATCATTGCCAGACTTGTTGTTTCTCTTTACGTATGTCACTGATAAAACACTTCATTCATTACACAAATGGACGCTGCATAACATAGCTGTGCAGATTTCAATAATGGAGCAACACTCTCAACATTGCATATACAGACATGGCGATGGTGAGCACTTATATTAGATATCACCAGTTAACTGATTCATAAGTACTGATAGCAGCTGAGTAAAATGTCGATTAAAGACAGATGGAATAATTGTCTCAATAACCAACTTTATAATAAAAGAAGGAACATAAAAATGAACGAACATACTCTAAAAGGTGAATGGAACCAAATAAAAGGCTCAGTAAAGCAAAAATGGGCTGATCTTACTGATGATGATTTATTACACGTTGAAGGTAGCCGTGATAAATTGGTCGGAAAAGTTCAAGAACGTTATGGTCATAGCAAAGATGATGCTGAACGTGAAGTAGACGCATGGCGTACTGAACATAAATACTAGTAGATAATCATGCTTGTAAGAAGCATGAAGATAAAAATTTTATAAGCAGATTATTTAAACAAAAACCGTATTAGTTTCTAATGCGGTTTTTTTATGCTGGACTTATCACCAACTTGATCTATATCACATAATTTTAAGAGATAAAACTCAAAGTCCAGACACGATAAAACCGCATAGCAATTAACTGTTATGCGGTTTTATTGTTAACCATCCATGTTACCTATCACTACTGTTTCCCATGCATCCTTGCATAATATTCAGTATATTGTGATACTGGGCATCCTGCCCTTTTTACTACAACTACCAGCATTAACTACTGATAGCAGCAAAGGGTATGTGTCCTTACTCCACTTATCATTATCATCCTGATGCTAATAAGTGAATCATTATCCTTAATGCGGTTAACTCAATCCTTGAGTCACATTCCCTAATGCCGTGTGACTATAATGCCTAATTCCTAACCTGATGTTAAGTCGCGTAAGCGTCATTTCGTGTAAGCATATGCTTACATGATTCATATTCGTTACCCTGATTACAACTTATTAACGCAAAAGACACTTATCATCAAGCTTCGTACATTATGATAGATAATGTAAGAAAATATTTCAAAGCGCCTAATGGTAATGACGATGGTAATAATCAATTTGCCAGTAAGTTATGAATACGATTATATGAAAAATTTATAGAGTGCATACGTGCTCGGCTATCACCAGCAATGATGCGACGGGTAATTTAAAAATATTATAGGATGTTGGATCATGAAAATTCTAAAGCCTTTCTCAATTAAGACCATTATATCTACTGGTCTTGCGGTTACATTATTGGGTACTACAGTTGGGTGTGCCGTCGTCGGTTCAGGGTATGATAATTACCCAGTATATGGTGGTAATGATGATTATGGTAACGCTGACTATAACCGTATTAGTCAAAAGCTACGCGCTGATCTGCGCCGTAAAGGCTATCAGGTTATGGATATCAAATCCGATAACTACCGTGGCAATCGCATAATGACCGCTTATGCCAAAAAGAACAACCAAGCATACGAGCTAAAATACACGTATCCTGATCTAAAACTTATTAGCTCAAATAAAAAAGCTTGGTCTAATGTTTGGCAAGACGATAGATATGACAAAGACCATTACAACAAAGACAAATATAAAAATAATGGCAAGCATAAGAATAATAAGCACTATAAAAATGATGATATCGAAGATAACATTAAAAGAGACTCGCGTTATCCAGCAATTAAGCAACGTGCGATCAATAAAATACAAGGCATGGGCTATCGGGTCAACGACATTGAGTTGGAAGAAAAGAACGGACGCGGCGTGTTCGAGATTGAAGCCAAGCGCGGCTCACAAGAGTATGAAATACGACTTGGTTACCCAAACTTAAATGTGATTAAGATTGAAAAAGACTAGGGCATGTCCTCCATTCAATTGATAGTTATAGTCAATCCTATATAAATCAGATACGGTATCAGGCTCGCTTAGTCTACTACTTATAGTACTTTCGCTTGCCTTCCTTGAATCTAAATTATATTGAACCGACTATATTTAAGCGCATTAAAAATGAGAGTAGCAAAATAAAGCTATTAAATAAAGTTTTGGCATCGTTTCTTACTTGATGCCTTCGGTCAAATAAGCCAGCCCTTGGTTTATTTGACCCTTTTTTATAAAAGAAGCAAAAATATTTTTGACATCATAAGAGGATTTGATGAACCACCATACTTTATTAAAAACCACTACTAGCGCCAGTATGATTGCAGTGTTGCTGACGATAACGACTGGCTGTGTCACCGCACCTGGTTATAATGCTTACGGCGACCTTTACGAAGATGTTTATAAAGACAGTAAGGTCTACAAAAAGCACAAGAAGACCATCAACTCCATTGATAAAGAGCTTTATCAGCCTGCTATCGAGCAAAGGGCTGCCAATAAAGTCAGCAATATGGGTTATCGAGTCAAAGACGTCAAATACAAAAAAGGTGACAGTAAAATAAAAGTAAAAGCCAAACGCGGCAGTGAAGATTACAAAATCGAGCTTGGCTATCCGAGTTATAACGTGATTAAGATCAAAGAGGATTGATAGCTAACCCTAAAAGTCTAATACTTCAATCACATTATAGGCAGGCGTTTCATAAGGATGCGCCTGCTTTAACGCCTCGACGACCTGTATAATATCAGCATCAGCCACTACCATTTCTACCCGCCATTCCTCAACGGTTTCCAGTCGATCATGTGCTCCAATATTCGGATTACTGCCTGCCAGTGGCATAAATTGCCCTGTCCCCTGCACTTGCCAACAGCACTGTTCATAATTGCCAATCGTCCCAGCGCCCGCCGAAAATAAAGCGGACTTGACCTGCTCTAATGCTGTATCTGGAATAAAAACGGTCAGTTTATACATGTATTACTTCCTTCCAGTCTATTTAGAAAAACAGCCATCAACTATCAATCTTACTATTTTTTGGATAACGAAGGATGGTCTGTCCAAATGTAGCGTAATAACCACTCTTTTGCCTCGCCCGCATAATCAATGCCAATCCGTGGACGCAGCGATACTGGCGGCTTGCAACCGTCGTCTTCTATCCAAACGGCTGATGCTGGATGAATGGATTTGCCATACAAGTCACGGTCGATTTGTAAACGCTTGGTCAGCTTACCGGGACCAGCGAACTGCTTGGGATGAATCAGTTGTTGATCTAAGCTCAATAATTGCTCATCTCGCAAGCGGCCACTATCTTCTGCTAAAAACCCCGCACGTATCAGCACCGACTCAGGGGAGTCGATAGCACCACTGATTAAATTGAGCATATGATGGACGCCATAAGTCAAATACACGTAAAAAACACCACCTTGCTCATACATGATTTCAGTGCGCGGCGTTCGACTGCCAGCATGTGAATGACAAGCGGGATCGCCCGCACCGATGTAAGCTTCGGTTTCTGAGATACGCATACGTAGTATTTTAGGCGTGCCATCCGTATCTAACAGCTTTCTACACAGCACTTTACCTATTAAGTCAGCAGCGACCACACAGGTTGGTCGAGTAAACCATGATGGCGCTAAAATAGTAGGCTGCGCCGTGGAAGTTTGAGACGTTGACATTAGTAATGACCTTTTATGCTTTTATATCATTGAATAATTAATAAGTTATCATAAAATTAAGAAAAGGTATGGCACACAGTGTTTAAGGAATGTTTAAACAAACCTTGCAAGGTCGATATAGCATTCAAAAAGATGATTTCTGCTGAATGAATAAGCATAAAAAAGGAAGAATGAGGTAACATTGGAATGAGGAATGAAACGTAAACTTAGACAAAAAGGAAGTCAAAAAATGAAAGGGATTACACGCTTCTCGAATAGCTTGATGGAAAAATATTTACCAGATCCATTTCTGTTCGTCATTATTTTAACCTTGGTTATTTTTGTAATGGGCTTAGGTTTAACCGACTCTTCACCGGTACAGATGGTGGCGTTTTGGGGTGAAGGCTTCTGGGCTTTGCTGGCATTCTCAATGCAAATGGTGTTGGTGCTAGTAACTGGTTTTGTATTAGCAAGCAGCCCCATATTTAAAAAAGGGCTGGGTAAACTTGCCAGTTTCGCAAGCTCGCCAGGTAGTGCGATTATACTGGTCACCTTAGTATCGCTTGCAGCAAGCTGGATTAATTGGGGATTTGGCTTGGTCATTGGGGCATTATTTGCCAAAGAGCTGGCGAAGCGTGTCGAAAATGTCGATTACCGTTTATTGATTGCCAGCGCCTATTCTGGATTTATCATTTGGCATGCCGGATTCTCTGGGTCGATTCCATTATCCATTGCAACAGCAGGCCATCCCTTCGTTGATAAAATCGGTGTTATTCCAACAAGTGCGACCATCTTTGCTAGCTATAACCTAATTATCGTCGCAGCATTGGTTATTATCGTCCCTTTATTAAACCGTCTGATGATGCCAAAAAAAGAAGATACGATTACGGTAGATCCAAAACTTCTAGTAGATCCTATCCCTGAGGATCTGCCAGCCAAATCGGATATGACACCAGCAGAACGCTTAGAAAACAGCTGGATTTTATCAATGGTCATTGGCGTATTGGGCATCGCCTTTATCGTGTATTATTTCGCACAGAACGGTTTTGCTCTAACGCTCGACTTGGTTAACTTTATGTTCTTGTTTCTTGGTATTATATTTCACGGTACACCTCGCAAGTATTTGATTGCAGTTCAAGAAGCGGTTAAAGGTGCAGGCGCTATCATCGTCCAATTTCCTTTTTATGCAGGCATTATGGGAATGATGACAGCTTCGGGGTTGGCAGGTGTGATGTCAGAAGCGTTTGTCAACGTTTCAACAGCGGAGACGCTACCACTTTTTGCTTTCCTCAGTGCAGGACTCGTCAACTTTTTTGTTCCTTCAGGTGGTGGACAATGGGCAGTACAAGCACCAATCATGTTAGAAGCGGCGGAAATGTTGGGTAGTGATCCGTCACGAGTTGCTATGGCTGTAGCATGGGGTGATGCTTGGACAAATATGATTCAGCCATTTTGGGCATTACCAGCACTGGCGATCGCAGGTCTAAAAGCCAAAGATATCATGGGTTTTTGTGTCATCGTGCTGATTGTCAGTGGTGTTGTGATTGGTTTAGGACTCTTGTTTTTATAATAAATCCTATAACTCCAACATTAACTATTTTAATAAAGAGGTTGTTCTTATCTTTAGATAATAATGAAGTAAATCAAATAGCAGTGGAGCTATTCAGAATAGCCATATTTGATAATAACGACTACCTTTAGGTCAAAGCCTTTATATTATTAGTCGTAAGATAAACACGAAGATTAATTTAAAATCACAAAAAAACTGAGCACATGGCTCAGTTTTTTTTACGCTAAAGATTGACCTGCAGTGCAGTGCCAATCAAACATCTAGCTTAATGGCACACCAATACGGTTAGCCACTTCTTCATAAGCTTCAATGACATCGCCTAATGATTGACGGAAGCGGTCTTTATCCAGCTTCTTCTTAGTCGTCTTGTCCCAAATACGGCAGCCATCTGGTGAAAACTCATCCCCTAAGACGATACGGTCATGGAACACACCAAATTCTAGTTTGAAATCAACCAGTATCAAATCACCTGCTTCGAATAACGCCTTTAACACTTCATTTACTTGATGAGTCAGCTCTTCCATTCTTGCCAGTTGTGCTTCGGTTGCCCAGCCAAGAGACACAGCAAGTGACTCATTGACCATTGGATCACCCAGCGCATCATCTTTATAAAACAGCTCATAAGTAGGTGGCGTCAATGCTTGCCCTTCTTCTAAGCCTAAACGACGCACCAAACTGCCCGCAGCAAAGTTACGCACCACGCACTCAACCGGAATCATATCCAAACGCTTGACCAATACTTCATCTTCAGACAATTGCTTTTCAAAATGCGTTTCGATACCAGCATCAGCCAATTTTTGCATGATGAAAGCATTAAAACGATTATTGACGACGCCTTTGCGGGCTAACTGTTCAATACGCTTGCCATCAAGCGCTGAAGTATCATCACGGAAATGTAGAATCAAAAGATCATTATCTTCAGTTTCATAGACAGATTTGGCTTTGCCTTTATACAGCAGTTGTTGCTTTTGCATTATGGGAATTCCTGTTCGTTCAAGCTTATGTGGTAAAAACGCGCAGCGACCGCTGATTTTTGTATGACAGAATGAATAATATTTACATTAATCACTGTAAAATGTCAGCGGTATAAATAAGGGAATAGCTTTAATTCGAAGGACTACTGACAGCGCGCTCAGGCTTCGGTAGCTGGTACTGATTACCTGATTCGTTCTGTAATTTCAGCGTATTTGCACCAGCATTAGGAGTTGCATACAAAGGTACAAAAGGCGCTGGTTCTTTGTTAGCAGGCAGCTCTATTGGCACAAGCTTCTTGCTTTGCTGATATTCTAAGCTACCATTGTCACGCTTACTAAGTAAGTTTTTAGCACTTTGGCAACCGCTCAATACTAAAGTACTTCCCAATATTAAGGTCAGCAGCGCAGGGAATATTTTTGCAGTCGGTGATGATGTTTTCATCATATTATCTCTCTGAGTTAGCATTTACACGCATCATTTTATAATAAGTTCGCACGCACCAAGGCGTCATCAATAGTGGCATGATGTTGTTCAGCCAACCATACCAAAGGCAGACGAATACCAGTATCTATCATACCCATTTTATGAAGCGCATATTTTGCTGGGATAGGACTTGACTCAATGAACAAGTCACGGTGTAAATGCTTGACCACATCATGTACTTTATGAGCCGCATCAAAATCACCACGAAGCGCCGCTGTAAAAGTCTCGCTCATCGCTTTCGGGGCGACGTTGGCAGTGACTGAGATATTACCTTTACCACCAAATGTCATCAAATCAAGCGCCGTACTGTCATCGCCAGATAGCACGACGATTCTATCGCCCACTGCTTTGATCAATTGCTCACCGCGAGCAATAGAGCCTGTGGCATCTTTAATTGCGACGATATTATCGATATCAGCCAGACGTTCTACGGTCTCTTGTGCAATATCAACGACCGTACGTCCTGGCACATTGTAAAGCATCTGCGGGATATTTACCGCGCGCGCGATAGCCTTATAATGTTGGTATAAGCCTTCTTGTGGCGGCTTGTTATAATAAGGCGCAACCAATAATGCACAATCTGCACCAGCGTCGGCAGCATCTTGGGTCAGCTTAATGGCTTCCATCGTATTATTGGCACCTGTTCCAGCAATCACTGGTACACGACCTTTGACATGCTGAACAAAGTAGCGAATAACATCGCTGTGCTCTTGCATAGATAGGGTCGCTGACTCGCCAGTAGTACCAACGGCAACGAGACAATGCGTGCCTTGCTCAATCTGCCAATCTATGAGATCCGCCAGACGTTTATAATCGACCGTGCCGTCAGGATGCATGGGCGTTACCAAGGCTACCATTGAGCCTTGTAGTCGGGTTTTGATCTCGTCGTATGCTGTGCTCATAACCGTGCCTTACTGTATTATCCTAGCTTTTTTCAAAGCTGTCACATGATAGGTCGTTGGCAAGTGTCAATGATTACATCTACGCCTGTACTCATATTGTGTACATTCATAGGCGCCATTGGCAATATCTTGCTTGATATTAATGCTGAGTATTTTTTATGATCAATCTTTTTCTATGATAAAAGCGTTCGCAATATAGATGCTCAAAGCCGTCTTAGCTTTATTTTTGCCAATGACCGACAACGCTTATTTAGTGCTAAAAATAGAATAATAAAAACGCCTGCTAGTGTAGCATATTTTGATTTGACCGCTATCAATCAATTAACGTTCAATCAATTGAATTGCTGACATGCCATTACAACCTACAAACCAGTAGCCTTATTATTCAACTCTCAGTTTAGCGCAATGAATCAGCACTGATAAGTCTTTTGAGTCATGTTAACGAATCGTCAACACATCGATAGTGGGGCGATACAAGCGAAAAGGCAGCCCTCGTGTGCCAATACCGCTACTGACAAATATCTGCGCACTGCCATGTTGGTATAAACCCCGCTGCTTGCCCATGCGGCTATTATTCAACAGGGTTGACTGCTCACTACTACGTGCAATATATTTTTGTTTTTGTGCCAACCATATATTTTTTTGAATCGCCTTTGCCGCCCCAGTAATCAATAGTGGTCGTGGCTGCAAGGATTTTGGCAAATCGCTAATACTATCAAATCGTGAAGCCAAGATGATGACGGGCTTCGTGGTATTAGCAATTTCAGCACCAAGCGCGGCTTTATCAGACGCATTTGCCTCTTCAATATCAGCAAACTGTTTAGGAACATCTTGCCAGCCGCAAAGCACGGCGACGGTTGGGCTATTTTCCAAATTTTGCTGTCTAAAACCCTCTTTATTATTTTTAGAATAACTCGCACTGGGCATTACTGGAAGCGCATTAGTAGCCCCAGTACATTTGAGTGGCAGCGACGTACACTGCTGACCGATATAGCTAATATCGAGTACATCAAAGGCACTGGACAACGTATCTTCTAATAGCGGCTGTCCTTGCTTGGTCGTATTAATCGATTGATAACGCAAGTCTGAGGTACTCATCACTGTATAAATAGGCTTATTAACCCCTTTAAACAACATGAGCTGACCCACTAAATCAGCACTTGGATAATACAACCAGTCGCCCGTAATCAGCACCGCATCTGCTGGTAACGCATTGATGGTAGCAACCAGTTTACGGATATGACGCGGCTTGCCGCTATACAAGCCTATGCGTAAATCAGCCAATACGGCAACCGTCAACGGTGTGGATAAATCTAAGTCGATTGCATGATGATCTAAACGTAAACGATTGGGTTGTATCACCACGGTATAAAAATAGAACCCCATTGCAAATACAGCCACTAGCACGAGTGGTAGTGATAGCTGCGCTAGTATCGGCAGCATGTCTTGCGACCAACCTATCACCAACAGCAAAGCCCAAACGGGCATAGTATAGGCAGCATAATATAGTGCCAATTTAAACCAAATACGCATAAAACGTTTGGTAGGATTGGCATTGAACGTTTGTAATCCTGACCACAGTATAATATACGCAAGCAATACTGCTGTCGTAGAGATACTTAGGATATAAAGAGCATGGTCAGTCATAATTACCTGATGGTTACGAGAGAGTATGAGCCGAGCAACTGGCTTACCCTATATTAGAACGTATAGAGCGATAAATAAATCGCTCCATGAATAAGTTAGTGACAATGTTAGATTATTTTAAGTCATGGTTAAAAAATCAGCCATTATAGGGGTCGAGCTCTATCATAGACAAGTAGAATTATTGACGCGCCTGTTATGCCATGCTCAGTTGCTGCCCCGACTACCCATTACCCATTACCCATTACCCATTACCCATTACCCATTACCCATTACCCCTACTAAGCTATCAAAGCTTACTCAATACGTAAACCAATAATCGCGGGAATACCTTGGCGGATAATTTCAATGGTCACTACGCCTTTTTTGGGCAATGATGAAATCGCGCTTGAAAAATCTGTGACCTTTTTAATTGGCTTTTGGTGAAAATTGGTAATCACATCACCTGCCAACAGACCTGAGCGCGCCGCCAATCCCGTTGGGTCAACTGTGGTGACCAAAATACCTGTCTTATTATCCACTGCGATTTCTGCTTGCTCATCAGCGGTCAAGTTACGTAAACGCAAGCCTAACTGCACCTCATCATTCTGCTGATCGCCGCCTTGTGCTCTCACATCATTGGGCGCATAAGTGAGTTTGCCGCTGATGGTCATCTGCTTACCATTACGCTGAATCTGTGCGCGGAAGCTATCGCTCGGTTTGGCACGATTGAGCAAGTTTAATAAATCTGAGGCGCGCATAATTTGCACTTCATTATATTGCAAAATGATATCGCCAGGTTTTAGACCAGCTTTTTGTGCAGGTGAGTCTGGTGATACCCTTGTCAGTAGCGCACCTTGAGGACGATCTAGATTATAAGCTTCTGCTAAATTGCGATCGATGTCCTGCGGATAAATACCTAAATAAGCACGTACCACTTCGCCATCGGTTTTTAGCTGCTCGTAAATATCCATCGCCGCATCAATCGGAATGGAAAACGACAGACCCATGTAACCACCAGTACCACTAAAGATACGCGAATTAATACCAATCACTTCACCGCGCTGATTAAATAGTGGACCGCCTGAGTTACCAGGGTTCAATGCCACGTCTGTTTGGATAAATGGCACGCTGGTATCGCGTGAAAAACTGCGTGATTTAGCACTGACAATGCCCGCCGATGCTGAGTAATCAAAACCAAATGGCGAACCAATGGCTAGTACTGGTTCCCCTACTTTCAGAGCATTTGAGTCGCCGATAGGCAAAGCAGGAAATTGGTTGCCCGAGACTTTTAGTACAGCCACATCAGAGCGCTCATCACTACCAATCAAGGTTGCATCAAGCTCCGTTCTATCGTTAAGAGTGACAGTGATTTTATCAGCGCCCTCCACCACATGATGGTTGGTCAGCATATAACCATCGGCTGTGACAAAAAAGGCCGTGCCATAAGCATGCTCAATCGCTGGCGTGGCAGCCTGATCAGGAATACGTAAACGATCACCAAAGAACTGCCGTAACAATTCGGCTGTTTGGGCTTTGGCAAGCTCAGCCTCGCTGACGGTCTTGGTGACATTTACGCGGGCAACGGCTGGGGTAACTTGCTGTACTAAGTCAGAAAAATCTGCCGTGGTGACGACAGCTTGAGCGCTTGCCATGGCGGTGGCAGTGACGCCAGTAACCATCGAGGTACTGACAGCAAGCACCAGCGCACTACGTTTTAACCAATGCGGCACATAAAACTTAGATTGCGCTGTAAGCATATTGATAGGCATGTTGTCCTCCATATAAGTAATCGTTGTTATTTTTAATGGTTATGTTTTGGCTACTATCGCTAGTGACGTGTATACGATATTTTAATTTTAACCAAGTCCGTATATGACAAACGTTGCATCGGCACTGAATGTTATGACGGCCAACCTTTTTAGTCGCTATCTAGTCGTTTATTAGGTTACTGTTTTTTATACCCTTATGCCATCGACCATTCGCCTTTCCTTATATAAAAACCCCAAAACAATGATAATCCTCGCTAGGTGCATGATAAAGACGGCTACTGTATGATAAGTCATCGTGCTGTTTTGTCATTATTTCAATTATGTAGGATAACCCAAGGCGCAATTATTTGACCCAGTTATTGTATATTTTTATCGCTGCCTACTGATATCGTGCTAGATACGGCCTTGCTCAGCATGAAATAAAAGCATGTTATGATAGCAAGCCAAATAACTTTTTAAGCAAACTAAAGTCTATAAATAATCATTATTGACTATTGTTTTATAAAGCTGGCTATTATCACCCTTATTGTTCATCTTTTGCATTACTAGAATAATGCGATGGTCGATTCAAGATAAATGGATAAAAAAGTCGCGTGACAGTACTATCAATAATAGACTGAGCGAGCTTGATGCCATATGCGATTTATATGAGATTGACGATTTTTTCTAGTAATGCTTTTGTCTTTACTACTCTATAGTAGTTATATCATATCTGGCTCATGTTGTGATTCATGATGGATACCATTGTCGTCGCTTACGTTTTATAGAGATGTGTCTCTATAGCGAGTAGCGTCAACTTATTACTATACTACTGGCAGCCGCTACTCTAAAAAAGCGGTTGATAGCTATAAAATACGACAAGATTATAAAAGGATCAATTTATGGATACCGCCCTATTATTATCTGGCGTGGTTGGGATCGGCATTGCTGCCCAATGGTTGGCTTGGTATTTAAAGCAACCGTCCATTTTATTTTTATTACTGATTGGCATTATCGTGGGCCCAGTGCTGGGAGTCTTCGATCCTGACTTGGTGCTGGGGGAGCTGATGTTCCCCTTCATCTCTTTGGGCGTGGCGATTATCCTATTTGAAGGCTCGCTGACGTTAGAGTTTGACGAGATTAAACAGCATGGCACCGTGGTGCAAATGCTGGTGTCGGTCGGTGTACTTATCACCATTGCTATCGTTGCGTTATCGACTTATCTCTTATTCGATGTCGATCCACTGATTGCTTTGCTGTTCGGTGCGCTCGTGTGCGTCACGGGTCCAACGGTGATTATGCCGCTATTACGTAGTGTGCGTCCCAATAAGACCATCTCTAATATCCTCAAATGGGAAGGTATCATCATTGACCCAATCGGTGCTATTGCCGTGGTTTTGGTCTATGAATACATCATCTCAGGCGGCGAAGCCAGCAGTATCTTATTGTTTGCCAAAATCGTGGTATTAGCGACAGCGATGGGTATGGCAGGCGCTTGGCTGCTTGCCTTCTTGATGCGTCGGCATATGATTCCTGAATTTTTACGCAATGTCTTTACGCTCGCCTTTGTCTTGGTGTTATTTTCAGTATCGAACCATTTAGAGCATGAGTCTGGGCTATTGACAGTCACCGTATTGGGCGTAGCATTGGCGAATTGGCCAAAATTCCCACGCGATACGATTTTAGAGTTTAATGAATCTTTAACCATCCTTCTTATCTCTGTGCTGTTTATTATCCTTGCAGCACGTGTAGAGCTGGAAAGCTTACTTAGCGTTGGTTTCGCAGGTCTGGTGTTACTTGCTATCGTCATGTTTGTGGCGCGACCCTTATCCGTTTGGGCATCGTCTATTGGCTCAAACTTAAAGACCAATGAAAAGTTGATGATTAGTTGGATTGGGCCACGTGGTATCGTCGCTGCAGCTATCTCATCACTGTTTGCTATTCGTCTGCAAGAGTACGATATCCAAGGTGTTGAACTGCTCGTGCCCTTAGTATTCATGGTCATTATTGGCACGGTTATGATTCAGGGCTTGGGGGCAAAAATAGTCGGCAACTTGCTGGGTGTCCGTGAGCCTGAGACCAATGGCATTCTTATCGTCGGCTCAAATCCCATTGCCCTTTTGGTAGCAACTTCTCTAAAAGATCAGGGCTTTGATGTCATCGTCGCACACAACAACTATACCAATATTGCCCGCGCACGCATGAGCGGTCTGCGTACTTATTTTGGCAATCCTATCTCTGATCACGCCGATCATCATCTTGACCTGATCGGTATCGGTCGTCTGTTTGCCATGAGTATGGACAAAGAGATGAATACCTTATCTGAGATTCATTATCGTCATGAATTTGGTGAGCGCAAATTGTACCGTCTCAAGTTCAGCGACGAAAAGGTCAAAAGCGAGCGCGATGATAAGCAAGGTAACTTCCACTCGCAGTGGCTGTTTGGCAAAGACGTCACCTACACCAAACTTGCCAGCATGCTGTCAAAAAAAGCCCGTATCAAGATTACCAACATCACCGACAGCTACAGCTTTGAGCAATACAAAGCCGACAATAAGCAATTCGTGCCGCTGTATACAATCGACAAAGAAGGCAAGCTACACGTCATTACCGATAAGTTTGATGGTATCGTACCACGCGATCGCAAGCTCATCTCACTGGTAGTGGAAGATGAAGTACAGCCAAAACCTGTCGACGTGACACCTAAACAAGAGCAGGCGCGACTGGCAGCTGATGCTAACTTTGAGTCCAGCTCAAAAGCACCTGAAAAGCGTAAAGAAAAAGAGCTGAGCGATGATAGTGTTGATGCAACAGAACAATCCACTGCCACTGATAGCGACAGCGCTAAAGAAATAATTGCTGAGCAGAGAGTCGCTGAGCAAAATGCAGATACTGAGGTATCAAACCATTCAAGCAGCAGTGCTGGAACTAAAACCACGCCAGACACCTTGAATGACAAAGTAATAACGTCAAAAGATAAGTCTATTGACGTCGTTAATAAAGGCGTCATATCAGCCAACTCGACAGCGACTTCGAAGGCAATTCCTAAAAATAAGGTGTCTAACAACAGTAGTACGAATGGTAATGGCAACGCACCTAAAACTAAGAAGGGCGCGCTTGATCCAAATCGTCTACCCGACTCTGGTCAAGATAATACAACCAATGCAAGCTCTGATGGCGATATTACTAAAGACAACATTAACAAAGACAATGTTCAAGAAATTTCAGATAATAAAGCGGTGAATAAACAGGATAAATAATCGTTGCCACAGCTTTGTTTTAACACAGTTTTGACAATATCTTGATGACTGTTTTGATACTTTATAGAATATAACAGTTTATAAAACACAAAAGCCTCAACGCAATGTTGGGGCTTTTTATTTGGCTAGGTGATGGCTGTATAAAATCCGTTACGAAACATCAAATCTGCCTTGTACCGCCTGCCATACTCGCGCGCTCACCTCATCGGCTGTGCCTGATGCGTCAATGCGCTGTATCCGTTCGGGATGCTGAGTCGCCAGCGTGTTAAAGCCTTTATGTACCCAAGTAAAAAATTCGGTCACTTGCTGCTCAAATCTATCAGCGGCGCTACGTTTATTAGCGCGTGCCATGCCTTCTAATACGGGCAAATCCAGCCACAATGTCAGCTCAGGTAGTTGCGGCACAAACTGCTCGATAAGTGATTCAATTTTGGCTCGTACCACCGCATCGCCATGTGCGCGCCCAAAGCCTTGATAAGCAATAGTAGAATCGGTAAAACGATCGCATATTACCCACGTCCCACGTTGTAGCGCTGGCAAAATCACCTGCTGCATATGATCGCAGCGCGCCGCAAATAGTAGCAATAGCTCTGTATCATCATTGATGTCGGTCGCAGGGTCCAACAATATAGCGCGTAAACGTTCTGCAAACGGGCTACCACCCGGCTCACGGGTACGCAGATACGCAATATTGTTATCGTCTAAGCGTGTGCACAGCTGCTCAATGGCAGTCGTTTTGCCTACGCCCTCAGTACCTTCAAAACTGATAAAGCGCCCTTGACTGAGTGCGATATCATTGATGTCATTGCTTGTTTTGAGCTGCTTTGCTTGCGACTGGACTGTTTGAGATACGTGGTCTTGTATAGATGCTGACATGATATGACCTTATGTCATTGATGAGCGTTATGTCGTTATGTAGACAGTTGCATAACGCTCAGTTCACGATAGGTTTGAAGAAAAGATAGAGGATTAAATTACTGCGGCGGGGTTTGTGATTTTTTTTCACGCATGACGCCGAGATATTCTTTTACCGCTTGATTGTGCGCCGCCAAGCTATTGGTAAATTTGTGCCCGCCATTACCTGTCGCCACAAAGTACAATGCGTCACTATCTGCTGGATGCAAGGTCGCTTCGATAGAGGCAGCCGATGGTAGCGCGATAGGTGTTGGCGGTAGGCCATCCATTTGATAGGTGTTATAAGCCGTTTTTTCATCAATGTCTTTGCGGCGAATGTTGCCTTCATAGCGACTGCCCATACCATAGATGATGGTCGGATCGGTCTGCATTCGCATGCCTTTATCTAAGCGATTTCTAAACACCGCAGAGACCAAAGGACGCTCTTCTGCCACACTGGTTTCTTTTTCGATAATAGAGGCCATCACTAACGCCTCATAAGGCGTCTTATAAGGTAAGTTGGGCGCACGATTTTCCCACGCTTCAGTCAATACTTGCTGTTGACGCTTATATAAATCGGTCAGTACCTGCTTATCAGTGCTGCCTTCCCCATAATAATAAGTATCAGGGGCAAACCAGCCTTCAAGATTGTGATTGACGATAGGGTCGCTACTATTTATCACTTCATTTGGCAATATACCGACCAAATCCAACGCTTGAGCAATACCAGCATTGTCTCTATCATTGCCACTATCGTCGGTCAGCACCTCTTTTTTGATGCCTTTATTATCCCTTAATGTTTGATACAAGTCTTTAGAAGTTTTGCCTTCGATGATTTGCACTTTTACCATCGATGCTTTTACCCCTTGCCCAAGTATATGTAGCGTTTCAGCAAAGGTAGGGTTTTCTGGTAATTGATAAATACCAGCATGTAAGGGGCCATCAACTTGTGTTTTCATATAGAGCTTGGCAATCGTGGCAGAAAACAGCGGGATTTGCTGTTGCCACTGCGGCAGTAGGCCGTAATAGCTCTGACCCTGCTCAATGGTGACCATTTGCTTTGGCTGCTCAATCCGCCCAAACAATGTCTGATAGACCATCACTAAGAAAAACGCAGCGATAAGCCCCAGTACTAGCAACACTTGATAACCACGCTGCATAAAGAACGATTGATTATCGGCTTTATATTCGCGTGGCTTAGCCGCTCCACTGATGAGTGACACATCTGTCGCTGGCGTTTCCTCTACTCCATCAACTGCTGGTTGCGTGTCTGGTAGTGTGGTATCGACACGCTCCTCAACACTGCTATCTGGTTTATTCGATGGCGTTTCATTAGGACGTTCAGGAGGCGTTTCAGATGTAGGCTTGCTCATGGCAACTCGCGAGGCAGAAGTTTGCTAGAATTTAGCACTGAACCGTGCGATTTTCAATGGTATTTGCTTAGCTTATGAATTATCTTGGTATTTACGCCTGCTGATATGGGCTAATATTTCTACCTTCTTTTATTGTTTTTCCTTTTCTTTAATAACGAAAACTGGTTATGAATCTACATTTTAATCAAAATCTTGCCAAAAATTACAAGTCGCCTAGTCAAATCATTAGAGTACTCAGTGAAGATTGGGTTGCTAAGCAAAGTTACTGCCCTAGTTGCAATACCGAGCCATTGGCGGAATTTACTAACAATCAGCCTGTCGCTGACTTTTATTGTGCAAATTGTAATGAGCAATATGAGCTAAAAAGTAAGCAAGCAAAGTTAAGCAACATTATCAATGACGGCGCTTATGACACCATGATTGAGCGTATCAGTAGCGACAATAATCCTAACTTTTTCTTTTTAACCTATTCTCAAGAATATAGCGTTAACAACTTCCTGATTATTCCTAAGCATTTTTTTAAGCCTGATATGATTGTCAAACGTAAGCCTTTATCAGTCACTGCCAAACGTGCCGGTTGGGTTGGTTGCAATATTGATTTACGACAAGTGCCCGAATCAGGGAAAGTATTTTTGGTGAAAAACCAGCAAGTCATACCACGCGATAATGTCACCGAGCAATTTCAAAAAACCTTGTTTCTACGTAAGCAATCTACAGCTTCGCGTGGTTGGACACTGGATGTTTGGCAATGTATTGATAAACTGAACGTTAATTTTTCTCTCAATCAAGTTTATGCGTTTGCTGATGAATTACAGCGTAAACATCCTGAAAATAATCACATTAAAGATAAAATCCGCCAACAATTACAAGTATTACGCGATAGAGGTATTATTGAATTTACTGGTCGTGGGCGTTATTGCAAATTATATTAAACGTTTCTCATTGAAGCGTTCAGGTCTTGGTTGCCCTTTATTATTACGGTAGACATCTGCAATTAATTCCTCTCTATCGTCCCATAAAGGTAAACGTGCCGTTGCAACTAAACGGCCATGAAACTTATGCGGTGGATACTCTCCATCAATTTCATCATTGATTTTAAAAAAGTGCTCTTCTCGATAATCGACATAAGCGTGCATTCTATTTTTAACATATTTATTCCAATACCAGACCAGCTGGATAGCTGTGCGCGTAGGTATAGTAAACTGTTTTAAGTTGACTGTAAGCGCACGTGTTACTGGTTCGTCGTTAGGAAAGACTCTAATACGTTGCTCGATAACTTCTTCTCTTGTTTCTGCGTACTCAAACACACCGCCAAACGCGATAAATTTTTTAAAGTCTTTCAAATACATAACACCGAGCGACAATTCAGTGAATCTTGATAAGTGAATAATTTCATCAGGTTGTTTTTTTGCTAATTTGCAAATCTCATCAAAAATTAATAGTCGACGGATTTGTAAAGGTATTCGTTCATCTTCGTAGATGTAGTCCATGGATATCTCTCCTTATCAAAACACTATCATTGATCGATTTTCCTTATCGCACAAGTCTACATAACAAAAGACGATCACTTCTTTTTAAGTGCCTTTGCTAACCTAGAGTATATAAATACTCAAGAAATTTTGATAAGCATATATCGGGAATAGTAATGATGAAAGTAGATAAAAAACTGAAGAGAGCCTTTCAGATAGAGATTGTCGAGACGTTGAATAATATCGTGGAGGTTAACGCAGAGAACGAGCAAGAAGCACTATTAAAAGCGCAAGATATGTATCACAATGAGGAAGTTATTTTGTACCCAGATGACTTTATTGATACCAAGTTTAATATTTTTAAATACGATTAGAATCGCTCAAAAACCCACCACCTCACCCGATAATAACGTCAGGCTACTCATTGGCATGACACCGCGCAGCGCATTGCAAAAGAATAGCTGGCTTAGTCGTGGCAAATCCTCATCTTTTAATGATCTGATAATGACGGGATGTTTGCTAGTCGATAACGCATCGATAAGCACTTGCCGCATCACGCCAGCGACGCCCGATTGCGCCATGGATGGTGTATACCATTGACCAGTGGTTAGATAGTTTGCATTGTCTTCATAAAGCGGTAGCGTAGACAATTTTTCTGATGCCGTTTTTTCTGATGATAGTGTTGATAAAGGCGAGTCTGATAACTGATAGAAGACATTGCTCATCGTACCTTCAACCCAACGACCACTCATATCTCGTAGCAGCCCCTCACTGATTCTGGGTTTGATATTGTCTTCCGATACTTGGGCTTTGATGCTTTGTAGCTCGCCACTTGCCAGCACATTATCAAGGCGATTGAGGCTTTTGAGTCCGGCTAATAGTGGCGGTAAGCAGGTAAGCTGCGAAGATAGGCAAATGGCAGAACTGATAGGCTGCATCGGGATTAAGCATCCATCAGGCAAGCGTAATTGCTCAGTCGTAGTGACGGTCATCGCAGAGGATTTTAGCCAAATCTCACAAGCGCTACCAGATGCGGTTGGCACATAACCATAACCACGGACATCTTGCACGGCGCGAGTCACCATCAGCTTCAGCATGCCTTGTTGTAGTTGCTCGGCATGCGTCCGTATTATAGCCATGATAGAATGATTGTCTAATTCAAGTTGTAAAGCTTCAGCATGGGAAACAAGGCGCTGCTGATGATGAGCCAACCACAGTATTTGCCCATCGATGACCCCCATCGTGGTAAAAAACCCATCGCCATATGCCAACCCACGATTGTCTAGCGATACTGTGTCTGAGATATCCGTCGTAGCACTTGATGGATGTATGCATAGCCAATTACTGAGCGGCATGATAGCTAGCACAGCTTACTTCTTATCTGTTTGGGCAGCAGATTTATTGATGACCAGCATACAACTGTAGAACTCACATTTTGCCAATTCTATTTTTTGTCCACCGATGACTTTATTTTTGATAATTTGACCATTAAGCATATCAGAAATCAGTTGTCCGCCCTCATCACCCATCAGTTGGCGGGCAAGCTTATGCGCTTTTTCGGCATGGTTTTGACTTATCTCTTTTTCTTTATCAGAGTCAGTAGGATTGGCAAAGTACCAGCCCAGTTCGAGATACTTTTCAGAATCAATCAAATCCAAATACGGCGCATCGGTATCCATAAAGCGATATTTGGCGGCTGGATTACTGGCATAGTCGAGGCTGTTCTCATCAGTGCTCATGACCTTACCAAAAGTCGCCTTGATCTCATCTAAGTTATCGACATTCAATGACGCTACATTTTTAGTGCCCCATCCCGCAACGTCATATTTCACTTGTGTACCTTGCTGAGCAGTAGCGCCGTCTAAATCGGCGTTCGGCGCAGCATTGTCCTGTACTAGCGCATCGTCAGCGACGGTTTGCTCGCTCATATCGGCATCTTGGTTTTGGGCGTCGTCTTTGCTGCTATCACAGCCACTGAGCGACACGCCGACTGCCATTATCGTACCGACCAAGAGGGTCTGTAGGCTATTATTCCACATGGGCAATTTACTCACACTTTTAGATGATTCTCAAAATAGTATTAACGAGCAGGCAGATAGGCCGCTGATAATGGACATTATATTTTATAAACAAGCGTTCTTATACTTGGTATTTTATGACTCAGTTTGTTATGTCAGTTTCTTATGACTTGGTTTTTGACAGTTCAGTTACTGATGGTTATGCAACTGCCAAAATATCAATATAAAATTTTCATGCTCTCTAGTTTACCCAACTGCTTAACACTTGACCACCCTTTACGTTACGGATAACGCTCCCAGACAGTACAGATTTGTTAAAGACAGAATCTGTCAAAAAACCTACCTATTCAAGTGTTTACTCGTTAGACCACCGATTTGTCAAATATCGCGTTATCCCTTATGATGATTGTATATCAATGCCCTTCTACTGATCAATTTTTGCCTCTTATCGCAAGCAGACCTATTATGACCCAGCATTTTATCGTTATCGGCAATCCCATTGCCCACAGCAAATCTCCTGAAATTCATACGTTATTTGCAGCGCAGACGGGTATTGAGATTAGCTATCAACGCCAATATTGCCCCGATGATGCAGCCAGTTTTACCGCGGTGCTTGAGGCATTTTTTCAGGGCGGCGGCGTTGGAGCCAACGTAACTGTACCTTTTAAACAAATCGCTTATGACTGCTGCGCGGCGTGCGGTGGTTTATCTGAACATGCCAAGGTTGCAGGCGCAGTCAATACGCTGTTACTAAATAAAGCGCTGGTAAAAAGTGGCGTGCCAATCACCGAGGCATTGTATGGCGATAATACCGATGGACAAGGACTGGTCAATCACATCTTAAGTTTGGGTTGGCCATTGAATGGTGCTCGCGTGGCACTCATTGGTGCAGGCGGCGCAGCACGTGGGGTGATATTGCCATTGATTGAAGCTGGTATCGCACATCTTACGATTGCCAATCGCACGCTGAGCAAGGCAACAGCGTTAGTCACTGAGCTTAGCGCGGCAAGCACTGCTATTCATGAGCAGCAGATTGAAACTTGTCGCACGACTGAATTAAATGGACAGTTTGATATTATCATCAATGCGACTTCTATTGGTTTATCAGCAGATACGCTACCACTAAGCGACACGCTAAACGGTGACTATGCTTATGACATGATGTATGGACGCCCGCTACCGTTTCTGCAGCATTTTTCTGCGCGTGGCGCACAGATTTCTGATGGTTATGGTATGCTCATCGAGCAAGCAGCGCTAAGTTTTGAGCGTTGGACGGGTCATACGATCGATGTTGTGCAAGCGACTGAAACGCTACACAGTCGTTAATCGAAAATCGACATAAAAAAAGTCGCATGAACTCAGCTCATGCGACTTTGATTAATACTTGATTGCAAATGTACTGATGATTTGACACTCATCAATTATCCAAAGCGCGCCAGTAGCCAGTTTTCGATACGCCGTAGCGGTATGCGTAAGTTGGTTGAATGCATTACTACTCCGCCGCTCAGACCCACCAAGCAGCCAATCACAGTATCAAAAAGGCGCGTGCGAATCACTTCTTGATAGGCGGACTCAGAAAACGGTAAACCACTGCCGTATTCTGCAATAAATATCGTCAGCGGCGTGATAAATATGACTGCCAAACCATAATGTCGATCCACCAACGTCTCGATACAAAGCATCATCGTCAGTATCGCCAGTGCGACACCCCATATTGATAATCCCCAAGACAACATCCAACTCGCCAAAACCACACCCAATACTGTACCAAGTAAACGATGTATTTGCTTAATCCACATGGTGCGCAAATGAATACCTTGGATAATCAAAAAGCAACTAACTGCTGCCCAATAGGGGTTGGACAGCTGTAAAGTGACGGCGATGAGCAAGGCTAAACTGACAAAACTGGCGACAATCAAACTTTCAGTAATGGTATCTGGCTCGTAGCGATAAGTAGGCGTCGGCGTCGCTGGGCGCGTTGCTAATAAAAACAACGAATACAGCAATGCCATCACTAAAGCAAAGCCACTGCCAAGCATCACCAGTCCAGTTGCACGTAAGATGTCTTCCAAAGGTAGCGGTATAAATAGCGCAATAGCACCTGCCATCATCACAAACAGTCCCGCTGGCGGTGGCTGACGATAATAACGTCCAAAAATCACAATACCAAACGCCATGAGCGTAAATATTGGCAGTTTTAATAGCGGGACTTGCTGAGCAATTAGACCGAGCGCAAAGCACAGCGACATGGCAAAACCCCAAGCCATCACTGTCACCAATCGATACGGCAGCTTGCCCACTAACGGTATATTCAAAATAACCATCGCCCCCAAAGACGCTTTAATGCCTGACGATAAAGCATCAAAATAAGCGCCCACAAACACAGGGAAACTGATGGCAATCGCCGCGATAATCGGCATATGCCACGGTCTCTTACTACGGTTCACTGTCAGTAAATGCGCCAGCTCCCCATCAATTAAAGCCTTTATGCGAGCAAATAACGCTGTCAGCCAAGATGCTCGCTTTGCCTCGCGCTTGGATGCGCTCATAATTGGCTTTCCTTATATCGTAAATGCAGTTAAAAAATATTTTTCTGATACGGTCACATCTATCATAAATAGGTACTTAACCACAGACACTAATAAAAATCGAATTCATCAATACATAAATTAATGTTTTGATTTAAAATATTAATTATGAATATTAGTTATTAGTTATATATTTGTCGCTATAGAAGATTTATACTGACAGTAACGCCGCGACAGCTGTTTTTTATCAAGGATGCCTTAACGGCAATCAAAATGGATGAGCTGTTTTTGATAAATCTGAATGACGAGCCGTGATATCGTCTATTCTTACCCCAAATGATTAAACACCCTTTACATGAAACGTGGCTCAAATACCGAGCTAGCCATTTATGATAGCGAATAACTAAAGAGAGCGACTATGTTAACTTACAAAGCACCTTTACGTGATATCAAGTTTTTAATAAATGATGTTTTCGACTTTCAAACTCATTATAAAGATTTGGACAATGGCGAAAATGCCGATCCTGAAACCGTCGATATGATTTTACAAGGCTTTGCTGACTTCGCTGAAAATGTTTTAGCACCTTTGTACCAGCCAGCTGATGCAGAAGGCTGTCATTTTGACAATGGCGTGGTTACCACCCCTAAAGGCTTTAAAGAAGCTTATGATCAGTTCGTAGATGGTGGTTGGCAAGGTATTTCGTACCCTGAGGAATTTGGCGGTATGAACTTGCCCATGTCAATCAACCTCATTAAGTCTGAAATGATGGGCACTGCGAACTGGCCTTGGGCGATGTATCCTGGTCTATCAACCGGCTGTATCAATACCATTATGCAATATGGTAGCGATGAGCAAAAAGAAACCTATCTACATAAATTGGTTGAAGGCTCTTGGGCTGGCACTATGTGTTTGACTGAACCACAATGTGGTACGGATTTGGGTCAAGTTAAATCTAAAGCCATTCCACAAGATGACGGCTCTTATAAGCTTAGCGGTACTAAGATTTTCATCTCAAGTGGTGAGCATGATTTAACGGAAAACATCGTTCATATTGTTTTAGCACGTTTGCCAAATGCACCAGAAGGCACACGCGGTATCTCATTATTTATCGTACCGAAATTCTTGCCAACTACTGAAGGTGAAATTGGCGAGCGTAATGGCGTGACTTGTGGGTCGATCGAACACAAAATGGGTATCAGCTCATCAGCGACTTGTGTCTTAAACTTTGATGATGCGGTTGGTTATCTCATTGGTGAGCCGAACAAAGGCCTCAAAGCTATGTTCACCTTTATGAACACGGCACGTATCGGTACAGGCATCCAAGGTTTGGCGCATACTGAATTGTCATTCCAAAATGCGCTACCGTATGCAAAAGACCGTCGTTCTATGCGCACCTTATCAGGCACGAAAGAGCCTGAAAAAGTTGCTGATGCTATCATCAACCATGCTGACGTACGTCGTATGCTATTGACCCAAAAAGCCTTTGCAGAAGGTGGCCGCTCAATGATTTATCATTCTGCGCGCTATGCCGATAAAATGGCACAGGGTATCGCTAACGGTGATGATGAAGAGTTTGAAAAGTGGGATGACAAATTGGGTTTCTACACACCAATCCTAAAAGGCTTCTTAACTGAGCTAGGTATCGAAGCGGCCAAACACGGTCAGCAAGTCTATGGCGGTCACGGCTATATCAAAGAATGGGGCATGGAGCTAATTGCTCGTGATGCTCGTATCGCCACCATGTACGAAGGTACAACTGGTATTCAAGCATTGGATTTACTCGGTCGTAAAGTGATCTTGCAGTCTAAAGGAAAAATCATCCGTGATTACACTTCAAGCATCATGAAATGGTGTGGCGAGTATGCGCTTGATAAAGACATGCGTAAATTCGTTTGGGCGCTCACCAAGCTATGTGCTGAGTGGAATACATTGACTGTCCGCTTGATGCTAATGGCACGTAAAGACCGTGAGATCATCTCTGCTGCATCAGACGATTTCTTGATGTACTCAGGCTATGTCATGATGGGTTATCATTGGGCGCGTATGGCAGCGGTCGCTTATGACAAGCTTGAAAACGGCGGCGCTGAATCACCAGAATTCTACAAAGCTAAGATCCAAACGGCTGAATTCTACTTTGATAAGTTGTTACCACGTACATCGGGGCATGCCGAAGCCATGGTTGCACCAAGTGACAGCATGACAGCAATGAAGATTGAGAACTTTGCTTTTCTAGACTAAGTTTTTTAGACTAAGATAGCATCACAATTAAGCAGTAATTAATAAGAAAAGCGCCTAGCATGTAGGCGCTTTTTTATGCTTAACTAAAAGTACAGACGTTCTCATTAAAGCCTATCGATAATAAATATACATCATAGATGAGAGATAACGAGTAACTCATTATAGATAAACGGCCATTTTAGGAGCCAATCATGTTACCCAGTGATCATCAAAAAACTTCTTTAGCCTCATTATCTATACGAGTGCTACTGCTCAGTACGGCACTGATCAGTTTTAGCGCAACTAGTGCTACGGAGCTGGCTAAAAACCCTGACACTCCTATTAAATTTGCCCAAGGCGCGATCAGTAGTACGGTCACTGGCAAATTAAGCCCCAATGAAGATGAGCGCTGGTATCGCTTTGATGCCACTAGCTGGCAATATGCCGTTATTAATATTGCACCACTTACTGGTACGCCTGAGACAGCCAATGTCGGCGTATTACATATGCCAAATGGTACGCAAGATGGCAGCAAAGGCGGTATCGTGTATCAAGGCTGCCTACCTGCAACCGGAGAATATCGCTTACGTATTGCCCGCAACTTGATGGCGACTGAAGGCAAAACGGCTGGTTATAGGGTTGAGATAATAATATTACCCACGTATGCCAGTAAATCGCTATGTGAATACTTATAGCGATTGATGAATCGTCGTTTCGGACGATATCAGCATTTTAGCTACCCAGCATTTTTTTATGATACACCGCGCTAATTTCTTCAACTTCCACACATATCTGTAAGGCTGCTCGCCCTGATTGCTCTGCGCCTATCTCCTGCTCTATCATCGTCACCAGCAGCCCTGCTAGCTGATTACGAATCACCATGTCACGACCAGTCATTAGTTTTAGATGCGCATAGATAAAGCCATACGTCTGCTCATCATCTTCAACGCCTACCAAAAATGTCTCAATGGGTACGATCCGTGCTTTAATATCAGTCGGCGTGCCAAAGTGCCCACTGTCCCATAATGCTTTATTTAACGCTTTAAGAAATGATTCTTCATGAGCAATACTGACATTGGGCGTCATTTGAATGGTTAAATGTGGCATGAATATTTCCTTATAAAATATGAGTGAGGGAGTAAAATATTAGCCATCGTTTCAGGCTTGATTGAACAGCCCGTTAGCGGCAACGATTTTTAGTCATCAGTAACTTTTTAGTCATCGATAATGGTACTAAAGCAAGCAGCAAGGGTCTCAGCTAATTGTGCTGGTGGCAGCTCAATTTCTAAACCACGGCGACCACCGCTGACATAAATCGTTGTCTGCTCTGCAGCCGAGCTGTCTATGATAGTCGGCAAGCGCTTCTTTTGTCCCAATGGGCTGACGCCGCCTAGCACATAGCCCGTACTACGCTCTACCTGCTTAGGATCCGCCATTTGCACTTTTTTGCAGATCAGCAACTTATTCGAAGATAGCGCCTTAGCCATTTTTTTAAAGTTTAACGTTTTATCCACGGGTAAGATAGCAACGGCAAGCGCACTAGTCTCTGTCGACACCACCAAGGTTTTGAACACTTGTGACACATCCACGCCTAGCTTTTCTGCCGCCTCTAAGCCAAAAGAGGCGGCATTACTGTCATGGACATAGTCGTGTAACTGATAGTTCAGAGCGCGTTGTTTGGCAAGATTAATCGCTGGTGTCATAATATTTCAGCTTATATCAATGATATTAATAGGTAGATTTAAACATAATTACTCTATAGTGACTCTTGGTTGTCGCCGAACTATTATTGCGCTAAATACATTAACTTTCAATTATTTGAGCTTATTAAGAGCGACTTAACTCACTATATAGTAACCAGACCGTATTAATATTAGCAGTATATACAGACACTATATATCGCTTTGGTGGCTTTTATGGCATCATAAGCGCAACATATTTGACTATTTTTGATACTGATTATGATACCGAAGTTCTTAAAAAAACGGATTTTTAAAGCGCCAGTCACAACCGACAGCACTTCTAATACTGACGTCAATCCAATCGCCCCCAAGCCTTATTCCAATGCGCCGATTAATCAAATTTATCGCAAGCTATCGGGGCAGCTACTCGATGTCGCTGTTAAACCTAAGTTATTGGGTGAATTACCTGAGTTCGATACCGACGATCAAACGCTAAGATTTTATGTGTTGCAAGATTATTCGCGCTCCAACAGTATTTTAATTGACCTGCAGACGCAAGAGCACAACCTACCACCAGCATTGGTTGGGGTACATGATGCCGCCCATAATATCAAAGAAAACGCAGCCATCATATTTTTGAACCATCCAAGCGCTAAAGACAGTCAGCTATCGCCGCGCCTGTCACGTTTGGTGTCTGCTGTTTTACAACATCCAGAGCTAAAAGTACGTTTGGTGCCCGTCTCTATTTTATGGGGACGCGCCCCAGAAAAAGAGGATTCACTGTTTAAGCTGCTGACCGCTGACAACTGGCAAGATCCTAGCATCACCAAGCAGCTCTTTAATATCGGAGTAATGGGGCGTGACACCTTTGTACAGTTCCATCCACCTCAAGATCTACGTACCCTTATCAATGATAGCCTTAAAGGTGATGAAGAAGGGTTTTCTATTTTTGATTCACTAGCCGTTGATTCAAAAGAGAACTCTATAAAAGAAGACACTGTAAAAGAAAGCTCTGCAAAAGACAGCAATTTAGACATCAACAGTAGCTTGGGCGATGCCGACGAAGCACCAAACTATGCTTTGGTAGCGACCGCTGACAGCAATCGTGAACTGGTACGTATGCTACAGCAGCGGCTTACGGTTTATTTAGACAAGCAGCGTGCCAGTATGCTCGGTCCTGATTTATCAGACAGACGCAACTTAGTAGACAAGCTAGTGTATTCACCAGCTATCAAACATGCGATAGAGGCAGAAGCCGTAGAATCTGGTATCAGTGTACGTGAAGCCCGTGTCTTGGCTAAAGGTTATGCCAATGAGATGGTCAATGACTATTCACATTCCATCGTGCGCGGTTTTTATAAGTTTTTAACGTGGTTATGGACACAACTCTATGATGGCGTAGAAGTCCATCATTTCGAGCGCGTACGTGAGCTTGCGACTGACTATGAGCTGGTTTATGTGCCTTGTCATCGTAGCCATGTCGATTATCTATTGCTATCTTATGTCATCTACAAGCGCGGTCTGAGCATCCCTTATGTCGCTGCTGGTGACAACCTAGATGTACCCGTATTAGGGCCATTATTACGCGGCGCGGTTGCCTTTTATATACGTCGTAGCTTTCGTGGCAATGCACTTTATACCGCCGTCCTCCGCGAATATATGCACACCCTTATTACACGTAACACACCGATTGAATACTTTATCGAGGGTGGTCGCTCGCGTTCAGGACGTTTATTACCACCGAAGATGGGCATGCTAGCAATGACAGTGCACAGTCAATTACGTCATTCTGAGAAGCCAGTGGTTTTCATTCCGACTTATATCGGTTATGAGCGTATTATGGAAGGTGGCACCTATGTTGGTGAGCTAAAAGGCAAGCCAAAAGAATCTGAATCTTTACTAGGCTTACTCAAAGTTGGTCGTAAAATTGAGCGTATCTTTGGTAATGTACATCTAAGCTTTGGCACACCGCTGCATCTTAGCGACTTTATGACAAAATTCGATGTGCCAGCCAATAGTTTGCCGACGGATCGCACCGATACCCCGCTCGATGATAAAGCCAGCGCGATGGTCGATAACATCGGCGTCAAAATCATGCAGCACATCAATAAGGCGGCGGTTGTGACGCCCGTTTCGTTATTATCATTGGTATTATTATCAGCGCCTAAAGCGGCTTTAGATGAAGAAATCTGTCGTGAGCAAATTGCCCTTTATCAAGGTCTTGCTCAGCAGTTGTCCTACTCAGATGATACCGTCATTACAGATATGAGTCCGCAGCAAATCATTGATTATGGTATCAAACTAAAGCTCATTGAACGTACGCCGCATATTTTAGGTGACATCATTCAGATTGCCGGTAAACAAGCGGCATTGCTCAGCTATTTCCGTAATAACATCCTGCATGTATTTATTTTACTGTCTTTCTTATCAGCATTAGTGGCGCGGAACGGTCGTATCGAGCGTAGTCGTTTGGACAATATTGCTAAGCAACTCTATCCATTTTTACAAAGTGAGCTGTTCTTATATTACCCAGCACATGGCTTGGCTGATACCTTGAACAAAAAAGTCGACAGCCTACTCTCGCATGGTCTAATTGTCGAATTGAGCGATGGCGTACTTAGCGTCCCTGAATCAAACAGCAAATGCTATCAGCAGCTGCAAGTGCTAGCGACGCCTGTCGGACAGAGCCTTGAGCGTTACTTTATGACGCTTGCCCTACTCGCCCAGCAAGGCTCAGGCAATCTAACCGAAAGCGAAGTCGTTGATCTGTGTCATCTGCTGGGTCAGCGCTTATCTGTACTATATGCAGACGATATTCCTGATTTCTTTGACCGCGCCTTATTCACCAGCTTCATCAGTGCCTTGACTCGTCTCGATTACTTGCAAAAAGATGATGAAACCGGCGTATTGACCTTTGATCATCGTATCAATGATATTGCTCGTCATGCTAAGTACGTGCTAACGCCTGACATGATGCAGATTTTGCAGCAAGTCGCCAGCTTAGATGAAGAAGAAATTACTCATGCGATTACTGAGATTAGTAATAAAAAGCAGCGTAAATTTGGGCGTAAGCGTTAATTTGTAACCAGCTACAATATTTAATGAGCTAAACTGAATATATCGAGCAAAAAAAGACCTCTAATTGATTAGAGGTCTTTTTTTATCTTCAAATTTAAAATTTCTAAGTAGCTGTTTTTTCAACAACTACTTTTTAAATAACAGTCCTAGGTCGAAATCTTTTTATATTTCATACGCTTAGGAGTGGCAGCATCACCCATCGTCTTTTTGCGATAAGTCTCAAACTCAGAATAGTTACCATCGAACCAAACTGGGCCTTCATCTTCGAACGCCAAGATATGAGTCGCGATACGGTCAAGGAACCAGCGATCATGCGAGACGACCATGACCGTACCTGGGAAGACCTGAATCGCATCTTCTAGCGCACGTAAGGTCTCAATGTCCAAATCGTTTGACGGTTCATCAAGGAGCAAGACGTTTGCACCCTGCTTCAATGTCTTAGCAAGCTGCAAGCGGTTACGCTCACCGCCAGACAATTGACCGACGTGCTTTTGCTGATCTGAGCCTTTGAAGTTAAAGCGACCGATATAAGCGCGGCTGGGCGTGGTGTAATCGCCAACTGTAATAATATCAAGACCGTCAGACACTTCTTCCCAAACGGTTTTGCTGTCATCTAAGTTGTCACGTACCTGACCAACATAGGCAACTTTAACACTTTCGCCCAAATCGACTGAACCCGTATCTGGCGTATCACGTTCGGTAATCATATTAAATAGCGTGGTTTTACCCGCACCATTTGGTCCGATGATACCGACGATCGCACCAGCTGGCACGTTAAAGCTTAGGTTTTCATAAAGCAAACGATCACCAAATGATTTGGAAATGTTATTCACTTCAATGACTTTATTGCCTAAACGTGGACCAGGCGGAATATAAATTTCAGCTGTCTCATTGCGCTGCTGGAACTCTGTTGAGTTCAACTCTTCAAAGCGCTGTACACGAGATTTAGACTTGGCTTGTTGACCTTTTTGGTTTTTACGAATCCAATCTAGCTCTTTTTTCAGTGCTTTAGCAAATGATTCTTCTTGCTTATTCTGCTGCTCTAAACGGGTGTTCTTTTGCTCTAGCCACTCAGTATAGTTGCCTTCATACGGATAACCATGGCCACGATCTAGCTCCAAAATCCACTGAGCGACGTTGTCTAGGAAATATCTATCATGGGTAATGGCAACGATTGTACCGCTGTAGTTCTGCAAGAACTGCTCTAGCCATGCAACAGATTCGGCGTCCAAATGGTTGGTTGGTTCGTCAAGTAACAGCATATCAGGGCGAGACAATAGCAAACGGCATAGTGCCACACGGCGTTTTTCACCACCAGACAGCTTACTAACATCCGCATCCCAAGGTGGCAGACGTAGGGCATCAGCCGCTTTTTCGAGCTGGGTATTTAAGTTATGGGCATCCCACGCTTGAATGATGTCTTCCATCTTGCCTTGTTCTTCAGCAAGCTTATCAAAGTCAGCATCAGGCTCTGCATATTCTGCATAAATAGCATCTAAACGTGCGAGCGCGTCTAAGGCTTCACGCATACCATCTTCGACATTTCCACGGACGTCTTTGCTGTCATCAAGCTGTGGTTCCTGCGGCAGATAACCTATTTTGGTGCCCGTTTGCGCGCGTGCTTCACCACTAAATTCAGTATCCACGCCCGCCATAATGCGTAGCAAGGTTGATTTACCTGAACCATTGATACCTAGGACACCGATTTTGGCACCTGGGAAAAATGATAAGTTAATATTTTTTAAAATTTCACGCTTAGGCGGAACAAGTTTTGACACGTTGTTCATCGTGTAAATATATTGAGCCATTAACACTCCGATAGACTGCATAAAAGAGGCGAGCAAATCATACTTAGCAATGATGCCAAGCGTGCTGCACCTCAAAATCAGGGTTACAAATTATAAGCCATTATCGCATTGTGGCGCATACCCTGCAAGCCAACAGATTGTTTTAACGATTGTTTTACGGCTTTTGTCACAGAGTGCTCAGCTTTGTAGCTAAAAGCGGTAACGAAACCTACTATCAAACCGTTTCGCTTAACATTCTGACTTATAACTGTTTTATAAAGACCACAAAAAATAGCATCAAAACTTTCGCAAATTTAATCAATAGCCATTAGCATGTTAGGATAGCTTAACAGATTCAAGCGACCTGACCTAAGTGATATCCGCTAAATTTGCGCACAGGTGAACACACTATTTATGATGTCAATCATTTTGATAGTATTAACAAAGGTACTGATAATATGACCAACGGCTATCGCCCTGAAATGATTCAACATGCGTTTATCGATTTTATTGGATCACACTTACAGCCGTTTTGGTCTTTCACTGTCCCAAAGCTGCGCCTTGTTGCGCGATATATCCTTAGCGATGACTTAATAGCGCTCAAATTTGAGACCAATCATGCTTTTCGACGGCAATTAGTGGGTTCGCAACGTGGTTGGCAGGGTGGGCAACATCTTAATTTAAGCGTTCTTATTGAAGGTGTGTATCATCAGCGCAGCTATTCATTATTAGGTTTGGCGCATCAACCGCTCTGGTGGCACGACGTTACTATTGGCAACAGTATTAATAGTGGCGCTCGCAAAAATCAACCACCTTACCTTGCGATTACCATTGCTATTAAGCCACAAGGCTTGGTTTCGGATTATTTAACCAAACATATGGCATTTGGCAGTGTCATCAACAGTAGTGTTCCCAGTGGCTCTTTCACTTTGGCACAAACATCTATAACAGTACAGACAAAATCAGCTGCCGAAAAGCCTGCTTTTTTATTATTTATCGCGGGTGGCAGCGGTATTACGCCCATGTTAGGGCTCATCACGCAAGCACTGGACAACGGACATCAGGTGACATTGCTATATTACAGTCGCACTGAAATGCTCCCGTTCAAAAACCAATGGCAACAACTGAGCACAGCGTATCCAGCTTTCACCTATCATCTGGTCAATACCGAGAAATCTGATACTTATTTGGCTGGCAAGCGACACTTGAGCGTAGACAGTTTGTTGGCATTGAACTTACCGCTGGCAGATACGCAAATATTTGCATGCGGGTCACAGGCTCTTTTAACTGGCTTATATAAAGCAGCGGCGAAGGTAACCTTACCGCACAATAAAAACCTGCGCGATAATATCATTGTAGAAAACTTTGGTCATGCGCTGCCTGATTTCAATTTTGATAACAAACAGGCGCTCGATAGAAAGAAATATACAGCACAACATACTGTTTATTTACGGGCGAGGCAACGGCAGTTTGACAGTAGCACGACATTATTGAATGCCGCAGAGGACGCAGGAATTCGCTTAGTGCATGGTTGTAGACGAGGTATCTGCCAGTTGTGTCGCTGCAATAAAGTCAGCGGCGTGGTCAAAAATATCTACACAGGAAAAATGAGCAGTGATGGTTATGAATCTATTCAAACTTGCATCAACATTGCCATGACTGATGTGGTGCTAGATATTTAGCAACACGGTGATAAAAATAAATGCTCATAACGGCTCATAAGATAAAAACACAGCCTGCTGTTACCTTATAGCCTACGGTAAAAAACTCAAACAACTTATTGAACCGAACCCAGTACCGACTCTCCGTACCATTTCGGTTAAGGATTATTTATGCGCTTGCTACCACCCGTCACTATGGCACAATCTGCTGTACCCGTTTTGACCCCACTAACTGATGCAAAACAGCAGAAAGCAAAGCAGTTGACTCGCTACCCAACGTTGACAGGAGCGCCCTTACCAAAGGCGCAATCTGATGCCCTCGCTCATGAATTAAATGTGCTTTACCGAAGCGTGATGGATTCGTTAGGTAGTGATGACGCACGATACATTAAACGAGTGTATGCCGCGGTAGTCTATAGTGAAATGACAGCGCGTGGCTTACTGGCAGCGGCTGGATGCCTGCAGTCAAAACGTAAAATTGTCGCGACTTGGTTATTGGGTACCTCACTACTGAGTCTCAGCAAAATTCTAAACAATATGGAGCTTGGGCATAATGTCATGCATGGTCAGTATGACTGGATGCAGCACCCGTATCTCAACAGCCAAAAGTTTGATTGGGACATTGTCTGTCCTGCCCCATTGTGGCAACACTCTCATAATTACTTGCATCATACTTTTACCAATATCGTTGGTCGTGACCATGATGTTGGCTATCACTTAATTCGCGTGACTGATGAGCAACCTTGGACGCCAAGCGACCGCCATAATATGTTGAAAACAGCGGTATTGGCTCTAGGTTTTGAGTGGGCGGTCGCCTTTCATGATATTCAAATCAGTGTCGACGAATACGCAGACTCCCCTGATAGACACCAAACCATGCAACAGAAATCTCGCGCATTATTCGCCAAAATCGCACGGCAAGTAGGCAAAGATCATATTGTACTACCCACGTTAGCAGGGCTGACATTAGGTCGGCGTAGTGCTATGACTACACTGAGCGGTAATGTTACTGCCAATATCGCTCGTAATCTGTGGACATGGGCGGTAATATTCTGTGGACACTTTACCGAACAAGCCCATATCTATACCCATCTCGATGCCGATGAGACTAAAGGCGACTGGTATGTGCGTCAAATTCTTGGCTCCAGCAATATTCAAGGCAGTAAGCTGTTTCATATTTTGACGGGTAATTTATCGCATCAAATCGAACATCATATCTTCCCTGATATGCCAGCCAGTCACTATGCTCGTATCGCACCACAATTACAGGCGATATGCCGCAAGTACAATCTACCCTATAATACTGGGCGCTTTGGTACACAATTCCGGCAAATGCTGGGACGTATCCGCCACTTTAGCAAGCCAAGTGCTGAAGAATGGCAGTCTTATTTGCAATCACAAACTACGTCAATCGCTGAAACAAATCATGCCGTAACAGAAAGACCAAAAGAGCTGCCCGCTATACGTGGATTGGGTAAGTATCTTCCCCCTGTCATGCGCCAAGCCTTATTTTATGCTTGATATGCAGCTCATATGGAGATCACTGGTAGACCCCTTTAGTCTTAACATTTACTCTATCGACTCTTACGCTAAAGAACTATAAATGTGAATCGAAAGGACTCATACTTTAGTGAATAATCTATTCGGTCATTCAAGCTTTTTTTATTTAAAAATACGCTTGATCAATACTAAAGAAAACCAATAATATTTAATGATAATAATCAATAATAACGGAGAATATCCATGAAAAATCAAAGCTCTGAACAAAAACTAACCATCACCCATGATGAACAGGCTAAACGCTTTGAAACCTCTATTGACGGTTATACTGGCTATATTAGCTATCAAGAGCGTGACGATACATTAGTTTATGATCATACTATCGTGCCTCATGAGCTAGGCGGGCGCGGTATTGGTTCAGCATTGGTCAAGCATGCCCTCAACTATGCTCGTGAACAGAATAAAAAAGTGATACCACAGTGCTCATTTGTCTCGTCATATATCAGCAAACATCCTGATTACCAAGACTTGCTATAGTCCACTCTTTAGCGATGAGCCATAGAAAATGCAGCATACTAATAAGCATCACGATTTATTTAGAAGTATTTTAAGCATTTATTATGGTTCAGCTTGGCTAATAAAATTGAAGCGTTAATACGCTACTACCCTCCTATTTATTTGCTATCTGCCCTTGTATATTTATCTTTGAATATATGGCAAGATAGCAAATATAGGCGGGTTTTCTGACCTATAATGCAGATAGAACAAAAGGTCTTTACAGTGATGTAATAGCGTCAATGATATAGCTGAAAAAGAGGATTGAAGTTTCGTACAATAGCTCTGACAGCTACAATGTAGTGCCTGATATAGTTTTTAATAAACCAAATCAACATAATAATAAAGGTGATTAATATGAGTAGTTTATCTGATAAGCAAGTAAATTTGCAGTTAGAGGAATTGCCCGGTTGGCAGCGCGAGGGCAATGCTATCGTAAAAACATATCACTTTAGCGATTTCATCGAAGCCATAAGCTTTATGAATCAAGCCGCGTTCCATGCGGAAGCGCTCGAGCACCATCCCGAATGGCGCAACACGTATAACGTGGTAGAGGTGCGCTTGACTACTGGCGATACTGGCGGTATAACCAGCCATGATATTCGTCTGGCTAAACGGATGGAACACATTGTTCAGCCGAAACGTTTATAGTAATGTGTTTTTTTATAATGTTTATAAAAATTTTTCATTAGTAAATACATTCTTAAATACCAAAAAAAGTCCTCAATTGAGGACTTTTTTATTTAACAATCTACAGGTATTGATTACATCTTGCGGCTTACAAATGCCACAATAAATAAAATAACAGCGACTGCTAAGAAAATATATGCCAAATTAGCAGACAATCCTGCGACACCGCCAAAACCCAATAAACTTGCTAACAGTGCGATCACGGCAAAAATAATAGCCCAGCGAAACATAACCTTCTCCTTAAAAATTATTATTAGAAAACCAGATATTTAGATTGATGCAATGGACAATTATTAATAAGAAATAACTACTATTATTAATGAGTACCTTGCTCTCTCTAAGATTCCTTTTTCTTTACTTTTTGTTTTTTTGATATTTATTAATTTTTTAATCATTAATACTGCTTACGACCATAGATTAGCAATATTTATCTTTAGAAAACGTTCATTTTGGTAATGATATCGGTAGGTTATGTAACCTTTGTAGCAAATCTTAACATCGAACCTTTTTTTCATCCCTTTATGGGAGTTATGTGTATAGATGGTTAGTTATTACTTAGCCGTCAACATTTCCATCATATAATCTGCTATAAACAGTAACTTACAAGTCATTTTTACTGGTCAAAAATACTTTAATATATCTTTTTCAGGCAGATATAAGTCATGACTCATTTAGTCATGACTTATATCTATAGTTAACCTGATTGCTATCAAAAAATCAGACCTCAAACTCTGACTGTTAAATGGCAACAAATTTTAAACGTCACACAACTCATCAAAATAGCTATTAAGGATAATAAATATGGATACCAATACCAATACGGATACCTCGAACAATACACGACAGCGCAGCGATGAAAAGCGCCCTTACGCGGTCGTCTTATATGGTGCAACCAGCTTTGTTGGTCAAATTACAGCACACTATTTAACAGAGTTTCTATCTAATACTAAAGACAAAGATGGCGCCGATGTCACGTGGGCGATTGCTGGGCGTGATGAAGCAAAACTGAACGAATTGCAATCTAAACTTGGCAGCACTGTCGATATTATTCTTGCTAATAGTGACGATGCGGACAGCCTTGATGAGATGACCAAACAAACCCAAGTCATCATTTCAACCGTCGGTCCTTATCTCAAATACGGTGAGCCGTTGATCAAATCTTGTACCACTCATGGGACAGATTATGTCGACCTCACCGGTGAAGCCATTTTCATCAAAGACATGATGGACAAGTATCAGGACGCGGCAAAGCAAAGCGGCGCTCGTATTGTCAACTCGTGTGGCTTTGATTCTATTCCATCGGATTTGGGCGTCTACTTTACCCAAACCCAAGCAGAAGAGAAATTTGGTCGCGCTTGTGATGTGATTCATATGCGTGTCAAAGCGGCGAAAGGCGGTCTATCAGGTGGCACCATTGCCTCGATGGCGACTATTTTTGAAGAAGTTGGAAAGGACAAGTCACGTCGTAAGCAGGTAGCAAATCCTTATCTACTCAATGATGACAAAGATGCGCCAAACGTGCGCCAAGCTAATGTCAGTAAGCCAGAATACGATAGTGAGCACAAACGCTGGCTTGCGCCTTTTGTCATGGCCAGTATCAATACCCGTATCGTGCATCGCACCAACCAATTGCTTGGCTATGAATATGGTCGTGACTTTAAATATGACGAAGCAATGTGGATGCAAGATGGTGTGAAAGGTCAATTATCAAGCTATGCAATGAGCGCCGGCTTGTTTGGATTTGCCACTGCTATGATGGTCAAACCGAGCCGTGAATTATTAGCTAAGCACGTGCTACCCAAGTCAGGTTCTGGTCCGTCTGCAGAAGAGCAAGCAAACGGCTACTTTGACATTCGCCTCTTTGGGACAACGGCTAATAAAGACACCATCCATACGAAAGTAACGGGTGACAAAGATCCAGGTTACGGCAGTACCTCGCGTATGCTAGCGCAAGCAGCGTTATGCTTAGCACAAGATATTAGCAAAGAAGAAGTCGGTGGTGGTTTTTGGACGCCAGCCTCTGCCATGGGTAATCATCTACTGGCGCGTTTAGAAGAGCATGCGGGTCTTAGTTTTGAAGTTGTCGATTCGTAAGATTACCCATTTATAAATCGAAGCAATCTACTTCTTAATATCTAAGTAATGACCGTATCTTAGCAACGAGATACGGTTTTTTATTGCCTATTCTTTCTCATTATTCAGATTGCAATTTTTTGAGCGATTGTTAATAAATAATAATAACGTGATTCTTTAGTAAATAATATTGGCACTTCTTGCCTTTTTAACACATTAAGCTACACATTTCTAGAGTAATGTCACAGCCATATTGCAGTGAATGACGTAGGATAAAAAAGGTTAGGCAACTTTTTACCCCATATCTTTTTACCCCATATTACATAGCAGCTTTGAAACGAATAATTGGCTCATTAACATTTCATTTAGACTTTAAACGCGTCAGAGTAATTTTCTAGTGCAATAAAAATCATATTAATAAAAATTAAGTTTTACTTATTTATCATAAATTTGAAATAAATCAATAGACTTCAATCTAATTAAAAGGACATAACAATGAAAATCAATATATTAACCGCTGCTGTGATGACATCTGGTCTTGCTATGTTTGCAAGCTCTGCTAACGCCGCTATGACTACCGATAGCCACGGCAATGTTGGCTATGACAGTTATGAGGAGTGTGTCACCGCTGTCAAAGACGGTTCGGCCAAATTTTATACCCCTTATACTTATCAAAACCCAAAGCGCCAAGCAGGTGAAGCAACTGTCAAAAAAATGCGTTTGTCTGAAGTAATGATTCCTCAAACAATGGTCAATGCAAACAACTTAACAGCCAGTGATTACTCAGCAGGTGCTTGTGATTTAGGGGTTGGGCAGTCAAATGGTCGCTATGGTGTTTCGGGTGCATTGGTTGGGAAATACGTCCCTATCGCCGCTGATATGCCTGTCAACGTCTATATGGATAAAGCTGGCAATCCAGTACGTTTAAGCATGCAGCAGTGCGATAACCACTTTGGTGCCAAGTTTCCAACGCCTATTATGAGCGAAACAAAAGAAGCTACAGCACCAGAAGCACAACTCGCGATTATCGAAGATCGCCTTGTAGAGCCTGTCATCGTTGAAACCACACGTGTTATCCGCCCTACTAAATATAGTGTCAAAGAAGTCATCATTGTGCCGAAAGATCAAATCAAGCGAGTAAACACAGCGTCAGGTACAGCCATTGCTATCGAAGACGAGGCTAACCGTACTGTAATCGTTGGTGAAGAAGCAGATGCGGATGTCATCGACAATACTGAAATCAACCAAACCTTCCCAGTCATTCGTGTTCCTAGTAGCAGCACTCAACAACGCGTCGTTGATCCAAACACTGGCAAGTATATCGTTATTGAATAAGACTCTAATGAAATATAAACGAACAAGATTCATTGAGACATCATTGTTATAAGAATTAGAGATAGGAAAGTAGAAAACAATGCTATTTTCCTATCTGACAATAACCATACAATAGTTGCACAAAGTCACCTGCTAACATCCGTCTGTTAGAATTTTAATCTATGGACTACTGAACTAACGCTTGTTTAGTTGGTATTCTCCCCTTTAGATTTTTATCACTGATTTAGGTCAGCTTATAAAGCTCTTTATCCAAATCCATCATGATAGTCTCTTAATGGTTATCATGATTTTATTTTGTCTATCAATTAAATGTTAGATATATTAAATATATAGATTTGAATTACTAAATGAATGTGTGATATGCAACTGCTGTATACAGCAGTTAGCAACATAAGCGTCAAGTTTGAAATTTTTTAAGCTGACATTATAAGATTGTAAATTAAGGAATTGATTAATGAAAAAAAGTACTCTATCTTTATCGCTACTGATCGGCGCTGCGCTCACTATCCCAAGTTTGGCTATGGCAGCACCTGCTGATACTGCGGCAGTAGATGTGCAAGCAGCGGCTACCGCCACCACACTTGAGACGGAAGGTGACAATACAAATAATGCATCAGCAGACAATCAGTCTAGCCCATTTCAGATTAGTGAGACACAGATTATCTCAAGAGCAAGCGTTAACAACAGTGCTGAGCAACAGCCGATGACTACTGAGCTTCAAGCTGAGCAAGAAGCAATGGCTGCCGAGCAAGAGCTGATTCAAGATTCTGAAGAAGCGATGCAAGAAGAAGACTCGTTAGACACACAAGAAGAATTACAAGAAGCTGAAGAAGCCACAGAAGAATTATAGAATATGAAATAAAGTACGATATGAACCCCGCTGTTAACTGAAATCACGCAGAAGAGGTTATTCAGCGAGTTAAGTTTTGAGTAGTTATTAGTGTTCATTAACAATTTCTATTTTTAGATACATTCCATAAAAAAGGCAGCCTAATGGCTGCCTTTTTTATCACTATTGATATTAACTATTTTTTGGTTTTAGTCACGCCAGCTTCCTGTAACAGCGCCCCAAACGTACCCATTTTGCTAGGTGCTTCTGCTTTATCAGCCCTTGGCGCTTTGCTACGATCGTTATTAGCATTGTCTTTATCCTGACGATTACCGCGAGATTTCGACGGGCGCTTATCAGTCGCTGGACGGCTACTGTTTGGGCGTTTGCTATTTGTATGATCGCTACGTGGACGACTGACTTTCTCATCATTACCAGTACTTTCAGCCGATTTCGCTGCTGGGCGCGCAGGCTTTTCAGATTCTGGCTTCATACTAAAGCCAATACGACCACGTTTTTCATCGATAGAGATGACACGTACCGAGACGATATCGCCCGGCTTGACGCGATTCATCGGGTCTGCAACGAAGTCGTTGGCCATCTGAGAGATATGTACCAAACCGTCCTGATGGACGCCAACATCAACGAAGCAACCAAAGGCTGTAACATTAGTCACTACGCCTTCAAGCTGCATGCCCTCGCTCAAGTCTTTAATACTGTTAACGTCTTCACGGAAGTTAGCAGTCTTAAATTCAGGACGTGGGTCGCGTGCTGGTTTGACTAGCTCCTCGATGATAGCAGTTACACTAATATTGTCATCATTAGCAGCCAGTGCAGTGCTATCTATCGTATTTAGTACGCCGTCATTGCCGATGACTTCTGGCAATGCTTTACCAGTTTGTGCCAATAAGCTATCGACCAGCGCATAGCTTTCTGGATGCACACCAGTGGCATCAAGGGGATTACTACCACCATGGATACGCAAGAAGCCTGCTGCTTGCTCAAAGGTCTTAGCGCCTAAGCGTGGGACATTTTTCAATGATTCACGACTGTCAAAAGCACCATGCTCTTTGCGGTAGGTAACGATTTGCTGGGCGACGTTTTTATTCAAACCTGCAATATGCGCCAAGATAGCGGGGCTTGCGGTATTCACATCAACGCCAACGGCGTTTACGCTGTCTTGTGTGACTTTGTCTAGGCTATCTGCTAATTGAGTTTGGTTAACATCATGTTGATATTGACCAACGCCGATCGCTTTTGGGTCAACCTTAACCAATTCTGACAATGGATCTTGCAAGCGACGCGCGATAGAAACCGCACCGCGTACAGAGACATCTAAATTAGCCAACTCATCACTCGCAAGCTCACTGGCAGAATAAACTGACGCGCCTGATTCATTCACGATAACGGCTTTGGCTTTTAACTCAGAGTTGGCGGCCAAAATCTCTTTAATCATCGCATCTGTTTCGCGGCTCGCCGTACCGTTGCCGATAGCCACTAAATCAACATTATAAGTGCTTAATAATTCATCAATGACTTTTTTAGCTTCGTCCATCTTATTATCAGGAGCAAACGGATAAACGGTTGCAACAACTGGCTTGTCTTCGCTGTCTAACATCACATGACCTTGGGCATCGACAATCGCCATTTTAACGCCATGACGAATACCCGGATCGACACCTAAAATCACTTTACGGCCAGCAGGTGCTGACATGAGTAAATGCTGTAAGTTATTGGCAAATACATCAATCGCATCGGCTTCAGCGGTTAGACGCTTTTCTGTCAATAAACGATGCTCAATATGCGGACGCCATTTCTCTTTCCATAAGCTGGTCGCCGCTTCTGTCAGAAATTCTTGACGTTCTGCTGGCGCTTTGGCATCAATCTCAAAGTGCTTAACAATTTTTTCAATAAAGGGTGTATCTTCGCCTTCGATTTTTAAACCCAAAACGTTTTCTTGGCGACCGCGTAGCATCGCTAATAAACGATGATTAGGCAGACGCGCCAAGCTTTCACTATGTTCAAAGTAGTCTTTGAATTTTTCGCCAACTTCGCGTTTTTCTTCACTGGCAACAGCTGAGACGATACTGGCTGTTTTGGCGAAGCCACTACGCAGATTATCGAGTAAATCCAACGCTTGCGTCCACTCATCAACGATGATGGCTTGTACGCCTGCCAATTGCTTGTCGATATCGCTGAAGTCGACTTCAATCTCATTACCGCTATCATCGGTAATGCTCGATTGAGCTTGATAGTCTGCTAATGCGTCAGTTGGCGTAATCTCTTGCGTTAAGACCGCTTGTGCTGCCACATCAAGACCGGCAGCGCGTGCTTTAGCAGCTGGTGAGCGGCGGCGTGGACGATATGGCAAATAGATGTCTTCAAGCTCAAGTTTCGACGTCGCATTATCAATACGCGCCTGTAGCTCGTCGGTCAAATTGCCCTGCGTGCTGAGCAGCTCAGTAATTTTAAGGCGACGGGTGGCCATGTCACGCTCATAATTGAGTGACTTCTCTAGAGCTCGCAATTGCGCATCGTCAAGATTCTGCGTCTTTTCTTTACGGTAACGGGCAATAAATGGAACGGTCGCGCCTTCATCGTAAAGTTTGACAAACGCATTGACTTGAGCAGTCTTAATGCCAAGCGCGCGAGCAAGCTTGTCGTGAATATTCGCGTGTGTGGTTGCATCCAAAACCTGTGCATTTGTCGAGGTTTGAGATGGCGTTAAGGTATCAGTGCTACTCATAGACGTATCAATCGTTGAGAAATGTAGTTTTGCATTATAGCAAAAGCTGCATGAATAAAAATCCTTTTTATCTTTTCGTTATTTATCGCTAGTTTTATGACGAAAATCGTCTCATATCATAGGTTCTGTCGCTTTGTTAAACAAACGCATACAGCATTTGTCCTGATGGGTGATGCAATTAGTGGTGCAATCTTATACACTAAAGTATCGAAGGCGCAAATATTGGTACGCGCTGACGCATTGAACAATAGTATTCAAATTTATGATGGATTGAGACGGACCTTTACTTTTGACCACTCATTGAATAAAGACAGTTTTTTTGCTCAGGTTTTTTTGTATAGTCGATTCAAGATAATTTAGCGATGAGGACAGCACGTTGAGTCTACTATAAATAGTAGACTCAACGTGCCTGACACCGTATTTTCTTTATATCATTTTAACTATATAACCTTTAGCCTTGACTGTTAACGATAATTTCTACTAATAATAATTTTTATAAGAGGATGCCTGTATGTCTGAAAATAACAGCCCTGATACCTTAACTCAACGAATTTTAGTCGTTGATGACGATGCACGCTTGCGCTCTTTATTACAGCGCTTTCTAGAAGACGACGGTTTTGTCGTTCGTACCGCTCATGATGGTAGTCAAATGGACAAACTGTTACAGCGTGAGCTTTTCTCGTTGGTGGTACTCGATTTGATGCTGCCAGGCGAAGACGGCATCAGTATCTGTAAGCGTCTACGTGAAGACAATGGTGACATTCCTATCATTGTGCTGACAGCCAAAGGTGGTGATGCCGATCGTATCGCTGGTCTAGAAGCGGGCGCAGATGATTATCTGCCAAAACCATTTAATCCAAAAGAGCTATTGGCTCGTATCAAAGCGGTATTACGTCGTCAAAATCGCGAGCTGCCTGGCGCACCAAGCCATCAGCTTGAAGTGGTTGAGTTTGGACCGTGGACGCTTGATTTATCGACACGTACGCTTAAACGTGACGGCAATGTGGTCACTTTGACGACAGGTGAATTTTCGGTGCTAAAAGCACTGGTGCAGCATCCACGTGAGCCATTAACCCGTGACAAACTAATGAACCTTGCGCGTGGTCGTGAATGGGGTGCGATGGAGCGTTCTATCGACGTACAGGTATCACGTTTGCGTCGTTTGATTGAAGACAACCCGTCACAAGCGCGTTACATCCAAACCGTTTGGGGTGTAGGCTACGTATTCGTTCCTGACGAAGCTGAAGTAGAAACCGTTAAAAGTGAGTAACTTTTGACTATGTGTGTCCTCATTTTGAAAATTTCGATTATCGATTGAATTGAGGACACACGCTAATATCATTTCCTTTTAATATAGGCCGTGTTTGATTACTCACAAATACGGCCTATATGATGAGTGTCTCTGTGAAAAAACCTATTATTTTCCAAAACATACCCTGCACCTTGGTGACAGGGTTTTTGGGTGCTGGCAAGACCACAGTGATTAATCAGCTGCTTGCTATCAAACCTGCCGATGAGCGCTGGGCATTACTAATCAATGAGTTTGGTCGTATCGGTATTGATGGTGCGCTGCTGGCAAGCGCGCAAGATAATATTGCGATACGCGAAGTCAGTGGTGGCTGTATTTGTTGTACCAGTCAGCTGCCATTACAAATTGCTATCAGTCGGCTACTTAGTGAGCATCATCCACAGCGGTTGCTCATCGAACCTACAGGGCTTGCTCATCCACGTGAGCTTATCATGCAACTCAGTGCACCGCATTGGCAAACAGCGCTCAATATGCAAGCAGTAATAACGGTATTGAGTGGCGTACAATGGCAGCAAGACAAATATCGTCATCATGACGGTTTTCAAGCGCATGTCCGTGATGCCGATGTGTTAGTCATTAATCGCTATGCTCAATTAAGCGATAGCGAAAAACAAGCACTGCAACAATGGATAGCCAAGCTCAATGCACAGGTAAAAATTATTTGGGCAGCATCTGAGCAGATATCTCATGATACAAATGACTCATCCAATATTCTTTTATCAGAATCAAGCGTGTCAGAGTTGAAAACTCAGCTAACCAAGCCCAGTCAGGTTATCTCGAAACAACGCACAGTCAATATTGTTCACCCTCAAAAATCGATTACTAGCTTGCAACCACAGAGTAATGCCCTATCGATATCGACCACCTTGTCATCCAACGCTTTTACAAACAAAGATGATTCGCAGACCGACACAGATATTGAGCTACCTTATCGTTATCATGAGAAACAGCAAGAGTTACAGTTGGCGGGTTGGCGACTGCCAGCGCACTACATATTAAAAGCGGATGAGTTACAGAGTTGGTTATTAGCGCTACCGAACTGGCAACGTATCAAAGGTGTGGTTCATACGTCTGATGGCTGGCTACAAATCAATTTTACCCCTGACAGCTTAACCACCAGTACGGTCAGCGCACAAGTTGATAGTCGGCTAGAGATTATATTACAGTTGGAGGCAAATGCTAATAACGACAACGATACAGCGGTAGAAAGCGACCGCTCAGAAGAAAAAGATAGGACAGCATTTTTATCTTCTATAGAGACGCTACCTTCTATCGATTGGGATACCTGCGACCGTGAACTAATGGCACTGGTTATATAGTAATAGACAAAAAAAGGGCAGACATTGCTGTTCGAGATAGCAATGTCTGCCCTTTTTCTTTTTTAACGTAATTGGCTGTCTTTGCTACCGCGCCGGTTAAACAACTCGGCGGCTCTCGCCTCTTGTTCAAGTTCTGTCTGACAGCTGACGCAATGCTGAATACCAGGCACTGCTAACCGCCGTGCTTCTGGAATAGGCTTGCCGCATTCATCACACATCTCGGCACTGATGCCAGTTGGCAACGCACGTCTTGCCCGCTCTAATGCATCATTTACCGTTGCATCCATTTGCTCATGCTCAGCACCATCTCTTGACCAACCACCTGCCATAACTTCATCCTACTTACGATAATCAGATATTACAAATCGCTTTAATAACAAATAGATGGGGTTGTTTATAATTAATTGCAACCTACTAGAGCATGCCTCAATCTGAAAGTATGCGAATAAATGCGCTAAATAATGACATTTTCTAGCAAAAAATCACATGGCTAATCTTTTGGCTGTAGCTCAACCACTTGCCCGCGTACCCCGATACTGGCATCACTCATCAGACAAACATAGCCTGCCATGATATCTTCAGGCGTTTTTAAGCTCATAGGACTCTCTCCTGGATAAGCATGGGCGCGCATATTGGTACGAGTGCCACCAGGATTGACACAGTTAAAACGTAAATTAGTCGTATTCTGCGTCTCTTGGGTAAAGATATCACTCATGCCTTCTACGGCTTGCTTGGACAGCGCATAAGCACCCCAGAATGCGCGAGGATGTGTACCGACCGTGCTAGAGGTGAAAATAATAGAGCCATTCTCAGCATCTTTAAGTAGTGGTAGCAGCGCTTGGGTAAGCATAAACGTCGAGGTAAAATTAACCTTCATAACTTGTGCAAAAGTATCGACGTCATACATCTCAAGTGGGGTTAGCTGCCCAAGCATACCCGCATTGTGCAAGATACCATCGAGCTGACCGACTTCTTTATTAATCAACCCCTCTAACTGCTGCATCTCAGCATAAGTTGCTCCTTCTAAATTCATCGGTAGCATGGCAGGCTGTTTGCCGCCAAGACTTTCAATCTCATCATAAACATATTCAAGCTTGCTGCTGGTACGTCCCAATAACAGGACTGTCGCTCCATAGCGAGCATAAGTCAGCGCGGCAACGCGGCCGATACCATCACCTGCACCTGTGACCAAAATAGTCTTACCGTCTAAACAATTATCAGATGGTACAAAGTTGCGAATATCGTTATGAGTTAACGGTTGAGTTAGACTTTGAACGGTTTTTTGGTGGTCTTGCTGACTAGCTGACTGGTTAATATTGTCACTCATGGCATTGCTCACTGCTTATCGTTTAATAGTTGGGATGCTAAGTATTTATCGTATTTCTTTAAAAACACAGAGTGTGGCGAACTCGATTTATAATTTTATTTATAAATAGTCAAATTTACCAGAAGAGAGCAACAGTTTATTTAATTGCTCAGGCGTATCAGTAATATAATCTGCACCCCATTTCTTCAGGTTTTTTTGATCTTCAGGCGGAATATAACCATAAGCAGCTAGAATCGTCGGCATGCCAGCCGCGTTGCCAGCTTCAATGTCACGGATATGATCGCCAACATAAATCACGCTTTCAGCGGCGCCGCGAGGGATACCAAGCTTCTCTAACGCCGCATACATAGGCTCTGGGTCAGGTTTTGAGCGAGACACATCATCAGGACAGACCAAAGCAGAACAGCGCCTGTCTAACTGCATTTTGTCTAGTAACTTCTCTGCCAGATAACGCGGCTTGTTGGTCACAATACCCCATGGCACCCCTTTTTCTTCAAGAGCAGTCAACACATCTTCTAATTCAGCGAACACACAACTATCGACGCATATCTCAGCTTCATAATCATCTAAAAACTGTTGGCGAAACTCCTGCAAAGCTTCTTCGCTAACCTCAATTTGATCGTTATGACGTAGCATCAACTGTACCATCGCTGAGGCACCAGCAGAAACTTGCTCGCGAATTTCTGTTTCAGGGGGTGCTTGCCAATCATTTTCGCGGCTCATTTTACCGATAATACGGACAAAATCAGCAGCCGTATCGATTAATGTCCCATCGAGATCAAATAAAACCGCTTTTACAAATTGGCTCATAGTGAATGCTCTTAATATAGATAAGGTGTTGAGTGAAATAGTATGGCATGAAAACAACCAAATACGGCATTCAGCTTAAGCCAGTGGCTTGTGTACTGCCATCATGTAATTGACATCGACATTTTGAGCCAGCCAATAGCGCTTGGTCAGCGGATTATAATGCAAGCCAATGATATCTTGACGTGTGAATCCAGCATCAATTGCCATTTTGTCTAGCTCAGCTGGCGTAATAAATTTGGCATAGTCATGAGTGCCGCGATCGAGCAAGCGCAATACATATTCTGCCCCAACGATGGCAAATAGATATGATTTAGGGTTTCGATTGATCGTCGATAGCACACAAACACCGCCTGGTGCCAATAACTCAAAACAAGCCTGCACAATCGAGCTGGGATCAGGCACATGTTCGAGCATCTCCATGCAAGTCACCACATCGAACTGACCTGCCTGAGTTTTGGCTAGTTCTTCTACTGGAATATGCTGATAGCGCAACGTCTCATGTAAAGCGCTTTGCTCTGCATGCAGCGCTGCCGCTTTTAGGTTTTCGGTACCCAAATCAATCCCCGTCACATCCGCACCGCGACGTGCCATAGACTCTGACAATATACCGCCGCCACAGCCGACATCGAGCACTTTTTTTCCAGCCAAGCCGGTTTCAGCCGTTTTATGAATATCTGTATCAGCACTGTCATTTTGATAACTGCGCTTGACGTTGTCTTCTATCCAATTTAAACGCAGTGGATTTATTTCATGCAAAGTCGCAAATGCACCCGTCTTGCTCCACCATTCGCTTGCCAACTTATTAAACTTGTCGACTTCGCTAGGATCTACATTAATGGCGGTAGCCGTTGTATCATCAAGACTGCTGTTTGCTTGCTCATTCAAAGAAGGCGAGGAAGATAGAGCTGAGCTCATTGCATTTTTCCTTTATTGTCATTATCGTTATAATCATATACAGTGCACAATTATGTGCCTAATATTAGCATGAGAGCGGTAGCTTTGTCGTGAGTACATCGTCACCGATTGTGAATACTCTTAGCAAACGTTCATATTTTCTGTACCATTTTTTTAGAGGATAGATGCCTCAAACAGCCCAAAACCTAAATAATAAAACGCTAAAAAAATTCCAAAAAATGCGGTGAAATATGCCTTAAATAATGGCTCACAGCTTTACAACCATTAGTTAAGAATCGGATTCACAATCAACCATGTTTTACGTTATTATAGTCGATACGTCACTATAGTTCGATTATACTCGACGCTGTCTCGTTTGGGCACTTTAAAAACCTGTGCGCTATACCCAAAACCATACGATACTAAAACATCTCAACAAACCCTAAGTTTTCACACCTCAAGGATAAAGTATGAAACGTGTCATCACACTGACTAGTCTGGCCATGGCCATTGGACTTGCCACTATGGGCGCACAAGCTGCCGACTATGTCGCCGGAAAAGACTATCGCGTGCTAGACAATCCAGAAAAAATCAGCGGTGATGCTATCATTGTTCGTGAGTTTTTTTGGTATGGTTGCCCGCATTGTAACGTTCTTAACCCACATATGGAAAAATGGGCTAAAAACAAAGACAAAGACGTTGCCTTTTTCAAAACGCCAGCAGCGCTTAACCCTGTCTGGGAAGCGAACGCTCGTGGTTTCTATGCCGCTCAGCTGCTAGGGTTTGAAGACAAGACCCATGACGCGCTATTTGATGCCATTCACAAAGATGGTAAGAAAATCTTTGACCAATCATCATTAAGCAAATGGTATGCATCGAAAGGCGTTAATGAGAAGAAATTCAATAGCCTTTATAATTCATTCGCCGTTGGTACGAAAATTGGTCGTTCACAAGCAGGCGCTAAGCGTTATCAGCTCTCTGGTGTGCCAGCAGTCGTCGTGCAAGGCAAATACGTTGTAACTGGTGAAAGCGCTACTGTACCTAAAGTCGTTGACTATTTGGTTGACAAAGTGCGTGCTGAAAAGAAATAGGTTAAGTACTAATATAAATTAAGTACCGTTATAAATTAGGGACTAGCATTTATCTATAAGTGTCATTTGTACCTAAATGCTCTTACCCATAAAAAAGCCAATCATCAAGTGATTGGCTTTTTGCATTTGTAGACTACATTAATTTATAAGTGGAGATATTGTATAAATAGTGCTCAAAGTTATTTAGCCGCTATCATCTTATTACTTTTCTTTTTTCAATTGCGACAAAATAGTGACTTCACGAATATAACTGGCTAAGTCTGCTTTAGACTCTGCCATCAGCTCATCATCTTGGGTATGCTTGGCGTACTCAATCCATAACAGTAATTGATACATACTATTTTGTTCAGATGCTTGGTATTGTTTAACGAACTGCTTAAGCGTCCCTTCATCATTAATATTTAAACGCTCAAACCAACTTTCTATTTTTGAGACCTGTTCTTTAGGGAAAAATGCATCAAATAATGCTTTTACCAATTCGTGGCGGTTTTCTTCACTAATCAGCTTACCAACGCGCTTGGTTTGGCGAATACGAGCATTAGCGCTGGTGATATCGGCCAATGCCATAAGTTCTGCCATAAAATAGTCACTGGCTGGCAGATTTTTGAGCTGCTTTTTCGATAAGCTGGCAAGTGGTATCGACAACTTCTGCAAGCGCTCATGGGCTTTTTTGAGTTCAGTGCGCGAAACGCGCATATCCTGTTCTTTCCAGTCAATCATAAAAGCTTTCCAAAATAATAAATAATAAAATTAACAGGGGCATGCTCTCATTTTAGGAATAGTCATAAAAATGAAGATATGCCCCAGTGTTTACCAATAACTACCAACGATTTTTTTCACGATGTTTCGCCAGCACTTTTATACTTTGCGGCATAACATCGGCAAGACGACGTTGTAAATTATCGGTGATGAATACTGAACGATGCTTACCACCAGTACAGCCAATAGCCACTGTCACTGTATGGCGGTTATTGTGTAAAAATTCGGGTAACCAACGGGTTAAAAACTTATCTATATCATCAGTCATCTCAGCCACTTCTGGATAGTCGGCAAAAAATGCGGCAACTTCCGTGTCTAGACCTGTCGAAGTACGCAATTCAGGATTCCAATGCGGATTCGGCAAAATTCTCACATCAAAGACAAAATCTGCATCAATAGGACTGCCATATTTAAAGCCAAAAGACAGCAGATTAATCACAATCTGATTGTCCACGCCGACATGTTCACGCAAGCTGTCTTTCAATTGATGAATATTCAAATTGCTGGTATCAATTCTGATATCGGCATGACCTGCGATAGGCTCTAACAGCTCCACTTCTTTTTTAATCGCGGCAGGTAGATTAAAAGCAATGTGCTTGGCATTGTCACTATCGATATCCTGTGACATCAGCGGATGTACGCGGCGTGTCGCATTAAAACGTGCTATCAAGGTACTTTCTTGCGCGGTCACATACACCACTTTTACCGCATGCTCCCCGTATGTTTTTTTTAGGGATGCATGCATCTCTGCAAAGTTGGATAGGTCCGCTCGCGGTGTTCGAATATCAACACCAAGCGCAATACGACGAATCCCACTTTCATTGACCAATTTATGCGCAGCATCCGGCAATAAGGATAACGGTAGGTTATCAATAGAATAATAGCCTAAATCTTCTAAGATATTCAATACTGAGGTTTTACCTGAGCCTGAACGTCCTGATACCACTAGGATACTGAGCTTATCGGTTGCTATTTTACACGCTGCCTGCTCAGATTGACTGTTATTTTCACCCTGACTCACATCCATGATTCACCCATTCTAGTCCATTGCATCCTGCAAATTACTATGTCACAACGATTGATCCACCGTCACCAATTGATTGTCTAACAAACGTGCACGTCCTAGCCAAGCAGCGACTAAAATCATCAAACTCTTATTTTCTGCATTAAAAGTTACAGTATCATTAGTGAGTGACTCTAACGTATCGGTTCTAATGTCTAAATAATCAATAATGAAGCCAGCATCCGTAATATGCTGATGCGTTTCTGCTAACAACGATTGAACAGCTTGTTGGCTCTGTTCGCCTCTCTCTAACTGCTTTGCTAAATATTGTAGCGCTTGATGGATAACAGGTGCTACCTCACGTTCAGTAGCACTTAAATATTGGTTACGCGATGAAAGCGCCAAACCATCTGCAGCGCGGACAATAGGTGCCCCTCTAATTTCAATCGGATAACTTAAATCACGTACCAATTGCTTAATAATCGCTAATTGCTGATAATCTTTTTGTCCAAAAACAGCCATATCTGGTTGTACGATATTGAACAGTTTAGAAACGACAATACCAACACCGTCAAAATGGCCAGGGCGTGATTGACCACATAATTGAGTGGTAATAGCACCTGCAAGAACAGAGGTCGGCGGCGGTAAGACTGGGTACATCTCTTCAATACTGGGCGCAAACACATAATCAGTATCGACCGTTGCTAGCTTAGCGACATCCTCATCAAGCGTGCGAGGATAACTATCAAAATCCTCTCCCGCGCCAAATTGAGTAGGGTTGACAAAAATACTAACCACCACGATATCAGCATGTTGCTTGGCTATTTTTACTAATTCAAGATGGCCGGCATGCAGATTGCCCATCGTTGGCACTAAAGCGATACGCTGTGGGCCATCTTGATTGTCATTTTTTTGTCCACGATAAGACTGTAAAGCCGTACGCAATGCGGAGATATGATGATGAATGATTGGCATGGTTAACTATTCTTCTACTGATAATCGTAAAAACTAAAATGTTAGCTAAACTGGTGCTGCTCGGTTGGGAAGCTGCCTTCACGTACTGACTGCTGGTAAAGGGCAAATGCGCCTTCGATACTGTGCGTGCTATTACGCTCATCGGTCAAAAAGTCATGAATAAAGCGCGGGACACGGCCGTGCGCCATACCTAGCATGTCATGCATGACCAACACTTGACCATCCGTATCTGCACCAGCACCAATTCCAATAACTGGCACTGCGACGGCTTCTGTCACTGCTTTTGCAAGCTCAGCAGGTACGCACTCTAACACTAGCAGCGCAGCACCTGCCGCAACGACTGCTGTCGCATCAGCAAGCAATTTATCAGCCGCTTCGTCACCACGACCTTGGATTTTATAACCACCAAACACATTGACTGATTGCGGTGTTAATCCTAAATGCACACAAGTAGGCGTCCCTGCTTGCGCCAAAGTCGTGATTAAATCACAAAGCTCACTACCGCCTTCAATCTTAATCACATGCGCGCCCGCCTGCATCAGCTGGCGACTATTGGCAACCGCTTCTGGTAGGGTGACATAGCTCATAAATGGTAGGTCAGCCAAAATCAGCGCGTGTTTATTGCTACGGGCAATATTGGCTGTATGATAAGCCATGTCATTGACAGTCACGGGTAACGTTGAATCATGACCTTGTACCACCATGCCCAAACTGTCACCTACTAAAATCGTATCAATCTCTGCTTTTTCCATCATGCGTGCAAACATCGAGTCATAGCACGTTAAGCAAGTAAACTTGGTGCCGTCTTTTTTGAATTTTTTTAAAGTAGATAACGTCGTCATATGATCCTCGATTAACCTTTAGCTGTCTCTAGCTATTATTCTGATTGTGATCAAAACTTTTAGCAATCGTTTGTTATAGGTGATTCACCTTAAAAGAGGTAAGCGTTTTCACTCTTTTATAGTAGATTGGCTACAGTAATTTTAAGCCTGTCCAATCTTTGCTAGGCGGATAGTCATCTATCGACTTGCTAGCAATGATAAGCGCTGGGGTTAACTCTCGCAGTGGTAATAAGACAAAATTACGCTCAAACAATCCAGCGTGCGGTACGGTTAATTGTGGCTCAGTGATTTGCGCCTCACCGTATAACAAAATATCGACATCCAAACTACGCTCACCCCAACGCCGTATTCGTGCACGCTTAGCCTCTTCTTCTAACTGTTGACAGTAAGCAAGCAACTCAAAAGGCGGCAATATCGTCTCAAACCCAGCGACGGCATTAACAAAATCAGGCTGATCTTGCGGCCCCATAGGCGCTGAAGCATAAAACGAAGAAACACGAACCGCACGTATTTGCTTATGCTCTTGCATCGCTGCGATTGCCTGCTGCAAATGTTCTACTGGTGAACCCAAGTCGTTAGACAAATTGCTACCCAAACCTACGTAGCAGGTTACCCAATCCGCGTTGCCCGCATCATTAGTAATATTAGACATTGTCAGTACTAGGTTGGCGACGGCGACGTTTCGATGGGACAGGACCTTTATTGTCATTCACACTACTCGTACCGACATTGCCGTTAGCAGCTTGGCTGGTGTTAGCAGACTTTGCTTCTGTCGTTTTGGCTGGCTTTTTAGCGCTTACAGGTGTCGTAACCTTCGCCACTTTTTTGCGCTCAGCCGTTTTTTTAGCCGGAATATCTGTTTTATCAGTAGGCTGGGCTGCTGGCTTAGGTGCTTTTTTTGCATACTTTGCTGCAGCTTTAACGTCGTTGTTAGTCGTTACTTGCATCTCTGTGTTACTAGCAAGATTTATACTCTCTACACTCGGCTGACGACGGCGACGCTTATGGGGTATCGGCTCGTTATTCATACTGACGAGGGCAGGCGATCTTGCTACCGAACGAGCCACAGATGAAGGCGTAACCTTTGACTGTGTTGCTTTTGGCTGCTGAGCTTGATTTGAGCGATCAGGCTTACTGTCAGCCTTACTATAAGAGTTAGCATCAGAACTGACATCCTGATTTTTTAGTTCTTTCTCAGCCGATACACTCTTATGGACAGGTTTTTTCTGCGCAGCCCCTTGACGACTATCAGGTTTATCACCATTTGATAGCTGCTTCTGCAATGGTGGCACGACTTTTTCATACTCGATTACAAAAAGTGGTGCAGGCTTGGAATGATGGCGTTTATTTGCCGCTTGGTTGCTGCTATTGGCAAGAGATAGCTGTCGTAACTGAGCAAGCTCATGGCTGTCTTGACTTACTTGCTGCGATTCATAGTGCTTGTTGTTGTTATTGCCACCAGATTGCTTAACAGAGTCTGACTGACTGACAGCGCGGCGACGGCGTGCTGGAATATTTGACGGGTCATTTACCATATTCTGATCATTCCTACCCTGCTCAGCAGTATCATTGGCTTTGCTGTGCTTGGTATTTTTTTGATGAGATATTGAGTGATCGATGCTATTTGACTCTGGATTTTGACGATTACGCCCACGACCACGCTGCGCTTGTTGCCCTTTTTTATAGGCACCGCGACGAATATTTTCATCAAAATCATCAATGGCTTGCTGCTGCTCTCGCTCAGACAATGTCTGATAGGTCTGCCACCAATCGCCCATACCATTGGTCGACTCTGATAACGGATGCTCAGCATCACCGCATTGCTCACGCAATAACAAAAAGTCAAAACCTGCGCGAAAGCGTGGATGCTCAGAGAGTTGGACGATTTGTTTGCTACGCGGGGCTGCAAGTCTTGGCTGCAATATCCAGATATCACGGATAAACTGCTCTGCAAATTTAGGAATCGCGGTCTTGATACGTTGACGATCAATCACTTTACCAGCGGCGTGCATTTGCGCTTCAGCAAACGGCATATTGCGCTTCTTGGCTTTTGCCAACTGATGCAGATAGTTTTCCCACAATAGCGCAGCATAAAAGAACGCCGGATTGATGCTTTTGCCAGCAGCAATACGTTTGTCGGTATTAATAGCGACTTGATTGACTAGTGCACTTGGCTCAGACGGTGGATAGATGATTAAGCTATCAATCGCGCCAGACTCAAACAATAATGGCAACAATGGTACTAGATAACCACCAGTAAACATCTTCTGGGTTTCATCATAGAGACGATGCGGTGATATTTGCTCAAGCAATGCCCAATTACCATCATGAAACTGATCGGCTAACTCGTCATCAAACTCAAAACCGAGCTTGGCTTTGAAACGTAAAGCACGCAACAAACGTACTGGATCTTCTTCGATACGCACTGGCGCATGGCCGAGCAGACGAATGATTTTATTATCAATGTCGTCAAGCGCACCGCAAAAATCATGAACCACGCCTTTAAGTGGTTGATAATAAAGCGCATTAATAGAGAAATCACGACGAGAGAAGTCTTGTTTGATATCACCCCAAACATTATCACGCAGGATCATACCGTCTTGATTGGTATTAGCATCATTGGTTGGTGGACCACGGAAGGTAGCAACCTCAATCAACTCACGGCCTGAATACACGTGCGCCAACTGAAAGCGACGACCGATAATGCGGCAGCGCTTGCCAAAGACGTCTTTGATCTCATGCGGCTTGGCATCAGTGACAGCGTCAAAGTCTTTTGGACGTAAACCCAATAAGGTATCACGCACACCGCCACCGACGATATAGGCATCAAACCCAGCTCGGTTTAAGGTGGCAATCACTTCAGTAATGGAATTGGGTAATTCAGATTTATTCAGTTCTAACTGCTTGGCGGCACGCTCGGCCATGCATCTACTCCTCGCCGGTATTCTTTAACCACCCCTGATGAACACAGCGTTTATCAGGCGGATGTACCTGCTAGTTTAACAAATTTTGCGCCTAGTAGGTGTGTTATGACTGATACTTACGTGCTATTTTGTCAATATTGGGGTTAATTAAAGCAAAATACTGCCCTTAATCTTGTACGCGTAAACGTCCTCGATTTTTCTCAACCGTTTTTGCACCAATACCCTTGACCTTTGCTAACTCATCCACTGTCTTAAAATTACCAAACATCTCACGATATAAAATAATCGCTTGGGCTTTGCTGCTGCCGATACCGTTTAATGAAACGAGCTCGCCTTCACTAGCACGATTGATATTTACAGTGGCTTGGTCACGTACCTGTATTTTGGCACTTTCTTGCGCCAATAGATATTCATAAGCCCTTTGAGGATTATCAAAACAAGGCGCAGCTTGAACACTGTTCAACATAAAAACCGCCAATATTAAACTGACAACAGCCATATTGACTAAGCTAGCAAACGAGGCCGTATGATAAGCGTTCATGACGATCGTTCATATTGTTTCGCCGCTTCCCATAGTGCATCCATCTCGTTAATATCACTATCCTCTAAACGCTTACCAGCCGCGGCTAACTGCGCTTCAATATAACCAAAACGTGATTTGAATTTATGCACACACGTTAAGGTGGCTGCTTCTGCATCAAGATTGAGTTTACGCGCCACATTGACGAGCGCAAACATACAATCACCCAGCTCTTTTTCAATATCGCTAATATTGGCTTTGCTTGTGTTATATTCAGCAGCATCTTTTGATTTATCTATCAATTCAGCCTTTAACTCGGCAATCTCTTCATCTAGCTTATCAAAAGCACCGCTAACGCCCTCCCAGTCAAACCCTAACTTTGACGCCTGTTTTTGTACATCTTGCGCTTGCATAAGCGCACTGCCCGCTTTGGTATTGTCTAAACGACGTTTTGGTTTGCCTCGTGCCTCGCGCGCTTGCTGCTCCTCCGCTTTAATCTCATCCCAACGAGCTTTTACCGCCGTGTCATCTTCAAGGGTTTCTGCCTCAAACACATGCGGATGACGCCGAATCAGCTTTTCTTGTAAAGTAGTAATGACATCGCTCATATCAAAGCGCCCTTGCTCCGCATACATCTGGCAATGAAAAACAACTTGCAGCAACACATCACCTAGCTCGCCTTTGATATCCTCATCGTCATTACTTTGTACCGCCTCGCCCAGCTCATAAGCTTCTTCAATCGCATAGGGAATTAGGCTGTGATTGGTTTGTTTTTTATCCCACGGACAGTCAACACGTAGCCGCGCCATCAAAGCCAATAAATCGTCTAATTCACCACTAGCAGTTGGCGTTCCTTGTGCTGGCGTAGGCGCTACTATTTTATTGTCGAGAGTATTCATAAGGGAGGCTCTTATATTTTTGCTTATCGTTCAATTTAGCAGTTAGTGTATCATTGAACCTTGATTGGCTTATAATTGTGCTATCTACTTTATTATTTTATCATTGCACACGCGCAAGGAATTTTATCATTATGTCTACGTCTGCGACCATTCGTTATCAGCCAGAAACTGCATTTAATCCCATTATTATTGATTCATTTAAAGCTTATGATATTCGCGGCGAGCTTGGGGTAAATCTAAACGAAGCCATTGCTTACCGTATTGGTCGTGCTTTTGCACAGATTTTATTTCAGCGTTATGGTGCGGCGGTCGAGGCTCATGACAATGATATGGTAAATCTAAAACCTGCCATCGTTATTGGTAGTGACATTCGCCATTCAAGCGAGCAATTAAAACAAGCGACCATCGCTGGTATTGTAGATGCTGGTGTCAATGTGATTGACTTGGGCATGAGCGGCACAGAAGAGGTCTATTTTGCCACCAGTCATTATCAAGCATTGGGTGGTATTGAGGTCACAGCCAGCCATAATCCTATTAACTATAACGGCTTAAAATTGGTTAAGGAACATTCAAAGCCGATCAGTGCTGATGATGGTTTGGCAGAGATTCAAGCATTGGCAGAGTCTGGGAAATTTATCACTAAAAACCGATCAGGAACGTTGCAATTATTAACTGATAAAAGCGCTTATATCAATCATGTCATGACTTTTATTGATACCGATAAGCTCAAATCGCTTAAATTAGTGATTAACTCAGGCAATGGCAGTGCGGGACCCGTAGTTGACTTGTTGATTGAAAAGCTTGCACAAGCTGGTGCGCCAATTGAAGTGATTAAACTGCATCATACACCAAATGGTAGCTTCCCCAATGGCATCCCCAACCCTATGATTGAAGCCAATCGAGTGGCGACTCAGCAAGCTGTTTTGGAAAATAAAGCCGACCTTGGCATTGCCTTTGATGGCGACTTTGACCGCTGCTTTTTATTCGATGAACATGGTGAATTTATTGATGGCAGTTACATCGTCGGCATGCTTGCCCAAGCATTTTTGAATAAGTACCCAAATGAGTCAATCGTCTACGATCCACGGGTCATTTACAATACTGAAGCCGTGATTAAAGAACATAACGGTAAGGCTGTCATCAGTAAATCTGGACATTCATTTATTAAGCAAGTCATGCGTGACTCTGGCGCGGTTTATGGCGGCGAGATGTCTGCCCACCACTATTTCCGTGACTTTTTCTATTGCGATAGCGGCATGATTCCATGGCTGCTCACCATTGAGCTGTTGTCTGTCACTGGTAAGACTTTATCAGAATTGGTTACTGGCTATATTCAAGCCTATCCAAGTTCAGGCGAGCTTAATTTTCGACTCACAACAAATGGTGCGCCAACTATTATTAGCGCTATTGAGGAAAAATTTAGCAGCGAAAATCCGACCAAATCAACTCTTGATGGCTTAAGTCTTAACTTCGGCGAGTGGCGCTTTAATCTGCGAGCCTCCAATACCGAACCACTTATCAGATTAAACATTGAAAGTCGTGGCGATAAAGAGTTATTAGCTATTAAAATTCGAGAGATTCAACAGTGGCTTGCTAGCCAAGGTGCTATACCAGCGTAAATGAATACGATTTAATATGGGTGATTTCGACTAAAAATCAAAAAAGCTCGCTGATAATTATCAACGAGCTTTTTTAGCAACTGAAAAACTTGAATAACGCTATTTAGACCGACCAATGCCCATATAGTCACCTACCAGATTATCGATCTGCAATCGTGTCAGTGCATTTTGCGCATCAAATACTGGCATCGCGTGTTGATTAAGCTTGGCAATATCTAGTTGATCTTGTGGCGACCAACTAATGATAAAAATCGCCTGTGCGGCACTTAGCTGCTGATAAGGATTATTAATCAATTGCAATAATGATTGCTGCTGATAAAGCACAGCGAGTTCGGCCTGCGCTTTGTCACTATAGACTATCGTACGAATATTATAAGACCATAATAACGCTAGCAATGGATGTATGGCTGAGCCTGCGGTACGTCCTGAGCCTGATTTATAACTACCGCCCCAAATCATCACCGTTTTATTATCAATAAAACCATCAAAATATTGCCAGAATTTGCGGAATATCAGCTCTTTTTGATCTTCGTTGATGTGCATGACTGACTGCAACAGCGGCATCTCTAAACTGTGCGTTTGGCTGGACTGCTGTAATTTAGCCAGCTCGGTCGGTAGTGTGTTACCACCAAAGCCCCAGCCTGCTTGCAGATAACTGCTGCCGACCCGCGCGTCTAGCCCCATGACACGACTGACTTGCTTGATATCTACCTGTTGACTGTCCGCCAAGCGTGACATCTCATTCATAAAACTCACTCGCGTCGCCAGCATCGCCATGATACTGCTACGGGCAAACTCTATCGTTGCGATATCAGCGTGATGAGCGGCACGCGCATGCTGCATTAACGGCTTCAATACTTCTAGATGCTGGCTACTATTGGCTGTTTTTTCACCAAGCAACCACAGTGAGGGATTTAACATTGAGCTATAAGCATCACCGTCTTGCAAGAATACAAACGGCACATAGTAGACCCACGCGCGCTGCAAATTTTGCGCCAGTGCTGAGACCACCCCTAGTTTCTCAATGCCACTTATAATCACGGGTAGCGATTGCTGATGACTATGGTTGAAGGCAGTAATCCAGCTGGCTTCTGCCCATACTGGCTTGATACTGTCTAAAAATAACCAATAAAGCGCAACGGTGCTTTGGCTGTCAATCTTACTAATCTCATTGCTCTCATTGCTCTCATTGATGTGACGACTGTCACTAAAATTTGCCGTTTCATAATATTGTATTAGCGTGTCAGCGCTAGCCGGTAATGCTGTACTAATTATAACCTGCTGCTGCTCATACATCTGCCACAGTGCTTGCAAATGATGCTCAAAGCCATATTGTTGTATTTGCTGCGTCAATAGCTCAATATCTGCATAAAGATGCACGCGCTGACCTAGACTTGCCAGCACCACGGCGCTAGTAATGGCCTCAATGCTATGACCAATAAGCACACAAACTTGCTTGCTTGCAGTGCTTTGTGATTTAGATTCATGCGTATATTTAGGTGTATTGTCATTTATAGAAACAGCGCTCATGCGTTCACCTTTAATGATTATCGACTTAGTAGCAAAACGATCAAGACAACTGCTGAATATGTTTTAACAGCTGGTTAGTGGAGCTGTCAAACTGACTCTCACCTGCTTGCTGCATGGCTTGATGTACGGACTCCGCCATTTGCTTGCCCATCTCGACGCCCCATTGATCAAACGGGTTAATATCCCAAATGCTGGCCATAACATAGACTTTATGCTCATAAAGCGCAATCAGCGCTCCCAAACTATGCGGCGTCAGCTCATCGATTAGCAATGTCGTTGAAGGCTGATTGCCACGGTAATATTTGTATTTATCAGCGGCAGAAGCTACTTGAACCTCAGACTCTTGAAGCGCGGCATTACCAAAAGCCAGCACTCGGCTCTGTGCTAGACAATTGGCCAAAGACAGCTCATGCTGCTGCTGTAATGGCGCATTTTGCGATTGACCACTATAGCGGCTCACACAAGCGATAAAGTCACAAGACACCTGCTGTGTGCCTTGATGTAGCAACTGATAAAAGGCATGCTGAGCATTAGAGCCAATCTCGCCCCACAGAATCGGACAGGTATCGTAGTCAATATGATCACCGTGCTGGGTGACCGATTTACCATTACTCTCCATCTCAAGCTGGGTTAAGTAGCTTGGTAAATAGCTGAGACGACCATCATAGGGCAATACGGTATGAGCATTTACCTGTAAAAAGGTACTGTTCCAAACAGCAAGCAAACCCAACAATACTGGTAAGTTTTCTGCAAAATCTGCTTTGGCAAAATGCTCATCCATACTATGAGCCCCAGCCAATAACGCTTTAAACCCATCTATACCGATACGAATAGCAATAGCAAGACCAATCGCCGACCATAAAGAAAAACGCCCACCAACCCATTCCCAAAGCTGTAGCTGATGCTCAGGATGAATACCCCACGCACTCATTTTTTCACTGTTAGCGGAGATACCAATAAAGTGGCGGCGTAGCACACTGTCTTCAGTACCTGCACGCAGCTTGGCAGTGGCAAGCAGCCATGATAATGCTGTTTTAGCATTAGATAACGTATCAACCGTACCAAATGACTTGGACGAGATGATAAACAAGGTCGTTTCAGGATTGAGGTGCTTGAGCAAATTATCAAGCTGAGTACCGTCCATATTAGAGACGAAATGTACTTCAATGTTGGTATCTGCCCACTCATCCAGTGCGGTCGTCGCCATAAGCGGGCCAAGATCAGAGCCACCAACGCCAATATTGACCACATCCGTGATGGCTTTACCAGAAAATCCGCGCCATGTACCACTACGGACACGTTCAGATAAACGTGCTACTTGCGACAGACTATCATGCACATCAGCGACGACATTTTGCCCATCAACGTCTAGTTTTGCAGACTCTGGCAATCGTAGTGCTGTATGCAAGGCAGCACGCTCCTCGCTGGTATTGACCATCGCCCCTTGCATCAGTGCATCAATCCTTGTGGACAATTCACAGCTTTCTGCTAGCTGCAACAGACTTGCTAGCACCTGTTCGTCAATACATTGCTTGCTATAGTCCATATATAGCGCGCCTGCTTGCATGCTAAAAAGCGTTGCACGACTGTCATCTTGTGCAAACAAGGCTGCCAGTGACCATGGCTGCTTCGCAAGCATTTGTAGTTGCTGCCAGTATGTAGAGTTCCGAGCACTTTTATAAGCGCTATTGCCCTTTATCTCAGCCATCAGCTATTCATCTTCTGCTAATTGCTGCTCGGCAAAATAGATAAATGCTTGCATATATGAGCGCATATCACCGGCATCATAGCTATCGCCGCGCATGGTCGTGACATTCACGCCGTATTCACTAATCAACGCATCAATCGCATCGGTCAGCTGAATTTCACCACCAACCGAGGCTTTGGTATTCGCCAGATAGTCAAAAATGTGATTGCTAAAGACATAACGACCAACGACTGCTAATTTTGAGGGTGCATTGGCTAAGTTGGGCTTTTCTATAAATCCTGCGACTTTGAAGCTGGCATTACTGTCTGCTTCACCATCTTCCCTGCTCACCTCACTAAACGCTTCATGCAGTTTGGCAATACCATATTTATGCACATCTTCATCAGCGACTTTATCGACCAATATCTGTGAATGGTTGTCTTCAGCAAAAGCATCAATCATAAAGGCTAAGTTATCAGCAGCCATATCGCCCGTAAAAGGATCAAGCACAACATCGGGCAATAATACGGCAAAATCATGCTCACCAATAATGGGGCGAGCCGCGAGTACCGCATGACCCAAACCTAATGCTTTACCTTGACGTATCATCGATACGGTCACATCGTCTGGCAGCCAGTTTAAGCTATCGGCTAGCTCATCTTTACCTTTGTGACGTAATTGATTATCTAGCTCAGCATTGATATCGAAATAATTTTCAATCGCGCTCTTTTGTGCATGACCAACCAAGACAATATGCTTAATACCAGCAGCAATCGCCTCTTCAACCACATAGTGAATAGCGGGACGGTTACCAAGTGGCAATAGCTCTTTTGGCACAGCTTTAGACAATGGCAACATACGAGTACCAAAGCCTGCAACAGGGATAACGGCGTGGGTGATTTTTTTCATAATTTTTAAACTGTATTAAAAGAGAATAAGATAAAGGTTATATTTTATAAAAACTAAGCTAGATTATAACCATTCGGATTCATACTTTGCCAACGCCAGCTATCTTGGCACATCTCAGTAATTGATAATTTTGCTTGCCACTCTAACAGGTTTTTCGCTTT
>NZ_QGGM01000004.1:0-160268 GCF_003148585.1 Psychrobacter immobilis | reverse complement strand
TTATAACCATTCGGATTCATACTTTGCCAACGCCAGCTATCTTGGCACATCTCAGTAATTGATAATTTTGCTTGCCACTCTAACAGGTTTTTCGCTTTATCAGCACTGGCATAGCAGCTTGCTATGTCACCTGCGCGGCGTTCTGCAAATTGATAAGGAATTGATTGTCCAGAAACGTTAGAAAATGCTGTTACTAACTCTAATACAGAAGTCCCTTTACCAGTGCCTAAATTAATGGGTAAAAATCCTACTGGTGCTACTTGTCGCTCTAAATAATTTAACGCAGCGACATGACCTTGCGCCAAATCAGTAACATGGATAAAATCACGCACGCCAGTACCATCAATAGTTGGATAGTCATTACCAAAAACATTAAGTTTGGCAAGCTTACCAACAGCGACTTGCGAGATATAAGGCATCAAATTATTTGGGATATCATTAGGGTCTTCGCCAATCTGCCCTGACAGATGTGCCCCTACTGGATTAAAGTATCTCAAAGGAATCAGATTCCAACTGTCATCTGATACGGCAAGGTCTTCTAATATGTGCTCGACGGCAAGTTTGCTTTGACCATAGGGATTGGTACAAGAACGCGGTGAATTCTCGTCAATAGGCAGCGATTCGGGGTCACCATAAACTGTTGCTGATGATGAGAAAACAAGATTTTTGACATCATACTCAGCCATCACTTCTAGCAAGGTAATGGTACCACTGACGTTGTTATTGTAGTATAGCAATGGCTTGGCAACAGATTCGCCAACTGCTTTTAGTCCAGCGAAGTGAATCACGCCGAAGAAATGATGAGATAAAAATACTTGTCTAAGTGACTCAGCATCGCGAATATCGCCTTCGATAAACTCAATAGGCTGACCAATGAGAGCTGAGACACGATTGATGGCTTCACGACTACTATTAGATAAGTTGTCGTAAACTACAATCTCATAACCAGCTTCATGCAGTGCGATACAGGTGTGTGTGCCAATATAGCCCGCACCACCCGTGACTAGTATCTTGTTTTTCATAATATCGATCCATTATTTTTCGAAGTTATTATTTTTCGAAGTAGGTATTCGTTTTTACTCGTAAATGCAACTATACTGGGAACGATAAAACATTGCCAACGTAAATACCCCAATCATGCCTATCTGCCCTCTCGCTATCAAACTAAGCAAGCCAACATATTATGAAATTTAACGCTTACATCCGACCGCTATTATCAGGTTATTATAAACATAATCGTCAGCCAAAACAGCGTTTGGCGTTAGTCGTTGGTATGCTGCCATGGCAAGACTTGGTTGATGACTGGGTATTGGAGTCATCACATGTTCAAATACAACGACATTTTGATATGCGCTACTTTGACATATGGTTAAAGCCATTTATCAAGCGTGTAAACCCTGTTATCTATATTTGGGGTTATAAAGCGCCTGAGTATTTTATTGATTACATCCGCAAGCAAGGTCTAGACATTTTCTTTTTAGAAGATGGTTTTATTCGTTCAGGCCCTGACGATGAATCAGGCGCTCCACCGCTGTCTATTGTAATGGATAGCCAAGCGCCCTACTTTGATACCACTCGCCCAAATGACTTAACTGACCTCATAGCAAACTTTGATTTTGAGCAGGATGGTTATGATGAGGCGTTGGCACAGGAGATGCTGGATTATTACGTTTCTCATCGGGTGAGTAAATACAACCATCAGCCTTATGTCAATGTCATACCACTATATGGCGTTAAGAGTAAAAAACGTATATTAGTATTAGGTCAAGTGCCGCATGATGATTCATTAAAATATGGTGGCGGTATTGGTATTACGTTGCTTGATGTGGTCAATCAAGCAATTGAAGAAAATCCTGACGCACAAATCATTGTGAAACCACATCCAATGACACTCGATGATTTATCTATCGTCCATATACTCACTGAGCTAGATTGTCTTATTCTAACCCAGTCTATTCATTTGGTTGATGCTTTAAAGACTATCGATCACGTATATACCATTACATCATTAGGTGGGTTTGAAGCTTTGCTAAGAGGCAAAAAAGTCACCGTATTAGGGCGACCTTTTTATAAAGGTCTATGCAATGATGATGTAAAATCAAACACACCATTACTTTCTCAGCTATTTTATATCTGCTATTATGCCTACAATCTTAATTATCACTAAAGTAGCCAAACACTCTTATCTAATTAATTCATACCAAAAGGTCATTCGATGAATTCCAAAAAAATCGCCATTATAGGGTTAGGTTACGTAGGTCTACCACTAGCTTGTGCGTTTGCAAAAAAATATGACGTTATAGGCTTTGATATAAATGAAACACGTATTAACGAGTTATCTAATAATATTGATAAAACTAGAGAAGTGACCAGCGAATACCTCAAAAACACTTCTCGTCTTACTTTTACTTCTGACTCTAATGACCTAACCGCAGCGAACGTATTTATCATTACCGTACCAACACCAATTGATGATAATAACTTACCAGATTTATCCCCATTGGTTAAAGCTTCGCAGATGCTAAGTAAAATTATTAAGCGAGATGATATCGTTATCTATGAATCAACAGTATATCCAGGTGCTACAGAAGAAGTTTGTATTCCTGAGCTAGAAAAATCCAACTTAAAGTTAAATATAGATTTTGGTGTTGGTTATTCTCCAGAACGTATTAATCCAGGCGACAAACTGCGCACAGTAGAGAACATATTAAAAGTCACTTCAGGTTCAAACCCTTACTACACAGACATAGTGGATGAATTATATAGCTCAGTAATTACTGCTGGCACATTCAAGGCTTCCTCTATAAAAGTCGCAGAAGCATCTAAAGTTATTGAAAACACTCAGCGTGATGTCAATATTGCTTTGATAAACGAATTGGCCCTTATTTTCAACGAAGTTGGTATCGACACTCATGAAGTCATAGAAGCTGCTGCTACTAAATGGAACTTTATCAAGCTTATGCCTGGTTTAGTAGGTGGGCATTGTATTGGCGTAGATCCTTATTACTTGGCACACAAAGCATCATCTTTAGGATTAAATCCCAATTTAATTTTGACTTCTCGCGCAATCAACAACTCTATGAGTAAATTCGTTGCCGAACAAACCATCAAAAAGCTTATCTCATATGGGAAAAATATCAAAGATGCCCGTATTTTACTTTTAGGTGTTACCTTTAAAGAAAACTGTCCAGATGTCAGAAATACCAAAGTAACAGATATTGGTATTGAACTTGAGAAATATGGGGTAAGAATGACTTATTCCGATCCTTGGGTTACTGAAGAAGACTGGAGTAGCCTAGATGTTGATTATGTCGATTATAACGACATTCGAGAAAATAGTTTTGACGCTGTTATTGTAGCCGTTAATCATGCAGAGTTCATTGGTGAAGACGACAAGATAAATAGTTTTTGTACCAAACCAAAAGTAATCATCGATGTTAAAGGTGCATTAGTGAACCCAGATTGGCGTTTATAGTCTATGAGTACACTTCTAAAAGAGTTTGATCACCATGTTCAGGCTCAGCAATACGCCAGCGCGGACGCTCTAGTTGAGAGCCTTCTACAGACTGACTGTATTGCTAGCTTGGAAAGAAAAGATGCACTTCAATTTCTATATAGAATAGGTTATGTCTATCCTGAATTAACTCTAGAATTAAGTAAGCAAAGAGATGATATCCCTAGACCATTTAAAGATACTTTAAGAATAGCTTTAGGAGATATTCCTCCTCTACGCTTTTATAACCAAGCTGATACACTAGTCGCCATAAAAATTTCTCTCATGCGACATAAACCGTTATGGGCAAAAATACTCATTTATAGGTTTTACCATCAGTACGGGCTACAACCTATCGATCTAGTTAAAAACAATAAGATTACCATCGGTAATAATCGTAAAAAAGTTAAGAAAATTCATAATGCTCAGAAAGTCAGCATTATAGTCACTACCTATAATTCTGCAGCTTTTATCGAAAACTGTATAGACTCTTTATTGAATCAGTCAATTAAAAATATTGAAATTATTGTAGTAGATGACGCTAGCACTGATGATACTGTAGATATCCTCAAGAAGTATTCAACGATAAAAGTTATTAAACTTTCAGAAAACAATGGCACATACCATGCTAGAAATATTGGCATAGAGCAATCAACCGGATATTTTGTAACATTCCAAGATTCAGATGATTGGTCACATCCTGAGCGTTTAGAGTTACAACTTAAAGAGCTCTTAAATACATCTACTGCTATTGCTAGTTTCTCACACTTTTTTAGAGTTGATCAATCATCTGGCTTACCAACTTGTAGACAAAACTATCCATTATTGCGTCTTAACCTTTCCTCAATGATGATATCACGCTCTATTCTAAACAAACTAGGGAAATTTGATTCGTCAAAAAGGATTGAATCAGATAAGAAGTTATTCGAGCTCATAAAGTCTAGCTATAACGATGGTTCTATTGTATATATCAGAAAACCTCTTGCTATTGGGCTATACAGACATGATTCTTTAACTACAGCTCAATGCTCTGGATTTGATAAATATGGCTACTCGAAGATGAGATACCTCACATAGTTAATTCAAAACAGTAAAAAGTACAAGACTTCTCACTAATACAGGATATAATTCTTATCTATAGATAAATGATTTGATTACATTTAGCATTAGGCCTCTTGCAAACGTAGATTCAGATCTCAGAGTATATAACTGAACCCTAAATACTTAAAAGATATACTAAACTACTTGAACAGAATGATGTAGGTTTTAAACGTTATACCAGCATTTATAAAGCCAATTTTGAGCAAATGCTAGAAGCCATGCAAGAGCATGAAGCTTCCAAGACCAAATCAGGTCGTTTAAGTGCTCTTAGCTTAGAAGCGCAGATTTTACTAGCAATGACCTATTGGTATGAATACCGAACCCTTTATCATATTGGTATGCACTTTAACGTTCATGATTCCTCCGCCAGTCGTATTGTCAGAAAAGCAGAAGACACCCTTGTTAACTCAGGCAGATTTGACTTGCCATGAGAACTGCCACACAGTAAGCCTGAGGATATCAATTGGTCAGCGGTCATCATCGATGCCACTGAAGCACCCATTGAACGTCCAAAAAAAACCAAAGTAAGCACTACAGCAGAAAAAAGAAACAATATACCTTAAAAGCTCAGATAATCATACAGTGGCAAATAGGTCTGATTAAGTTGTTTAAGATCGTCGCTCAGCGCTATCGCAATCGACGTCAACGTTATGAGTTAAGAATGAAACTGTTCGTAGGATTAGTAAATTTCAAGCTTAATCTATGACTTTTGCAAGAGGTTTAATATAGACTCTAAAAATTTTATGACTGTTTTTCTTCAGATTAATGATATATCTTATATTTTGTTTATAACTATATCACCTCATGATAAATAGTTATCTAATGCATAATAAAAAAACAATAAGATCTAGCAACACACTATGAAGAAGTATAGTGTACTGCTAGATCTTCTCACATTAATTTTTGTAACCTAATCCTAAAATACTCTTGTTAAGCTGCCTAGCCAGATTAGCAGAACTAAATTTATTTTTTGCCAATTTTATATTCTCATTTCTAAAATTAGAAATACATTCTCTATTAAGACTTAGAATATGCTGTGCATATAAATTGATTTCTGTTTCAGAATATTCTAAATTTTTCATATCCTTTCTTTGTTTTATGGGAATCAATTTTGAATTAAATTCCTTTAAAGTAATATTGATAGCGGGGAACTGAGGATAAATGCAATAAATTCCTTTTCCTAATTGCTCCAACATAGTGATGGGCAAGCCTTCTGATGGTGATAAGTTCACTGCTACATCTATGACATTGTAAAAATCTTCTAACTCTTTGCCTAATAACTCTCCAAGATAAATAATCTTTTTATTATCTTGAAGAGTTAATAACTTCTGTTCAAATAATTTAAAATAGTTAGAGTCTTCCACCCTATCTGACTTACCACCTACTATTATAAAATATATATCTTTTCTCTGTTTAGTAACAGTTTCTGCAAGATCAACTATATTAAGCAAGTTTTTATCTTTAGCTACTCTCCCAATGTATGATACAACTAATGCATCTTTTGGAATTTTTAATTTTCTTCTAAGTTCTAAATTTATATTTTCATAGTATTCAAACGAAAAATCATGATTCAAGGTGTTATTTACAATATTAACTTTATCAGTTGAAACACCTGCATTGACCAAGTCTTCTTTGATATAATTATGAATAGCAATGTAACGATGAGTGAAAAAACGGAATTCTTTTTGATATTTTATAATCCATTCTACATCCGAATGCATAATTGTAAGATAATAAAAGTGTTTATTATAAGACATCTTTTCAAAGAGCTTATCATTATAAGCATTACAATTATAAATATAATTGCCATCTTCTACTTCATTTGCAAAATTATTAAATTCGTCTTTTTCTTCAAAGAAATTGGGTACATAATGCGTTTCAAAGTTGTTACTTAAATATTTATCCAAATAGTAGCCACTACCTACAGACCAAATAACAATATCAAAACCTATTGTTCTTAAAGCATAAGCATGATTAAAATGAACATATTCAGCTCCTCCTATATGATTATTATGTATAATCATATGTAATTTAGGCTTTAATTCACTTTTCTTATATTCAAATATAGAACTTCTAGGAATATATGATAGATTAGATCTATCCTTCAAAATAAAGTCTTTAAAGCTTTCTTTTGAATCCTCACTTAAGTCGACTTTAAACTCGTTAACTATTCGCTCACTATCTAACGCTGGTTTATAGTCATCAAACTGAAGAGTAATAAAGCTAGGTGAGTTCTTAATATCATACAAGGTGTTTATGTTATTGAAACCCGCTCTACATGCCCTAACTGCAAAATCAATATGCCCATATCCCTTAAAACCAAAACTCTTAGTATCAAACCAACCTATCTTATTGACTACATCCATGTTGAACGCTAGGAAAGCACCTTGTGAATAATAAGCACTAGAATAAGATATACACTTATCTGTAGTGCTTTTCACCTTGGCGTCTCTCCATTTAGTTTGGTAATTACATAAAAATCCAAACTCATTCATTCCATCTATATATGCGTTATCCCAGCCTTTTTTAACAAAGATGACATCATCATCACATTTAAAAACATAATCTGGTTTTATTTTATTTATTCGATCTAATATAGCATTAGTACCTTCATGTACTCCTTTCCTATTATTATAAATAATATGAATCTCAGTACCAACAATATTAATATTTTTAAGATACTCAATAGTCCCATCTGTAGAGCCATCATCATTTATTATGAGATGCCATTTATAGTATGGATTTCTAGTTGACAACCAAGTTTTTATAAAAACCTCAAGATAGTCTAGCCTATTATAAGTAGTAACAGCCAAAACAACTTCAAATTTATTTTTTTCACTAGAGTAGTACTTTGTTTTAAAATCGTCTTCTGGATGCCATTGATGATATAAGCCAGCAGCTTGAGCCCTAATAAAGCTATCTCCAAGCTGATCTTTCATATGATTATCTTCTGAACCCCACGATCTTTTCTCCCACCAGCTAATTTTCTCTGAAATCACTTTAGGTATAACAAGATTGCCCCACCCTTCATCTCTTATCCAACCTTCTTTATTATAAGGAGTGTAGTATGAATAACAAATAGGGAAGAATGGTTTTTGCTTGTCATAAGCATACTGCAAACTCTGAATCAAAAATTCTTTAGAAATAAGCATATCAGCGTCTGTAAAAAATAATATATCTCCAGTCGCCTTCTCTGCTGCTATATTTAAACCTCTACCTCTACTAAAAGGTTCATCACTCTTAATTACTTTTGCTTCAATTCCTTCTCTAACCCCTACAATTTCGTTTATCCAATCTTCCGGAGGATGATCATCTGAATTAAAATCAACAATAATTATTTCCAAGCATATACCATTAATTTTCGAATCGACGATACTTTTAACAAAGTTCTTTAAAAGATCTAACTGGAAGTTCATAGGATTTTTTTTATAGGAAGTAACAAAAGTTTTATTTTTAGTAACCCCATCCCAACTTACATTAACACAAGATCTGTTTTTTACTGAAATACAAAAGGTAAATTTAACATTATTCCATTTTTTTAATATAATTTCATCTAATTTTACCTGTAAATCTAAAACCTCATCTAAATCTGACTTTATTAAAGAATCAGACGCAATTTTTCCTAGATAATTTGGAAGACTATTAAAACAAAGTAAGTAACTAATATAATAATCTTTGAAATCAGGATTACTTTCAATTAAGCTCTCTAATAAGCTCATGACTTCAATTTTTTTATTACTTCTTATTAAACTATTTACTTCTTTTAAATTACTCATAAAACATCCCTAATAAAATTATTTTTTCTTAAAATTTTTCACTTCTTTAATCATTTTAAAAGGAAGTATTATGAAATTTATTGGTGAATCAAAGCTTTCAACAAAAACCTTACCTATTTTATAAGATAGATGTCTCTTAACTTTCTCTGCCTCAACTGAATCAGCATACATTTCTATACTTGAAGGTATACTTTTATTAGACTTGAAGTTCTTATGCTCATGTAATAAAGAAGCTGGCAGCTTTACAATACCTTTAACCGATTTAGAGTGTGTTATTATTGTAGAACCAAGTATATATGGTAATTCTTTTTTAAGAGCTTCTGCAGCACCCTTCGGATAAATTTTGTTACTATTACTTACTATACTTTCCTTAGTATTACCTAAATTTAAATAATACTCCTCAATTTTCTCTTGCGCTAATTGTAACTGCTCCATTAATAACTGGTTAGTTACTTCAAGCTCATTAGTACATTTATTGGTATCAATTTTTTTCTCGGATGTACGCCTATCTAAAATATTCTTAATCTCAATATATTTTTTTTCTATTTCTTTCTTATCTTTATTTACTTCATCTAATGTTTCTTTTAAAAAACTATTATCAACCTGTTGTTCATGATATTTTTCAGCTAAATCAGATTCCTGCAAATGGTTTAGTAAACTAACTAAACTATTTATATTGGTTTTTTTAAGCTTATAAATTGAATTACTATCCTTAATGGCTGCTTTATCTAATAAAGCATTAAATAGTCTAATTACCTCTGGATATTGACTCAATACCTCCTCAAAAACATGATCTTTTACTATATTAGACTGATGATCTAGACTGTGCTTACTGTTATCCTCAATCTGATTTGATACTTGCCAGCTACTCTTAAGTTGCAAGGTATTAGCAATCGTTTTCAGTTTTTCGCTTAGTTTACTGATGCTATCGATAGCACACTTTCCTTCTATCAATAACGCTTTATTTTGATTATTTTCTAGGAAATCTAACATATTCTGATGATAACTCACCCAATCACTCATAATTTGATTAAGTAAGTCTACTGTCATTGCTTGACTTGAAATTTGATTTAGTAGATTACTTGGATGGTCAAATACAAGAATAAATATTACATCAGATGCTGTTTCTTGCCAATACTCTAACGCCATTAGATTTTTTTCAGACTCCCAACCCCAATTTTCGAAATCTAAATTAGACAGTAAAAAGTCAGTCATGACATTATCAATCAATTTATTATTCGTAACAGCTGTACTATTTCGTGATATTACTTTAAAAATAGTATCTGCAATCTGCTGGGAAGTTAATTGATGAGTATAGCTATGTAGAGGCTCACTCAACCCTCTATTATATAGTTTTTGCATTAATAGCTTGGAGTTAGAAGAACGGTGTCCAGTTTGAATGATAATACTCATATGATTGTCTCTTTTAAATAATAAAATGGTAGATTAATAGATAGAATAAAGATATTTACTTATAACCATTCGGATTCATACTTTGCCAACGCCAGCTATCTTGGCACATCTCAGTAATTGATAATTTTGCTTGCCACTCTAACAGGTTTTTCGCTTTATCAGCACTGGCATAGCAGCTTGCTATGTCACCTGCGCGGCGTTCTGCAAATTGATAAGGAATTGGTTGTCCAGAAACGTTAGAAAATGCCGTTACTAACTCTAATACAGAAGTCCCTTTACCAGTACCTAAATTAATCGGTAAAAATCCTACTGGTGCTACTTGTCGCTCTAAATAATTTAACGCAGCGACATGACCTTGCGCCAAATCAGTAACATGGATAAAATCACGCACGCCAGTACCATCAATAGTTGGATAGTCATTACCAAAAACATTAAGTTTGGCAAGCTTACCAACAGCGACTTGCGAGATATAAGGCATCAAATTATTTGGGATATCATTAGGGTCTTCGCCAATCTGCCCTGACAGATGTGCCCCTACTGGATTAAAGTATCTCAAAGGAATCAGATTCCAACTGTCATCTGATACGGCAAGGTCTTCTAATATGTGCTCGACGGCAAGTTTGCTTTGACCATAGGGATTGGTACAAGAACGCGGTGAATTCTCGTCAATAGGCAGCGATTCGGGGTCACCATAAACTGTTGCTGATGATGAGAAAACAAGATTTTTGACATCATACTCAGCCATCACTTCTAGCAAGGTAATGGTACCACTGACGTTGTTATTGTAGTATAGCAATGGCTTGGCAACAGATTCGCCAACTGCTTTTAGTCCAGCGAAGTGAATCACGCCGAAGAAATGATGAGATAAAAATACTTGTCTAAGTGACTCAGCATCGCGAATATCGCCTTCGATAAACTCAATAGGCTGACCAATGAGAGCCGAGACACGATTGATGGCTTCACGACTACTATTAGATAGATTGTCGTAAACTACAATCTCATAGCCAGCTTCATGCAGTGCGATACAGGTGTGTGTGCCAATATAGCCCGCACCGCCCGTAACTAGTATTTTGTTTTTCATAAATTTATTTTCGAGACAAAAAAAGACACCCCATTGTAGGGGTGTCTTTGTTTCTTTGCAATGCAGTTTTGGTAGTTAAACTGTAGACTTATGCCTATCTTACCAACCAGTAACTTCTTTTAACTTCTCACCAAGCTTAGATGGGTCACGCGTATACGCGATACCAGCATCTTCAAACGCTTTGAATTTCTCTTCAGCAGTACCTTGACCGCCAGAGATGATAGCGCCGGCATGACCCATACGCTTGCCTTCTGGAGCGGTAACACCAGCAATATAACCAACGACTGGCTTAGTCACATGGTCTTTAATATAAGCGGCTGCTTCTTCTTCAGCAGTACCACCAATCTCACCGATTAAGATGATCGCTTCAGTTTGTGGATCTTCTTGGAACAGTTTCAATGCGTCAATTTGGTTCATACCAGGGATAGGATCACCACCGATACCGATACAAGTTGACTGACCAAAACCAAGCTTAGTGGTCTGAGCAACGGCTTCATAAGTCAATGTACCAGAGCGTGAGATGATACCCACTTTACCTGGCAGATGGATATGACCTGGCATGATACCAATTTTGCACTGACCTGGCGTGATAACACCTGGGCAGTTAGGACCAACCATGCGTACGCCTTCAGCTTCTTCGATATAACGTTTTGCTTTTAGCATGTCTAAAGTAGGCACGCCTTCAGTAATAACGATAATCAATTTAACACCAGCATCTACCGCTTCAACGATAGAATCTAGTACGAATGGTGCTGGGACATAGATAACAGAAGCGTCAGCTTGGGTGGCTTCCATAGCTTCTGCCATCGTGTTGAATACTGGTAGGCCTAAATGCGTTTGACCGCCTTTACCTGGCGTTACGCCACCGACGACTTTAGTACCGTACTCAATCGCTTGTTCAGAGTGAAACGTACCATTTTTACCAGTAAAACCTTGTACCAATACTTTGGTATCTTTATCGATTAATACACTCATTATTTATTCCTTGTATTCGGTTGTCTTGCAATAGCCACCTGATGATGTATTATCCATTAAATATTAATGATAAATTTATATCAACAAGCTGCTATTACGCGTTGACTACTATGCTTAAGCACGTATATTTAAAGGACTATGCCTCAAATATATTAAGCTTTAACAGCATCGACAATTTTTTGAGCCGCATCTGATAAGCCTTGGGCAGAAATCAATTTCAGACCAGACTCTTCTAGGATTTGCGCACCTTTTTCAGCATTGTTACCCTCTAGACGGACAACAACAGGTACTTTTACGTCAACTTCTTTGATAGCAGCGATAATCGCTTCTGCAATCATGTCACAACGTACGATACCACCGAAGATGTTGATTAGAACGCCTTCAACGCTGCTGTCTTCAAGGATAATCTTGAATGCTTCAACAACGCGATCTTTAGTTGCGCCGCCGCCAACGTCCAAGAAGTTAGCAGGCTTGCCGCCATACAATTTGATGATGTCCATGGTTGCCATTGCAAGACCAGCGCCGTTAACCATACAACCGATATTGCCTTCTAAAGCAACATAGTTTAGGTCAAACTCAGCCGCTTTAAGCTCACGCTCGTTTTCTTGAGTTTTGTCTTGTAGTGCCGCAATTTTAGGCAGACGATATAGTGCATTTGAATCGATACCAATTTTGCCATCAACACAAACGATTTCGCCATTTTCGCGAACAGCCAATGGGTTGATTTCCATTAGAGCAAAGTCGTTTTCAACAAATGCTTTATAAGCACCAGTCATTAATTTAACGAACTGGTTGATTTGCTTACCTTCTAGACCAAGTTTGAACGCAACATCGCGTGCTTGGAAAGGCATTAGACCAACTAAAGGATCAACATGTACTTTAAAGATTTTTTCTGGTGTCTCATTTGCGACTTCTTCGATATCAACGCCGCCTTCAGTTGATGCCATGAACGTTACGCGACGCGTAGAACGATCAACGACTGCACCAAGATATAGCTCAGTTTGTACTGGATACATATCTTCTGCAACCAATACGAAGTTAACTGGTTGGCCATCAGCGTCAGTTTGGAAAGTAACCAAATTGGTACCGATGAGCTCTTCAGCAACTTGCTTGGCTTCTTCACGAGTTTTAACCAGCTTTACGCCACCCGCTTTACCGCGACCACCAGCATGTACTTGCGCTTTAATAACCGCAATGTCTGTTGGCGTTTTATCAAAAGCAGCAGCAGCTTCGTCGCCGTTATGGGCAATGATGCCTTCTTGAATCGGCAAACCGTAGCTTTTTAATAGCTCTTTTGCTTGATACTCATGTAAATTCATTGATTGTATCCTTTATTTTTTACAATTAATAAAAAGTGAAAACAAGTGCGCGTATATACATATTAGACAAGCATATGGCGCACTCATGACCGTGGTGGAAGCCATAACAACCCCACCGCGATCAGGTTATAAGTTGGTACTGATCAAAATAACGACTTATTTCTTACGCTTTTTACGCTGAATGGCGTGAATAGCACGGCCATCAGCAGACAGAGCAGCTTCATGCACGGCTTCTGAAATGGTTGGATGAGCAAAGGTCATCAATTGCAAATCTTCGATACTAGAGACAAATTCCATCGCGATCATACCCTGATGGACGATATCACCAGCACCAGCAGAGATAGCATGCATACCTAATAGGCGATCTGTTTTAGCATCAGCCACGACTTTGATAGAGCCTTCTGCTTCGCTTTGAGCCAATGCACGGCCGTTCGCTGCTAGGTTGAATGAACCTGTTTTGACTTCGTAGCCAGCTGCTTCAGCTTCTTGCTCAGTCAAACCAACCCATGCGATTTCTGGATGGGTATAGATGACGTTAATGATCGTGTCATAATTAACTTGGGCTTTTTCACCATGAATGCGCTCAACGGCCATCATGCCTTCTTCCATCGCTTTATGTGCAAGCATTGGACCACGAACCAAATCACCGATGGCATAAACACCATCAAGATTGGTTTTACATTGATCATTCACGTCGATAAGACCACGTTCAGTCAATTGAATGCCACTGTCATCACCAAGTAATTTTTCAGAATAAGCACGGCGACCAACACAAACGATCAGTTTGTCGAAGCTTTCTTCAGATGACTCGCCTTTGGTTTCGCTCGTGACAACAACTTGATCGCCTTTGACTTCAGCATTGGTTACTTTGGTATCAACACGGATATCAAGACCTTGCTTCTTAAGCATTTTACCCGCTTCTTTTGCGATATCTTTGTCAGCAGCTGCTAAGAAACTTGGCAACGCTTCATAAACAACCACTTCAGCGCCTAGACGACGCCATACTGAACCAAGCTCAAGACCGATAACACCAGCACCAATCACGCCCAAGCGTTTAGGTACAGCAGTGAAATCAAGGGCGCCAGTAGAGTCAACGATGCGATCGCCATCAGTTTTAGCAACTGGGATATCGATCGGCACAGAACCTGCCGCAAGAATCACGTTTTTAGCAGTGATGGTCGTTTCTGCTTCATCTGCAAGGGCAGTAAATTTAACTTTTTTATCAGCGCCTTTGCCGTCTTCTAACGTGCCCCAGCCTTGTAGCCAGTCAACGCCATTACCTTTTAATAATGCTGCAACGCCGCCCGTCAATTGCTTAACGATACCTTCTTTGCGTGCAATCATTTGCTCAATATCAATAGCAACGTCACCAGTGCTGATACCATGTTCAGCAAGGTCATGCTTAGTCGCTTCGTAACGATGCGAGCTATCAAGTAATGCTTTTGATGGAATGCAACCAACGTTCAAGCAAGTGCCGCCAAGTGCTGGCTCACCTTTATAAACGCGTTTTTCGATACAAGCAACGCTCATACCTAACTGACCTGCACGGATAGCGGCTTCATAACCACCAGGACCGCCGCCGATGACGACTAAATCATAATTGTCTTTCATAGTACGTTCCTATTTCTAATTATCGTTCTAATTGTAGATATCGTTTAAACTGAGGATTGTCTCGTTAATAAATATGCCATGTTTTGGTTCAATTTTTTTCGCTTTACGGTAAATACACCACATCAGCGAAACATTCTCATTTATTAATAAACAACGAGCACCACTGTTTAGACTAAAGTTAAAAAGCTTGTATCAGCGGTTGCCAATACAAGCTTAAAAGCTTACAGGTCTAGTAGCAACATGGCTGGATCTTCAACCAATTCTTTGATGGTTACTAAGAACTGTACCGCTTCTTTACCATCAATCATACGATGGTCATAAGACAATGCAAGATACATCATCGGTAGAATTTCAACTTTACCATCAACAGCCATTGGGCGGTCGTTGATCGCATGCATACCTAGGATAGCTGTTTGTGGTGGGTTCAAAATAGGTGTTGACATCAATGAGCCAAATACACCGCCATTTGAAATAGTGAAAGTACCACCAGTCATGTCATCTAGACCAAGTTTACCTTTTTGAGCCAAGCCACCAAGCTCACGAATGCGGCTTTCGACGTCCGCCATGCTCATGCGATCGGTATCACGTAGTACTGGAACAACCAAACCACGGTCAGATGATACAGCAACACCGATATCGTAGAAACCATGATAAACAATGTCATCACCGTCTAGTGAAGCGTTTACTGCTGGGAAGCGTTTAAGTGCTTCGGTTGCCGCTTTCACGAACAATGACATAAAGCCTAAACGTACGCCATGACGTTTTTCGAACTGGTCTTTATATTTAGCGCGCATGTCCATTAATGGCTTCATGTTCACTTCGTTAAACGTCGTTAGCATCGCCGTTTCTTGTGAAGCTGCTAGCAGACGATTGGCGACTGTCTTACGAAGACGAGTCATTGGCACACGTTTCTCAGTACGCTCACCCATTGATTCAGCCACTGGACGGCCGCTATCAGATTTGATGCTGCTGTCTGCTTTCAATGTTGGGTTAGCCATATCCGTTTTGGTCACACGGCCGCCGCGACCACTGCCTTCCACTTCTTTAGGATCAACGCCAGACTCTTTCGCTGCTTTACGCACTGCTGGGCTTTGATCTTTATGATCCGCTTCGTCTTTTTTATCTGTTGCTTGGACAGGCTCGCCACCATCTGCTGCTTGCTTAGCTTGTACTGGCGCTGCTGGTTGATCTGGATCTACCGCAGGAGCACTATCTGCACTGGCGCTTGCACCAGCTTCGAATTGACCAATGATCTCGTCAGACAACACGGTATCATCAACCTGCTTAACGATTTTGGTCACAACGCCGTTATCAGGCGCCACAACTTCTAATACGACTTTATCAGTTTCGATTTCAGCCAATAGGTCATCACGATTGACTTGCTGACCTTCAGTGACATGCCACTCAACGATAGTACCGTCGGCAACTGATTCTGGAAAAACGGGGGCTTTGATATCAGCCATCGATATACTCCTTAGATTGGGATATTCATATTTGTTATTAAGTCGTGATAGGCAGTCAGTGCCATCTTGCATAGCGATCTTAGATAATACTATCTAGATTTTATTACAACATACTGACTGTTATCGCCTGATTCATTTATCTTCAATAATCTGTTACTTAGCCAACTCATCGACACTGATACCAAGACCACCAGCGATCAACGCTTGCTGCTGCTGAGCATGCAGTTTAGGTGACCCTGTGGCAGGTGCTGCACTCGCAGGACGCGCCACTGGCTCCATGACTTTCGCCTTGGTTGGGTGTGGTACGACGATACGGAACATATGCGGTGCTAAATAATACCAAGCGCCTTGGTTCAGCGGCTCTTCTTGCGTCCAAACGATCTCAGCCAAGTTGCTGTATTTTTCAATCTCAGCCATCAAACGCTGCTCTGGTAATGGGTAGAGCTGCTCAATACGAACAATAGCGACATGATCTAGACCTAAGGCGCGGCGCTGCTCAAGCAAATCGTAATAAACTTTACCACCACAAAGCACCATACGAGTGACTTGGTCTGCATTTTGGTTGTCCATCTCTGGCAGTACCGTTTCAAACTTACCATTCGCCAGCTCTTCAAGATTTGAAGTGGCTAGCTTATGACGTAGTAAGCTCTTCGGCGACATGACAATCAATGGCTTACGAATTGGGCGAACTGCTTGACGACGTAGCGCATGATAGATCTGTGCAGGTGTCGTTGGCGTTATTACTTGCATATTGTCTTCAGCGCATAGCTGTAAGAAACGCTCAAGACGAGCAGATGAATGCTCAGGACCTTGACCTTCAAAACCGTGTGGTAATAACATAGTTAGACCACAAACGCGCTGCCACTTGGTCTCACCACTTGAAATAAACTGGTCAATCACCACCTGCGCGCCGTTGACGAAGTCACCAAACTGCGCTTCCCAAACGATCAAGGCATTTGGTACTGTCGTTGCATAACCATATTCAAATGCTAATACCGCTTCTTCTGATAACAATGAGTTATAAGTGGCAAAGCGGGCTTGAGTGTCACTCATATGAGCCAATGGCACATACATACTGCCATCATTGATATTATAGATTTCGCTATGACGATGTGAGAAAGTACCGCGACCCACATCTTCACCAGTGATACGTACCAATACTTTATCGTTATCGACTAGTGATGCGTATGCCAACGTTTCAGCTGCACCCCAGTTTAATGGCTCTTCGCCTGTCTGCATGGCCAAGCGCTGCTCAACTACTTTTTGGACTTGGCGTTGTAACTTATAGCCTTCTGGCATTTCCGCCATACGACGTCCATACCCTTTTAGAATCTCAATGTCGACACTGGTATCCCAATCATCCACCAAATCGTGACCTAAATAAGGTTTCCAATCGACGAACAACTCTTCGTTAGGCTCATTGACCAATGAGTTTGCAACATAGTCACCACGGTCTAGAGACTCACGATAGTCATCTTCATACTGCTTTTCTTCTTCAGCATTCAAGATACCGTCTTCGATGAGTTTTTGTGCATAAATCGTACGAGTCGTTGGTAGTTTCTTGATAACTGCATACATGAGTGGCTGAGTCGCTGACGGCTCATCGGCTTCATTATGACCATTACGGCGATAGCAGAACAGATCGATAATGATGTCTTTATCAAACTCGTGACGGTAATCTAATGCTAACTGCGCGGCAAATACGACCGACTCAGGATCATCACCGTTCACATGTAGGATAGGTGCATGTACCATTTTTGCAACGTCAGTACAGTACTCAGTCGAACGCACGTCTTCTTGACGGCTGGTCGTGAAACCGACTTGGTTATTGATCACAATATGTACAGTACCACCAGTGGTATAAGCACGGGTTTGTGACATTTGGAACGTTTCTTGAACCACGCCTTGACCAGCAAACGCAGCATCACCATGAATAACGATTGGCAATACTGAATTACCGCCTTTATTGTCTAAAAGTGGCTGATCGTTGCGACGCACCTGACGGGCACGTACGGAGCCTTGCAATACCGGTGCTACAATCTCAAGATGTGATGGGTTAAATGCCAAAGCCAAATGCGCTTCACCGCCTGGCGTCATCACATTCGATGAAAAACCATTATGGTATTTAACGTCACCTGAGCCTTTTTCTGGCTGTACTTTACCATCAAACTCGTCGAACAAGTCCGCAGGGTTTTTACCTAAGATATTGACCAATAGGTTTAGGCGACCACGGTGAGCCATACCAATGACCATCTCTTTAGTGCCATAGCCGCCTGCACGTTGGATGATTTCATTGATAGCAGGGATAAAGCTTTCGCCGCCCTCTAGTCCGAAACGCTTAACGCCCGTATATTTACGTGCTAAGTATTTTTCTAGACCTTCAGCTGCTGTTAGCCGCTCAAGAATAGATAAGCGCTTTTCTTTATCAAACTTGATGTAACCTAAGTTGGTTTCTAGATACTTTTCCATCCAGCGTTTTTCAGTACTGGTGGTAACGTGCATGTATTCAGTACCAATGTAACGGCAGTAAACACGTTCCATAATTTCGATGATTTCACGCAATGGCGCTTCGTCTTTACCGATATTTAAATCATTGGTAGGAAATACTGTATCCAGATCAGCTTCTGAAAGGTTATGATAAGCAAGGGTTAAATCTTCCACTTCTGCACGTGGATGTAGATTTAACGGATCAAGCTTGGCGCGGCGATGACCACGGCGACGGTAAGCTGAAATTAGCTGTTGTACACCCATTTGTTTAGGGTTAGCACAGTCGGCTAAGCCTGCGTTTTCAGCAGGCGCTTGAGTGCTGGCTTTATTAGCAGTTTGGTTGCGAGCAAGCAACAAAAACTGCTCCTTAATAGCATTATGCTGTGCATCGTTTGGCGATTTGTATTGTTCAAAATACGTTTGCCAATCGGTATCAACACTATCAGGGTCGTTTAGGTACTGCTCATAAAGAGCTTCTATATAGCTGGCGTTGTCAGCAGCCAGTTCTGTATGTCCTAGGCTTGCGGCTTCTTTAGTTATACTATTCATAATAATCGTCTATTTGATAGATAAATGAATGGAATCGTGCTTATTATTGTGTAATCTGTTGTATGTGAGACATCTAAATACTTAATGCTACAAAAACTCAATCGTATTCTGTTCAGTACTGATTTATGAACCACACTTATTACTATAAAAGAAAAGTACGCTTATCTGTGATTTCGCTTATGACAGACAGTGATGCTAAATAGTGATAATAAGTGCCATTACAATACCTATATTAAAAATATAATTATTTGTGAACGTCCAGTTTTGTTATCTGACTCGTCTCACAACATTAATTTATATATACTGAAGTTAGTCATAACCAATTCATCAAAGATAAACGATCGATGAATTATTGACGCCTTCAGCTGGCCTATTATTTGGCTATCCTCGCTGGAACGTCTGGTTATTTCCAAGCTATCATTGCTTTTATGGCAAACATACGTTGCTGTATAGAGTAGCATAACAGCAGTCCGCGCCATAGTTTGTTTGTTCAATACTAACTATTTAGGTAATGAATATCTACTATCATTCTGGATGTATTATTCCAGTCTATTATTTGTTTTGAATACTTACTTTATCAGTAAGTTAACCATTAACGACTGATAGTGGTTCGTCAAAACAAATAATTATTAAAATAATGCGCTATTCTAACATTTAACGTGGTGAATATCTCTGGCTGAATACTTTTTTCTAACACCAATTATTTGACATACTCCCGCCACTTTCGACAAGCTCAAGTGTGGGATTCTAAAAGCAAAAGCTCTTAGGTGACTTTCTCACGAAGGTCACAAGCTTTCTGTTTCATCGGGCGACCTTTACCGCGTCCTCCCTCCACAGACAAAACGGCATGTCCTACCGTAAGAATATTACGAGCTGCATTAACATCAGCATTCGCAATATAACCACATTCAACGCACTCAAATTTTGCTTGGGTGCGTCTATTTTCTTTGGCAACATGCTTGCACTCAAAACAGGTTTGGCTAGTAAATCTTGGGTTTACTTGGATCAATAATCCACCTTGCCACTGCTGTTTATACTCAAGCATAGTCAACGCCATACCCCAACCCTGATCAAGAATTGATTTATTCAATCCTGATTTGGCTCTGACATTGCGACCTTTGTTTTCAAGCGTACCACTTGCTGATTTCGACATATTAGCTATCTTCAAATCCTCACAGACAATCATGGCGTGGTTTTTGCTGATGTCAGTGGTGATCTTATGCAAGTAGTCATGGCGAATATTGGCGATATGATGGTGAAGCTTTTGGATTTTACGGTTTTGCTTTTTCCAATTATTACTAAATAAGACCTTGCGGCTTAATTGGCGCTGTAGCCTTGCTATCTTGACTTGATTAGCTTTGAAGCTATTTTTGGGCTGAATAATATCAGCGTTTGAGGTAGTGATAAATTTAGTAATCCCTAAATCAATACCAATGGCGGTTTTGGACGGATGGGTCGGTGTTTCAACCTCACGCTCCGTACCGAAAGACACGTACCATTGGCCGGATTTCTTACTGATGGTGATATTCTTTATGACACCTATGATCTCTTGAGATTTTTTAAACTTCACCAAGCCAATACCATTCGGTAATTTGACGCGATTGCCATTAACGCGGCAATATTTATCAAACTGAACCAAGCGGATTGAATCTCGACCATCTGATTTACGTTTAAAACGCGGCATGAGTGGGCGTAGTTGGATTTCAGTGCCGTCGGCAAGCTTGAGGCATTTAGTTTTTCTAGGTTTTCTGTTATTTTCTTTCAGCCTTGCATGAACTTTAGGGTCAAAAAAGCGCGACCAAGCAGAAGCGAGATCACGAACTTTCTGTTGTAAAGATACCGCATTGGAGCTTGTTTTTAAGAATGCAAAATCAGGATTGGCTTTAATATCCATGATTTTATTAACCAAATTCGTTGCATTAATAAACTCATTCTTAGCAAACATCTCAAACGATATGGCCAGCATTTGATTCCAAACAAAGCGCGCAGAACCAACAAGGTTATTTAAGATAACCTCTTGCTCTGCGTTAGGCTCAAGCCTAAACTTATACGCTTTACTGATTTTCATAACACCAATTCATTTTCGTCTGACATGTTATCAATACTAAAGATTAACACGATTTATTTCAGTAACTAATCTGTATAAGAATATAAGGCGGTGTTCTAAAAAGTATGGTGACGAAAAAATTTAATACGAAGTCTATGCTAATTTCTCTGATTCCATAGAGCTTTCAAGGCTTCAAAAATTGTTCAAATTTTAGTCAACATATTTTTTGACACACCACCGAATATAATAAATACTAAGTGACATTCCCCTCCGCCCTAATGCCGGGTGGAGTCCTATTTCGCTTTTTTGATAGATTGCTGACGTATATATCATGCCTTCTTACATACAACCAACGTATTGATAGCCCAGCCTTACCTTTAACCATGTCGAATAATCGTCTCTATAAGCCCTATCTGGCACTGAAAGACAATCAAAGAATCTCAGATTATTGTTCATAAAAAACACCACCTAATGATTAGGTGGTGTTTTTCGTACGCTATCTGCAAAAAAACAGACAATTATAAACGATTAACCTGCTTGGTCAATGAGCATATTACGTAAATGACCGATTGCTTTGGTTGGGTTCAAGCCTTTTGGACAAACTGATACACAGTTCATGATACCGCGGCAACGGAATAGACTAAATGGATCATCTAAGCGCGCCAAACGTGCTTGCGTATCACCATCACGGCTATCAGCCACGAAGCGATAAGCGTGCAGTAGTGCTGATGGACCTAAGAATTTATCAGGGTTCCACCAGAACGATGGGCAGCTGGTTGAACAGCATGCACATAGAATACATTCGTACAGACCGTTTAGCTTTTCGCGTTGCTCAGGTGACTGCAAACGCTCTGTCGGCGGTGCTGGCTGATCATTTATCAAGTACGGATGTACTTTCTCATATTGCTCATAGAATTGGTTCATATCAACAACCAAATCGCGAACAACAGGTAGACCTGGTAATGGACGAACCGTGACTTTTTCTGGCAGAGTGTTCATGTTAATGAGACACGCTAGACCATTCTTGCCATTGATGTTCATGCCATCAGAGCCACAAATACCTTCACGGCAAGAGCGACGGAAGGTCAGTGTTTCGTCTTCCTTTTTCAGGCGTAATAACACGTCAAGCAACATACGATCTGAGTCTAGCAACTCAATCGTATACGTTTGCATGCGCGGCGCTGCGTCCAGATCAGGATCGTAGCGATAGATTTCGATGGTGCGAGTACCTCGGCTCATAATGCTAAACTCCACACGTAGGTGATGGCGGGCATACAAAGGTTGCAGCATATCAGCGCTATTGATTAGCCCATATTGACAGTAATTATCAAATATCAACTAATCATATTGTCACGCTGGCATGAGCATGTAGCTGGCGGTCACCTTTTAATAAATGAATAAAAAATAAAACTTTTACGCTGTTCGTATCGCTAAATTGCGCAGTCTAAAATTAATAGACGCGAACTTTCGGTTCGATATAATCAACCGTTAGTGGTACTTTACGAACTGGCTTATAAATGATGCGATTGCCTTCAGAATACCATAAGGTATGCTTCATCCACTCGTGGTCATTACGGCCATTTGGTGCGTAATCATCATCTTCTGGACGGTCATAGTCAGACACGCTATGAGCACCGCGGCTTTCGTGACGCATTGCCGCTGATACCATCGTCGCTTTGGCCACTTCATACAAGTTAGCCACTTCGAATGCTTCAATGCGCGCTGTGTTAAATACTTGTGATTTATCAGCCAAATGGATTTTTTCAATCTTGTCACCAAGCGCTAAAATCTTGTCAACGCCTTCGTCCATCATCGCTTGCGTACGGAACACACTCGCATGCGCTTGCATGGTTGCACGAATCTCGTCAGCCACGTCTTGGGCATTGTAGCCTTCAGTCGACTGTTGTAGCTTGTCTAAACGACCGACCGTATAATCTAGCACGCGTGGATCTAGAGGCTTATAGTTATGATCGGCATGATGGAATTCATCAACGATATGCTTACCAGCAGCACGACCAAATACCAATAGATCAAGCAAAGAGTTGGTACCTAAACGGTTGGCACCGTGAACACTGACACAAGCACATTCACCGATAGCATAAAGACCTTTAACCACGTTGCCTTTTGCATATAGACCGTCTTCGTCCGTACCTGCTTCTAGATCAGGCTTAATGACTTGACCATGGATAGTGGTTGGAATACCGCCCATCATATAGTGAATGGTTGGAATAACGGGAATTGGCTCTTTGGTGATATCAACGTTAGCGAAGTTTTTACCAATCTCAAATACCGATGGCAAACGCTTCATGATAGTTTCTACACCCAAATGGGTCATATCCATTACGATATGGTCAGCGTTTGGACCACAGCCGCGACCTTCTTTGATCTCTTGATCCATAGAACGAGAAACCAAATCACGTGGTGCCAAATCTTTCACGGTTGGCGCATAGCGCTCCATGAACGCTTCGCCATCTTTGTTACGTAAGATAGCGCCTTCACCGCGGCAACCTTCAGTTAACAGTACGCCTGCACCGTGGACACCTGTTGGGTGGAACTGCCAAAACTCCATGTCTTGCAATGGAATACCAGCACGAACCGCCATACCAATACCGTCACCAGTATTGATATAAGCGTTAGTAGATGCCGCAAAGATACGACCTGCACCACCTGTCGCTAAGACAGTAATTGGTGATTGGAATACAGCAACCGTACCTGTTTCTTGCTCAAGCGCGATAACACCGTTGATATTGCCCGCTTCGTCTTTGATCAAATCAAGCGCAATCCACTCAATAAAGAACTCAGTACCTTGCTGCAAATTCTTCTGATATAACGTATGTAGTAGCGCGTGACCCGTACGGTCAGCCGCAGCACACGCACGTTGTACGGCTTTTTCGCCATAGTTTGAGGTATGACCACCGAATGGGCGCTGATAAATCGTGCCGTCTTCGTTACGGTCAAACGGCATGCCCATGTGCTCAAGCTCATAGACAACTTTAGGCGCTTCACGGCACATGTATTCAATCGCGTCTTGGTCACCCAACCAATCTGACCCTTTAACGGTGTCATAAAAGTGAAAATGCCAGTTATCGTTGCTCATGTTGCCCAAACTTGCGCCGATACCGCCCTGAGCCGCAACCGTGTGCGAACGGGTTGGGAATACTTTGGTCAAAACGGCAACTTTCATGCCTGCTTCTGCCAAATGTAGTGAAGCACGCATACCTGAGCCGCCGCCACCAACGATGACTGCATCGTAGTTTAGCGTCTTAATATTACTAATGGTATTATCTTGTCTAGTTGCCATTACGGTTTTCCTAATGCCTATTAATGCTTAGAAGTAAATAAAAAGGCTGTCTCAAAATCATCCTATTGCTGGACAAAACACTTTATTGTCTCGCCACTATTTGCAATTATCAAAGTGGACGACGCTCACAACCTTTAACCACCTAATTTGCATATCTATCGTTATATTGGGTTCGCTCACTGACTAAACCATAGCGCACCTATTATATAAGTGACTGGCTAAGTCAATGATGTCCAACGCTATGATTGGCTATGACTATTTTTGGCTACTAACGGATGACTTTGACATTTGCTAGTCGCGTCCGTTATTGTTTATAGATAAATCAAGTTACAGATAAATAAATATTATCAATACATAGTCTGTTCAATATAATATGGATACAAGGAAGGCAAGTCACTAGAACTACAAATAGTAGACTAAGCGAGCCTGACACCGTATCCAGATTATAGGGGATTGGCTATCGTTAAACAGCAACCACACCGAAACCAGTACCCCAAAAAATCATGATGCCCCAAAATAGAAACACTAAAATAGCGATAATCATCAATGACTGTAGCACTAAGCGTAGACCTGCTGCGCTTGAGCCCAATTTGCCAGTAGTGATATAGTCTGTGAACACGGTCCACATACCAACCCAAGCATGACCAGCTAGGGCAAGTACCGCCACCAAGCTAAATAGGCGCATAGGTAAACTGGTCATAAATGATGACCACTCAAGATAAGTAATATCACCGTGTGTCAAAAAGAAGCCCAGCAATACCACACTATAAACGGCTAAAACGACAGCGCTAATACGCTGGATAATCCAATCGCGTGAGCCTGAACCTGTCAGACCAGTCGCACTTTTGATTCCTGAATCATTTTTTATCATTAGAACATCACCCATACAAATGACGCGACAATTAGAATCGCTGCAATCACAAAACTAACCATAGACGCAGTGCGGCCAGATTTTAGCTCTTCGTTCATGCCCATATCAGCAAATAAGTGCTTGATGCCCATCACAAAGTGATAAGCAATCGCGGCAACAAATATCCATGCTAAGAAGCGCACAAGTACGTTGTCAAATACGGTTTCAAAGCTCTCAGCCGAAGCCAATGAGTTCTGTAGTAACCACAGCATGACAGGAATCAATAAAAATAAAATAATGCCAGAGATACGATGCAAGATAGAGGCGATCGCAATCGGTGAGCGATTAACGCTAATCACTTGGCTTAAAGGCAGATCAATAGGTCGGTTGCTTTTCACAGCGGGCATCCTTTTTGCGGTTATACTCCTGTATCTGCTATCAACGCTTGATATCACTGATGTCGATTAAGCATTGAGCAACACACGAGACGAATAAAGTAAGGAAGAGCTAGCTGACTTCGTTTAGTTTGCGCTAAATATGAAGAAAGGATCGTGGGGTACAAGGTATTGATAAACTGTTTAATATCGCTCGTCAAATCGACAGGTCTATAAAACAACCCGTCTATTATACAACAAAGAAAATAAACATGAGTAAGATCGATTAACTAGTCTATTTTTACTGGTCATATTAATAAAAACAACGCTACTCCGTCATCGATATCAATACAGCCCTTTTACTAATGACTTAAAAATAGAACAGTTAACAAAAGCATTCAAACCCTGGATTACAGATATTGTCTATCAAAACGCTAGTGCGTCGTTGCTCTGGTGCTACTCAGCCATAACCGAGTATGAATAGAAAAACGACACTACATCATGACCACTTATCAATTCGCACAAAGCGAGTGCCAGTTAAGTTCCTACAATTATAAAATGACTGGGCGATAATTACAAATTTATCCCCTAAGTAGTAAAAGGCAAACGCTGGGTTAACAAATAAATAGACAGCGGTCATACGTATTTGCCAAAATTGCTCAATTTTGAGGGAATTTACGCCAAACTCAATTCGTCTACTACGCATACTCTGTCTGTTTTTAACCCGAATATTAATCAAACCTGCTACATTATTATCGTAAAATTCTTTAAAAATTATGCGGATAATGTAGCTGTACTTACTGTCATAAAAACAAGCTTTCTAAGCAAAATAACCAATCAGACATATTTTGATACAAAAATTACAGTGAATAAACACGACTAAACCGTGCCAATTGGTGCTATTGATGGTAAAAGTCTTTTCAAATCATAAGTAATTACTGCTAATATACCCTGCGTATTAAATGAGTTAAATGCATTTTTATGATTTGACTAACGATAGACCGAGGGTATGCGTCTGTCGTAATTTTATTCTAACAAGCTAAAACCAATGGAGAGCAATTTATGGCTGACACTAATGCCAAACTAACCGTCAATGGTAAAGAATACGAGTTTCCTATTATCGAAGGTACTTTAGGGCGTCCAGTTCTAGATATTGCTGCTCTACAAGAATCAGGATTTTGGTCTTATGACCCTGGTTTTAAAGTAACCGCCCCTGTTGAATCAAAGATTACTTATATTGATGGCGGTAAAGGTGAGCTACTACACCGCGGCTACCCTATCGATCAATTGGCAAATAATGCTGAATATTTGGAAGTGGCTTATGCCTTGATTCATGGCGATTTGCCGAACGCTGAGCAAAAAGCAGATTTTTTTGAAAAAATCCGTAAGCATACGGGTGTTCATGATCAATTGCGTAAGTTCTTTGAAGGCTTCCGCCGTGACGCACATCCAATGGCCATTATGGTTGGTGTCGTTGGTGCTTTATCCGCGTTTTATCATGAAGCATTAGATGTCAGTAACGAAGAGCATCGTGAAATCACGGCTATCCGTCTAATCGCTAAAATGCCAACGCTTGCTGCAATGAGTTATAAATACTCGCAAGGCGAACCGTTCATGTATCCACGCAATGACTTTAGCTATGCTGAAAACTTCTTATACATGATGTTTGCCACGCCTGCTGATGTTGATTACCAAACCAATGACGTCATCACTCGCGCCATGGACAAAATCTTTACTTTGCATGCTGACCACGAGCAAAACGCGTCAACGTCTACGGTACGTCTAGCTGGTTCTACTGGCGCCAACCCTTATGCGTGTATCGCTGCTGGTATCGCCGCCCTTTGGGGACCATCACATGGCGGCGCGAACGAAGCCGTGCTTGAGATGTTAGATGAGATCGGTTCAGTTGAAAATGTGCCTGAATTCATGGAAAAAGTGAAGAGCCGTGAAGTGAAACTGATGGGCTTTGGTCATCGCGTTTATAAAAACTTTGATCCACGCGCACAAGTAATGAAAGAAACTTGTGACGAAGTATTGGGTGCATTGGGCATCAATGATCCTAAGCTTGAGCTTGCCATGGCACTTGAGAAAATCGCTTTAGAAGACCCGTTCTTCGTTGAGCGTAACTTGTATCCAAACGTTGATTTTTACTCGGGCATTATCCTAAAAGCCATCGGTATCCCGACGTCAATGTTTACCGTAATCTTCTCATTGGCTCGTACTTCTGGTTGGATCAGCCATTGGTTAGAGATGCACAGCACACCGTTCAAAATTGGTCGTCCACGTCAGTTATACACTGGTGAAACGCATCGCGACTTCGTTAAAGTTGAAGACCGTAAATAGTCACTTATATTTTAGTTTTTAGAACCATAAAAAATCCCGCCATCGTGCGGGATTTTTTATGGTTCTTTTTTTATGGTTCTTACTGTCTCATTTGATACGGTTAGCCACATTACATTTTATAAAAACCCTATCGGTTACTGAATGAATAACTGGTTGAGTGACAGAATTGCGGCTACTGGAATTCTGTTAGTGTTTGCTCATATTTGGCAATTTGCTCATCATAACCTTTAATGGTGTCATTAAACTTAGTCATAAGCGTCTCAAATTCTTTTTGTTGATTCAGTTTCATCTGCTGCATATCAAGCACTTGCTGAGCTTCTATCTGCTCCCAAACCTGATGCTGAATAATCAAACGCGCTAATGCTGGGCTCTTGGCACTGAGTCTACCAGCAATTTCTGCATGCTCAAATAATTGCGGTACTAACGTCGCGATATTAATTAACGTATCAACATCTTCTGCGCTAAGAGGCGTCGTCACAGGCTGATAAAGCGCTTCCATCGCTTTCTGGTAGCTTTCGATGATTTGATCTTCTGTTAGCATGACGGGCTTACGCGGCTCAAGGCTAATGCGCTTTAACACCGTTAAATCACGCTCGCCAACTTCCGTACTGGTATTGATATCAGCCTCAGCGGGGATATCCACTTCATCATCTGTGGTGTTAGCAGATAGTGAGCTGCTATCAGTTGTATCGCTGTTATTCTTCATCACGTTATTAGTATTAGTATCGCTAGCAGCAGTATCATCATTTATCAGCAATGAATCCTCACTATCTGAGCTATCAGCGGCTTGTAAGGATTCATACTCTGCTTGTAAACGACGCTGTAGCCTTTGTGCTTGCGCGACATAGATAGGCTGAAACTGCTTTATACGGGTAGCAGCAGAATCACTTGGGCGCATAGGCTGACTGTCTTCAGTGCTCGTTTTTTCAACGCTCTGACTGTCTTCTGGCGCAGGTTGAGTCTCTGCTTGCTGCTGACAACCACTTAACAGCAATACGCCGCTGAGTGTTGCCGCAAGCAAGGTTGACGAGTGCTGTAAAAGGTTGTTGTTTTGATTGATAGAATCATCAACCACATCTTTATTCATTTTATAATTGGGCTTTTTTGACAAAAATTTAAACATAAGGGTACGTGTCCTTGTTAAGGCAAAATAATAAAAACCAAAGTCGTCATGGCAATCCATTGCCAATGGATATCACTTCATATTGTCGTCAGACTTCACAATTAAAAATGGAATACAAGTTTCTAATGCTTGACAGTCTTGTCCACGCTGACGACGAATAAAATAATCCTGAACCATACGCGCCTGCTGTTCGATACCGTAGTTAAAGAAGGATTTGCCTGTCTTGAGCACATAATCATAACGGCGATCAATAAGTGCACCGCGCACCACTTTTAAGCCTTGCTGTAATTGCCATACATGGGTTAATTCATGTATCAGCCAGCTTTTTTTACTCAATGAAGCATCGCTAAAATCTATTATCCAATCTGCTGGGTTAAAATAAATATTGCCATTAGGACTAACGGCATAATGTTTCAACACCCACCAAGCAGTCTTGAGCTGAACCTCATCGAGATTGATGCTGTCGCCAAATACTGAACGCGCCAGCGCTATCTCACCTGTAGTAAGCAAACGTGATTGCTGCTTGGCACTGCGATATAAATAGCGAGCAAACAAGCGCTGTAATATCGGCGGAGACATCATGACGGTAATACCTTATGCCTAATGAATGGATGATCACAAATGATAGGTCGTAAATCGCGCGTGATATCTGCGGTCTATCAATGCTGTTGAACCGTTAATAGGGATAAAAGCATAAAAATCAAAGTATTTGGGACATAAGCTGTACACTTGATTGACTTTTATTAACGTAAATCTGCGTTAGCCTATCGTGTATGACACATACTAAATAGCATCTTTATAAATTAGCCTACTTTTACTACTCATGTCTAATATTCATTAGTGCGAAAATCATGCCAAACAGACAGATATGGTCTTTTTCCATAGCAATGATGAATGTAATCTAGGATGTAGTCATTTAGATGCAGCAATAAAAACCCATTAATCACTGTCGTTATGAACTAATTGATAGCTGTTTAAATTGATAATAGAGATTTCTATGCCGCCTAATTTTCATGCCGATACACCCCTTGCCCAGCGTATGCGCCCAACGACACTTGATGCAATCATTGGTCAAGAACATCTACTAGCGGCAGGTGCGCCCTTGCGGCGTTTGGTCGAACAAGGGCATCTGCCATCGATTATTTTGCATGGTGAAGCTGGCATCGGCAAAACGACTATTGCCATGCTGTTGGCTGATGCTGTTGGCAGGCCTTTTCATGCCTTGTCTGCCTTGAATACTGGGGTCAAACAACTGCGAGAAGTGTTAGACAATAAGGACTCATTGGCATTTGAATCGCCAGTGGTTTTTATCGATGAGATACACCGCTTTAACAAGGCTCAGCAAGATGCACTACTGGGCGCGGTCGAATCTGGTGATATTACCTTGATTGGTGCGACAACTGAAAACCCCTCCTTTAGTGTCAATAATGCCCTGCTATCACGTTGCCAAGTATATCGTTTAGAGCCACTGACGCCTGAGCAAATCAGTGCGGTATTGCAAAGGGCAATTTCAGAAGATTCAGTGCTGAAAAATTTGACGGTTGATTTACAAGCACAGGACACTATCAGCCAACTGGCGCATGGCGATGCTAGAAAGGCGCTAAATTTATTAGAGCTTGCTATTCAAACGGCGGACACTAAGCAATCACCGCTCGTCATTAACGATGAATTGGTCGCCCGTGTCGCCCAAACAGCTCTAGTTCGCTATGACAAAGATGGTGAGCAGCATTACGATATTATCTCGGCGATGATAAAGTCCGTACGTGGCTCAGACCCTGATGCTGCGCTTTATTGGATGGCGCGGATGCTCGTGGGCGGTGAGCCTGCTGATTTTATCGCGCGGCGTTTGGTCATCTTGGCCAGTGAAGATATTGGTAATGCCAACCCTAATGCTTTACTGCTTGCCGATGCAGCATTACGTAGTGTGCAGTCAATTGGTATGCCAGAAGCGCGTATTATCTTGGGGCAAGTAGTGGTTTATCTGGCGACCAGTGCCAAAAGTAACAGCACTTATAAAGCCATCAATGCTGCGATGGCGTTGGCAGAAAAAGATGCCTCTCCTGTGCCGCTACACCTACGTAATGGCGTGACCAAACTGATGCGTAATCGAGGCTATGGTCAAGGTTACGCCTATCCACACGATTATCCCAATCACTATTATCCGCAAAGCTATTTACCAGATAATTTAGTAGGTACCAGCTTTTATGAATTTGCCGACAACCAGCGCGAGCAACACAGCAAACAGTTTATGGATTGGCTAAAAAGCCAAGCAGCCAGTAATGACTGATGGCTCACATGGTCGATTAGCCCTTTGCTTAATACACCATTGAATACATGAATCGTCGTGACCATTAGTAATACTTATCACTATATTTGACAGTCTGGCCCATATAGTTTCGAGATGAAGCAGCACAGTGGGCTGAAAAGCGTTAAAATGTCCTCATATTGATATATGAGTAATGATTAAATAACGTCTACGGTGGATTAATTTGATCCAATGCACTTTGCCTAACCGCAACAGCGCTCTGTAGCATCTACTGTTACAATAGACAGATAATGCTTTATATTCCACATCACACCTATCTATAAATAATAAAATATTGAGACTTACTATGAGTTTAAATACGATTCCTGAGATTATCGAAGACATTCGTGCTGGCAAGATGGTCATCTTAATGGATGATGAAGACCGTGAAAATGAAGGTGATATCATTATGGCAGCGACCCATGTGCGCCCTGAAGATATTAACTTTATGATTACTCATGCACGTGGTTTGGTCTGCTTGACCTTGTCACAAGCACGCTGCCAACAGTTGGCATTGCCGCTGATGTCTGATCGTAACGAAGCAAAATTTAGCACCAACTTTACGGTTTCTATCGAAGCCGCTGAAGGCGTTACGACGGGTATCTCTGCTGCTGACCGTGCACGTACGATTCAAGCCGCGGTTTCTTCTTCGGCAAAACCTGAAGACATCGTCCAGCCTGGACATATCTTCCCAATCATGGCTCAAAATGGTGGCGTCTTGCACCGCGCTGGACATACCGAAGCTGGTTGTGATTTAGCACGCCTAGCAGGGCTTGAGCCCGCAGCAGTGATTGTCGAAATCATCAATGCTGATGGTACGATGGCGCGCCGTGATGACCTTGAGATATTTGCCGAAGAGCATGGCATCAAGATGGGTACAATTGCTGACCTCATCAACTACCGCATCGCGAACGAGCAAACGGTAGAAGAAATTGAGTCGCGTCCTTTTGAAACGGAATACGGCACCTTTACGCTACATCGCTTCCGCGAATTTGGCGCTGATGAAACGCATTTGGCTTTGGTAAAAGGCGATGTGAGCGAAGGCGTCAGCACTGTCCGTGTCCATGGTTTTCACCCACTACGCGACTTGTTTGCTGCCAAAAATGATATGACGGGTCGTAGTGGCTGGAGCGTACGCTCAGCGCTGGAGGAAATTAGTAATTCAGATCGCGGCGTATTAGTTTGGATTGGTAGCAACCAGCCAATAGATTTAGGAGAGGCGTTAGACAAAGCGGCAGACAATGAATCGCAATCGACCATTACCCAGCAGCCGTATCGCAGCATTGGTGTTGGCGCACAGATTTTGCGTCATTTAGGCGTTCGTGATATGCGTTTATTATCATCACCCATGAAGTTTTACGCATTATCAGGCTTTGATTTGAACGTCATCGATTTCGTACATGCGCCAAAGCAAGATTAATATTTGACTGATTGATTCGATATCAGCCACATAGCAAAAGGTACGCTAACATAACGTTAGCGTGCCTTTTTTTCATTTATTTAATATTCAGTGCTAAAGCTTCGGTATATGACCAACTTTTGCTTCTAATGCCAATAGCCGAGCGCGCTCTTCCTCTGTCCAAGCTAACTTACGCTTTCCCTCACTATCGAGACGTACCACGACTGCCTCAGCCGTCGCGACGATGGCTGCTTGCGCGGTGCTATAGTAGCTATATTCCATCACGATACTCGTATTCCCTAAACGCTGACAGCGCACTCCTAATAGCAAAGTATCAGGATAAGTCACTGGGCGTAAATACTGGCAACTTGATTGTGCCAATACCGTCACCATACTACCATCAAACATACCTAGCGCCTGCAAATAGCCAATTCGTGCTGATTCAGCGTAACGGTAATAAATCACATTATTTAAATGGTTAAACGCATCCATCTCGCCCCAGTGAATGGGCTGGTGATGAATAATGGGATAATGTGACAATTCGTCAGGATGATTATCTGCGATATTGGAGGCTGCATGTGCTGCTTGATTCAAACTGTCCATAACGTCACTTCTCTTATTTTTGTATTCATAAATCTATCAATCAACATCCAATGAACCACTAACGCTGAGATTTATCCAAAATCTGAGTGGTCAACAATGGCGTTGGTTTCGGTGCATTGGCAATCAATTTATCTAACCAATCTATGACTTCTCCGATATTTGTCGGAGAGGATCTGGTTGGTAGGTTCTTGTCGGTAGAGGTTTGCTTTTTGCCTACGGACGCATCATTAGAGGCGTTTTCAGTATTAGTCATGGCTGCCTTTGGCGCTGACTCTTGAGGAATAGCAGACTTCGGCACCAAGGTTTGTAGTTGATTTCGTGCTTGACGCAGATAACCAACCAGCTGCTCTTGTTCGCGCATATTACTGGCTTGACTGGCCAGATTTAAGGTCATAATCACTTCGTGAATGGTCAGTTGTTTGCGCGAGAGGCTCATATTATTATCAGCGCTATCGTGCGGTGTCGCCTCGCTACTCACACGCTCATAGCTGTGCAAAAACTCTTGAATATTTTGGATGGCGAGGTTTTGTAGCTGCCAAGGACTGGGCTGAGTGCTGCTCGCCTGCAAACGTTCGATGTCTTTTATCAAGCTTTGTTTGATCACAACCGTTAGCGCTGGAGCAATCTCATTGCTGCTTTGCGAAAGCTGCCAATGTAGACCACGCAACAAATCAATCGCTGCACTGTCGTTATTGTCTGCCAACAATCTATCAGCGGCTTGTATCTGAATACGCAATAAATCTAACTGGTTTTGTGCTTGGCTACTGGCGGCAGATCGAGGCTCTGGCAGCGTCTGCTGACTCATCGCAAATAGACGGTCATCCATCTCATTCAGACGGCTGACGACTTGCTCGTTGCTTTGCAAACGCTCATTAACACTATGCTGGAAACGCTGCTGGCTGATGTAGAGCCACAATAGGGCCGCGATAAGCAACAAGATAACCAACCACTGCAGGCGCAACAAAAACACATTTGCTTGTCGGCGCTGCTGAGTAGCAGAAGGTTCCTGAGATAACGATTCAGAATTGATTGACATAAGGCAGCACCGTTATTTTGGTTAAAACAGGTTTAAAGCGAATAAATAAAAAGTGAAACATAATAGATAAGGACAGATCATCGGTTGGTACATTTATACATTTAACAGGCTTTAGCATGGATAGCAGCAAGAATGGTTTCTGGCGCCAAATCTTCCACACGCCAATAACTTAACTGCTGCTCAGCGACCATATTAGCTAAGCGCTCACCCAACACCACATAAGAAAAGTCTGACAATTTATAGGGCAAAATAGCGGGGTTTTCTCTGGCTGTGTGTTGCTTTAATGCCTTTTCTGCTACAGCCCGAACGATGCTTTCCCAATGCTCAAAGGCTGTACCGCTACTGACCACAACGATTGGCTTTGGCTGACTAGCTGATGTATCTTGCATACCATTGCGAGCTAGAAACCCTTGTAGCCACTGCTCGTATTGAGCCAGCGCATCGACTGGCATTATGCGCTCATACCAAGCAATGCTATCGATATGCACACCGCGTGCCAGCAACGTATCGACCAATAATCGCCTACCACCCAATCCACGCCACACGAGCAACTTGTCACCTGCTTGCAAACGCTCAATCTCAGGCATCGCTAGCATACCTTCGTTATTGGCAATGTGAGGCTGAAGTACTTGATAGTTCGACGCCTCGATTTTGGCATTGTTTAACACCGACGCGGTCGCTTCACCCACGGCAATCAAGTAGCTCGGAGCTTGCAGAGCATTAATTGCTATATCTTTTCGCTCATTATTACTGTCATTGTCATCGTCATGGTTTTGAGCTTGACGCTTATCTTCAAGCGCTTGCCAAACAGCCAGTCCTGAAGCGGCCGCCGTTGGGCTAACAATCACAAGCGCCTTATAATCGCCTGCTAGCCACTGCCGCATCAGCATCATGTCTTGCTCAGTCGTTGGGCGCGATTGTAACGTCAACATCGGTATCTCTACCACCGTCAGCCCTGCTGCTTGTAGATGATCTGTCAATGCAGCGGCACGCTCTACTGGGCGAGTATTGATGACTACTTGCGTGGGTGATGACTCATTATTTGATTGACTGTTAGCAATAAGCTGGGCGTGATTTAATGTTGATGACATAGACGTACCATGACAAAAGACTGATAGAATTGGCTTAACGATAGCCCTAGCATCAATAATACTGGGGCTATGACTAAGATAATCAAAATACTGGCCTGTTATTCAGGATGATAAATCGCGGATAAGATATCACCCGCGCCATCGGCAAGCAGTATATTGGCAACATCGATACCAAGCTGATTAGCCTGTACTTCTTGCTCGGCTTGTGTGCCAATCAACGTGACGCGTTTTTCTGCTTTTAGCAGCTCACTGCCATCCGCTTGACCGACGCGGCCACGCAGCCATAACACATTGCCGTTGTCGTTATTGCCATTGTCACCGTTATCATCATTGTTGATGCTCATTTCATCCGCCATTTGTAACACGGCATAAGCGGCGATCGGCACTTGGCAGCCACCCTCTAAGTGACGGTTCAGCGCGCGCTCAGCAATGAGACGGATACGAGCTTTATCATCATTCAGTGGTGCCAGTAATTTTAACACCTCATCATCACCTTCGCGGCATTCGATCGCTAAGGCGCCTTGACCAACCGCAGGCAGGCAGGCATTGATATCAAGCTCGCCGCGTATGCGCTCATCCAGCTCGATACGCTGCAAACCACTGGTCGCTAAAATAATCGCATCGTACTCGCCAGCATCTAGCTTGCCCAAACGTGTACCGACGTTACCGCGTAAGGTTTTGATTTGTAGGTCTGGGCGATAGGCTTTAAGCTGACACTGACGACGCAAACTTGACGTGCCAACAACTGCCCCTTGCGGCAATTCATCAATACTATTATAGGTATTAGACACAAAAGCATCAGTCGGTGAGGCGCGTTTGCAATAGACGCCCAGCATCAAGCCTTCTGGAAGCTGCATCGGTACGTCTTTTAATGAATGTACCGCGATGTCCGCTTGTTTGTCATATAGTGCTTGCTCAAGCTCTTTGACAAACAAACCTTTACCGCCAATTTTAGCCAAAGGTGTGTCCAAAATCTTGTCACCCTTAGTGACAATTTTTAGCAAGTTAATCGTCAATTCAGGATACAAATCTAGTAGACGAGCACGGATATGCTCAGCTTGCCATAGTGCTAAAGGGCTCTGACGCGTGGCGATATTCAAGGTAGTCAAAGCAGTTTGCTGCGGATTACTCATAAAGGGCCTCAATAAATTCGATACTGTTCACGTCAGTACTATGCAGGTCAGTATTAAGCAATACTGCAAATTTTCCACAAAAAATGGGCGATATAAACCATATATAGTCAATGCTGACGCAAAAAAATACCCCTATTTAAGCATAAATAAGGGTTTGATGATATGGGATGATTATTTCACGGTTATTTTGCTGTTATTTCACTATACAAACCGCAGCTTACATGCTTTGAATCTTCTCACGTAATGCAGGTAAGTGACGACGGCTAACCGCAAGTGTCTCATCAATGCCTTTAAAGCGTATTTGATATTGTCCTGCATCCAACGTTTCTAAAAAGTCCAAAAAGCTAAGGTTGATGATGGCATTACGGTGTACTCGAAACAGCCGATCCTCAAATTCTTGTTCAAGCTCTTTTAGCGTCTCATCAATCAGGACAATGCCATCTTTGTGACGGACTTTGACGTACTTTTGATCGGCGGTAAAATAATAGATATCTTTGAGCTTGATGAGCTCAACGCCTCGGTGAGTACGAGCAGCGATATGCTCACGTACTGGACGCGCTGTTGGGTCTTCGAGTTTACGAATCTCATTTAACTGCGCCGCGTTCAAATTTTTCGCTTTATCTAGTGCTTCTAGTAACTCGTCTTTATTGGCAGGCTTTAATAAATAACCAATCGCATTGGCTTTTAGCGCGGCAATGGCATAATGATCATAAGCGGTGACAAATATAATGGCTGGCGGATGCTCAAGTTTGGCAAGCTCTTGCGCACAGCGCACCCCATCCATCTCAGGCATACGAATATCTAATAATATGATGTCTGGCTGCTGAGTTTTGACAGCGATAATGGCTTCTGCACCCGTGGTTGCTTGAGCAACGACTTGATGACCTGACTCCTGTACAATTCTAACCAAACGCTCACGTGCTAGTGGCTCATCATCACAAACTACGATACGCATGCAAACTCCAATCCCAGGATAAACTTAGTATTTTTTTCAATGGCCTTACCAACATATTAGCACTCATTACCAATCACTTAGCATAAAAACCTTTAATTATTTCATAAAACAATAACTGGCTATATTGACGTTGATAGCCTTGTGCATTGAGTTTTATTGCGATGCATTTATCGATAATAATTTTTATGGGGAATCATGGCTAAATATAAAGTAAAACAACCCCTTAGCTATAAAGATGGTGCAATAAGTATGCCATACCTATTCCTTGAGAAATAAAATAAAAAAGTAAGCCCCAAAAAAACGGTCATAAACTAACATCTTGCAGCGGATAGTCGATCACAGTAATAATTTGACTACTGGTAACGCTACTTTTAATATCCGCACTTTGGCCGAAATAAGCCCGTAAACGTTCCGCTTGAATATAAAAGTTCATGTGCTGACGTAAATCATGGTTAATAATCATGGTTTTTTTCGGCAGCTCGACACCAATCGTAATCACAACCCGATGCTGCTGCCAAGTGACTCTAATATTGATATAAATTGTTTCAGTGGTCATCTCCACCACATTCAGCAGCATTTTTTCTAGCACGCTCTGTAAGGTCAAGGCGGTAATCACCATGTCATACATGACATCTTCGTCAGGCAATTGCCAACTCACTTCAAGCTTATCCGCTAAGCGGCTAGACTCAATCGCTAGATAGTGCTCACAAAGAGCAATTTCTTCTTCAAAGCTAATCTCTCGTGCCCCATTGAAACTGGCACGGAATAAGGCAGAAACGTGCTGTAATAAAGCGGAAGCTCTTGCTGGATTGGACTCTATCAGTGACACAAGGGTATTGATGGTATTAAAGAAGAAATGTGGAGCGATTCGTGCTTTGATCACATCATTTTGTGCACTCAATTTCTGCTCAAACGATTGTTTGAGCGCATTCGTCTCACGATAACGGCGTAAAAAATACAGTAAGAACACTAAGGTAAAGCCACCACCAATCACCGCATCAAACAATATATTTAGAATAAAAGTTTGACGGTCATATTCAAACCAACCAACATTAATCATTACCAGCATGACTAAAATCATGGATATGGTAGATGCCACCATGAGTAAGGCAAGCACATACATGCTGGCTTTAGGTATGCTCATGCCCTTAAAAATGGGGCGCAAATAATCAATGAGGTATAAGGAAGGAATAATACTCAAGGTGTTTTGCAGGACTCTGCTAAACAGCTGAATCAAAAAATCTGACCACGTGGCAATATCATAGCGATTTATTACCGTGACAAATAGTGACCAAAAAAAGATATAAATGAACCACTGCCAAGGCTTCATGACTTCCATGAGCTTGGGAATAAAAAACTCTAAGCGCTCCGCTAGTAAGGCAACCTCATCCTTTGCTATACTTGAGCTCTTATTCTGCTGACTTGTCTTGTACCGATATGAACGCCAATTCTTCAAAACCTAGTAGTCCCGAATCAAATGTAAACCCATCTGTCTCTGATTCTAGCACAGATGCTCCGATAACAAATAACGCTGCACAAAACAACCCTGTAAGCAGTCCTTCAAACAGCCAAGGCCAGCAGATGTGGGGCGGACGCTTCAGTGAAGCGACGGACAGCTTTGTCGCTGCCTTCACCGCCTCTGTTGGCTTTGACCAACGCTTTGCGCGTCACGATATTCAAGGCTCAATCGCCCACGCGACCATGCTTAAAGAATGTGACATTTTGACCGCTGACGAAGTAGCCACCATTATTGATGGTCTGCATCAGGTACTGCGCGAGATTGAGGCTGGCGAGTTTAAATGGTCAATCGCGCTAGAAGACGTGCACATGAATGTTGAGTCGCGCTTGACTGACATCATCGGCGCAGTTGGTAAAAAACTGCATACGGGTCGTAGCCGTAACGATCAGGTTGCCACCGATATTCGTCTTTGGCTACGCGAAGAGACTGATAATATCATTGCCTTATTAGTACGCTTGCAAAGTGGTTTGCTTGATTTGGCTGAGCAGCATACTGACACTATTATGCCTGGCTTTACGCATTTACAAACGGCGCAGCCAGTGAGCTTTGGTCATCACGTCATGGCGTGGTTTGAGATGTTATATCGCGATACCGAACGTCTGGTCGATGCGCGCCGCCGTATTAATCAAATGCCACTTGGTAGTGCTGCCCTTGCTGGCACGACATTCCCCATCGATCGTACCATTACTGCTGAATTACTGGGTTTCGAAGGTATTTGCCAAAACTCGCTTGATGCTGTCTCAGATCGTGACTTTGCGATTGAGTTCACCTCAGCCGCGTCTATCCTTATGATGCATATGTCACGGATGAGCGAAGAGATTATCCTATGGATGTCAGCGCAGTTTAACTTTGTGCAAATCCCTGATCGCTTCTGTACTGGCTCATCCATCATGCCGCAAAAGAAGAATCCTGATGTGCCAGAGTTGGTTCGCGGTAAAGCAGCACGTGTTTTTGGCCAATTGATGACACTCCTTAGCCTGATGAAAAGCCAGCCACTGGCTTATAACAAAGACAACCAAGAAGACAAAGAGCCGCTGTTTGATTGCGTCGATACGCTTACCGGCTGTTTATTGGCTTTTGCTGATATGTTACCGAATATCACTCCAAATAAAGAAAACATGCGCGCCGCTACGATGAAAGGCTATGCGACTGCGACTGATCTTGCAGATTATCTGGTACGCCAAGGTGTTGCATTCCGTGATGCTCATGAAGTGGTGGGTAATGCCGTTGCTTTGGGTATTGCCGAGGGCGTTGATTTAAGCGATTTGTCATTGGCGCAGCTACAGCAATTTAGCGATGCTATCGGTGATGATGTATTTGACTATCTAACGTTAGAAGGCTCATTAGCAGCTCGTGACCATCTGGGTGGTACAGCGCCAAATCAAGTTAAGCAAGCCGTTGCTCGCGGTCGCAGCCGTTTAGAAGTATTCGCGTAAAAGCGCATTGTTGACCAGACAGCTTCTACCATAAAAAACACCCGCCCCTGCTGCGGGTGTTTTTGATACCATGATGAGGTAAAGTAAATTCAGCTAATAATATTTAAGTCACTTATGCTGAATAAGTGCTAACTAATACCATTCACAGAAATTAGAGTAGCAAGGAAAACGCGTGAAAGTACTACGCCTTGTAGGCTAAGCGAGTTTGACACAGCCAATCTTACTTTTTGGGTTTGGTATCACTATTCTCATGAGTGATTCAATAACATATTTTTATAATAACTAAACCATAATAAGGAACGCCTCATGACTGAGACTTTTAATCCGCAAGCCAATACGGTATTTTGCCGTAAGTATCAGCAGGAATTGCCAAAAATGCCGCACCCGCCTTTTCCTAATAAAAAAGGTCAGGAGCTACAGGAAACGGTATCTGACAAAGCGTGGAAAGAATGGCTTGAACAGCAAACGATGCTGATTAACGAAAACCATCTAAGCATGTTAGATCCTGCTGCCAAAAAATTCCTCACTGAACAACGGGATAAATTTTTAGATAATGAAGATTATGAGCGTGCACAAGGTTGGACGCCAGAGAGCTAGTTATTTTTTATTATTGCCATAAAATAAAAAACGCGCTATTTAATATCGCGCGTTTTTTTGGATGTAAAATTTACGATGAACTGTTTTTTTCAGCCCTCATCACCGTTTGAGTCTACAAAATCCGTGGCTGACTTGACGGCAGGTTTAGTGGCAGATTTAGCGACAGACAGGGTGCTGACTTGGCGCGCCGCCATACGGTCATTGGCTTCTTGCACCGCTTTTTCGACCAGCGCATAGTCGGAATGACGCACATCTTGCCCACTAATATAGTTAATCACCAGTTCTGCAATATTTTGTGCATGATCGCCCACCCGCTCAAGCGCGCGCAATACCCACATAATATTGATGACTTTTGAAACGTGCCGTGAATCTTCCATAATATAGGTCATCAAAGCACGGATGGCTGACTGATACTCATCATTGACCATGCTATCGTTACGCATGACCTCAAACGCTTGCTCAGCATTCGATTGGCTAAATGCCTCTAGCGCATTGTGCAGCATCAAACGAACCTGATTGCTAAGATGTTGAACTTCTGCATAGCCATATGACAGTTTACCTTGTGCCGCAATTTTTTTGGCCATCTGAGCGATTTTCACGGCTTCATCACCGATGCGTTCTAAATCAACCACGCCTTTACTGATGGACATGACCAAGCGTAAATCACTGGCGGCGGGCTGACGTTTTGCGACCAATAGCAAGATATGCTCATCCAACTCGACTTCCATTCGATTGATATCAAAGTCCATATCAATCACCTCTTGCGCCAGTGTCTCATTTTTATCGATAAGCGCATGGATCGCTTTCGCCACTTGGTTGGCCGCGCTATCACCCATGTATAGAAATAGACGGATAGCTTCATCAAGGTCTTGGTCAAAACTTTTGGAGATATGCTTATCGCTTTGCATAAGAGGTATTCCCTAAAATCCATATTTTGGTAGCGCGGTGTGGCTGTTGAGTCGAACAGATTGGCTCACGATATCTTATTGAACGTATCGAGCACGTCGTCCTTGCTCAGACCGCGATGTTAGCCATAACGACCCGTAATATAATCTTCCGTGGCGGTTTGGGCAGGCTTGGTAAATATCTGGTCGGTCTCGCCCATCTCAATCATATCGCCTAAGTACATATAGACGGTATAGTCAGACACTCGTGCAGCCTGTTGCATGTTATGCGTGACAATAGCAATGGTGTAATCCTGTTTTAAGTCTTCAATCAAATCTTCGATCGCACCTGTCGAGATAGGGTCAAGCGCTGATGTTGGCTCATCAAGCAATAACACTTCAGGCTTGGTCGCGACGCTACGCGCAATACACAAGCGTTGCTGCTGACCGCCTGACAACGAAAGCCCTGACGCTTTTAATTTGCCTTTCACTTCTGGCCATAATGCGGACTTTTTAAGTGCCCACTCTACCCGATTGTCCAGCTCAGCCTTGCTCAACTTTTCATAAAGGCGTACCCCAAAGGCGACATTGTCATAGATTGACATCGGGAATGGGGTTGGCTTCTGAAAGACCATACCGACTTGGGCGCGTAGCAAATTGACATCGACGTCTTTGCCCAAGATATTGTTGCCATCAAGATTAATATTGCCTTCTGCCCGCATACCCGGATATAAGTCATACATCCGATTAAAGGTACGCAACAGCGTCGATTTTCCGCAACCTGAAGGACCAATGAAAGCAGTGACTTTTTTATCAGGAATATCGATATTGATATTTTTTAGCGCCTGAAAGTCACCATAATAAAAATTCAGATCCCGAATTTGCATTTTTGCTGCAGGCATGTTTTTGGGAATATCATGAAGCGTCTGTTTGGTTAGGCTGGCAATATCTGGCTGCTCCATTTGTGCTGCCGTCGACATCGGTCTGTTTAATAAACTGTCTGTTGTTGGATTAAATTTATCTGCCGCATTGAATTTATCGACAGGCTTTTTTGTACGGATTTTGCTCATGACGTCATTCATAATGTGTTCCAACCCAGCTCAATGAATATAAATGGAAGTAAATGCTCGAGGTAATCTAGGACAAGCCTTAATTTACCATCAGTCTTTATTTAGCCTGACCTCTACTACCGATGAATCTCGCCAAAATATTTAATACCAAGACAGAGGTCGTGATCAGCAACGCTGCCGCCCACGCTAAGGTATGCCAGTTATCATAAGGACTCATCGCAAACTGATAGATGGTATTGGGTAAGTTGGCGATAGGCTGACCCATATCTGTACTGAAATATTGGTTGTTAAGCGCCGTAAATAGCAACGGTGCTGTCTCACCAGTGATTCGAGCAAATGCCAATAACACCCCAGTGGTCAGTCCTGCTCTAGCCGCCTTAATCGTTACTTGAGTCACCATTTTCCACTTAGGTGTACCAAGTGCGTAAGCCGCTTCACGAATACTATTAGGAACCAGATTGAGCATATTCTCAGTGGTACGCACGACCACAGGAATAACGATTAATGCCAATGCTAACGCGCCTGCCCAACCAGAGAAACTTTGACCTTTTACCATCAGCGCATAAATAAAGAGACCAATCACAATCGAGGGCGCAGATAGCAAAATATCATTTAAGAAACGCGTTACCTTGCCAAGCATACTGCCTTGAGCGAACTCAGATAAATAAATGCCGGTCATAAGACCAATAGGGGCACCGATGAACAATCCTGAAAACGCGAGCATTACTGAACCGACAATGGCGTTACGCAGCCCGCCCGCACTCATCGGTGGCGGTGTATCAGCAGTAAAAATAGGCAGCTGCACAATACCTTGAAATCCTTCAACAAAGAGCGTCAACAATATCCAAAACAACCAAAACAGTCCAAAAACCATCGCCGACATGGCAAAGCCTAGACCTAACTTGTTGGTCAAACGGCGCTTGTTATAAAGACTTTGGTTGTAGCGGCTAGCGCTGTTTGGCTGAGTCGGTAGTGGTGCATTGATCGCATTGTTAGCAGCCATACTATTTATTTCCCATATCTTTTATCAATATCTATCAATGTTTATTGATGTCCAATAAATCCGTAAAACACCTATCGAGATTGTCAAACGCCTACCGATTACCTGCCTTGTGATCCATGCGCATGAGCATGAGTTTTGCTAGAGATAGTACAATGAAGGTGATGACAAATAAGATTAAGCCTAAATGTAATAAGGAAGCCAAATGTAGCTCACTCGACGCTTCGGCAAACTCGTTGGCTAAAGCTGAGGTAATGGTGACACCAGAGGTAAATAGACTCGGACTGATGTTAAAGGCATTACCAATCAAGAAAGTCACTGCCATCGTCTCACCCAATGCCCGACCCAATCCTAAGATCACGCCACCAACCACGCCAGCTTTGGTATATGGCAAAATGATCTTGAACATGACTTCCCACGTCGTTGCGCCCATACCATATGCTGATTCTTTAAGCAGGTCTGGCACAACAGAGAAGACGTCGCGCATGGTAGCGGCGATAAATGGAATGATCATGATGGCGAGTACAAGGGATGCCGTAAACATACCCAGTCCCATTGGTGCACCAGTAAATAGCTTACCGATGATAGGCAATGGCCCTATATGCTCGATAAACCATGGCTGAATGTGATCACCGAAGAAAGGTGCAAAGACAAACAAACCCCACATACCGTAAATGATAGAAGGGATACCAGCCAATAGCTCAATGGCGATACCAAGTGGTTTTTTGAGGAAGGTTGGGCACATCTCGGTCAAAAATATGGCAATGCCAAAACTGATTGGTACTGCAATGAGAATAGCTATAAATGACGTTACTAGCGTGCCATAAATAGGGGCAAGAGCACCGTATTCATTGGCGACCGTATCCCAATTATTACTGGTATAAAATCCAAGACCAAATGTTTGAATGCTCGGCCACGCTCCGATGATCAAGGAGACTAAAATGCCGCCCAACGATAAGAGTACCAGTATGGCAAAAGCCTTAGTAGCATTCACAAACAATAAGTCATAGCGCTTTTGTTTAGCCAGTTGGGACCTTAAATCATTCATAAGTGTCTCAGCATTAAATAGAATCAAGTCAAAATAGTAGAAGCATTCATTCGGTTTTATCACAACAAACTTGTCATCAAATTTGCTGTGATAAAACCTCTCAAATCACTACCGGAGAATAGTTATTCGAGAGGATAATTAGAAAATTATTGACTCATGATTAGCATGGATAGGTTACTGAGCAGGCTTATAAACAGGCTGTCCATCACTGCCTTTTACCTCATTCCATTTTTCCTTGAATAAGGCAACGGCCGTATCAGAGAATGGTACGTAATCGAGTGCCATGGCATCATCGTCGCCTTGGGTATAAGCCCAATCAAAGAAGTTCAACACGCCAGCCACTTGCTGAGGATTCTCTGGTTGCTTATGTACCAAGATAAAAGTCGCAGCAGCGATCGGCCATGCTTGCTCAGTCTCAGAGTTGGTGATGACTTTATAAAAGCCTGCTTGCTGTGACCAGTCGATATCACCTGCCGCAGCAAATGTCTCAGCAGATGGCTGAACGACGTTGCCAGCAGCGTTTTTCAATGCAGTATGTGACATGTTGTTTTGCTTAGCGTAAGCATATTCCACATAACCGATAGAGTTTTTCATACGGTTTACGTAGCTTGAAACCCCCTCGTTACCTTTACCACCTGCACCAGTCGCAGACGTTGGCCATTTGACTGTTTTATCAACACCAACTGTGTCTTTCCAGTCTGACGAGACTTTGGCTAGATAATCCGTAAAGTTAAACGTTGTCCCTGAACCGTCTGAGCGGAATACCGTCGTAATAGCGGCATCAGGCAAAGTCAAATCTGGGTTCATGGCTTTGATGGCAGGGTCATTCCAATTACTGATTTTACCCAAATAGATGTCTGCCAACATTGCACCGTCTAATTTCAACGCGCCTGGCTCAATACCATCGATGTTGACGATTGGCACGACGCCACCGATAACCGTCGGAAACTGAATCAAGCCTGCTGCGTCTAGCTCTTCAGGCGTCATCGGCGCGTCAGACGCCCCAAAATCGACTGTTTTTGATTCGATTTGTTTGATACCACCAGAAGAGCCAATCGACTGGTAATTGACTTGACCACCGGTAGCAGCGTTGTAGTCGTAAGACCATTTAGCATAGATAGGCTGCGGAAACGATGCCCCTGCACCCGTGATATTCATAGCGATATTCTCAGCAGATTTAAAACCTGTTGTAGAAGCAGATGTTGTCTGAGTGGTTGCTTCAGTGGTGGTGACAGCGCTACTGCTATCCGCAGCTGGCTCTGTCGTTTCAGTCGATTTATTACATGCCGTAAGCACTAATGTACAACTAACGGCCACTGCTAATAACGAATAACGCATGTAGGACTCCTAAAGTTTAACAACGATACAAAAAAGCATTGTTTGTGACATGCGTGCTATCTTGCCAAATCTTTATGACAGTTTAATGACAACCTCCAGAATCTTCCATTCGCTTTACATAATATTTAGATAAGCTATCTACAGCTCAGTAATATCAAGTGATTTCAATCACTGGTACTCTAGAGTCGTTCTCATAAAAACATCGAACCTCAAACTCAAAGCCTGATATTTTCATCTAAATATCATTAGCCCTCATTGCAGAACTTTGTTAGTATTGAGGTGATTTACAACACTGACAGACTCGGGGTGCGGTGTATTATCGGCTTACTTTTAAGCTTGCTTTATTAAAGTAGTCGCCTTTATACATTCGCTGAGAGATCACCCGCCGAACCTGATGCGGTTAGTACCGACGCAGGGAAGTCTTAAGCACTTTGTTATTTATGGCAAAGGACGCGTAGAAATGCCTTTTTTATCCTCATTACTCCCTTAATGTGCGTGATGTACTGTTAAGTAGTGAAGACTGATATAAAGCTGCGTCCAACGTTTGATGAGCATCATCCGTGACTATATTGTTTGGTCGTAGGCTGATGCTCATAAGCTGAATTTGTCTGGATTACAAATGCTACCCCCGCAGCTACTGGCGGTGTTGCTTTTGTTCAAAAACCAACACGCTAGGACAGCATATGACAAATTTATTAGCCACTTCTCCTTCTCAAAAACCTTCTAAGACAGACGCGTTAAAGACCCCTGCTCACCGCAGTGCCAGTGATGCTCGTTTCGAAGAAGACGCTCGCGATTTACACCGCATACTCCCCGCCTCCCGTAAAGTCTATATCGAAGGCTCTAGATCCGATATTCAAGTACCCATGCGTGAAATCACCCTTGACCCCACTCCTATACAAGGCGTTTCTGAGAACGAATGGGAACAGAACCCACCATTCTATGTGTATGACACATCAGGCGTTTATACCGATCCCAACGTCGAGATTGATTTGACCAAAGGCTTACCAAAGCTGCGTGAAGGTTGGATTTCTGAGCGCGGTGATACCGAGCAATTAAGTGGACTGTCTAGTTCATACGGAGTGGCACGCGCCCGCGATATCAGTACTGCCAATCTACGATTTGCTCATATCGACAAACCTCGCCGCGCCAAAGATGTCGATGGCAAAGCTGGCAACGTCACGCAGATGTACTATGCACGCCGCGGCATCATCACCCCTGAGATGGAATACATCGCCATTCGCGAAACGCAAAAGCAGCATGAGTTGACCGATATGCGTCAACATGACGGTGAAAGCTTTGGTGCCAATACGCCGACCGTTATTACCCCTGAGTTTGTGCGGAGTGAAGTGGCTGCAGGTCGCGCAATTATCCCAAACAACATCAACCACCCAGAATCTGAACCGATGATTATTGGGCGTAATTTCCTAGTGAAAATTAATGCCAATATCGGTAATTCAGCACTAGGTTCTTCTATCGATGAAGAGGTGTCTAAAATGACGTGGGCAACACGTTGGGGTGCAGACAACATTATGGATTTATCCACTGGTAACCATATTCATGAAACGCGTGAATGGCTGATTCGTAACTCGCCAGTGCCGATTGGTACCGTCCCTATTTATCAAGCACTCGAAAAAGTCAATGGCGTGGCAGAAGATTTAACGTGGGAGATATTCCGCGATACGCTCATTGAGCAAGCAGAGCAAGGTGTTGATTACTTCACCATTCACGCAGGTGTGCTATTAGAGTACGTGCCACTGACTGCAGGACGCCTAACGGGCATCGTCTCGCGTGGCGGATCTATCATGGCGCAGTGGTGCATGTTTCATAATAAAGAGAGTTTTTTATACACTCATTTTGAAGATATATGTGAAATCATGAAGCAGTATGATGTGGCGTTTAGTCTAGGCGATGGCTTGCGTCCAGGCTGTTTGCAAGATGCTAATGATGAAGCACAATTTGGTGAACTGCGTACCCTTGGCGAGTTGACCCAAGTGGCGTGGAAGCATGATGTACAGGTGATGATAGAAGGTCCGGGACACGTGGCAATGAACCGTATTAAAGAGAATATGGACTTGCAATTAGAAGTTTGTGCCGACGCACCTTTTTATACCTTAGGGCCACTAACCACTGATATTGCACCTGGTTATGACCATATTACCAGTGCGATTGGTGCGGCAATGATCGGCTGGTTTGGCACCGCAATGCTGTGCTATGTGACGCCAAAAGAGCATTTAGGTCTGCCTAATAAAAAAGATGTTAAAGACGGTATCATCACCTATAAAATCGCAGCCCACGCGGCTGATTTGGCTAAAGGTCATCCCGGTGCGCAGGCACGTGATAATGCGTTATCTAAAGCCCGATTTGAATTCCGCTGGGACGACCAGTTCAATCTGGCGCTCGACCCAGATACCGCCCGTGAGTTCCATGATGAAACCTTACCAAAAGACGCGCATAAGACGGCACACTTTTGCTCGATGTGTGGCCCTAAGTTTTGCTCAATGAAAATCACTCAGAACGTGCGAGATTATGCGACAGGACTAGATAAAGATGCCGCTAATAAAAAAGTTATTTCATAAATAGAGGACCTAACGGATATTAATTATTTAATTGAAGTGATCAACATAACAGCGAAGGACATCAGTTATATAGAGAGATGCAGGCAACCTATAGTCAGAGCACTTTTAAACCGCTACGGTGTTACCCGCCCTAGATGTACTCAGTGTACTATCTGCGGTCTGTCGCCTTGTAGCGATTCTAAAATTCCTTGACTATATATAGCAGCACATCAAAAAAGCTCAAACCTGATAATCAGGTTCGAGCTTTTTTTAAAACAACTCTTAACATCTTTAAAAACTAAATACTCAATTCAGTGGATATTTTTTCTCGATTTTTCGGATTTCATCAATACCTTCAGATTCTAGCTTGGAAACAATGTAAAACTCTTTGTCACTGCCAAAATTATCTAGGGCATTATTGAGTCCTTTTATGTACTCATAAAACTCTGCGTAAGAATAAACTTCCTCATTATAGCGAATATCAGGTTTATCTATATAGAGGTATGCAGAACCTTCGCACTGTGTTACTTCACCTTTGATATTTGTCTCAGCCTCATAGGAGCTTGATGTCAATATTTTGTTGCTGTTGTAACTCATACATACTTTCTGTCCGCCTCTATTCATTGTTTCAAACTTATAACTATCCAGTTTTTGATTTAAGTTGGACTTCAGTTCTGAAAAATCTGTCTCATTTGCTGAAGCATCCAAATTACCCAAAACAACATCTACTTCTGTCAGAGAACTCAGCATAACTTTGTCGTTAGTGCCTCCCATCGCACTGAGTAAACCAATATGGTGAATACCTTTGCGAGATAGCTCATCAATAATTTGCTGTACTGAGCTCGTAGTGCCAAGTACGTCATCACTATAAGCCACGCCAATCCATGCCATTGTCTTCCCCCACGCTATTTCTTGAGTGAGATAGGGTTCAATAGTTACACCCAGAGCTTTTAGAGCTTTACTTTTATCCTCAGATAAGTTGGCTGCCAGCACTGCTGTATCTTCTTTACACAAAGGATTGTTGTTCAAATGATTGATAAAGTTTAATAAATCCTCAGACTGCATTGATAGCTCTTGCTCACCAAGCGTTAACGCTCGAGAACACGTATAGCGAAGAAACTCAGCTTCACGTTTACCTTTATAGAGCTTATAACTAGTACTACTGGTGTCTACAAGATTTCCAGATAGCATGTTGAAAATATCAGGTAGACTTGGGTTTTTATCTTGTAGCAAATCTTCAAAAGAGGCCATGGTAGCAAGATTGCCTTTGTTGACCGTCACATAGCTATCGCTTTCAGGATAAAAAACCCTAGTGGTTTCAATACTGTCAGCGTTATATAAATTTCCAAGATGTGTACCAGAAATTGGCAAAACCTTATACATTTTCCCAGTTTCGTTATCGAATCTAGCAGGTGCGCGAATGTACTGATCGACGTCTTCGTCCTCTTCAGCTGCCATTTCATTAGAAAAAGTGACATCTGGTACTTGTGGTTCAATCTTATCTGGTTTAGTCGTTGGTATGACTGGCGTCTCTGGCGTACTACCACTATTTTTATTACCGCCATCACTACCACCACCGCAGCCATAAAGTGCCAACATAGAAGCCAAAGCCAAACTTAGATAGCGTTTATTCATCAATACATATCCATTTAGGTTAACGGTCAATCAATATAAAAGTGAACTTAATTTCGCTAATAATAAATTGAAATTGATACTAAATCAATACAAATAAACAGAAAAATCCCAACAGATATTTTGTCTGTTGGGATTCCGGTGAGCACTAAATTATAGCTTTTAAACTCTATTTGCTAAAATATAGTTGTTAAACTTTAGACGCCTCATAGATTTCTTCGATAGATGTGTTGATAGTATTAGCAAACTCATCATCACTTTGCTGCTTACTCAGCCCTTCAGTAAAGGCCCGTGAAAAACTAGCAATCATACTCGGGTTTTGCTTGAGCTTAGCACAAGCATCGCCACGGCTGTAGCCGCCCGATAACGCCACAACTTTTAGCACTTTTGGATGATCGATTAGCTCTTGGTAAAAACCCGCTTCTTCTGGCAAGGTCAGTTTTAGCATCACTTGCTGGTCATCAGTCAAACGATCCAGATTGTGCAAAATGCTGGTCTTTAATATGATTTCACATTCATGTTTTTTGCTACTGTTGATATCGACTTCAGGCTCTACGATTGGCATCAGACCTTTTGAGAGTATCTGTTTTGCCACATCGAATTGCTGTTGCACGACCAGCTCAATGCCATCGACATTCGGCTCATAAATTACTGAGCGCATTTTGGTACCAAATACTGGATAGTTTTTGGCTTTATCGAGTAGCAAATCTAAATTTGGCATCGGACGCATCACTTGGACGCCATTCATTTGCTCAGCCAAACCCTTATCCACTTTTAAAAACGGTACGATATTTTTATCTTCCCATAGATAATTGGCCGTCGGTTTGCCATTGACCTCACGTTCCATAGTATCTTCGAACAAAATCGCCCCAAGTACACGCTCATGATCAAAAGCCTCGCAAGTCATGATACGCGCTCGCATCTCATGCACTTGGTCGAACATGGCTTCATCGTTGTCATAATCATCGCCTGTGACACCATAATTCTCTAACGCTTTTGGCGTGCTGCCGCCACTCTGGTCGAGGGCAGCGATAAATCCCGAACTATTTTTAATACGTTGTAGCTGTTTGTTATATTGGTTTTGATATTCCATTGAGAGTGCGTCCTATTGTTATTGGTTGAGTTCAAGTGTCACAAAGTAAATCGCTTTTTATTGGCTTATATCAGCCTTACTGTTTGTAGACAACCTTATCATAGGACGCTCTTTGTGCCTATATCTGATAAGTTAACGCTTTTATAAAATAATAAATATAGTCATAAATGCAGACGAAATCCTATGCCAAAAATAGCACTGCCACACAGCAAATGGCTAATAATAAACCCAATACATTAATACGGTTAAGCGACTCTTTAAACACACCGACCCCTATCAAGGTTGCCACTGCAATGACACCGACATTCATACCGGTAAAGACGATGCTAGGCGACTCGGACAATAATTGATGCGCACGTACATAAGCATAAATATTGCCCATATTGAGCGCACCTAATAACAATCCTGCTGCGAGCGCATTCCCCTGCCAGCGCACCCGCGTAATCAGCAAATAAATAAACAGCAATAATCCTGCTAAACCAAAACTGACAAATAATGTCAGAGGGAAAGCAGTGCCCTGCTTGGCAACTTGCTTAAACAAGATATCAATAATGCCATAGCCTGCCCATACGCCAAACAGCCATAGCGGTGTATGCTTCGCTTGTCTGCTAATCTGACCCTGCTGCGGACGATAAATCAACGCTCCGAGTGCTAGAAAGCCTAATAACAGTCCAAATATTCGCGTGCCGGTCAGTACTTCACCAAACAATAAAAAAGCCGCGACGATAGGAATAATCAACGATAGCCGCTGAGCCGCATCGGTTGCTACTATTCCTACAGATTCAATCGCCCTTCCAAGGATAATAAATACCGCAGGTAGCAATATGCCAAGCGCGATAATAATGCCCCATGCACTGCCAAGCGTACCGAGTACACTGACGTCTGGCGTCAATAAAAACCACGTCAGCAGAAAAGCCACCGGATAGCCTGCGACGATGGTCTGGCGTATGTCTATATTCTTCTGTCGTAACACTTTTAGCAATACTGAAACGGCGACACTACAAAGCACCGCTATCGTCAAATATATCATGAGCTCTTACCTTGTTAAACTGCCATTTTACGGGGGTATTATTCGCTCATCATTCATATACTGAAGACAAAGCGCGAACTGCCAATTGGGATAAATCCATAGAATGTAACAAAGTATTTCTTGCACAGCAATCTATTTATTGGCTTTTATTCGACTGCTGACAAGTAGCTCTTTAGCAGTCAATTTACAATTAGCATGCAGGTCTGATTGGGAAGTTTGCTAAAATAGCACTCAATCCTAATAACAAAAGTAAAGATTCAAAATAACGAGTAATGTCGTTGATTTTGGCGTACTGCTATTGATGTTTTATGACTGCCTATGAATGCTCTATTTCGATTTTTTGAAACTCGCCTCCCTGCCTTTCCTGAAACCCCTATGCCGCTACCTTCACCCCGTGATGGCATGCTAAAGTTCTTGTGGGCGTGTACCAACGGTTTACGTGGCTGGCTATTGATATTTATGATTTTGTCTGCGGGCATTGGCATCTATGAAGCGATGCTATTTGCTTGGATTGGGAATATTGTTGACTGGCTAGGCGTCTATACACCGCAGAATCTGTGGTTAGAAAAAGGCGATATGCTACTGCTCATGCTAGCCGTCATGATCATGAGTCCGCTATGGATTGCATTGTCATCATTCATCCATTTTCAGACCTTGCAAGGCGTCTTTCCCATGCAAATGCGCTGGCGCTTTCACCAGCGGATGCTTGGGCAATCGATGCAGTTTTATCAAGATGAATTCTCTGGACGTGTCTCAGCCAAAGTAATGCAAACCGCACTGGCCGTACGTGATACAGTCATGACCGTCACCGACATGTTTATGTATGTCACCGTTTATTTTATTACGTCAGGTGTCATTTTATTTAATCTGGACAGCCTATTATTAATCCCGTTCATTGTTTGGTTGGTCTTGGTTGCGCTGACCATTTGGTACTATATACCTAAGCTCAAACAAACTGCCATTGTGCAAGCAGATGCCCGTGCTTTGATGACTGGCCGCATTACCGATGCTTATGCCAATATCATGACCGTCAAGCTGTTTAGCCATTCACGCCGTGAGCTGAGTTATGCCAAAAATGCCATGGGGCAATTTTTAGGTACCGTCCATGCACAGATGCGCTGGGTCAGTTATTTAGAAGTATCAACCCATCTAATCAGTGTGATTTTGGTTAGTGGCACTGCGGCTATTGGCTTATATTTATGGCAACAAGGCGCGGTCGGTGTCGGTGCGATTGCTGCCGCGACAGCCATGGCACTACGTTTAAACGGTTTGACTCGTTGGATCATGTGGCAGACTGCCAGTCTGTTTGAAAGTATCGGAACCGTACAAGATGGCATGCGTACCTTATCAGCACCGCAAAAAATCGTTGATAAGCCCAATGCACCCGCTTTGAAAGTCACCGAAGGTCGTATCGTTTTCGATCATGTTGATTTCAGTTATGAGAATGATAGCGACGCTGTTGAAGGCGATAGCTTAGATACAGTGAAAACATCAGCAACGCCTACTACGAAGACTAAACTGCTCGATAACTTTTATTTGGACATTAAACCTGGCGAAAAAATAGGCTTGGTTGGACGCTCAGGTGCCGGTAAATCTACCTTGGTTAATTTATTGTTACGCTTCTTTGATGTTGATAGCGGTAAAATCCTAATCGATGGACAAGCAATTGATGAAGTCACCCAAGAGTCTTTGCGCCAGCAGATAGGTATGGTGACGCAAGATACGTCTTTGCTACATCGCACAGTACGTGAAAATATCGCTTACGGTCGTCCTGATGCAACCGATGAAGAAATTATTACGGCTGCCAAGCAAGCACAAGCATGGGACTTTATCAAAGACTTATATGATGATAAAGGCAATACAGGACTTGATACCCAAGTCGGTGAGCGCGGCGTCAAGCTCTCTGGCGGTCAACGTCAGCGTATCGCCATCTCACGTGTTATGCTAAAAAATGCGCCCATCTTACTATTGGACGAAGCGACCAGCGCCCTTGACTCTGAGATTGAATTTGCCATTACCGAAAGCCTGAATGACATTATGACAGGTAAAACGGTTATTGCGATTGCCCATCGTCTCTCTACCATTGCCGCACTTGATCGATTGGTGGTCATGGATAAAGGTCAAATTATCGAACAAGGCAGCCATAATGAATTATTAAATCTACACGGTGTTTATGCTCGCTTGTGGCACCGTCAAAGTGGCGGATTTTTAGGTGAAGACAGCTAAGTACAACCCTTAATTTTCATTAAAAATCAGACACAAGGAGGTGTGTACATTATGAAAGCATTTGCAAAAAATATTAATATTAGTGGAAAACAAGCGCGCTACTATAACCTTAGCCAGCTTACGCCATCGATACAGTCAAGTACTGCCTCTCGCGTGCCAGCACACTTTTATGGTGGCAATAGTTTTACCGTTGGTACTTATAGTCCCTTATTAAATGCGCTGGCAACTGACTTCAAAATCAGCTCGCTTGCACTTCGTGGCTATTGGTATGACAAGCCGCAGCGCCGTCGTCTTACACGCGAGCAGGATGCTGAGATACTTATTGAATTTTTAGAAAAAACGCAAGACAAACCCATCGTTGGTATTGGTCATTCGCAAGGAGCCACTGCCACTGCCATCGCTGCAGCCCAGCGCCCAGATCTGTTTTCACAGCTATATTTAATAGAGCCTGTGACGTTTACCAAACCACAAGCCCGACTCTATAATCTATTGCCGCGTAAGCTTCTGCTTAGTCGCGAACCGTTTAAAAGCACTCTCACCAAACAATCTACTTGGGCAAGCATCGATGATTATTATGAGAACTTACGCGCTCAACGTGCTTATAGGCGAATGAGTGATGCGCATTTGCGGGTATTTGCAGAGCAAAGTTTATCCAAAGATACCAATGGCAGTTACACGCTGATATTTGCGCCTGAGCAGGAGCTCGCCAACTATTTCGGCGCGCCGCATATTGATACCGCCCTCAAGCAATTAAGCTGTCCTTATACACTTATCACTGGTAAGCCGACGTTGTTTATCAACCATAAAGTGCGACAACAATGGCAAAAATTCGTCCCTGATGACAGCATCATATCTTTGTTAGATTATGGTCATCTACTGCCGATGGAAGCACCTGAATTATGTGCTCAAGTTATCAATGAGCATTATCATAGTCATGAATAAGCTGAGCCATCTAAGTCATGACTGACCTCTTTGCCTCTACACCGACTGATAACCTATTGCCTTATGATGGTCAGGTCAATGACTTAGGAATAGTTATTCTTGAGGCTAACGCTCTGTATGAGAATTTACTAAATGAGCTACCTTGGCAGTCTGACATCGTGACGTTGTTTGGTAAAACACATGTTACCACTCGCCAAATCGTCTGGATGGGTGACAACGATGTCAGTTATTATTACTCTGGACAGACGCGTCGAGCCATTCCATGGACAAAGCAGATGTTGCACGTAAAACGACATATTGAGCAGCAGTTATCAAGTATTGGTATCAACGTTGATTTTAATTCTTGCTTACTTAACCACTATCCCTCTGGTGCTGATGGCATGGGTTATCATGCCGATGATGAAAAAGAGCTGGGCGCGCAGCCGATTATTGCTTCTTTATCGCTCGGTGCTAGGCGAAAATTTGTTTTTAAGCATAAAACTATTAGACAAAAGAACAAGCCCGTCAAAGTTGAGCTATATCTTGAGTCCGGTCAGCTTATCGTTATGCATGGCGATACGCAGGATTTTTGGATGCATACCATTACAAAAACTAAAACTGTCACATCAGGGCGAATCAGCCTCACGTTTCGAAAAGTGCTACCGCATTAAATTAATGTAACTTAATATAGGGTGTGTCTTCAATTGGATAAGCTATAAATAATAGCTACAATAACGCATCTATTGAAAGATGCGAGACATACCAATTATGGCGAGAAAAGCATTAACAGATAGGCTTTGGGAGCAATTGCAAGCGACTATGATAGAGCACGGTTGCTATCAGACTCAAAATAGTCGAGAGGTCATGGAAGCCATACTTTGGAAACTACGCACAGGAGCGCCTTGGCGTGATATTCCTAAAGAGTTATGTTCATGGCAAACCGCTTATAGTCGCTTTAATCGTTGGTCTAAAACGGGTTTAAGGGAGAGTTTTTTTTAGCTTACGCAAAGAAATTGATACGGAATGGATATTCACAGACGGAAGCTATGTACGGTGTCACCAGCATGCAAGTGGAGCTAGGTATGGTGAAGATAGAGCAATTGGACGAAGCTGTGGCGGCGCAACTACAAAGATACATTTATCCTGTGATGCCGATGGATATCCGCTCAATTTTGAAATCACTGGGGGTGAAGTTCACGACAGTCAAGTTGCAGGGGCATTAATTGAAATGATAGGTCAAGCTGATTTTTTTATTGCCGATAAAGCATATGATTCACAAGCTATTAGAGATAAAGCCTGCATGCATGGCATGACTCCTATCATTCCTAAAAGAAGTAATGCTAAACAACCTAACCCAAAGTTTGATAGCTATTTGTACAAATTACGCCATCTTGTCGAGAATATGTTTGCAAGGCTTAAGCACTTCCGTAGCATCGCTACTAGATATGAAAAGTTAGCTCGTAATTTTAAGTCAATGCTCTACCTGGCATGCACTATCGTTCATTGTAAAATGAATTGCAGACACGCCCTAAGCTAGAGCGCGTCCTCGTTTTGAAAATGGTGATAAAAATGAGCTAAACGGTAGCCAAACAAGGAAAATAGCACCGTTAATATCGGAATATTAACAGTGCTATTTGATGCAGTCTAGAAAGATTTAACCATTTTTAGCCCACTTAGTCGCATGCCTTCAGATTGAAGACATGTCCTAGCTCACTTTTAAAACGATCTTGCCAAAAGCAGCACCTTTTTGTAGCTCATGATGAGCCGCGACCACTTCAGACAATGGATAGGTTTGCTGAATACGTAGCGTTAGCTTACCATCTGCAACGAGCTGTAAAACTCGCACCATATCTTCACCACTACGCTGCGCCTTATAACCTGCTACCTTTAACTGTTTCTGGCTACCCGCTTCTTTGAGTTTATCCACCCAAATGGTTGGTAATACATTCACGCGTCCGCCTGATTTGAGAACGCTAAGCGCGCGCACGCCTGCCTCATTACCGACCAAATCCAGTAGCACATCTGCCTTTAATTCAGGGAATTCACCATCTTTGGTATAATCAATCCAACCTGTAAGCTGATTGGTATCTATTATTTCATCAAGCTTGGCATATTTTTCTGGTGAGCAAATAACAGTCACCTTGATATTGTTTTTAGCCACTTTATCCATGAGCAGCTGAATCAACAAGTGACCCACGCCGCCTGCTGGCGCGTTTATCACCACATGCTCACCATTTTGAATATCTGCAAACTCTACAAACTGTATCGCCGTCTGTCCAATACAAGGCAGCGCACCTGCTTGCTGTAACGTGACAGAATCCGGTACTTTTGCCAGCATGTCAGCATCGACTGCTACATACTCTGCATAACAGCCACCATGAAAAGTCAGGGCAGCGACCTGTGTACCGATAGTAAACTGCTCACTACGACTATCGACCACAGTGCCTGACATATCAAAGCCCAAAATTGCAGGCTCATTTTTATCAAACTTGTTTTTTTGAATGGCATCAGCGCCCCAGCCTTTGCCTTGACGCGTTTTGTAATCGACAGGATTGATACCCACGTAAGCAACTTTGACCAATACCTGATTGTCTGTTAACACAGGAATGGCCACATCCTCTTGATAGCTCATCACTTCAGGTTCGCCAAACTCACGTATGAGTACGGCATGTTGGGTCGTTGGTAGCGGGTTATGAGAAAGAGTAGACATCGTTATATATCCTTATAGGTATCTATTGCTTTATTTTTGCATTCAATTTTATTTTTAGTGAATAACTTAAGCTTATCTAATAATCATTTATAAATGTGCCAATTCCGCACTGAGCGGCAGATGATCAGACAGTGTCGACCATGGTTTGCCCGTATGCACCCATGCATTTTTCACTCTTAGATTACGCACATAAATACGATCTAAGCTCAGCACAGGAAGCTTGGCTGGGAAAGTTGGCAGCAGTTTGCCATGACAATGCTTGAAAGCTTCGGTCATACCCAAGCTAGTAGCCAGCTTATCACAAGACATTTTTTTCCAATCATTAAAATCTCCTGCCAAAATCAGTGGTTGATCAGGTGCAATCTCATTGCGGACATAGTTGGCAATGGCTTCATATTGCTTGATGCGATCACGCTCAAACAAATTTAGGTGCGCACACAATACGACGACTGGTACATCCCATCCTACTGGTTGTACTTCGCAGTGCAAAACGCCGCGCTGCTCAAGCTTATTGACAGTAATATTGACATTATGCTTGGGATCAAGCGGAAAGCGGCTTAATACTGCATTACCGTGATGACCATTGTCATATTCTGAGTTTTTACCATAGCTATTTTGCAGCTGTAAATACTCACCAAACCATTCATGTTGCGATTGATCAGGATATTCGTTGTACTGCATATTGCGCTTAAGATTCTGACCTTGCACTTCTTGGAGACACAGTACATCGGAGCCAATAATATCGAGCGCTTGGGCGATACCTTGTATTTTAACTTGGCGATTCATCGGCGACATGCCTTTATGAATGTTATAGCTGGTTAGCACAAAAGAGGTTGTGGTAGTCATAAAATTAGTCATCATACTTAAAATAAATGGAACATTGATTATCTCGCCACACTGATTGCAAGTGACGCCTAAATACTGATTTTTGAGGAGCTGATAGCGCTGATTGCTGTAGTAATTTTTCATCAATCTTGTAGTCACCACCGTAATAACCAGTAGCATCAACTGGCTGGTCTGTCTTGGCGTTACAAATTGCAGAGTTACCACGTACAGCAAATTTTTGCTGCCCTTCGTACATGATTACTTTCATCTCATCATAACTTACGTCACCACGACAACCGAGATAATAAGGCACACTCACTTCGACAACACCGTTATTATTAATATCAGTCACTACGGCGGTGTTTTTAGCGAATTCTGCGATTACATCTAACCCATCGCAGGGTACATAATCATATATTTGCCATACTCGTAAAGCCTCTTGTTCATCTATAACATATAAATGCGTGAAGACCTCTCCTGCTGGCTCGTCAGGGCTATTGGTTGAGTTGAAACGCTGTAATTGAACCAAATACTGTTCTCCTACTGTGCCAATCCAAGAACGAATAGCAACAATATCTTTGGTCTTTAGCCTCATTTTATTTTTTTTAGAGTCTATTTGATAATAGTTTTGAATAGAAGGCGGCAATTGACCCCATGATAGATGGCTCACAGATATATTATTCATATCTGTCTCTGCCATACTGAGACTGGAGCTAAAGGCTATCATTGCTGTGACGCTAAATAGCATGAGAGTATTTGGTATGTTATTTAGCATCATTTAACAACCTAAAGCAATCAAGTATAAGTTTTAGATAAAGGCTTAATATATCATCAATGTAAAAAGAGCATTGATTCTTATCGAACCAATGCTCCCATATTATACCTATCTTCTATCAATGGCGAATTCGCAAAGGATTGTCATCAATAGGCACTATCTAGCTAGCAATTAATAGCCACTATCTATCAACTAATAGCGTGTCACCAAAGCAATTGGCTGATCTTCGCCCATAATATCTTGTGGCATAAATACTGCTTCGCCACCATTATGAATGACATGCTCAATGATTTCGCCAATGGCATCATCAGTAACGCCTTCTGAAGCCGCATCATCTGCAAGACTCAAAGTCTGTGCCTTTTCATCAATTTTGGCCGATTTTATATAACCACGACGGACATAAAGCGTCTCGCCTGCACCTTGGAAGGCACTGCGGTAGACTTCTTGTAGATCTGTTTGCAACATATTGGCACCGCGTGCTTTATCAATCTCACCCATGGCAGCTTGATGCAGTGATGTACGATAGCCTTCCACCGCCTCTTGCACACTATTGATAATATGCTGAGCACTACCATCTTCTAGATTGGTCGCATTTGACACTGTGGCAATGATGTTGTCTGGACGATCACAAACTTCTTTATAGTAGCCGATATTTTTAGCATCGCCAACGACGACCAAAGGCATTTTGTGCTCACCCCACAGCTCTTGTACGCTTTTATCCACCTGATTAAAAAACTCTTTTAGATAGCTGCTTTCATTATTAGATGAGCGATCTGAGCCACTGTCGCCTGTCGTATACAAACCATTGTTTTCAATAGGAAATGGAATATTATCCATATTTTTTTGCAGGTCATCGTCCTTATCGAACTCTCTCACCACGCGATCATTAGACGCTTCAATCAAGCGGGCATTATCACGAGTGAGCACCAAGGTGTAATAATGCACCGCGCTTGCCATATCACGAACCAAATCTCGAGTCGCAAAACGATGTGAAATCACCACACGCTCCGTGGTGTCAATCGGCATACGGATGACTTGCACATCCTCGGTACTAGCAAAAATAGCTAAGGTATCAAGATTTAAGTTGTGATTGAGCCCTTTGGTTTTATCATGAATCTTATCGAGTATGGTCGTCGCTGTGCGCTTATCGTATTCGTTGGTTAAACGTTCTTCAGCCACTTTTAATTGGTTCTTCAGGGCAATGGGATCTTGATCATTAGCAGGATGCTCGCGATGAGTCTTAACAAAGATACTAACCGCAGGATTGGCTTTGGTTTCACGTAAACTTTTGAGAGTCGCTTTCATTTATTGCTCCTTGTTTTATTATCATTTACTTTTAACATTGTGATTTTTGCTATGAGTCAACTGATTAATAGTTTTTGCTATCAGTAGTACTTAATCTTTTTATTCCGTTGCCTTGATGCTAGCAGTCAAGCCTCACTCGCTGTAGGGTTAATTTGCAAGCAAATGATAGCGCTTTGTAAGTAGAACACTCTGTATTGTTCTAAAAGCCTGACTGATCGACTTTAAACCTGTTTAATATTCACTATCTACTCGCTTCACTTTTTATATAGTCAATAATTAGGTTGTATTTTCGTCAAACGAACCCATCTTTTATATAGCTTATCGATAAGACAGCAAAAAAAGAAAAATAACACAACGCTAATGATGTTCTAGATGTCACGGCAAGCCAATCTCTTATATAAAGCGACGTTTACTCAATAATAATTCATTCACTACGATCAGATATCGGATACTTTTATGAAAACCCTTCCTGCAGATTTACGCCTTGTCGATTTTGACAACGTTTCGCCAAGTACCTTACAAAGCCATGTCATCAGTTCCATCGATGCAGCCAATACATTTTTAGATGAGATGAGCGCAGATACTGACAGCCATAACAGCGCTGCTAATATCAGTGCTGAGCAAGCGCTAGCCGATGTGATGACTTTTGATCATATTAATCTGGCATTGGATCGCAGTTGGGGCATCTTATCGCACCTGAATAGTGTCATGAGCAATGACGACATTCGTCATGTCCATCATGAACTGTTACCCACACTATCGGCTTATGGCACACGTGTGGGACAGCATCAGCCGCTATTTAATCGTTATCAAACTATCGTCAATGACACAGCATTTTTTGCTGCGCTTGAGCCTGCACGAGCGCGGGCTATTGAGCTTGCGCTACGCAGTTTTGAGCTGTCAGGTGTCGCATTACCAAAAGATGAACAAGAAAAGTTTGCAGCTATTCAAAGTCAGCTATCTACCTTATCAGCGACCTTTTCAGATAACGTATTGGATGCCACCCAAGCTTATGCCTTACCGCTGCAGCAAGAGCAATTGGCAGGTCTAACCGAAAGTGGTTTGGCATTATTGGCAGATGTAGGTGAGCAATATAAAGCCAATCAGCTTGCCAGCGGTGCACTCACGCAAGATGATATTGAAGCGCTACCAACACCTTATTATGTGGCAAGTTTAAACATTCCTGTCTATCTCTCTATCATGACGCATGCGGATGATCGCAGTTTGCGTGAGACTATGTACCGTGCTTATGTCACCCGTGCTTCTGAGTTTGATGCGCATACCAATGCCAAAGGTGAGTCGCTAAACAACGCCGATATCATGAGTCAAATTCTGCAATTACGTGAGCAAAAAGCCAAGCTATTAGGTTTTGACAATTATGCAGAAGTCTCACTATCGACTAAAATGGCAGATAACGTGGCAGAAGTAGAAACCTTTTTACGGAGTTTGGCCACGCAAGCAACTCCAGCGGCTAAGCAAGACTTAGCTCAGTTGCAAAAGTATGCGCAGGATTATGATATTGAGGAGTTACAGGCGTGGGACAGTGCGTATGTCGCCGAAAAAGTCAAACAAAGCGAGTTCAGCTTATCGCAAGAAGAAATCCGCCCGTACTTTCCCTTACCAAAAGTAATTAGCGGATTATTTGCCATCGTTGAGCGTCTGTACGGTATCAAAGTCCAAGAGCAAAGTGAATCCGTATCACGCTGGCACGACGATGTCAGCTTTTATCAGTTGTTTGATGCTGATGATAACTTGCTTGGTGGCTTTTACTTTGACTTATTTGCACGCAGTGGTAAACGCGGCGGCGCTTGGATGAGTGGTTTTCAGTCACGTTATACTTACAGTGAAAAAAATCATCAGCAGCTGCCCGTTTGCTTTATGGTCGGCAACTTTACCCCTGCCCTCGATGGCAAACCAAGCTTATTGACGCATGATGAAGTATTGACTCTATTCCATGAGTTTGGTCACGGCCTACATCACCTGTTAACCCAAGTGACGGTCGGTGATGTCGCTGGTGTCAATGGCGTTGAGTGGGACGCAGTCGAGTTACCTAGCCAATTTATGGAAAACTGGGCATGGGATGCCGAAGGTATAGCGCTGATTAGCAGTCATGTCGAAACAGGTGCGCCATTACCAACAGACAAACTTGCAGCGTTATTGGCGGTGAAGAATTTCCAAAGCGGCATGCAAACCCTGCGTCAAATCGAATTTGCACTGTTTGACTTATTGATTCATGCGCATACGCCAGCGCTAGATTATGACGGTATATTAGCCACGCTAAATACCGTTCGAAACGACATTGCTATCATGCAGACACCTGACTACAACCGTTTTGCCAACGGCTTTAGTCATATCTTTGCAGGCGGCTATGCGGCAGGTTATTACTCGTATAAATGGGCAGAGTTGCTATCGGCAGATGCCTTTAGCAAGTTTGAAGAAGAAGGTATTTTTAACCCTGTCACTGGTAAAGCCTTCCGTGAGACAATTTTATCCGTTGGTGGTAGTTTCCCTGCCAAGACCAACTTTGAAAACTTCCGTGGTCGTAGCGCCAGCATTGATGCGTTATTACGTCATAGCGGTTTTGATAACGCTAAAAATGACGATGCTGCCAACATTGAAAGCAATGCCCAAACGACGCACGAGGTTATCTAAATGCGCTATCAATCAACGCGACCAAAGCGGCAGTTTTTATCTGGTGTTCGCTGCCCTAAGTGTCAAGCGATGGATGCGGTGGTACAAATAAACGTCATCACCCCAGAACCTGATGAGTATATTGAATGCACATTATGTGGACATAGCGAACATCGCCCTGACCCTGATGCCATCAGTGCCAAAAACCATGCTGAAGACCAAATTGCACGTGATGCTATGGCTACTGGTACCAGCGGCACAGTAAAATTCAAGCCTTAAATATTAAACGTCAAGTCTTAATAGCTACCAGCCTATCTAGCAATAGATAGGCTTTTTATTTTGAGTTTGCTATAGTATGGCTACTTATATTTCTAACATAAATCGACTATAGTATGAAAAGCCAAAAAATGCGTCGTCTGTCAACCAGGTCACTGAAAAAAAAGCCCAGTAAGTCACGCCAGAAATGGTTGTCAATTATTATATTAGCGGCATTACTGATTGGCTACTTGGTCTGGAAAAACAATTCGATAGACACTAATACTGCGCCTATCGAAAGTACACCACCGACGACTGAACCAGATAGCGCTACTCAATTAGATGCTACGCCTTTAGGTAATAATGACAATAGTTCAAACAATAGTGACTTAACGTTAAATACTGATGAGACAAACACAGTCAATCAAATACCTAATGCTGATGCGATCTTAAATGCGGCTTTGCCAGAAACAGATAGTCTTGCTAAAGAAGAAATAGATCGCTTAGCAGATGAAAAACAGCGCTTCGCTGAACAAAAAAAACTCGCTGCTGAACAGCTGGTCATGAATAAGCAATTGACGACAATGAAGGCTGAGCAAATCGCCCTACTTGAACAACAAATAGCGCAATTAGAAGCCGAGACAAACGGCGACAAACAGTAGCTCATTATTTATACTTTTATCAAGGGGCTGACAATGGCGACTTTGCAACTTACCCACGCCCCTATCTTAAATAGTAGCGCGCAGCTGCTTATTCTACCAGTCAATACTGCAGGGATTCTTTTAGATCCTGTTCTCACAAAAGCTAAGATTTTATTTGCTGATAATTATCAACGTTACTATCGTGCATGCCGTGATGGCAGTTTACGTGTAGGTAGTTGCTTACTGCAGAAACGCATGCTTGAGCAAGCTGGTTTAAGTATCAGCAGTAATGGTAATCAGCCCAGTTATATCGCTAATCTTGTGGTATCAAATCATCCTTACCACCCCACACGGTCACAATGGTTAATTGCCGCGTTGAATGATTTATCTGAGCAGCTTATCCCGCTTATACGTTATCAAGGTATTCGTAGAATTGCCCTACTGGCACGTCCCCTTATTCATAACCACTTACGAAATGAGACAGCCAACGTTTCTAACGCAGCCAATTTAGCAAACACAGGCTCACTTGCGTTAGACTGGCACGCTGATATCTTACCGTTACTCTTACAGCACCTACAAGACTTGCCTAAAGTTCGAATCGATATTCATCTTCCTAAAGACTTTAATATAGACTAACCACTTTGATATAGACCAGTTACTTTAATAAGATACTCTACTGCAAATAAGATTTTACACCCATAAAAAAACCGCCTTAAGCACTCATGACGAGAGACTTAAAGCGGTTTTTATATGTTGACTACATTAGATATCGATTAGCTTTGCTCGATACCTTTCATAGTCAATTTAATACGACCACGGTTATCGACGTCTTGGACGAAGACTTTAACGATCTGACCTTCTTTTAGATAGTCAGAAACATTCTCAACGCGCTCTTCAGCAATTTGTGAGATGTGTACCAAGCCATCAGTGTTTGGCAAGACATTAATAAACGCGCCAAAATCAACGATACGAGCAACCGTACCTTCATAAGTTTTGCCCACTTCAACTTCTGCCGTCAACGCTTCGATTCTACCGATAGCTGCTTTAGTTGCCGCTTTGTTCTCACCAAAGATACGAATCGTGCCACCATCATCGATATCGATAACGGCGCCAGTCTCTTCAGTTAGCTGACGGATCATCGCGCCACCTTTACCGATGACATCACGGATTTTATCAGGATTGATTTCGATAACCGCATAGTTAGGTGCATGAGCATTGATTTCAGTACGGCTCTCAGGCAATACTTTATTCATCGCGTCTAGGATGTGGATACGACCCGCATGGGCTTGCTTAAGCGCTTGCTCCATGATATCAGGGGTAATACCTTCGATTTTGATGTCCATCTGCAGCGCAGTAATACCGTTTTTAGAACCGGCTACTTTAAAGTCCATATCGCCTAGATGATCTTCATCACCTAAGATGTCAGACAATACGGCAAAGCGCTCGCCTTCTTTTACTAGACCCATCGCGATACCAGCAACCGGTGCTTTGATTGGTACGCCAGCATCCATCAATGCCAAGCTTGCACCGCAAACAGACGCCATAGAAGATGAACCGTTTGACTCGGTAATCTCTGATACCACACGGATGACATACGGGAAGCGTTCGCTATCTGGTAGCATCGCTTGTACACCGCGACGTGCTAAACGGCCATGACCGATTTCACGACGTTTTGGAATACCTTCACGACCTGTTTCACCAACTGAGAAATGCGGGAAGTTGTAATGCAGCATGAAATGGTCACGAATCGTGCCACCTAGTGAGTCAATCATGTTGACATCACGGCTGTTACCAAGCGTGGTCGTAACCAATGCTTGCGTTTCACCGCGTGTGAACAATGCTGAACCATGCGTGTATGGCAATACACCAACTTGTACGTCAAGGGCACGAACAGTCTCAAGATCACGACCATCAATACGCGGCTTGCCTGACAAGATGTTGTCACGAACCGTACGATATTTAAGATCGTTATAAATTTCTTTAAGCTCAGATACTGTATCAGCGTAAGTTTCTGACTCAGCATCACCAGCAAGTGCATCGATAATTGATTGCTTGATTTCATCAAGCTTAGTATAACGAGCTTGCTTATCAGTAATCGTATAAGCGTCAGCAACTTGCTCACCAAACTGCTCTTTCATGCTGCTAGTAAGCGCTTGATCACGCTCAGGGGCAGTATACTGCTGCTTAGCAGTACCAATTTCTTCTGCCATTGAAGCAATGTTATCAATAACGATTTGCTGTTGCTGATGACCATATAGTACCGCGCCTAGCATCTGATCTTCTGACAGCTCTGCTGCTTCAGATTCAACCATTAGTACCGCAGACTTCGTACCAGCCACAACCAAGTCAAGATCGCTCTCTTTAAGCTGCTCAATCGTTGGGTTCAGGATGTACTCGCCGTTGATAAAGCCAACACGAGCAGCTGCGACTGGACCATTGAATGGCGCATCAGAGATGGCCAATGCTGCTGAGGCACCGATTAAGGCTGCGATATCTGCAGACTGAGTCTTATCTGATGAAACAACCGTTGCCGTAATTTGAATTTCGTTAACATAACCTTCAGGGAATAGCGGACGAATCGGGCGGTCAATCAAGCGTGAGGTTAGGGTTTCGAACTCGCTTGCACGACCTTCACGTTTGCCATAGGCACCTGGGATTTTGCCCGCTGCATACATTTTTTCTTGATAGTTGACCGTTAGCGGAAAGAAGTTTTGACCTTCTTTAGCCTCTGACTTTACCACTGCTGCGACAAGTACCGTAACGCCGCCCATATGTACTAAGATAGAGTTTGCTTGACGAGCAATACGACCTGTCTCGATCACAACCTGTTGGTTGCCATACTGAAATTCACGCTTAATGGTGTTAAACATTGTCATATAATCTTCCTAATGTTGACTGACGAAAGTAATATCAGCATTATAAAAAGCTGATATTTTTCATTAAAATTCTGTGTATGTGACTACTAGTGTATATGACTAATAATTGACAGTCTTTCTCTCAGAAATCATCTCAACCAGTGCCAATAACATTACCTAGTTATTCCATATGCCTATCGGTGCTAGACATCGTACTATTGTGTATATTTGGTCATTCAATTTTGGCTTTACTATAAATACTATCAAAAAGACCTTAAGTCAAAAGACTTCGGTGCTAAAAACCCTATAGGCTATTTTTCTGCGCTTTTGAGAGTCAGGTATTAGCGCAGCTAGCTATTCTATAAGCTAAGAAACGGGTATTTTATAAATAGTCACCATATATGTAGTAGATATACTATCAAACTCACAAGGCATTATTTTACAGTGATTTATAGCCATTGACCAATGAATTGCGGAACACAGCAATTATCGATAGAAAACACTTAGCTCTAGGCTCTAGTATTACTATTTTTACGAAAACTTCTATTACCTACTTTGAATTGGTCTTTGTAACCAATGCTATCCAAAGTCAATCTTGAAAATGAATAAGCATAAAAAAACGGCGTGAAACTATTCCACACCGTTTTTAGAAAAATCTATTTTATCGATAGCAACAAGCAAGTTCCAAGCGAATCAGAAAAAATTCTAAAATAGCACCATATGATGGCTTCTTTTATCTTAGCATCCACTCGTACTATTGTCGTTAGATTAACGACGTAGACCTAACTGGCTGATAAGCGTGGTGTAACGACCAAGATCTTTACCTTTTAGGTAATCAAGCAATTTACGACGCGTGTTAACCATACGGATAAGACCGCGACGGCTATGATGGTCAGCTTTATGTGCTTTAAAATGGTTCTGCAAATCGTTGATACGAGCACTCAATAGAGCTACTTGAACTTCTGGAGAACCAGTGTCATTTTCGCCACGTTGGTATTGAGCAATGATTTGTTCGCGATCGGTATTAGTTAGCATAAATATCTCCGGCAATGCTAAAAGCTTTAAGACATTCTCGAATTTGAGTAAAATCTAAAGCAGTAGAATAGTAAATAAAATAGCCTGCACGTCATTCAGGACAACCCTGCATTACTAGAGTTGACCTAGTGTACGACAAGCTAATGAGTCATAACGACCATTTAGAATAAGCTGCGATGAGAGACCACTTAATATAACTATCCGTTTTGGACAGCCTATGAAGCACGATGTCTTATCTCAACCTAATGTAAATGTGACGGTGATTATAACAAAAAACTGCTGAACTAGCAGCAGTTTTTCATAATACTTGTAAAGTCAGATTTATTTTTTATAGTTAAATCATCCGTCAATAGGCAATAGAATTTGCTTATTTCTTGACGTCATCTTCCGTCGCGTTACCGCCTAGTTCATCATCTTCAAGCGGTGCAGCTGTGGTAACTTCTGCTAAACTATCAGGAGTAGCATGCTCGCTAGGATTGATGTCTTCTGCAAGCCTTTCAATCTCTTTTTCTTGCTCATCCATGTTATTCAATGAATTACTCATATTAGCTCCTGAATTATTATTTTTTGAAGTAGCTGCTTTATACTTTTTACATTGAGATGCAAATGTCATCAGTGATATTGAGATGATAAGCAAATATATCAGTGTCACCTTATTATGGATGACACTTTACGTACTCTACTTGTCTTCTTTAGCATTTCCTAGGTTTTCCGCAATACGATCTGCTGCGGCTTCACTATCTTCAGTATGATTGTTCTCAGTTTGGTTTTTAAGCGCTGCAGTTGCTGACTCAGAACGTTGTTGCTCAAGCTTGGTATCGTTTGGATTAGAATTTGACATAATGTTTTCCTCAGTTACGGTTGTGAACGTTTAAGAAATATAAATAATTAATTATTCAGTAAATGGGTAGAAAAATTAAGATAATGCCTTATCAATAGCATCAACGAAATTGCTGATATCATCTGGATTACGTGAGGTAATCAAATTACCGTCTACCTGTACTGTTTGATCTACAAATTTTGCACCAGCGTTTTCTAAATCTATCTGCAGCGTATGATAAGCAGTGAGCGTTTTACCTTTGGCAATACCTGTATTGATAAGTGCCCAAGGAGCATGGCAAATGACAGCTAATGGCTTGCCTGCATCATTGATAGCATTGATAATACTATGAGCCTCTTCATTGCCACGAATCGTATCCGCATTGACAGTACCACCTGGTAATACCAACGCATCATAATCAGAAATGTTTGCGTCTTTTGCAAAAATATCAGCAATAAAGGTGTCGCCTTTGTCTACATCTTGCTGCATGGCTTGCACTTCTTTTTCTTTATTTGTGGTTATAAGAAGTGTCTTGTAACCTTTACCTTTGAGTTGATTATTAACCTCTTCGTATTCTGCTTGCTCGAAGTTATTGTGTAGTAAAAAAGCGATGGTTTTCATGATATTCCTTTTTTCGTTATGAGTGATTTTCTTTTAGTTGTTTTATTATTCATACTTTATTTTTATGAGTCGTTATTATTATTGGCTATATAGTCTTCCTCTGACCCATCTTGTTCCTATTAAATATTCTCTTTCGAACCTAGTTTTTATTTTTGATATATGACTTTTTATCTTATTATTTTTTATGTTCTTATTGTTAGAGTCTTAGTTCGATTTATTTTTCTATCCAGACTTCCTATCCGGTAGATCTAAAGTACAAAAAAAACAGGTTCCACCATAGGTGAAACCTGCAATAAAATGTGAGGATATGTGATTAGTGTAAACTATTAGTAAGCTAAATCGTGTTTAAACGAGGGTTATATAAGAACCGTAACATTAACGCTGGATTAATTTTTTAGGCTGCAATCTACCGTTGAGACTTACGGCACCCAATCCAAGAAAATGCCCTTGCTGATTTATCAAACGAATATCAGCTGGAATCTCATGGATCAAGGGTTGTTGGTCATCGTCACTACTAACCATATCACTATCTAGTTGAATATCGTTGTTTTCTGACACAGACGACTGATGGCTAATACTAGTTGAAATATAGTCGCGCAGACTGTCTGTCAGCTGCTCAAATACATTCAAACGTTGACCCATGTGTATACGCTCACACTGCTCAACCGTCAACACCATCTCAGCTTCAATATTAATGCAAGCATCTACCGGCATCAATTGCTCTTGCCTGTTATCGAACACTAATGCTTCTAAGTCTGGCAAAGTAATCGCATCATTGATTTTAAAATCACCAACCTGCGTACGGCGTAATGCAGTCAAATGCCCTAATGTACCCATCGCTTTGGCGATGTCTTCACCGAGTACACGCACATAAGTACCTTTAGTACAGGTCACTGTCAATTGAATTTTCTCATGATCAAGCGCTTTTAAATCAATGGCCTTGATTACAATATCTCTAGGCGCTCGTTCTACCTCGATTCCCGCACGAGCATACTCATAGAGTTTTTTGCCATCTTTTTTTAGTGCAGAATACATCGGTGGTATCTGCTGCTGAGCACCTAAAAACTGCTGGGCGACTTTGTCTAAAAGGACATGATCAAATTTTGGAATGGGTGCTTGTGCAACGATTTGACCATCGGCATCACCCGTATCAGTTTGACCACCAAGTAGAATAGTTGCTTGATAAGATTTATCTGCATCTAGCTGATAATGACTAAATTTCGTCGCTTCACCCATACAAATCGGCAATAGACCGGTTGCCATTGGATCAAGTGTCCCTGTGTGCCCCGCTTTTTTACTGTCATGATTTGGCGACTTAAAAAGATACTTCACCTTTGACACCACTTGCTGTGAAGTCATACCTTTAGGTTTATCAACTAAAATAACACCCGAGACTTTAATCTTGTTAGAGTGATTACTAGACTTTTTATCCGCTTGCGTAGATGCGATAGACATAACGACTTTTACCCTTCTACTCTTCGTTTTCTTGCTCGTCAGACTCATTTTCTTCAGTCTTAATCACTGCTTTACTGATTAAATCCATCATGTAATTACCACGAGCAGTCACTTCGTCATAATGAAAACGCAAGCGTGGTGTGGTACGTGTTTTTAGGCTGTGGCTTAATTCGGTGCGCAAAAAGCCCGCCGCTTTATTAAGTACTTTGATACTCTCTTCATGATTGGTCTTATTCATGGAATCGTTAAGCTCAGGCTCCATGATGGTGACATAGACATCAGCATATCCTAAATCAGGACTAACTTTGACACTAGAAATAGTGACAAAACCAGTTAAACGAGGGTCATTGACTGCATCACGGATGAGAACAGCAAGCTCACGCTGAATTTGGTCGGCTAAGCGTTGTAGACGTTGGTTCATATTTTTACCTTACTTTAATATGGCTTATTTTCGCTGATTGATATATTGGCTTATTAACAAATTTTAGGACTAATAGTTGGTAAAAAAGGCCTAGCAGGATGTACCTGTTAGGCCTAAGTACAGCTAGATATTAAGAAGATACTAATCTGCTCAGCTGATTAAGCATATTGCATGATTAGATATCCTGCTATCGAACTGTAACGTTAGATAGTACGTGCAAACTCTTGGATTTCAAAGACTTCGATCTTATCGCCAGCTTCGACATCATAGCCACGAACAGCCATACCGCATTCCATGCCAGTACGTACTTCATTAACGTCTTCTTTATAGCGACGCAATGATTGCAATTGACCGGTAAAGATAACTTGGTCATCACGCAATACGCGGATCGGTTTGTTGCGATAAATTGTACCTTCAACCACCATACAACCAGCAGCAGCACCGAACTTACTAGAACGGAATACTTCACGAACGTCTGCAACACCAAGGATTTTCTCACGATGTTCTGGCGCAAGCATACCACTCATAGCTGCTTTCACATCATCAATCAAACCATAGATAACGCTGTAATAACGGATATCCATGTTGGCGGCATCCGCTTTGCGACGTGCGGTCGCATCAGCACGAACATTGAAACCTAACAATACCGCTTCGCTAGATTCTGCAAGTGTCACATCAGATTCAGAGATAGGACCGACGCCTGAGCTGATTACTCTGACTTTAACTTCATCAGTTGATAGCTCATTCAATGCAGAAAGCAGTGCTTCAAGCGAACCACGAACATCGGTTTTCAATACGATATTCAAGAATGACACATCGCCTTGTTCCATCTGATCAAACATGCTTTCTAAACGCATGGCATTCTGACGTTCAAGTTGACGCTCACGCTCACGGTTACTTCTAAACTCTGCCACTTCGCGAGCTTTTTTCTCGTCGGTTAAGACTAAGAACTCGCTGCCAGCTGCTGGCGTTTCAGGTAGGCCTAAAATTTCTACAGGGATAGAAGGACCTGCTGATTGAATACGCTTACCATGTTCATCAGTCATCGCACGAACTTTACCATAATGCTCGCCAGCCAAGACCAAGTCACCTTGCTTCAATGTGCCTTTTTTGACTAAGACACTAACAACCGGACCGCGCCCTTTTTCAAGTCTTGATTCAATGACCACACCTTGAGCAGCGCCATCTAACGGTGCTTCTAGCTCCATTAGTTCAGCTTGTAGGCTAATAAGTTCTAACAGCTCATCAATACCATCGCCGGTTTTGGCTGAGATGCGAGCCATTGGGGTATCGCCGCCCCACTCTTCTGAAACGACTTCTTTAGCAGTCAATTCATTAAGGACGCGATCTGGATCAGCGCTTGGCTTATCCATTTTATTGATTGCAACGATAATTGGCGTACCAGCAGCACGAGCATGATCAATAGCTTCTGCTGTTTGCGGCATCATACCATCATCAGCGGCAACAACTAACACAACAATATCAGTCGCCTGTGCACCGCGTGAACGCATAGCACTAAAGGCCGCGTGACCTGGAGTATCAAGGAAGGTAATCACACCACGATCGGTCTTAACGTGATAAGCACCGATATGCTGAGTAATACCACCTGCTTCACCAGTTGCCACTTTTGTTTCACGAATTTTATCAAGTAATGATGTCTTACCGTGATCGACGTGACCCATGATCGTGACTACTGGCGGACGAGTTTGAACGTTACTGCTACGCTCATCAACGGCGTCTTGTAGATCGTCTTCAACCTTAGTATCACTAACTAGTACTGGATTGTGACCCATCTCTTCAACGAGCAAACTTGCTGTCGCTTGATCAATCGTATCTGACTCACGAGCCATCTCACCCATTTTCATAAGCAATTTGGTGACTTCGCGCGCTTTAACTGCCATACGTTGAGCAAGATCTGCGACTGTAATTTGTTCACTAATCTCAACATCGTAAACAATTTTTTCAACAGGTTTTTCGAACTTATGCTGTGATGCTTGCGTTGAACGCAAACCGTTTTTACGGTTTTTGATTTCACGCTCATCTTGATTCTTACGACGACCACGGCCACGAGCACTAGTACTACTGGTGCCACGCTTGATTTCACGACGTTCTTTTTCAAACGATTCTTCTAAGGCATCACCAACCAAACCTTCAGCTAGTGGCTCGTCTTTACGAACTTCAGAAGCAGGCTGATCTGTATATTTTCCAGCCATTTTACGCATTTGTTCAAGCGTACGTTTCTGTGCTTCTTCAGCTTGAGCGCGGCGTGTTTCTGTTTCGATTTCACGTAAACGAGCTTCTTCTTTCTCACGCATTTCGCGCGCTTTACGCTCAACTGCCGTTTCAACTTTCGGTTTCGTCGCTGCAACTTTTTTCTTCGGTTGGTCTTTAGGTTTTACTTCGACAGTGGTTTTGCCACCTTTTTTCACAACCACTGAGGTTGAGATATCGTCGTTTTTATCATCTGACTTTTTGCTAGAGCCTAAGCTTGCACGCATTGCAGCCAAGGTTGCAGCTTGACGTTCTTCAGATTTTTTCTTGGTAGCAGCACGCTCTTCAGCATCTTTAGCAGCACGTTCTTGCGACTCAATCATCGCTTGCTCACGCGCAGCCAACTCTTCAGCCATTTTTTCTGGATCAGGCTTTTCAAATACTTTCTTTTTACGCACTTCCACATTGACGCTCTTAGATTTACCTGAAGAGCCGGTCACGCGCGCAGTACTAGTTGTCTTAGATTTAAGACTAATACGACGCTTTTCTTGCTGACCATGACTTTGCTTTAAATACGTCACCAACTTCTCTTGCTCAAGCTCAGTGACTAGGTCACCTTCTGCACGAGCAGGCAGTCCAGCATCTACCAATTGCTGTTGTACAGCACTTGCGGTTTTGCCTACCATATCTGCCAGTTCTTTGACGGTCTTATCTGCCATTTATTATCACCTACTGTCTATTATTTGCTATATGTTCAATTCAGTTGTTGGCTACAAATGATTGGGGTAAGGCTGGTATTGGTACTGCGTTCATACCAGCACTTTATTATCGATAGCATATCACTAAAAGACAGCGATATGCAGTTACCGCTTATTCATTGAACCAAGATTCCCGAGCTTTCATGATGAGTTTTCCTGCGGTTTCAGAGTCTAAACCTTCGATATCTTCGAGATCGAAGACTGCTTGTTCTGCCAAATCATCAACGGTAATAATGTCTTTTTGTGCCATTTTATAAGCCCAATTGACTGTCATACCTTCAAGCTCTTGTAGCTCTTGACTTGGCTCTTTCATGTTCTGTTGTTTGACCAGCTCATCAGCGATGACGACTTCTTTTGCACGCTCTTGAATCATCTCAATTGCTTCATCGTCTAGACCTTCAATATCATAAAAGGTTTCAACTGGTACGTAAGCCACTTCTTCAATACTGGTAAAACCAATATCGACAAGTGCTTGCGCTAAGTCTTTATCTACTTCTAAACGTTCATAGAATAATTCGATAAAGGCTTTCGATTCGTTTTGTTGACGCTGCTGATATTCTTCTTCTAGCATCATATTAAGCTTATAGCCCGTTAGCTCAGACGCCAAACGTACGTTTTGACCTTGTGAACCGATCGCACGCGCCAACTGATCATTGGTGCTAAAGATAATATCAGCCGTTTGCGTATCTTCATCCAAGATGATGCTACTGACGTCAGCTGGCTCTAAAGCACTGATAATGAACTGTGCTGGATCATCTGACCATACCACCACATCAATGCGTTCGCCATCAAGCTCCTGCTGTACGGCTTGGATACGTGTACCACGCATACCAATACAAGCACCAACTGGATCGATACGATGATCGTTGGTTTTCACAGCTATTTTAGCACGAGTACCCGGCAAGCGCGCGACGTTGCGGATTTCAATAATTTGTTCGGCAATTTCAGGCACTTCTTTTTGCATCAATGCTGAAAGCATTTCAGGATGAGTACGAGACAGTAGCAACTGAGCGCCGCGGTTTTCACGGTTTACATGATACAAAATGGCATTGATACGTGATTTTGCACGTAATTGCTCACGCGGCAGCATCTGATCACGTGACAAATAGCCTTCGGCATTGTCACCTAGATCAATGATATAGCCATCACGAGTCTGCTTCTTGACTTCGCCATACATCATCTCGCCAACACGTGGCTCAAAAGCATCTGCTACTAAATTACGCTCAGCTTCACGAATCTTTTGGATGATGACTTGTTTGGCTTGAGTCGCAGCAATACGACCAAACTCAATCGATTCAATCTGTTCTTCTTTGACATCACCGATTGACCATTCTTCTGGATCAAGATCGCTGATGGCTAGCTGACAAGCCGGCATTTCATGGTCTTCATCTGCAACCACTGTCCAGTAACGATAAGTATCATAATCGCCGGTTGTACGGTCGATAGCAACCCGTACTGCCACTTCTGGCTGTTCGGTGTATACTTTTTTCTTGGTAGATACCACCAAAGCATCTTCTATCGCTTCAAAGATATCTTCAGGATTTAAGCCCTTTTCATTACTGACAGTTTCTACTACCGTTAAGATTTCACGACTCATGCTATACCTGTCCTATCATTTTTAATTGACTTAAATTTTATAATTTATGTATTGCTATTATATTTTCACCGTAAGCTATATAAGCTGTTTGGATATTAAAATGCTGATGGATGATTTGTTACTTCAAGTTTTCAAATCAAACCAAGCTGTACAAAAGCTTAGGCATCTTCATAAATCAAATTGGCTTTATCAATATTACTCAGCGCAATCTCAAACTGCTGACCATCGCTTGATGTCAGATTTAAGACATTTGCATCGATACTATCTAAAGTACCTGTCGCTTTGCGACGTTTTTGATCACCTTCACCAATCGCTTGTATTAAACGCAAGCTGACGGTTTGACCAACATAGGCATGCATCTGCTCATCGGAAAAGAATGCACGGTCGAAACCTGGTGAAGAGACTTCTAAGATAAACTCACCAGCAATCGGATCATGAACCTCAAGAATACCGCTCACTTGATGGTTCACTGCTGCACAGTTTTCAATGGTTACTTGTTTATTTTGAGCCTGCTCTTCTGGCAATGCCTCAATATAGATGCGTAATAAAGAGCGATTGCCTTGCGGTGCAAACTCGATACCCCATAATGCCACATCGCAAGCCGCGACGGCAGGAGCAATAATATTGGTCAGTTCTGTAACTTTGGTTGAAAGCTTCATAATCTATTTATCTTTTCCTATTCACGTATCTATCGTACTTAGTAAACTGCGTAATTGTCGCTCACTCATGGAATTTATTTATTAGTAAGAGACACAGTCATTATATTATCTTAAATCACAAACATATTATTTTATATGATATGCGCTTATATAGGGATGAGCACAAAAAACATCAAGCTCAGCCAGACAATGCTTTTATTATTCACAAAGCAGTACTACCGATAAAGGAGTGAGGAATAAAGGATAGTGTGCTTAAGAAGCAGCGCGCCGATAGCGGCAGGTGACAACCAATAACGAATAACGAATAATATCGCACTCTATAGAACTAGAGCTTAGCATAAGTAGGATAGATACCGCGATACCACTGACCGTCAGATACAAAAAAACCCACAAACATAATGGTGGGCTAATCGTTACTGACAAATTTAGTGTACAAAACATCAGTATAAAAAGTGGTAGCGGGGGCTGGATTTGAACCAACGACCTTCGGGTTATGAGCCCGACGAGCTACCAGACTGCTCCACCCCGCATCAATCTATGGTGCGTATTATAGCGGGGGTTTATATAAGTGTCAATCTTTATTTTAAATAAATTAAACTAAATTTCTTACCTATATTACTAACGCCGTACTTAATACGTTACAACTTTAAAAACTTGGTGCGATTGGGGGGACTTGAACCCCCACAGCTTGCGCCACCACCCCCTCAAGATGGCGTGTCTACCATTCCACCACAATCGCATTTTTCACTGCTCTACTATTACTATCTAATCTATCATAATAGATGCTTAAGGTAGGCATCGATAGAATCAGACTGCTAAAACAGAAAAGTATTGTAAATCTAACGCCTCAAAATAGCAAGAGCTGCCTCAATTAAAAGGCAATGACTAAAGACAGCTATTAAAGGCAAATGTCTTTAAAATACAGTTATTGAGGATTCTGTGTCAATGGACGCGGCGTTTGTGGTGCTGACACAGGTGCATCTAAACGGAACTGATCTTCAGCCTGTTTGCGCGCGTGAACGGCTAGCGTCATACTGGTGATAAAAAATATCACTGTTAATACTGCTGTCGCACGCGTTAAAAAGTTCGCTGTTCCTGCCGCACCAAAGACCGTACCTGACGAGCCAGCGCCAAAAGAAGCTCCAGCGTCTGCCCCTTTACCATGCTGTATCAAAATCAAGCCGATCATGGCAATCGCCACGATAATATGCAGGGCTAATATAAACGTAAACATGGTGGCCTCTTTTGCCGCGTAATGACGACTGATAACGGAAAATAAATCTTACGGTTAATAGGAATAGCAATTGACGGGTAATGCTGCCAAATCGATTATATAAATAAGGCGCATTGTACACGATTGCAAGGGCACTGTTAAACCTACTTTTGCCAACTGATAAAGACATTTTATAATCGAGACCGCCATGAAATGCACGTTTTATCTCTATTAACTAGTCTTTAGCTCGACTAAAGGCATTGGCAATTGCCAAAAAACTCTCTACCTTTAATGATGCGCCGCCAACCAATGCCCCATCAATCATAGGATCTGCGGCAAAGCTATCGGCATTATCCGCATTGACACTACCACCATATAGCACACTCATTACCTTTAGTGATTCTGCAAAGCCTGTGATGGTTTGCTTAATATGCTGATGCGTTTGACTGACTTCGCTCACGGTTGGGACTTTGCCAGTACCAATCGCCCACACTGGCTCATAAGCAATGATCAGTCGATCAGATAGTGATGACATGATATCTGGTTGGGTAGTAATCACTTCTTTTATGACTGATAACTGAGTGTCAATTACGTCAAGGGTTTGCTTATCATCATATTGAGCCTGAGTTTCACCAATACAAAATACCACGCCCAAACCTTGGGTAAGTGCGTGAGTCACTTTCTGAAATAACGTATCGTGAGACTCGCTATGATACTGGCGACGCTCAGAATGACCTAGTATTGTCCAAGTTGCCCCAGCGTCTGCTATTTGCTGTGCTGAGCATTCACCCGTATAAGCGCCAACACTGGCACTATGCGCACTGACGTCTTGCGCTGCACTCAATATCGAACTACCAGCTAAACGCGCACTGACAGCTGCCAGATGAATACAGCTTGGTGCCACCATCAACTGACAGCGACTATTTGACCGTTCTATGGCGGCTTGCTCTTTAGCATCAATTGTAGTCAACAAATTATTCAACAATAAATCGACGTCGTGACTCGTTGCTGGATTCTGTTTCCAATTACCAATTACCCAAGCTTGCATACTCATCTACCTTGTTTCATCTATTCTTGCCAATTTGGCTAATATGCGCGCCAGTATAACAAATAATTCCCAAGTGCTATAGTATGCTGCCGCCAGCAGAAAAACAGACAGTCAATGCAAATATTTACTAGGGCGTGTCCTCACTCTAAAAAATAATGATAAAAATGAGATAAATTACTGTCAAACAAGGAAAGTAGCGCAAATATTATCGAGATATTGATAAGCTATTTGACGATGTTTGGCAAAATTTAGCTTATTTAGAAAATAGTCTATTGAATTGAAGACACGCCCTAGACATTGTCTCAAGCTATGATTTTTTGGGTCAAGCACTCAATCGTCCATATAAAATCTTTAAACTAAAGTAATGTTTTATAGTATTGTGTCTATATATAACAGACTATTATCAAGAATCTAACAACTAAGCTACTGATGAACTACACTATTAAAACGGTTTCTCTGCTAAATCTCATAAGAGCATCTCTGCATTGACTGTTATTCATGATGGCCTAAAGGCTAACAATGACTTATAGCAGGTATTTGTTAAAAATTATAATAGTAAGTGGCTCTCAGAAGTATATGGATTTCAGACAAATATATAGCATATTGGATATTAAGGAGAAGTCGTAATGTCTATCACCACGAGCAAGTATGGTGGTTTAGCGCACCAGCTAATCAGCGAAGGTATCGTCAGCGAAGCGAATATGAAAATCGCGCAGACCGAATCGCAACAGCAACAAGTAGGACTAGTGCCCTACCTAGTCGACAATAAATTAGCAGATGCTTATCATCTTGCGCAGATGTTGTCACAAGCGTTTGGCGATCCTCTTTTCGATCTTGATGCTTTACATGTTGATGTCATTCCAAAAGACTTAGTAGATGAAAAAATCATTCGTAAATTTAATGCGTTGCCATTATTCAAACGAGGACAGCGTTTATTCGTCGCATTAAGTGATCCAACTCGTGTGGATGCAATTGACGCTATTGCTTTTAATTCACGGCTGTCTATTGAAACTATTGTCGTCGAAGAAGACAAGTTAAAAAAGCGTATTGAGAGTCTTTACGCTGATGCCATGCAAAATTTTGATAGCTTCTCTGATAGCGATTTAAATGTTGGCTTTGATGAAGGTGAAGAAGAGGAAGGCGAGACCAAGCTTAGTGATGGTGTCGAGGAAGCACCCGTTGTAAAATTTGTTAATAAAATGCTGGTTGATGCCATTCGTATGGGTGCCTCTGACTTGCACTTTGAACCCTATGAAAAAACCTATCGCGTTCGCTTTCGTGTCGATGGTGTGATGCAAAAAATGGCCAATCCACCCGTACAACTGGCTGGGAAAATTGCAGCCCGTTTAAAAGTCATGTCGCAGATGGATATTTCAGAGCGCCGTGTGCCACAAGATGGACGTATCAAGCTCAAGATATCTAAAGATAAAGCCATCGACTTTCGAGTAAGCTGTCTGCCTACCCTATTTGGCGAAAAACTTGTACTTCGTATTTTGGATCCTTCTTCAGCGATGTTGGGTATTGAAGCGCTCGGCTATGAACCTGATCAGAAAGATATGTTTTTAGAGGCACTGCATAAACCACAAGGTATGTTGCTTATCACGGGACCAACTGGTTCTGGTAAGACCGTGTCGCTTTATACTGGTATTAATATTTTAAATACTGGCGCGACCAACATATCCACTGCTGAAGATCCAGTGGAGATTAACTTGGAGGGGATCAATCAAGTCAACGTCAATCCAAAAGTGGGTCTAACTTTCGCAAATGCCCTCAAATCTTTTTTACGACAAGATCCTGATATTGTCATGGTCGGTGAGATTCGTGACCTTGAGACTGCTGAAATTGCAATTAAAGCAGCGCAAACAGGGCACATGGTGCTCTCAACCCTACATACCAACTCAGCACCTGAAACACTGACGCGGCTGCGGAACATGGGTGTGGCCTCCTTTAATATCGCGACTTCAGTAAACTTGGTTATCGCCCAGCGCTTAGCACGACGTTTGTGTAAAAACTGCAAAAAACCTATTAACATCCCTAAGCAAAGTCTGCTTGAGCTCGGCTTTACAGACGCTGATTTGGACAATCCAGACAATATCATTCACGAGCCAGTAGGTTGTAATGAATGCCGTGAAGGTTATAAAGGACGAGTCGGTATCTACGAAGTTATGAAAGTCAGCCCTGATATCTCACGCATCATTATGGAAGACGGTAACGCGATAGATATAAAAGACGCTGCACTTAAAAATGGCTTCCGAGACCTGCGTCGCTCTGGGATTTTAAAAGTCTTACAAGGCGTAACCAGTATTCAAGAAATGATGCGCGTCACTTCTGAATAAGAATACTGGCTATGCGTATGTTGCATACGCACAAAAATACAGACACTGCTGATCACTAAAGAGGAACGTTTGAAGTGACTAAACCAACTACTTTTTAATCTTGAATTGTCGAAAAAATAGCTTTTAGTAATGCACTGATAAAAGGGTATTTGGACATTCAAAACTGTCCTTATATGAGTAATGCCATTATTTATATGAGGACTTATATGATGGGTGGTAATCGTACGGACTTTTATAAATCAGCAATAATCTCTACCAGATATACTTAAATATAAAACAGAGTTATACTGGTTTTTTACGTTAAAATAAAGTATGCCTCTTTTATGTAATGAGTCAGGCATCGTTGCACATCTTTGCAAGATCTATATTAGACAATATTTTGAGGGTAGTAACATGGCAAAAGCGAAGACCGACGTGCTGTTAGACTTTGTCTATGATGGGGTGAATCGACGCGGACAAAAAGTGAAGGGAGAGACCACCAGCCGTAGTTTAGAGTTAGCAAAAGCAACTTTACGCAAACAAGGTATCAGCGTTAAAGGTATCAAGAAAAAACCAAAGCCACTTTACACTTTCAAAAAATCCATCAAACCTATCGATATTGCCATTTTTGCCCGTCAATTAGCGACTATGATGAAAGCGGGTGTGCCATTGACTCAATCCTTTGAGATTGTTGCTGACTCACTTGACAATCCAAGTATGAAAGACTTGGTATTACAAATAAAATATGACATTGAAGCGGGTGGGACTTTTGCTTCAGCATTGCGTAAGCATCCCCGTTATTTTGACGACCTGTTTTGTTCACTTGTCGATTCTGGTGAGCAGTCTGGTGCACTGGAAACCATGCTTGAACGTGTTGCTACCTATAAAGAAAAAAGTGAATTACTTAAAGCCAAAATTAAAAAAGCAATGAAGTACCCTATCGCGGTTGTCGTTGTCGCTATTATTGTGACTATGATTTTGCTAATAAAGGTCGTGCCGGTATTTTCAGAATTATTTGGCTCATTTGGTGCAGATTTACCTGCATTTACCCAAATGGTTGTTAATATGTCTGAGTGGATGCAGGTATGGTGGTTCATTCTAGTTGTTATTATTGGTGGTGCCATTATTGGTTTTTCGGAGGCCAAAAAACGGTCTAAAAAATTCCGTGATTTTTTAGACCGTGCAGTATTAAAAGCACCAATATTTGGAAATATCGCTTATCAAGCGGTTATTGCCCGTTTTTCCCGCACACTATCGACTACCTTTGCTGCGGGCGTGCCGCTTATTGACGCTCTTGAATCTACTGCTGGTGCGGCAAATAATGTCGTATTTTATAACGCTATTCAGCAAATCAAAAATGATGTTTCTACTGGTCAACAGCTACAGTTTTCGATACGCTCAACCAACCTTTTCCCAAGTTTAGCCATTCAAATGGTCGGTATCGGTGAAGAATCCGGTAGTTTGGAAGAGATGTTAGATAAAGTTGCTGTCTATTATGAAAATGAAGTAGACAACGCCGTTGATGGATTGACCAGCTTAATGGAACCTTTAATCATGGCGGTGCTCGGTGTATTAGTTGGCGGCTTGGTGATTGCCATGTATTTACCAATATTCCAAATGGGCTCAGTAGTAGGCTAAAAGCTATTTAAAGGACAGCTTGTTCATGCAATTTATAGAGTTATTACAAGACAATATGCCTATCGCTTTAGGCATATTCGGCCTACTAGGTCTTTGCGTTGGCAGTTTTTTAAATGTGGTGATTCACCGTATTCCGCTGATGATGGTTTATAGCTGGCGACAAGAGTGCAGCCAGTTTATGTCAGAACAAGCAGATATGCCTCGCGGACACACTCTGCCCCTAACAAATATCGTAGCGGCTGACCAGCCGATTACTTTGAGTCGACCAGCCTCACGCTGCCCTCATTGCGCCCACAAAATAAAGTGGTACGAAAACATACCGTTAATTAGCTGGTTAATACTACGTGGCCGTTGCTCAGAATGTAAAGCAGCGATTGGACTGCGTTATCCACTGGTTGAGCTAGCAACAGCCCTACTATCAATGTTAGTGATTTATCAGTTTGACGTAACTGCAGCTGGCTTGTCAGCCCTGATTTTGGTATGGACGCTGGTTGCATTAACCGGTATTGATTTTGATACCCAATTACTGCCTGATCGCTTGACCTTTCCATTAGCGGGTTTAGGATTAGCAGTGAATTCACAAGGCTGGTTTGTCTCACCTACCCAGTCAATTTGGGGCTTATTGCTAGGGTTTTTGTCATTGTGGATAGTGGTTAAGATATTTTATCTAATCACTAAAAAGCATGGTATGGGGCAGGGAGATTTCAAATTATTGGCAGTATTAGGTGCTTGGCTTGGGCCCATGATGTTGCCATTGATTATTTTATTGTCTTCTCTATTAGGCTCAATTGTTGGGATTATTTTGATGAAGAAGCAGGGTGAAAGCAAGCCGTTTGCCTTTGGTCCTTATATCGCTATCGCTGGTATTGTTGCTTTATTATATGGCTCAGATATCGTCAACTGGTATCTCGGCATGTATACTTACTAAATTGTCCTAGAAAGTATTTCGGTCACTCCTTTTTAAACAGACACCAAATCTTAAAATAGGCACCAAAATACTTTCTTAGCTTATAACCATCACTGTCATTATATCGAGCAGATAAGTCATTATTATGTCAAAACAATCATTTTCACCTTATTCTCATAAGCCCCAGACCCCGCAAAAGAAAAGCAAAACTTTAGTAGTTGGCTTAACGGGTGGTATCGGTAGTGGTAAGTCCGCTGCGAGTGCTTGGTTCGCTGAGCAAGGCATTGATATTATCGATGCGGATGTGATTGCCCATGAAGTCGTCGCTAAAGGTAGCAACACTCTGCACAAAATCCAGAAAAAATTTGGTGATTGGGTGTTGAATAGTGATGGATCAATGGATCGAGTGGCAGTAAGAACGCACGTCTTTTCACATCCTGAGGCATTGATTGAGTTAGAAGCAATCACTCACCCAGCGATACGCGAAGCAGCAAAAGCACAGTTGGCAACCAGTACTTCGCCTTACGTGATATTGTCAGCGCCTTTACTTATTGAAGCAGCAGAAGCAGGGCTTGCCAATTTATGCCAACGTATCTTAGTAATGGATGCCACCGAAGATACGCAGATTGCGCGTGCCAGTCAGCGCGACGAACAAAGCATACAAAAAATCAAAGCCATCATGGTGAATCAGCTGAGCCGCGAAGAGCGTAATCGTCATGCAGATGATGTGGTGCTCAACGAAAGTGATCTTGCGGCTCTGTATGTGCAATTAGCGCCATTACACCAAGAATATCTTAAGCTTGCCCAGCAGCTAAAGTACGCTGTCGATTGACTTCATATAGCGCCATACCAGTGGCAACACTCACATTTAGACTTTGAAGGTTGCCATGCTCATTTCCTGACATCGGAATATACACCAGCTCATCACAGCTCTCCATAGTCAGGCGACGCATCCCCTCACCTTCTGAACCCATGATAATGGCTGTTTTGCCAGTCAGATCAGCAGCATGAATGGGTTTGGCATCCGCATTAAGCGCTGTACCAAACACAAATACCCCAGCATTTTTGATTTGCGTGAGCGTACGTGCCAGATTGGTAACACTAATAATCGGCATCATCTCTGCTGCACCGACTGATACTTTAGCCACTGTTGGTGTCAGACTTGCCGCATGATGTTTCGGACAAACCACGGCATCCACACCCATCGCCACTGCGGTACGCAAGCAAGCACCAAAGTTATGTGCATCCGTAATTTGATCTAAGACCAATAATAAGCATTGGTCACGCCCAGCAAGGGTAGCAAGCAAGCCTTCATCAGCAAATCCTAAAGGACGCGCATTCAGCACCACACCTTGGTGCTGCGGGCTGCCACACAATTGCGCGAGTTTGTCTTTTTGCGTGGGTTGGATACTGATACCATTGTCACGTGCTTGCGCCATAATCGCTTGTACATGGCTATCAGTCTCACGACCTTGCTGCACAAACAAGCTTAGCCCATCTAAAGGACGATATTCGAGTAAGGCATCAATCGCATGAATGCCATAAAAATAGGTAGGTTTTGCCATAATAGGCCTATTGATTATAAAGTGGGTATCGCGCTATATGATAAAAACTAGGCGATAAAAAGAGATGACAGTAATTGTATCAATAAATGGATATCTGCATATAAATAATATCAGCAGAAAAAGAAAAACCTTACCAATCCGATAAGGTTTTTCTTTTTTTGAGTAAAAGGCTTTTTGCTGTCATCAATCACTTAATAACAGCTTTAGCAAACTTACCCTTCTAAGTGGCAGATATATTGAACAATTTCTTCTGTCCGCAGATTAAAACCACTATTGCCTTCAACCACGAATGATTGACCAGCGCGGTAATAGCTGAATTCTTCATCACCATTAATTTTGACCTCACACTCACCGCCCGTGATTTCGATACGCTCGGAGGTATTGGTGCTAAAATGGTAATGCTCAACCAAATTATCACAAGGCAAGATAACGCCCAATGTTTTATGTCGACCATCTTCGAACATAATAGTGTGGCTTGAACAACGACCATCATAAGATACCGTCGCTTGAGCATTGACTGTTACATTAGTAAATTGCGCCGCTGTCATAGTGGCTTCCTTATCAAATAATCATTACGAAACTAAAAAATAAGTAATTGGTTAGAGTACCGCCAGAGTTGCGTCGTTAACCGACACCTCTGTACTACGTACTGTATCCTTCTATACTAGATATCTGTGCGCTAAAGCTAGCCACAGGTTCTATGAAAATACTTTAGAATAATGACCGAGTGGCATACTCTTCCAACTATACGCCTATCATTTTACAAAATTATGACTCGTTATCGTGTATTACACCGTACTAATCTAATCAGAAGAGTTTATCATTATGTGAGATTATGCTACCACATTATATCTATAAAGTTTGTTAAAGCGACTAGGAAAATGCTGTTTGATGCGAATCTTAAACTTACTTACTCATCTTTTTTTGAGTCAGCACCTTATCACTATAATGGGGCTTTTTTTATACATTTGATCCGCAACCATTCTTAGTCTAACGCCATCATTTTGACAGGCTTAGTCATCTTAATGATTGATATTGTGAATATTATGATGACGACTCATTGCCAGTTTTTGATAGCTTTATGGTAATCTTCCAAGAATAAATTCTATTATACAGTGCCTGAAAGTTTGTATTTAAGCGCGTTTAACATCATACTATTTGCCTATAACATTTATCTCATTAACACGGTTAAATGAATAATTTCACTCCCTTATCTACCCTATTTTATATATGGCTTCTTGAGATGTATATGAAGTCTATTGTCTGTCATGAGAGGCGTTGATGCTAGTATCATTAACTTTACATCAGTTTGCGTTGATCGCTCAGCATGAGCTGAGTGTGGCTGAAGGCTTCAATGTCATCACGGGTGAGACCGGTGCTGGCAAATCGCTATTACTCGATGCACTGTCTTTATGTGTTGGTGAGCGCGCAGACAGTGCAATGGTCAGACACGGGGCGGCGCAAGCCGATATTTATGCGCAGTTTGATGTGGAGCATAACAATGTCATCGCTGAGTGGTTCGCTAAAAATGATCGACCATTAGAAGAACCTGAAGTCCTAATTCGTCGTCAGCTCAGCAATACCGGACGCTCAAAAGCTTGGTTAAATGGCACGCCTGTCAGCTTGGCGGAGCTCAAAAGCTTAGGTGCATTGCTGGTCAATATCCATAGTCAGCACGCTCAGCAAGCGCTCCTCAAGCCGCAGTTTGTGGTGCAATGGCTCGACGAGATGGCACAAATCACGCCATTAGCTATACAAACTGCCAGTAGCTATCAAGCTTACCAGCAGCTCAAACGCCGTGCTGACGATATTGCGAGCCGTGAGGCTCAGCGCCAAGACCGTATTCAACTATTGCAAAGCCAACTTGCTGATATTGCGCCATTATTGGCGGTTGATTATGCAGAAGTTGAAGCAGAGCACGAAGAGCTGTCTAATATAGAAGCACTGATGCAAGAGGCCAGCCATGGCTTACATCTGCTCGACAATGACACGGATGAGCCAGATGTTATGACCTTGCTTGGACAAGCGATTAAGCTTTGTGATAACCAAATGAGTGTCAGTCAAACCTTTGAGCAAGCCTCCGAGCAACTACATTTAGCACAACAACAAATTACTGAGGTAACAGGCTTACTGTCAGATTATGCTGAGCAACAGTTGCCTGATCCTGAGCGTTTGCAGACATTAGACAGTCTTATCAGCTTAGGACATCGTTTATCACGAAAGCACAGCTTGCCAGCCAGTGATTTAATTGAGGAAGCAAAAGGCTGGGAGATACAATTAGAACAATTAGAGAACGAGCCCAGTAGCGATGCGATGGCTGCTCAAATTGAACAGGCTTGGCAAGAATATCTAACATTAGCCACTCAGTTAAACAAAGAACGCACTAAAGCTGCACCAATTGTCAGTAAACAACTGATTAAGCAATTACAACCGCTTGCGCTACCCAATGCCCGCTGCGAGTTTGTCTTTACCAAGAAGATCGAGCCGAGCCACTATAATGCACAAGGTTGCTATGATATTGATTTATTATTTAGCGCCAATGTCGGTATGCCGATGCAGCCGCTACATAAGATTGCCTCAGGCGGTGAGCTGTCACGAATGGCACTGGTGATGCAAGTACTGCAAGCGACCAATGCCGATAATAATGCCGCCAAGCCGATGCTAGTATTTGATGAAGTCGATGTCGGTATCAGTGGCGGCACGGCGCAAGTGGTCGGTGAGCTACTACGCGCGCTTGGGCAGACGCAGCAACTGCTTGCCATTACTCACCAAGCACAAGTCGCAGCGCAAGCGCATCAGCATATTTTGGTACAAAAGCATCATGACGAGCAGACCGAAAGCGCGCTATTAATACTGACTGATAGCGCGCAAGTCGACGAGCTGGCACGCATGTCTGGCGGTGTGATCATCACTGACGTCACTCGCGACCATGCGCGTAGTTTATTAACCGATGTGAAATAAAGGCTTGGTCATTCATCAACCAGTTGTGCAGCGCTGTGTCTCATCACTGCTAAATATTTGCTTTGGTTGATTTTTACCTCAGTATCGCCATATAGTGGTGTGTCATTTCTGTTATTTTACCTTCAATATTAGGGTGCGTTTGTCTCTATGTCTAAAGCCAATTTGACCCATCATTTCTTAATCGCGGCACCAGAACTGTCAGACCCACGGTTTGAGCAGGCGCTGATTTATATCTGTCGTCATGATAAACACGGCGCACTTGGTCTGATGGTCAATCGTCCATTAGAGCAGGCACGCGTGGGCAAACTGCTAGAAGATTTAGACATTGAAGTGACGGATGCGCAAGTGATGGAAGATGTAGCATTAGAGGGTGGCCCGATGTATCCAGAGGTTGGCTTTGTGCTGCATACGGGTCAACCAGAATGGGCATCGTCTTTTGCAATCTCAGAAAACGTCTGTATTACCACCAGTCAAGATATCCTTAAGCGTATCGCCGCAGGTCAAGGCGTTGGTCACTATCAGCTGTGCTTGGGTCATGCCAGCTGGGGTAAAAAACAGCTCGATCAAGAGCTAAATAATGGCGATTGGCTGGTCTGTCCTGCTGATCTAAATTTATTGTTTGATACACCATTCGAAGAACGCTGGCAAATTGCCGCGGATAAGATTGGGGTGAACTTTGATTACCTTAGTAGTGATATTGGTCATGCTTAATAATTGGTTATGATTGTTAAATTATCCATTTAAATTAAAGCCGTTAAGCTAAATGAATCACGCCCAATAGAAATAGGAAGTATGCATAATGATGGTAGAGTCTGATACGAGCATTAAAATCGAAACTGCTGACACTACTGTGGCGGAACCCGCTATTAAGCCTCATCTTATTTTGGCGCTCGATTACGGGGTAAAAAAGATGGGCATGGCGCTGGGTAATACCATTACCGAGACTGCGCGTGCCTTTGATATTTTAGCGATGAATAATGGTCAGCCTGATTGGGACAATCTGCTCGGTATTATCAAAGTCTGGGGCGTGGCAAAAGTGGTGGTTGGGTTGCCACTTAATATGGATGGCAGCAGCTCAATGCTGTCTAAGCGTGCGCATAAATTCGCTCGTCGTCTAGCGCATCGAGTCATGGAACAGCATCTACCAGTGGTTGTGAGCCTTTGTGATGAGCGTCTAACCTCAGTGGCAGCGCGTGAGATCGCGTGGGATAATGGTTGGATTAAGCATGAACGCGACCCAATTGACGACATCTCTGCCTGCATTCTGATGTCGACTTATTTCGCTGATCCCAGTAGCAGTATCGCCATCGACGCTATCAAAGCCGATTAAATCAGCGATAAACCTGCTGTTAAAGCACTCTTAATTAAAACACTGCCAATTCTGACATATCGTCACTCTACACGGATAAATACCTGATTATTATGACCACTGTCTCAGACCACTCCCTGCAAAACAAATCGCAACATGGTTTTGCGCCGCTTGCCATCGCCCGTATCAAAGGCGCACAGCGAGCGAATCAAATAGCGATTTATCTCATTTATGCCGCTATTCTCGCCTTTATGGTCTTTGGCACCATTGCCAGTATCAAAGCCTTTCATGACAATCAACTGCTTTATCAACTTTTCTATAACTTACCTTATGCCTTGGTTGCGCTTACGATTCCTATTACTATTTATGATGCGCTGGTGATTTATCGTTATCGATTAAACCAAGCGTCGATGATTGCCATGAGCATTGGCGTATCGACCATCATATTGATTGGTGGCTTATTATTCGCTGATACCGCCTGGTTAGGCTTATCTTGTTGGCTAGGTGTGGCGTTTTTATTTAAAGTGAGCTTTAAGCGCTTTTTTAATTTTCTAGAAGCAGAAAAAGACACTGAAACCGCTGAAGAAGCGTAAAGCATACTTATAAATGACGCAAAAAACTTTTACCTTATACTATCGATTTAAATGACTATTATGAGCACTTCTACCATACAAACGACGATCAATCATCATTTAGACACTCAAGGGCTGATTTGCCCTGAGCCAGTCATGATGCTGCATCGAACCATCCGTAACGCTGATGCTGGCGAGGTGATTGAAATACTCGCCACCGACCCAGCCACCACTCGTGACATTCCTAATTTTTGTCGTCATTTGGGACATGAGCTTGTGCAGCAAGAAACGCTTGCTGAAAATGTAAACCTAAACGTCGATCCCGATGAAATAATGGTCGCTGGCGATGAGGATGCACCAATCAGCGCCACTCTTTATCGTTATCTGGTTAAGAAAAAAAGCGCTTAAATGCACTCAAGTTACCGCAGCAAAGCATTGGTCACAGAAAGGCATTGATCACAGCACAACATTGACAGCGCAATAAACAATATAAAGGTATCTTTGCATTTTAAGCGAAGTATCTTTCACAAAAGGTAGACTATTACGTGTTACAAACAGAAAAGCAGTATGTACAATGGCAAGAAAACGAAACGCTACATAATGCTCTTTGGTTGTCTGAAAGCAATCATATGCCATCTGCGCGCATTGTATTGGTCGATGATACAACGACCGCTGATGACGCTTATCGCTTGGCGTGCGAAGGCAGCTCACTATTGTGGCGCGGTGATTTTCATAATGCACGCCAGTTGCTACAAGCGCTTGGTCGTCGCATAGATCGTACCAATGAACGCTCCGAGCTGCGTAAAGCAAAAAAAGCGGCTAAATTTACAACAGAATCTGGTTCAAGCAACTCTAAAGAAATTCCCAACCTCTTTCATCAGCAGCGCCAACTACAAGCGCAGCGTTCGCGCATATTGAGCCGTTTGCTATTAGAGCTTGATGCCAGTTATGTCAGCCAACTACGCCGTGCGCCCGATGTCAGTGCAGCCTGCATAGCCGCTTTTGGCCCGTTAGATAAGGCGATGGATGAGTCTTGCGTGCTGTCGTTTCGTGACTTGCAAGGCGCACTTGGCGCAGCAGGATGGCGCGAAAAAGGCGTCCCAATAGACAGCTTAGGGCTATCCATTTTCCCGCATTATGGCGTCTTTGCACCAACCCGTCATGAGTATGTGCAGCTATTGCTCGATGCACCGCTACCAGCGACCTATGATGTCGCCTATGACATCGGTACCGGCACAGGATTGCTGGCTATTATCTTAGCGCAGCGCGGTGTTCCGCAAGTGATAGCAACGGATTTGAATCCACGTGCTTTGGCTTGTGCCAACGAGAACTTTACACGCTTAGAGTTACCTGCCGTACAACTGCAGCAAGCCGATTTGTATCCGACTGATGCACCACTCGCCAATCTGATTGTCTGTAATCCGCCTTGGTTACCTGCTAAGCCAAGCTCGTCTCTTGAGTACGCCGTCTATGATGCCAAAAGTGCGATGCTGCGTGGGGTTTTGCAAGGTGCCAAACAGCACTTAGCTGAGCAAGGAGAGCTTTGGTTAATAATGTCAGACTTAGCTGAGCACCTGCAACTGCGCACCCGTGATGAGTTATTAGGCTTGTTTGCTGATGCTGGATTGGCGGTAAAATATCGTCTGGATACCCAACCTAAACATGGTCGCAGCCAAGATGGTACAGACCCTCTACATGTCGCTCGCAGTGCTGAAGTCACTTCATTATGGTGTCTAACGCTTATCTAACATTCACCCATCGGGTACCAAGTTATGAGCCGTGATCGTGCCGTGCAACAGCGCCAACCTAAAGCGCTGGCAGTAGATGACGAACCCAGTTATATCACTGAGTTTCGTCAAGCCATGCTGGCACGTGGTCTAGCGACGCGTACTCGTAATGCTTATGTCCGCGACCTGCGCTCTTGCGAGCTGACTAATCCTATTGCCCTAACCAAATGGCTGCCTGATGACGTGCTGCACTGCTTATCAACGCTTACTCAAGAAGGCAAAACCCCACGTACCCAAGCACGCATGCTCTCAAGCTTGCGTCAGTTTTATCTGTGGATGATTGCCAGTAATCTGCGTGAAGACAATCCTTGCGAGCGTATCAAAAGCCCAAAGCTTGGTCGTCCATTGCCCAAAGACTTAGCAGAAGCAGATGTCGATAACCTCCTTGCCGCGCCTGATACCAGCACCGCGCTAGGACTGCGTGATAAAGCCATGTTAGAGGTGTTATATGCCTGCGGTCTGCGGGTGAGCGAGTTGATTAATCTGTCATTAGAGCAAGTGAATCTAAACGCTGGCTGGTTACAAATCACGGGCAAAGGGAATAAAACGCGACTGGTGCCATTGGGTGAATATGCAAGCGATGCACTAGAAGATTATCTAACGCATGCTCGTGGTGATTTAATTGCACATTTTAAATCAGGAAATTGCCAAGCGGTTTTTTTGACGGCGCAAGGTGGCTATATGACGCGTCAGAACTTTTGGTATTTGCTTAAGAAATATGCCAAAGTCGCTATTATCGATAAAGAGCTATCACCGCATACCCTGCGTCACGCTTTTGCCACGCATCTACTGAATCATGGCGCGGACTTGCGTAGCGTGCAGTTATTACTAGGGCACAGTGATTTATCAACGACGCAAATCTATACCCATGTGGCGACGGCGAGATTGCAGAAATTGCATGCGGAGCATCATCCGCGAGGTTAGAATTGAGACTAAGAGATAAAATTTATGACCAATAATAACAATCAAAGTTTTGTCAGAAAGATTACTGAACACTTTAAAAACTTGGATTTTGAAACTGCTTACAATATGTTGAAAAATTCAAATTTGCCAGCTATCGCTATTTTAGAATGCCAAGGAAATGCTGAGTTTTATAAGAAGAACTATCAAGACGCTTTTGCACTCTACGGTCAGGCGAATGCAATAGACAGTAGCTATCGCATAGCCAGAGATTGTTATCTGTAGGCTTCGAATTTCTTCGCTCAAGGTGATTTGGTTCAAGCTTTTGAATACTATCAAGAATCAATTGATATAGAGCCTGATTTTGTGGACGCCTATATCGATTTAGGGGCTTTAATGGCGGACATAGGAGAGTTTTCGTCTGCGAGAAAATGTTATGAAGATGCTCTGACTATAGATCCAAATGACACTAATATAAGAAAGAGCTTAGACTCCTTAAAAAACATGTGAAGCTAAAAGAGAGGTTGAGATTATAAAATGACTCACTATCGAGAAGTAATTATCGAGACTTACGAAAATATCAAAAGTGGTTCGTCTAAAAGAATTAGAGCTCGCCCAATCGAAGGACAGGGACTTGATACGAATATGAACGTCGAGTGTTCGTCAAAAATGAGAAAGTCTTACCCTGTAGGTACTAAGTTCTTATTACAGGCAAAAGTAACAGAAAAAGAAGGCGGTAAACCTTTTCTATACGCTCACTATGATGCCGAATACAAAGTAATTAAAGGTGATTAATTACTCCATAGTAGTAAGAATATAAGCATCAGTAGCAAAATCCACGCTCATAAACCAAAACTACTATATGGCTTATTACACACACTAATTTTTTTTCGATTAAAGTATAACTAGCACTATTAATAGTCATCTTGCTAGCATCAAGGTAGATACAAGTAAGAAACGTGATTAGCGTTATAAAACGTCAGTAATCCCTAGCTGCAATCTCTTTTAATTCTCGTTACAATACCCATCATAATGTGTACGCTGTTTTATTCCATCGCGTACCACCTTTTACTTATCTATTATCCGAGAATCTCATGAGCCATAGACCACCTGCTGACCTATTAAAAAACGCCCAACATTGGCGCGAAGACATTAATTTTCGCCAAGACGTACTGGGTAAGCCATTTGATTTTTCGACCACGTGGGGCATTTTTTCACCGCAAAAGCTCGATGACGGTAGCTTGATGCTGCTTGATTACATTGATTTTGAAGCGGACGATGACTCGATCGATTTGGGCTGTGGTTACGGCGTACTCGGTATGACGGCAGCGCGTGAATGTCCGAATGGTCTGCATACGCTTATTGATAAAGATTTTATGGCAGTCGAATATGCGCGCCGTAACTGTGAGAAAAACGGTCTAAAAAATGTCGATGTGCATTTATCAAATGGCTTCAATCACGTGGCAAAAGACAAAGACTTTAGCTTGGTGATGTCAAACTTGCCAGCCAAAGTCGGTAAAGAGCAGCATTATTTATATTTCCTCGATGCCTATGCCCGTATGCGTAAAGGTGGGCGTTTTTACGTGGTCACCATCAATGGCTTGCGTCAGTTTATGAAGCGCTCGTTTACCGAAGTGTTTGGCAACAGCGAAAAGATCAAACAAGGCAAAACCTATACGATTACCATGGCGACGAAAGACTAAGCTTTAAAAGCTTATGTCTTAAAAGCTGCGTAAACAAAAAGCCCGCTAAATCGTCATGATCTAGCGGGCTTTTTTATGGCAAATGATATCTGGCTACATCTGCCGTTTCAGCAAATAGCCACCCAATATCGCACTGGCGATAATCGGTAATATCACCATCAATAATGGCGAAAATCCAGTCGCCAATGAGACAAAGCCAACCAAGTCTTGCACGTAACTAAATAGCAAGCCAAACAATAATGCCACAACGATACGCAAGCCTAAGCTATGCGTGCGTAGTGAGCCAAAAACGAATGAGCAGGCAACTATCACTAGCGATAGAATCGATAACGGTGAGAGCAGTTTTTGCCAAAAAGCCAGCTCATGACTTAACGAGCGCGTACCTTGTTGGCGCATAAATTGACGATGCTCATACAGCTGAGTCAATGACAAATCTTCGGCCTTACGGGTAAGCAAATATACCGATTCAGGGGCAAAGGGCAGGCTTAAAGTATCTGACGGTGAGATGGCTTGGCTACTCTCAAAGCCTTGGTTAATCATTAGCTTGGTCATATTATTCAGCTGCCACTCATAGCGATATTGCTCGCTCGGTTTGCTGCTGGCAGGATTAACAGGCTCACGACCAATATATTTACCACCCTCAGCGTGAATGGCCGTTTGCAAATTGCCATTATTGTCTAAATGCCAGCGTTTAACTTCGCCGATATTACCTTGCACATCAGCATAATCGATATACAAAATATCGCTACCATCTGGCTTGGCACTGCCGTCTTTTGTACTCTCAAAGCGTGGCTGCAACGTCCAATAACCGCGTACCGAGGTAACCAATGAACTGCTGTCTTCATCGTTGATTTCTTTTGCCAATTGATTAGAGTGCGGCAGCACGAACTGATTGATAATCAATGCGAGCAACACAAAAATCAAAGCAGGCTGCAACACCCAACCGACGATACGATAAACGCTGACGCCAGCGGCACGCATCACGACCAGCTCACTTTTATTAGCAAGCAAGCCCAAGCCGACCACTGCACCTAGCAATGCGCCAGTGGGAATAAATTGCTCTAAAAAATAAGGCGAGCGATAAAAAATATACTTAATCGCCTCGCCCATCGTATAGCTATCATCTAACGAATCCAGCTCAGACAAATAAGAGAATACCAGCTGTAATGCCCACAAGCCTATGACAGCTCCGACGATTGCGAGCAAAGCGTTCAGCTTCACGTAACGGCTAAGCACTTTTAGTTTGGCAGGTTTGCGAGCGTGCTTAGCATGAGCGTTTTGCGAGTCATGATTGGATGGTTTAGAGAATAAGGCACTCATTAGGACTGCCCTCCTTGTGAGCCACTGCTCTGATGATCGGCAACCGTTAAAGGCGTGTTCTTCGGTTTGCGAAAGCGTAATCGATGCTGCACACGGCTACCCCAATTCATATAAAGCGCCAATGCCATAAACCCTAAAATGAGCCACGCATATGCCCAGACGCTCACGCTGCCTTTGCTAACAGCATTTTTGAGTGAAATAATACCCAGTGCACAGCTGACAAACAATAAAATAGAAGGAAATAGGCGCAACCAGCGACCTTGGCGCGGACGTACTTGCGCCAGTGGTACAGCGAGCATTGGTGCAATGATCATCAACCACGGCAATGCCAAACGATAGCCAAGCTCACTTTGTGCCACACGCAGCGAGTTGCCACTACTTGCCGTACCACCCGTCGCGGCTTGCCATAATGGTCCAATCGCTTGCGTTTCGATATTATCTTCAGTGATGACTTCTTTTGAGGATTCTGTCAAAGTAATGCGGTAATGATCAAAGCCCACTTGATTGTATTTCAGACTGCCAGCACCGACTTCATAACGACGCCCTTGGAACAAGTCCAATTGGGTCACACCGCTATTACCCGTGTCTACTTGCTCGGCACGCTTAGCCAACGTAATAGTATCTTTGCTGATGTTGGTATTATTAGTAATCGCCGTTGGCATATTTGGCATGTCTGAAATATTTAATTGCTCAGCTGTTTCGGGATCGATGGTATTTTTAACATCGATAGCAGCCTCTTTAGCAGTGTTGTTTTTAGCGGCACTGCCCTTTTTTTCAGGCTCAGATTGAATCAATATCACATCTTGCAATTGCTTTTTATCATCGCTCAAGCTGCCCACATAGAGATGATAATTGCCACTACTAATAAATTCATTGGGACGAATTAAATCAAAAGCACTGGTCAATGCCTGCTGTTGCCAGACACTTTCCGATGAGCGTACGCCCCACGGTTTACCAACGATAGATAAAGCTGCTTCCCCAAAGAACAACGCCAGGATTAAAGGCGTCATCAAACGGGCAAGTTTACCACGCGACACCCCACTGGCATTAATCACCGCCATTTCTTGATCGACATACAGCCGCCCGAATACCAGCATGAGAGCGATAAAAAATGCTAATGGCAGGATAAGCTCTAAAAAGTACGGCAAATTATAACCAATGATGGTAAATAACAAGCTGATATCTAAATTGCCTTCTGCGGCAATCCCAAAGTAACGGATCAAACGACCGCCCAGCATCATCACCACTAAAAACCCCAAAACCAATGCGGTCGTTGAGGCAACTTGTTGAGTCATATAGCGGCGTAATATCACAATGGGCACTCTTTTAAAAAGGTTGATAGTCGCACGATTTATCGCAGCTTTATTGGCAAACACTGACAATTATGGACCGCTCTAAATACAATAGCGGATACCGATAACTGGACAATAGAAATACAAGACCGTGCTGCTCAATCAGATACTTAAACAGCCCTAAAAGCAACGGCAAAAGATATGAAAATATCTGCGAGACGGGTTAGCGACATGCTGTAAAAATTAGCGATAAAGATAACCGCTAATCCTAGCATATTTTGCTCAAAAATGGCTGTGAAATGTGTTTGCAAACATTGCGTCCATCTTGCTATAACGCTGTATGGCTCACCAATAATAGATAAGATATGAGAAGAATAACTAGCATTTAACTCATTAGTTTGTCTTATCTAAGAAGCCTTTTTATTAAGTCTTTGCACGATATTTTTACTTGATGTCATTTGGAAACCTTTGTGTGTCATTCGTATCACTGCCCTCGCACCGTTAGGATTACTTGTTAAACTGAGAAAACTAAAAATTCCTAATTATCTCGCCCAATGGAGAATATTAATGACAAATAAACTTGCTTCTACCCCTTCTACTTTACTTGAAATCGCTGGTGGTCAATTTGATACGCTCGATTGGTCAAATTGCGCCGTGGTTTTTATTGACTATCAAAACGAATATGTCGATGGGGCGATGCCATTGGGGCAAGCTGGTACGAACGCCATTGAAAATGCGCGACTATTGCTAGACAAAGCTCGTAAACAGAACGTTCCTATCTTCCATATTGCGCATCATGGCGCAGATAATGGCAACGTTTTTGATCCTTTGTCATCTAACGTCGAGATTATCGCTGAATTACAACCAAAGGATAGCGAAACCGTCATCGTCAAAAAAAATCCCAATGCGTTCCATGATACCCAGCTTCAAGCACTTATTTCAGCTGCGCAAAAACAGCAAATTATTTTTGCAGGCTTTATGAGTCATATGTGTGTTAGCTCAAGCGTGAGAGCCGCCTTTGATTTAGGCTTTGACAGTTTCGTTTGCCATGATGCTTGTGCCACTCGCGACCTGCCTGACTATAAAAAAGAGAAAATCAGCGCTGATACCATACATGCTACCGCGATGGCAGCACTACAAGATAGATTTGCCGCTTTAGTAGCAACCGATGAGTTAGTTAATAGCTAATAAGCAGTTCGAACCCATGACCTAAACCTTGCTCACTGCGCACTCACCTCGCAATATGCTACACTATTGCGATTGCTTGATTGGCCAAACAATCTGATAATTTAACAGGTATCAGCAATTAGAAAAATCTGCCATTTTCATAGCGCTAACGTCATAACTATAATGTCATAACCCCAATAAGGATAAATATATGAATATTAAATTAACCCAAACACTGCCAAAAACTCATACGCAAAAAATTCTCAAAAAAGAAGCCAAAAGTAAAGACGCGGCCTGCCTTGTCGTCTTAATCGATGATAAGAAAAACATCTTAGCTGAGTCAGTATTGAGCGATTATCAAACCCGTATTGAACAATTGATTGAAGTATCACACTTTAACGGCAAAGCTTGTGAAACCGTAGCTGACTATGCGCTAGCGGGTGATAAGAAAACCACCAAAGAAAATCCAGTACAGCTATTATTGGTCGGTGTGGGTAATGTTGATAAATTGCGTCATAGCGTTCTAGAAAAAATTGCCAAGACCATTTATAAGAGCACGCAAAAGCGTGTTGACTCTATCACTGTGGCGTTAGGTGATAGCTTAGAAGAGAACCAGTTTAGTCAATTTGCGCTGAGCCTACTGGCAGCAAGCTATCGTTTTGACAAGTACAAATCTGAGCAGCAAACGCCTGTTTTAACTAACATCTACTTATTGGCAGAGTCGTCTTTAGAAGATTCATTAGACTTTGCACAAGCGGTCTTTACTGGTCAAAGCTTGACCCGTGATGTTGCCAATGAGCCGGGTAATATCTGTTTCCCAGCGTATATGGCTGAGCAAGCACAAGAATTGGCAGCCACTTATCCTGACCTCTTAAAAGTCACGGTACTTGGCGAAGACGAGATGTCAGCACTGGGTATGAACTGCTTCTTATCGGTCGCGCAAGGCTCTACCAAAGAAGGCAAACTGGTACTCATGGAATATCGTGGCAAGTCTAACTTTAGCGCCAATACTGATGGCAATACTAGCAAAGCCACTACCAACAGCGCAAAAGTAGCTGGCGGTCTAAAAGCATTGGCCGATAAATTACCAACCAAAGCTGCTAGTAAGAAAGCCGCTAAAAAATCTGACCAAAATAGCGAAGACAATGCCAATGCTGCAAATAATGACGCGCCTATCGTGCTTGTTGGTAAGGGTGTCACCTTTGATTCAGGTGGTATCTCAATCAAACCGGGTGCGGCGATGGATGAGATGAAATTTGATATGGGCGGTTCTGCTGCGGTACTTGGTACCCTAAAAGCACTATGTGAAGCGCGTCTACCTATCAATGTTGTCGGTGCACTAGCTTGTGCTGAAAATATGCCATCAGGAGAGGCGACGCGCCCTGGCGATATCATCATAGCTATGAACGGTAAGTCCGTTGAAATCCTGAATACCGATGCTGAAGGTCGTTTAGTATTGTGCGATACCTTATGCTACGTACAGAAGTATTATAAGCCAAAAGCCATCATTGATGTCGCAACCTTGACTGGTGCTTGTGTGGTTGCGTTGGGTCATGTACGCTCGGCAGTCTTTAGTAATGACGAAGATGTGTTGTTTGACTTAGAAAACGCCAGTAACCTATCAGGCGACCTTATCTGGCACATGCCGATGGATGACGAATATCAAGCGCAGATTGACTCACCTATCGCTGATATTCAAAATATCGGTGGTAAAGGTGCTGGTGCTGTGACTGCTGCCTGTTTCTTATCGCGCTTCATCGAAGAAGGTCAAGCATGGGCGCATTTAGACATCGCTGGCACCGCATGGATTTCGGGTCAAGACAAAGCCGCGACTGGTCGTCCTGTGCCATTATTCATGCAATACCTAAAAAATAGCGCAAATATGGCATAATCTATTGATGAATCATCACTCAATGAAAACCACTCTATGAAAGTTAGCTTTTATGTATTAACTGAGAATAAAGCCCAAGATTTCTTGGGCTTTATTTGTCAGCTGACCCAGACGGCGCTCAATAAAAGCAGCCAGTCGTTATTGATTCTTATCGAAAAAGACGATGCATTGCTGTCGACGCTTGATGAAGCCCTTTGGGCACAAGACGATACGAGCTTTATACCGCATCAACGCCTTTTAGATTCTAATCTTGAAAGCGCTGATATTGACGGTGTTCATACTGATATTAATAATCAATTATTAGCACCAGTGTTGCTTGCCAGCTATATGCCAGCCGATTTTAAAGGGATCGTACTCAATACTACGATACGTCCCGTTAATAACTTTATAAATGCTACCAGCAATACATTGCCCACTCGTATTTTAGAGCTTATCAAACCTGATACGGTCAGCACTGAGGCAGGACGCGCTAAATATAAGCATTACCAGCAATTAGGGTATGAGCTTACCCATTTCAAAGTTTAGTCTTCTATTAAAAAATCAAACGCCAGTCATGGCGTTTTTTTATGCTTAAATTTTGACTTTTAAAATTCTTAGAGGCTTATAAGTACGTTATTGCCTACTGCTTCATAAAATCTGTCAGTAGGCGCTTATCACAAAAAATGCTAACATCCTTCGGTCGTTAAGCTAACGATTGTTAAGCTAATATTTATTTCCAAATGGACTAAAGGGGTAAAAATGCATTCATTAATAGCGATGTACCAACGAATCGGATTGGTAACGCTGATTGTTATCGGCTTAGTACTAGGTACTTTGATAGGATGGCTGGCGCCAAGTGTGGGTATTGCCTTAGGTATTTTGGGGACTCTGTTCGTAGGTGCCCTAAAAGCTGTTGCCCCTATACTGGTATTTTTTTTAGTGATGGCTGCTATCTGTCAACATCGTAGCGGGAATAAGGTCTATGTAAAACCGGTGCTGTTTTTATATCTGATAGGCACTTTTATAGCCGCTTTGGTCGCTGTTGGTGCCAGCTTTTTATTCCCAACCGAATTGACGTTAGTGAATGCGACCATCGAGCAAGTACCGCCAGCAAACTTAAAAGAAGTATTGAACAATTTATTACTCAGTCTCGTCGCCAATCCAGTTGCTGCCCTAGCCAATGCTAATTATATCGGTATATTAGCTTGGGCCGTTATTATGGGTATTGCGCTACGACAAGCTGGCGAGACGACTCGCAGCACTGTCAATGACATTGCAGATGCCATCTCAAAAGTAGTCAAATGGGTCATCGCACTAGCACCTTTTGGTATTTTGGGATTAGTCGCCAATACCGTTGCTGATACTGGCTTTACTGCGTTATTGGGCTATGCACGAATTTTGCTAGTATTGATAGGCTGTATGTTGTTTATTGCTTTGGTGACTAACCCTCTCCTCGTATACTTAAAAACGGGTAAAAACCCTTATCCACTGGTATTCACCTGCTTACGCGAATCTGGTATTACTGCGTTTTTTACCCGTAGCTCTGCTGCCAATATTCCTATCAATATGAACCTTGCTAGCAAATTAGGGTTACATGAAAATACTTATTCAGTCACCCTGCCATTAGGCGCCACTATTAATATGGCAGGTGCCGCTATTACTATTAATGTGTTAACCCTTGCAGCCGCGAATACACTCGGTATTGAAGTGACCTTTGGCTCAGCATTACTGCTAAGTATAGTCGCTACAATCAGTGCTGGCGGTACCTCTGGCGTCGCTGGTGGCTCATTACTACTCATTCCTTTGGCGGCCAGTTTATTCAATATTCCTGATGATATTGCGCTACAAGTGGTGGCTATTGGCTTTATTATTAGTGTGCTGCAAGACTCCGCAGAGACCGCATTGAACTCATCAACAGACGTCTTGTTTACTGCCGCTGCTGATCCAAAATATGCACGCTAATGTCACTTGAGCTAACAATAACGAACCAATCACCTTGATTGATAGGTATAAAAATAAAAAAGGGCTTAACTGCCCTTTTTTTGGTTATACTTTACCCATTTTTATTCTGTTTTACGAATCTTAGCTTTATATGAGTATGAGACTAGTAAAGCAAAAAACATAAAATGGCTTGATCTCTTTTATTATTCATTAGATTGTCGGGGTAAGGATGTATTCATTTTTTGCGATGTATAAGCGCATTGGTCTAGTACCACTTATTATTATCGGTTTGATAGCGGGAGTATTGATAGGTTGGTTGGCACCAGATATCGGTATTGCCTTAGGATTGTTGGGTACCTTATTTGTAGGAGCACTAAAAGCCGTTGCACCCATACTGGTATTTGTGTTGGTCATGGCGGCCATTAGCCAACATCGCAGCGGTAATGAAGTCTACGTCAAGCCTGTGCTTATCATGTATATGTTTGGCACTTTTTTAGCCGCACTAACGGCAGTTGGCGCGAGCTTTTTATTTCCGACAGAACTGGTATTGGTCAACGCCACAATTGAGCAAGTCCCACCAGCCAACCTCAAAGAAGTACTGACCAATCTACTGCTAAATCTGGTCGCAAACCCAGTTAATGCCATCGCTGAAGCCAACTATATTGGTATATTAGCGTGGGCAATTATCATCGGTTTCGCCCTGCGTCAAGCCAGTGATACCACACGCACTGTGGTCGGTGATTTTTCTGACGCCATCTCCCAAGTGGTGAAGTGGGTCATTGCCCTAGCACCTTTTGGTATATTGGGTTTGGTTGCCAACACCGTCGCTGAGACAGGCTTTGCGGCTTTGGCAGGTTATGCGCGTATTTTGATGGTACTGGTCGGTTGTATGTTATTTATCGCTTTGATTGCTAATCCTATTATTGTACTGATCAAAACGGGCAAAAACCCTTATCCGCTAGTATTCAAATGCTTGCGTGAGTCAGGGATTACCGCATTCTTTACGCGTAGCTCGGCTGCCAATATTCCCGTCAATATGAACCTTGCCCGCAAACTGGGTCTACACGAAGATACTTATTCGGTAACAATTCCACTGGGTGCGACCATTAATATGGCAGGCGCGGCGATTACAATTAACGTCTTAACGCTTGCAGCCGCGCATACACTCGGTATTGAAGTGACCTTTGCCTCAGCACTGCTACTCAGTTTGGTTGCAACCATTAGTGCTTGCGGTGCCTCTGGTGTCGCTGGTGGTTCATTATTGCTTATACCATTGGCAGCGAGCTTATTTAGTATTCCAAACGATATCGCTATGCAAGTGGTTGCGATTGGCTTTATTATTGGTGTGATACAGGATTCGGCAGAAACGGCGTTGAACTCTTCAACGGATGTACTGTTTACCGCAGCAGCTGATCCAAAATATGCGCGTTAAACGCTAAATATATTATTTGTAAAAAAAGGGTCTCATTTTAGAGACCCTTTTTTTGTGCTGATTTTTTATATACTGAATAAAAGGGATATAAGTTATTTTAAAGGATCGATTTCAATTTCAATCACTGGTGTCTGCATATCTAATTGGCGTTTAAATTGGCGTAATTGTTCGAGCTCATCCAATAACTCAAGTATCAAGCCAATCGCAGGAACACTGGCTTCAAAGTCGCGGCTAAGGCGCGAGGCACGGCGCACTGTCGTCAGCTGATAACCAGTGAACTGCTCACGTTCCGGCACATCATATTCGATGATGTCCTCTTCAATCAATTCGATGACCCATTGGCGCTCTTGGCCACAGGCAGATACCAGCTCATCCAAGCTCATGATAATGTCGGTAAATTCAGGCGAGTGTTTCATAGCTATTATCCTCGTTTGCTCTTTATTTCATCGTTATCGTATGGTCTTCATCTCTATTACAGTGTTTCAATGTGAGTAATTTTTGGTGGCCATTAACGACTAATATTGATATCGGCAAAGGCTTGTTTTAGTTGCTCATAAGCTTGGGTCGCAGCCTCAGTGCTAATATCAGGGTTCACGATGTTTAAGGTTAGATACAAATCACCCGCTTGCTTAGCAGGGATACCTTTACCTTTTAGACGTAAATTGCTACCAGACTTGCTGTTCTTAGGCACAGTCACAGCAAGCGTACCAGCTGGCGTACTGACGTTGATTTTTTCACCCAACGCCGCTTCCCATGGCGCTATATTGACGGTTTGATAAACATCAGCGCCTTCGATACGGATATTGTCTGCATGACGGATTTTTACTTTTAAAAATAAATCGCCGTTTTTACCGCCACCAATACCAGCGGCACCTTGCCCTGCTAGGCGAATTTGCTTGCCATCAGTAATGCCTTTAGGGATTTTAATTTTCAGCGTTTTGTTGTCATACTCGACACTGCCATTCGGTTGACGAATAGGGACATTCAACTTAATGCTGTAGTCGTCGCCATTATAAACGGACGCCAAATCAACCGTAATCTCTGCATGTTGATCTTGACCTTTGCTATCTTGCGAGCCAAAACCACCACGCTGCGATTGTCCACCAGCTGAACCACGTGCACCACGACCAAATGCCGAAAAGATGTCATCGAAGCGGAAGCCACCATCGCCATAAGCTTCGCCTTCACCAAACTGATCTTTGATATCTTCCCAGCGATAGCCGCCTTGCCCGCCACTTGCAGATTGACCACCAAAACCACCACTTTGACCAGCAAAGGGATTGTCTAGCATGGCGTCATATTCGGCACGCTTTTCTTTATCTCTAATGGTTTCGTAAGCATTATTAATCTCAGCAATCTTATTGTCTGCATCTGGATCATCGCTCACATCAGGGTGATATTGACGCACAAGCTTACGGTATCTTTTTTTAATATCTGCAGCTGACGCGTCTTTTTTGACCCCTAAAATGTCATAGTAATTTTTCTCTGCCATGTTTTTGTCCTCAACATAAAAGCATGTTAATGATACTGGTATGCCCATTTTAAACGATATGGTACGGAAATTTATTCAACTGCGACATAACAGGTGGTAACGATAGTCTATCTAATAATGATAGTAATACAAAAATTCAATACCGTTATACAAATATTACCAGTAATAGTGCCGAACAACAGCAGTGTTTAAGTTGTTTGAAGCACTTAATACATTATGATTCGCCTTTGTCACTGCATTGGCATATTTCTCTATGATTCTGACATTATTATTCTTTGATAACCACAGACGTCATATCAATTTAACACTCGCCCTAATGAAAAAATAGAGAGTCAAGCCAAAAATACCATTAACAATGTAAATCATTATTTAAAACAATTACATACAGATCACTGGTATTCACTAGCTAGCGTGCCTAAATGAGCATTTTGACCTTGGTAGTTCTTTTACAGAACCGTAAGAATATGACAAAGTATGTGTTGTAAAATGAATATATTATTTATACTCATAGGGAGTATGAATAACATAGGCAAGTGTATCTGTCTATTTTATAAATTGCTTAAAGGTATTAAATGTCTTATTTAATCAAGTCTTTGGTTATCACATTATCACTATTGCTGAGTACCACCGTTTTTGCTGGAAACACCAGTTATTACGGTAGTCAGTTCCACGGTAAACGCACTGCTAGTGGTAGTATCTTCAACATGAACTCTTTGACCGCTGCGCATCGCACGTTGCCGTTTGGTACGAAGGTACAAGTGACCAACAAGAAGACAAAGCAGAGTGTAATCGTAAAAATTACCGATAGAGGCCCTTTCATTCGGGGTCGTATTTTGGATTTATCGAAAGCCGCTGCTGGTCAAATAAACTGTCAGTTATGTACGACCACAATGGAAATACTGTCTTATGGTGATGGTAAATACCGTAAGGAATAACGTAATAAAAAAGGGAGAGCCAGCGCTCTCCCTTTTTTGTGACTGTCTCAATCAAGTAAAAATAGCTTAAAAAACAATCAAAACCTACTATTTACTATAGCGAACAGCTCTCTACTCAAAACCCGCTTCCATTTCTTCTAATGTCGTCATCAAAAGCAATAGTTTTTCTTCATTGTCACTGTGCTGCTGCTGCAATGCCGTTTGCTCGTTAAGTAATAAAAGCAAATCAGACTTGCGACCTTCTTCGTACAAATCCGTATCAGCCAGTTTTTCTTCAAGAGTCACGAGCTGTCCATCAATTTTAGCCAATGCCTTTTCTATTTCTTCTATCTCACGGCGAATAGGCGCGGTGAGTTTGCGTTGTTCAGCCGCCAATTTGCGCTGCGCATCTTTACTAAGCGCAGGCGTCGTCGCTTTACTTTTTGATGAATTATCAGGTGCTTTATTACTCACTTGACCATTATCTGTTTCACGTGAAACGAATTTCTTACTCTCTTTTTTACTTTTCTTCTTACTGGTACTTTTATCTGATGAGTTCTCTTGCTTACGCTTTTCTGCCAGCCACTTACCGTAGTCGCTGATGTCACCATCGAACTCCTCGATTTGACCATCATGTACCAAAAACAGCTCATCACAGACGTTGGCAATCAACTCACGATCATGCGAAACCAGTACCACTGCCCCCTCAAATCCTTGCAAAGCGATGGTCAGCGCTTGGCGCATTTGTAAGTCCAAATGGTTGGTTGGCTCATCGAGTACCAGAACGTTCGGACGTTGCCAAACGATCAAAGCTAACGTTAAGCGCGCACGCTCGCCACCAGAGAATAGCTCACTCGGCGTATCGATACGCTCACCGCGGAAGTCAAAGCTGCCTAAAAACGAGCGTAACATCGCATCAGAGGTTTTACCGGCTAGACGACGCAACATCTCTATAGGCGTGGCCTTGGCATCCAAGATATCCATTTGATGCTGGTTAAAATAGCCTAATTTTAAGGTATCCGAAACACGATACGTCCCTGTTAATACGCCAAGCTCGCCGACCAGTGCTTTAATCAGTGTCGACTTACCTGCGCCATTCATACCTAGCAAGCCAAGACGCGTATCCGGCGTTACTTGCACATTGGCATTATATAGAAGTGGCGTATCGCTATAGCCAATATCCGCTTTGGTCAGCTCAATCAGTGGTGAGCTCATATTTGCTGGCTCATAAAAGCGGAAAGAGAATGGGTTATCCGCCATCATCGGTGACAGCTCAGCCATGCGCTCAAGCTGCTTGATACGGCTTTGTGCTTGCTTAGCCTTACTGGCTTTGGCACGGAAACGACGAATAAAGTCATCCAAATGTGCCTTAGTCGCTTCTTGTTTTTCAAAGGCTTGCTGCTGCTGCGCCATACGCTCGTGACGGGTGCGAATAAACTGCTGATAATTACCGGTATAAAGGGTGATTTTTTGTTGTTCGACATGTAAGATATGACCGACCGTGGCATCCAAAAAAGCTTGGTCATGCGAGATGACGATAACCAGACCAGTATAGGCATTGATCCAAGTCTCAAGCCACAAAATTGCATCCAAATCCAAATGATTGGTCGGCTCATCGAGTAACATTAAGTCCGCACGGCTCATCAAGGTTTTGGCGAGATTCAAACGCATGCGCCAACCACCCGAAAACCCTTCTACTGGCAATTCATGCTGGCTGGTATTAAAACCAAGACCTGCCATGATTTGTGCCGCTTTAGTCGGTGTGCGATAGCCATCAATTTCATCGAACTGCTGATGCAATACCCCGATCTGCTCATCACTGACGCTACTCAAATCATTCAAAAAAGCATTAATCTCATACCACTGCTCATCACCGCTTAATACATAATCAATCGCAGACTGCGTCGTAGCGCCGACTTCCTGAGCCATGTGTGCCACATGCCAGCTATCAGGAATACTGACTTCACCTCTATCAAGCGTGACCTCGGTATCTCCTCTGCCCATTCGCGTCAACAATAAGGCAAATAAGGTAGATTTGCCGGTGCCGTTGTTGCCCGTCAAGCCAACTTTGTGGCCCGGATGTAGCTGGAAGCTTGCCCCTGCAAACAACTCACGACCATCACGGCGAACACCAACGTCTTTAAATTCGATCATATAATCTCTTCAACTCAACAGTAATATAAAATATAAGGCAATAAAAAACACACATCTGGCATGTTAACTGGCGGCTATTATTTCAAACGCTTGCCCCATAGGCAAACGATTAAATAACTATTTCAAAACCAAGTGTTTATTCGCACAAAAAGTCTTTCTCTTAGCATGAGTTTATGGGGATAATAACCGCTAGTATCAATCAGCCACCTTCAGCCAGTAGCGTCACTCTTGACAAACGAATCAATACCCCCATTATGATATACTGCGATGAGATAAGTGCCCGTTATCAACCAAATCGTTGTAATGACACAGATATCATATTTATAATGCGCCATTAGTCATACCAATAGCAGCGCCATAATAACAGCACCCAATTGAATCAAACGCCGTGCGTATCTTTATTTGCAACTATTTCATTGCAAACCCTAACTGGACGACCGCATTTGATCCTAGCAACTGAGGTAGATATGAACGAATCAGCCAACCAATTTAATCCAAGCGCCAGCCAGCCAGTAGATCCAACTGTTTTAAGCTTAACCGATAGCGCCGCACAAAAGGTGCGACGTCTACGTGAAGAAGAAGGCGACAGCGATCTGATGTTACGTGTCTATGTGACGGGCGGCGGCTGCTCAGGTTTTTCTTACGGCTTTAACTTCGCCAATGAGCTGAATGAAGACGATGCCAATTTTGATAATGACGATGTGACCTTGGTCGTCGATTCACTAAGCTATCAGTATTTACAAGGCTCTACCGTTGACTATACTGAGGGGTTAGAGGGCGCACGCTTTATCGTCACCAATCCAAATGCCACCACCACGTGTGGCTGTGGCTCATCCTTCTCTATTTAAGTTGGCGAGACGCATGACTTTTGATCAAGATACCTTCCTCGTTAGTCAACGCTATCATAAACAGCTTAACGTCGTACTTTTGAAGCATCTATCTCGTAGGTAGATGCTTCTTGTTTTATGCGTTTTTTAGAAAACAGTAACGCGCTGTCCATAAAATTTTTTATTGAAATACCTATTAAAATCAAGATGAATGAGCGCCTGTAAAGCTTATCGTATTTGTAATTGTCCGTGGTTTTCAGGGCAGCTTTGAGCTAAACTGACGGCATTCTTAATCCAATATTTACCTTCATTATGGTCAAACGCCAGTCGTGTTTTGAGCCGCCATAATAAATAACAATAGATGACTATTATGAGTAATTTTGCGAGTAGCTTTGTGAATTTTGACATTCCTAATTGGTTTGATAGCAAGCATTTAACGGGCATGCTTCGCGGTATCGAAAAAGAAGGGCTGCGCGTAAGACCCGATGGCTACTTGGCTCAGACACCTCATCCAGCCAAACTTGGCTCAAAGCTCACCCATCCGTTTATCACAACTGATTATTCAGAAAGCCTACTTGAGCTAATTACTGATCCCAAAACCTCACCAAAAGAGACGCTAAACATGCTGCGTCAGTTGCATGTATTGGTCTATCAAGCCATGCCTGAAGGTGAGCTGATGTGGCCGCTGTCTATGCCTTGTATGCTGTCATCGAATGATGAAGACATCCCACTGGCTGATTATGGCAGCTCTAATACAGGTAAGCTCAAGACGCTATACCGTAGCGGGCTTGGTATCCGCTATGGTCGCCGCATGCAAACGATTGCAGGTTTGCATTATAACTTGTCTTTTGGTGACGGATTATTTGAAGTCTGGCAAGCTGAAATGCCTGCTGCACAAGCGCAAACGCTGACAGAATTTAAAAACGAAAAGTACTTAGGGCTTATCCGTAACTTTAAGCGGCTGACCAGTTTGGTACTGTATTTACTGGGTGCTAGCCCTAGCGTTTGCCCTTGTTTCTTAGCTGGTCGTGAGCATGATTTAGAGCTGCTGAACGACTCAACCTATTATAAGCCTGCTGCCACCAGCCTACGTATGGGCAAGCTTGGTTATACCAATAGTGTGCAAGAACAGCTCGATATTCGTTATAACTATCTGCCAGAGTATGTCGATGGACTGCGCCGTGCGATTCAGACTCCGCACGAAAGCTTTGCCAAGCTTGGCTTAGATGATGCCGATGGCAACCCTATCCAAATCAACAATCATATTTTACAAATAGAAAATGAATACTATAGCCCTATTCGTCCCAAACAAATCGCGATGAGTGGCGAGACACCGACCGAAGCATTAGAGCGCCGCGGTATCGCCTATGTTGAGTTCCGTGCAATCGATCTAGATCCTTATAGCGATGTCGGTATTCGTCTGTCTAGCGCCTGTTTCTTAGAGGTTATGGCGCTGTACTGTCTGCTGAGCGCCTCACCTGATCTATTACCTGAGGAAGAAGAGACCCTAGCCATCAATCTTGAACGCGTGGTAAACGAAGGTCGACGCGAAGGCTTACACATTATAAACAACGGCGAAGAGCAACTGCTTGAGAGCTGGATGCTGGTGCATTTAGAACGTATGCAACCACTTGCCGCGCTACTTGATGCGCATTATGGCGGCAACGATTACCGGGCAGCAGTCGCGTTAATGCAAGGCAAAGCAGGGCACTCTGAATCAACCATTTCAGCACAAGTAAACTCTGATAGTCAGCGTTTAGGCAGCTTATGGCAGCTTGGCTTTACCTTGGCGCAGCAGCATCGTGAGTCTTTATTACAGCAAACGCTTAGCCCAAACACCCAAGCCAAATACGAAGTGTTGGCAGAAAAATCGATATTACAGCAAGCTGAGATTGAAAAAGCCGAAACGGAAGATTTTATGGAATTTTTACAGCAGTATCGCTAAGTTTTGATTGCTGAGCTTTGATTACTGAGTTTTGAGTACTAAATTCTGACCGCCACTTAACGTGTATAGATGACTACTTTATAAGAGTAACTGCCCGATGCTAAAGCTGACCACTTACCGCAATTTGCAAATATTTTTGGTGATAATAGCCGTAATAGGTATGAGTTTTGCGCTGTTTTTTCTACAGCGCTATATGGGATTTTCGCCTTGCCCATTGTGTATTTTTCAGCGTATTGGCCTCATAATCATGGGCAGTTTTGCTTTGATAGCGGCATTATTCAATCCTAAATCTAAGGCCGTTAGACTGGTATTGTGGCTTGGTAGCTTAGCAGGTATCGGTTGGGCGACCGCCGTGGCTGGACGACATGTTTGGCTACAGCATCTACCTGCCGATCAAGTACCTTCTTGTGGCCCAGGGCTGGATTATTGGTTAGATACGCTACCGATTTTGCAAGTATTTAAAGAAGTTTTTGCAGGTTCTGGCGAATGTGCCTCTGTTGAGTGGACATTTATGGGTCTAAGTATTCCTGAACAATCTTTGATTCTATTTATTCTGCTATTGGTGGTACACGTGTTGATATTATGGCGCATTTTACGACCTGTTGCCCCTAGCCGCCTTGCTTGATAGCGAATTAGCCCATACGTTGCTTTTTGCTATATCCTTCGTTTTTGCTATATCCATTTTTCCAAACGAACAGGCGTGTTTATTACTAAACGTCTGTTCTTTAATGAGCCACTATTAAATATCTCCGATAATTTTGGTTCGTCATATCTATCAATGTTAAACCATTATTCTTAGCTCATGGCTAAACCTATCATAACAAAAAGGCCACAGAGATATCTTTAACCTTTGATATCTTGACACAGTTTATTTGCTTTTTGATGGGTAAAATAGCGTTTTAAATATCCATCACTGTTGACTGATTGGCGATAGGCTACCGATAGCTTCTTCTCGCCGCCTAGCCTCAGATGGCACTTGTAGTCTCGTAGTCTTCTACTCTAATTTAAACATTTATCCTTCCTATTATCTTTCCTTTTTGACAACGTATTGAGTTGTCGATAGTGTCGATAATCATTTGGAATGACTATTAAAAAACTGTTTTTTGGTGTGACCATGATATATTTTTTGCCTACTTGTTCTAACACGCTAACTATCCTCAAACGCGGTGGTCGTTGTTTGCTAGCGCTGCCCCTCTGTGTGCTGCTCATCGGCTGTGATAGTACCTCGTCTAGCGGCGATAAAGGTATGACGACTAAGGTCGCCCCTATCGATCATGTAGAAGAGAACAGCGCACAAGCTAGCGCAGAGAACTTGCCAGAGACCAATCTATTAAATGCGGGTAGTGAGCTAGATAAAGTGTCAGAAGGACAATCGCTGATCGCGGCTGCCCAATCGAGTAACGGTACATATCCCCATCAATCGCTGACACGCTCAGAGCCGGGTAATGGCACGTTACAAGCCACGTTAATGGGCGATTATGGTGGCATGGTACCCTGTAAATCTTGTGATAGCACTGATATTACATTGAATTTGTTCGCTGATGGTTCAGTGCTAAAAACCAGTATAGATAACAATCCCGAAATGCCGAATGTACCCCTGTTTGAGCCTGGTGTTTATCGTCAAGACAATGATATGATTACGATTGTCTATGAAGACAAAAACATTGAAGCGTATCATATTCAAGACAATCATCTTGTCTTAATGGATGAACATAAAAAACCTAACAATGACTACACCCTGTCGCGTAAATAATAAAATAGCCGCATAAACATTTAGAGGCTCTAAATTTTAGGTGCTCTGAATATAGTGATGCTCAATGAGCAAAACCATCCTTTTAATAACGCCTACTTGTTGGGCGTTTTTTATTGGTCATCATGCAGTGTTTACTTTACAATAAGGACTTGTTTTCGACGCTGCTATTTGGCGAACCTATACTGTTTTTGTGACAGAATATAGGGTCGAAGCAATATAAAGTAGAGATAAGGCAAGCGGGCGTCAATAGTACGTTTGGTACATGAAGCACGGTTAACGCTGTCACCATTTATGATATTTTAATTATAGCCAAGACTGATGATCATTAGGTTGAGCGTATCCTAGAATACACCACAGTTAATATCGGTAACTTTTGGGATAATGCTCCATTTTTATTCTTTTAATTTAAGCTCGTACGGAACGTCTATGCATATTCATATTCTTGGTATTTGTGGTACTTTTATGGGCTCACTGGCATTGCTAGCGCGCGAGCTTGGGCATACGGTCACGGGCTCAGATGCCAACGTTTATCCGCCGATGTCCACCCAACTGGAAAACGCGGGCGTGACCATTGAGCAAGGCTATCTGGTAAAGCATTTACAACCAGCACCAGATTTAGTCGTCGTCGGTAATGCCATGAAGCGCGGTATGGATGTCATCGAATATATGCTGGATACAGGTCTACGCTATACCTCAGGACCACAGTTTTTATCTGAGCAGGTATTACAATCGCGTCATGTGATAGCCGTTGCCGGTACTCACGGTAAAACCACGACGACGACTATGCTCGCTTGGATATTGCACTATGCGGGTATCGACACTGGGTTTTTAATCGGCGGTGTGCCACTGGTTGATACCACTGATGAGCATTTACAGCACGTCTTCGCTCACAGCAGTTATTTGGGTGCGGACAAAATTGATAATGACGATTCGGTAAATACTGGCTATTTCGTTATCGAAGCGGATGAATACGATTCTGCATTTTTTGATAAGCGCTCAAAGTTCGTTCATTACCGTCCGCGTACGGCTATTTTAAATAACCTAGAATTTGATCATGCGGATATTTTTGCGGATCTTGAGGCTATTCAGACCCAATTCCATCATATGGTGCGCATGATTCCAAGCATGGGCAAAATCATTATGCCTACAGCGACTACCAGCTTAGAGGAGACGTTAGCGAAAGGGGTTTGGACACCCGTTTGGCGGACAGCCGTACTGGATTCAGCAGCAAACGCTACTAATGTAGAAGATGAGAATTTAGACAATAACAGCGAATGGCAGGCTGAGCTTATCAGCGAAGATGGTGGTCAATTTGCGGTTAGTTTTGCGGCTGATATTGCTGATAAAGAAGCCACGGGAGTCGTCGATTGGTCGATGAGCGGCATTCACAATGTCAATAATGCCTTGGTTGCTGTCGCAGCAGCTTATAACATCGGCGTCAGTGTAAAAACTGCGTGCGCGGCGTTATCAGCATTTGCTGGCATTAAACGTCGGATGGAGCTGCTTGGCGATGTCAATGATATCTTAGTCTTTGATGATTTTGCTCATCACCCTACAGCCATTACTACGACTTTAGATGGTGCCAAGAAGAAACTGGTAGACAGACGCATTTGGGCGATTATTGAACCCCGTAGTAACACCATGAAAATGGGCATTCATCAAGACAGCTTGGCTGAGTCTGCTGCTCTCGCCGATCATACCTTATGGTATGAGCCGACAGGACTGGAGTGGGGTTTAAAAGAAGTCATTGCAAATGCCAATAGCGCAAATCCTAACATGGGCAACCAACAGGTGCTCTCTAGTATCGATGCTATCATCGAGCATATCGACACGCATGCAAAAGCGGGTGACGCCATTGTGATTATGTCGAATGGCGGTTTTGAAGGTATTCATCAACGCTTATTAACTGTGCTACGTAATAAAGCCACTTAATAAAGCTACATAACAAATAATCTAGCTGGTTTATTTCTGGTGTTAAATAAGAGCGTTGCTTATTATAAATGAGCAACGTTTTTTTATGATCAGCTTTTTCCGATTACTTGCAATTACTGTAGAGAGGAGCAACACTAGGGAGCGTTGATATCCAAAAATGCTTTAATATATAGACGGCGTTTTCGACTTCACTACCTTTGTAACCTTTCATTTACCTATTCTACCTGCATATTAGCAAATCTACGATTTTCCTCACATAGCTCATACACTGGTAACATTTCGCGCTTACCTTTACGTCTATACAGTGCTTACAATGAGCTTATCAAAATTGATTAACTATTATAAATGATAATAAATTAGGAGAATAATATGAGCTTTATTTGGATGATTATTGTAGGTCTGGTTGCAGGTTTATTGGCACGAGCTATCAAGCCAGGTAGCGACCCGATGGGCTGGATAATGACCATTGTATTGGGTATCGTCGGTGCTTTATTAGGTGGCTTCTTAGCTAGTCTTATCGGTATCAATGCTGATGGCGGCTTTACTGGTTTGATATTCTCAGTAATCGGTGCGATCATCCTGTTATTTATCTATGAGATGATTATGAGCAAACGTGGCGCATAACTTTGCACTTTTGGTCAGATGTTTTGGTTGCCCCAAGTGACTTTAATGAATCAGAAGTGACTTGATCCACTAAACTCAATTTACTAAAAAGCAACTCTACTTATGCAAGTCAGATTACATCTAATCTAGCTTATATAAATCAAAAAGCCTTGCGAATTGCAGGGCTTTTTTATGCCTATAATAAAAGCGACCTCCTTGATTTTTTACAATGATAAAAAGCAATAATTGTGCGAAAGTATTGATAAGCATTACTTTTGTCCCCATTTATCCTATAATATCAACCCTATTTTATCCCTATCATTGAGGTGAGCGTTATGGCTTTACTCCCTATTTTAAATTACCCAGACCCGCGCCTGCGTACTATTGCTACGCCTGTTAAGGAAGTGACTGCTGAAATCAAAACCTTAATCGCTGATATGATTGAGACGATGTATGAGGCACAAGGTATCGGTTTGGCGGCAAGCCAAGTGGATCGTCATATTCAGCTCATCGTTATGGATCTGTCTGAAGATAAAAATAGCCCTAGAGTTTTTATCAATCCAAAGGTGACACCATTGGTAGAAGAGAAACAGCCCTATGAAGAAGGTTGTTTGTCCGTACCTGAAGTCTATGATAGTGTTGAGCGCCCGAACAAAGTGCGTATTGAAGCCTTAGATGAGAATGGTCAAAAAATCGATGAAGAAGTAGAAGGCTTACTCGCGGTATGTATCCAACATGAAATGGATCATTTAAATGGGGTCATATTCGTCGATTATTTATCACGTCTCAAGCAAACTCGTGCTCGCGATAAAGTGCGTAAAATCGTTAAAATACGCGAAAAACAAGGCGAACAAATGGCGGATAAACAGCCGCAGCCCAGCCATTCTTAGTCCATTCATCATCTAAGCTATTTTTACGTCATTTAATCAGCATGGACGCAAGGTTTTATCACCTGTGAGATGCGTGATGACACTAATGTGAGATGACAATGACGTGATTCGAGCATTTACTCTTTAACACCTACTGTCTTTATTAAAGGTTCCCTACCATGACCATGATCAAAATTGACCAATATTTTGACCCTGCCGGCTGGCAGAAATTCACTCAAGCTGCTGAAGGTCGCGAGACGCCATTTTTGGTCGTGGACCTTAGCCGTATCAAAACCAAATATCATGAAATGGTTGGGTTTTTTCCCCATGCTAAAATCCATTATGCAATGAAAGCCAGTCCTGCTGTTGAAGTGATTAACTTGCTTGCTGATCTTGGTTCGAACTTTGATTGTGCCTCCATCTATGAGCTTGATCGCGTATTAGACTGCGGCGTTGAGCCATCGCGTATCTCTTATGGCAATACCATTAAAAAAGCGGAGCATGTCAAATATGCCTTTGAAAAAGGTATTGACTTGTATGCGACCGACTCAGAAGCGGATCTAAAAAATATTGCCAAGCACGCCCCTGGTTCAAAAATCTTTGTGCGTATCTTAGTACAAGGCTCTGAGACCGCTGAATGGCCATTGTCTCGTAAGTTTGGTTGTCATCCCAATATGGCGATTGAGCTGTTGATTCAAGCTCGTGATTTGGGTCTAGTGCCTTATGGAATCTCATTCCACGTTGGTAGTCAGCAAAAAGACGTTGCCGCTTGGGATGATGCACTAGCCAAGGTCAAATACATGTTTGACTGGATGAAAAACGAAGAAGATATTAAGCTACAAATGATCAATTTGGGTGGCGGCTTTCCAGCCAACTATATCAGTGAAGTGAACCCTATAAAAGTCTACGCTGAAGAGATCACTCGTTATTTGACAGACGACTATAGTGAAGAAGATATGCCTGAGATTATCCTTGAGCCAGGTCGTTCATTGGTTGGTGGATCGGGCGTATTGGTCAGTGATGTGGTGCTTATCTCGCGTAAATCGCACACGGATTTAACGCGTTGGGTGTATACCGATGTGGGCTTATTCCAAGGCTTAATCGAGACCTTGGGAGAGGCCATCAAGTATCCGGTTTATACGCCTAAGATGGAAACATCAACCAGCAAAGGCACTGTGGTACTGGCAGGTCCTACTTGTGATTCGACCGATATCATGTATGAAGAAGCGGGCTATCAATTGCCAGAAGAGCTGGAGATTGGTGATAAAATCTTTTGGTTGACCACGGGTGCGTATACTAACTCGTATTCATCTATTGAGTTCAATGGTTTTCCACCGTTAGAAGTGATCTACGTTGACTAATCTGCAATAGATTATTGTCGATAAAAAGGCGCGATAATGCTCATCACAGTATCGCGCCTTTTTTATGCCAAAAATAATATGAGTGAATGCAAGACTACTGCACCATTATCCAAATTGGTGTGTTTTTAGTACTATCAATGGCACGATTGCTACCATCACTTGCGCGTTGATTTTGGCTACTTTGAGAGATTTGTCCGATAGTTACCCATTGACCACGTGGGATAATAATGGTCGTGTCTAATCGTTGACCTTGAATGGCATGATTACTATTTTTCTGAGAAGTTGAATAGGAGCGTGCGAGTTTTTCTTCAACTTGTGACAATGTTACTTCGACTTGACCAGTCGGTAATAATCTTGGCGTAACCGTGATGCCTTGCGTCGTTGGTAGCAATACCTGCTGTTGAATGACAATCTGTACTGAAGGACTTTTATAATTTGTATAACGATTTACATCGTAGGTTTGATTCAGCGCATAAAGCGTCCCTGTACTGATGCTGGCGGCACTACCTGACAAGGTTTGTACTTGGTATAAATTATTTGTTTGCTGTTGGCTATTGCTTTGATGAATAATCCCTGACCCTTGAATACCACGATTGCTAATAATGACCTGCCCTTGCTCAATATTACCTTGGACGCTGCTATTATTGCCAACACGCACAGCGACCGTCAATGCCTGTGGCTGACCGTCAATCTGAGTCAATAACTGCTGTACCGCCTGATAGTTAGCGGCTGTCGTATGCAACACTAACTTGTCTTGATAGGTAGTAACTGTACCGCCGTCACGATTATTATTCAGTTGCTGACGAACAGCAGGTAATAATGTATCACCACCATAGGTATCAATGACGTAGGTTTGAAAAGTAGCTGCTTGTGCTGAGATATTGAGCGTTGAGAACACAATAACGCTTAGTAGAACTACTTTTATTGCTTTAGTAGGAGTGACCATAATGTATTAAGTCCGAATCAAGTGACCAAATAAATACCTGCACGTGCTTATTTCTATTGGCTTTGTTTTTATCTTGAATGTCTTCGTATTCTTTAATGATAGATAAATCTGTCAGGCTCATACCTTCATTCGGTTTAGTAGCAGTTTTATTTTGGCCAGCTCTGACAATAAACTCATTAATCCAATTACGCCATTCTAACTTTAGGTCAAAATTGCTAATCTCAAATGGCGAGCTACCATCAAACGTTTTTTGCATCATATCAACGAACTGTTTAGCAATTTCTCGGCGTGTATCTCCATTGCCATTTTGGCTGATATGGTTACCGACTTCTACTGCCACTACTAAAGGAATAATAAATCGACAGTTCGATTCAGCATAGGTTTTAAACTCATCTAAAACCTCGACTCTATTCTGATTTTTATTCGGAACATTCAATATATTTAATATTATGCTGGTATCTAATATACAAATATCTGCCATCTAATCAGCCCCCTGTAGCTGATTTAGCCAATCCAATGCTTGTTTTTTACGCTGCTCTGATGTGATTGGATGTTTTACAAAGCGCTCGACAATACCTTGAGTAACTAAGTCGCCAAGCGTTCCTTGAGCGACTAAGCCAAGATAATCATCTAAGTCTCCTAACCGCATCAACTTGCTATCACCTTCTTGCGGGTCTCTATAGCAAAATACAACATCTGCGAGGGCTTCATCTGGTAGGGCATCCATTAGCGCAGGATTATGCGTCGATAGTAACAAATTAAGCTTACGTTCTTCGGCATACTGACGCAGTAAGCTTAAAATAATATGCGCTCGTGTGGGATGAATACTATTATCAATCTCTTCAATGACTACTGTTGAACCTTCTGGCACAGAAAGGAGGGCAGCTGCAATGCCCAATACTTTTAACGTACCGTCTGATAGTAAATCCATTGTACGTTCAACAGAAGTACTCCCAAAGCTTTCAACTAGAGCAAACTCAATACGACCGCGATGATCTTTGTAAAATTTAATATCCGTAATATCTTGTTCTGGTAAGCTTTTAACTAATAACAATAACTTAGATTTGTTCTTTGCTTCTTCGCAGATATTATATAAAACTCCAGCGATATTAGAGCCATCTGGTCTTAAAATGTTATCTGCAATACTATCAATACGCATGTTATTTGGTACAAAATCAAAGAAAAAAGACTGTTTTAAAAACTCTCTAATATTATCAAAATCATCCCAAGCTTTATTTTTTCCCTCTTCAAGATGGTCTAAAATAGCGGTATGTTTATCAACCATGAGAAACTCAGAGATATCGCTATCTTTATTTTTATAAATAGTAATTTGATCATTTAGATTAGAACTGAGGAAGTTATTTAATCCATTATTGCGTTTTGCAATCTCATTTACTGCGTCTACTAAATCTATAGAGTAAAACTTAGAAAACTCAGAAAAGTAAGGATATATTAGCGATTTTAGTATAAATACTTTATCTTCTCTTGAGCGTATCACCTCACTTTTGAGTTCGATACTATTTGAACTTACTTCAAAAACACCTTCATACTCAAAATCTTCTTCGAGTTGAAAAATTAATGAAAATTGATCCATTGAGTTAAAAGCCAAGTCCTTAACACTACCCCGAACGACTTTATCACTATCGTTAACCCTATTTTTGAGCGTAGATAAGCGCTCGCCACCAGCCACCCAACTTAAAAAACGAAACGCTTCAATAGCATTGCTTTTACCTGACGCATTCGCCCCTATCAGTAAAGTCAAAGATGACAGCGGTAAGGTGGCTTCTTTATAGCTCTTAAAGTTTTTAATAGTGATACTAGCGTTATCTGTCATTGCCATCTCGCTTATAAGTAGATTATCTAAATCTTGCCTTACTCATTCAAACCCAATACATCCTGCATATTATATTGCCCGACTTCTTGTTTGATAACCCAAGTCGCGGCACGCACAGCACCCGCGGCAAAAGTCATACGCGCGCGGGCACGATGGGTAATTTCAACCACCTCACCATCGGCAATAAACATCACGGTATGATCGCCAATGATTTCACCGCCGCGAATGGCATGAATACCAATAGTACCTGCTTTGCGTTCGCCCGTTTGTCCTTCGCGGCCATAAACAGCGACGTCTTTTAGATTCTGTCCACGAGCTTCTGCCACGGCTTCTGCCATCATATATGCTGTGCCTGATGGCGCATCGATTTTATGCTTATGATGGGCTTCGATGACTTCTACATCGGCATCCTCGCCAAATGCCTTCGCTGCCATGTTGAGCAATTTCAATGACAGATTAACACCTGTTGAATAGTTACCAGCATAGACAATCGCAATTTTCTCGCTGGCTTTTGCCAATACTTGCTCTTGCTGCTCATTGAACCCTGTCGTCCCAATAACCATCGCGACATTGTTTGCCGCGCAAATCTGCATATTTTGCTCAGTGGCATCAGGCAAGCTAAAGTCAATCAGTACATCGATGTCATTAATGACAACTTTTAAATCATCGACAATTTGCACTTCTAAGCGACCGATAGCGGCGACTTCGCCAGCATCTGCACCAACAAGGCTTGAACCTTGACGTTCTATCGCGGCATTTAATATCGTTTTCGAGTTGTCTTGTACCGCTTCTATTAGCATACGCCCCATACGACCACCAGCACCAATAACCCCGACTTTGATGGCTCGTTTATTTGTATTTTCTTGCGCTGTTATCTGTTGGCTCATATTTTTACCCTAAAAGCTCTATATTAATAAGAAAGGTTTTAAATGTTATGATGCTAAGTTTAGCAAATATCACCACCTGAATGGTTTTTTATAACGTCAATAAAAACCCCCAGTGTTTCATGTGAAACACTGGGGGTTTTGTATCTAGTCATTTAACCAAACGGGTGAGTAAAATAACTCAGTTAATCAAATAAGTCACCAATTTTTTTAAAGAATGACTTCTTATGTGGCGACTGCTGATGCTTTCTATCACCGTCGAGCGTATCTTGGAACTGGCGCAACAGGTCTTTTTGCTCGCGAGTTAAGTTCACTGGGGTTTCGATAACCACACGGCAAATCAAATCACCTTTCATGGTGGTGCGTACTGGCGTCACGCCTTTGCCGCGCACACGTAGCAACTTACCACTTTGCGTGCCTTCTGCAACCTTGATTTTCACTTTACCATCTAGGGTTGGTATTTCGACCTCTTTACCCAGTGCTGCATCGGTGATGCTCACAGGTACATCCATATACAGATCCGCACCTTGACGGGTAAAGACATTATGCGGTTTTACGCGTACTTCAACGTATAAGTCGCCGTTTTGGACACCCGCGCCGCCCGCTTCACCTTCGCCTGCTAGACGGACGCGATCACCATCATCAACACCCGCTGGGATAGACACTTCTAGCGTACGTGATTTGTCTTTAACGCCATTACCGTGACAGTCAGAGCACGGATTTTTGATTTGTTTACCAGTGCCGCCGCAATGTGGGCAAGCCTGCTGCACGGCAAAAAATCCTTGCTGCATACGCACTTGACCTTGTCCATGACAGGTCTGACAAGTCACGATATCAGAGGCATTTTTTGCCCCTTTACCATCGCACGTGTCGCAAGGCGCAGGCGCAGTGAAACTGATTTCTTTTTTACAGCCACGTACCGCTTCTTCTAGCGTCAGCTCAATGACGTAACGCAAATCAGAACCACGGCGCGAACGTCCACCGCCACGCTGCTGACCGAAGATATCGCCGAAGTTGCCGAAGATATCACCGAAAATGTCTTGGAAGTTGCCACCACCTGCACCGCCAAAGCCACCGCCGCCCATGCCATTTTCGAAGGCTGAATGACCCATGCGATCATAAGCAGAGCGCTTCTCTTCGCTGCTTAGTACTTCGTAAGCCATCGATGCTTCTTTGAATTTATCCTCAGCATCTGGATCATCAGAGTTACGGTCAGGGTGATATTTCATAGCCAGCTTGCGGTAAGCTCGCTTAATTTCTTTGCTTTCAGCGGTCTTGCTCACACCTAATACTTCATAAAAATCGCGCTTACTCATGGGCTCTCCTATCGTCTTTACAGTCCACCGGACAGTCGATTCAGTAGTTCTAGTCAACCACCATCTTAATACGACTCACTATGGCACTCAAAGGTTTCACATGAAACATCATAAATAGTGAGAGAAAAGAGGTGATACTGCTATGAATCTTACAAGCGAATACGGCGGGATGCTGCTTAGCCAAATCAATTATTAAAAGTTTGCGCTATTTATGGAGATGCTATGGTGATTTATCAAGCGCTTAGGCAGGGAAAGTATCCACTATAGTGCGCTTGGCCATACAAAAAGGTTTTATTAAGGAATGAACAAAGGTTTTCATACCTTAAAAAGGCTCAGCCATGCTAATATTTATCGCTATATTTTTGGGTTTTTAGATTTATACTCACCAGTATTAAATCTGCCCATCATTACGTTTTTGTTTTGCGATAAGGGTTTGATTTTTATGAAGAAGCTGATTATTTTATTAATCGTCATTGCCGTCGCTGTCTATGCAGGCTCGCCCTATTACAGCGCTTATCAGCTTAAAAATGCCTACGATGCCAAAGACGGCACGACCATCGCAGCAGCGATCGACTATGAGCAGGTGCGACCTAGTATCCAAAACCAACTCACCAGTCAGTTTACGGCGACTATGGCCGATTATCCATTGGTCGCTGAGTTGGGCGGCGAGCCATTGACCCAAGCTGCCAATAGTTTTATCACGCAGGCGGTAGATGGTGCTATAACACCGCAAAACATCGAAAAAGTCATCGATACCCAAGGTCAGGCCAATACCGCAACTAAAGAGTTGGCCGCCGCATGGGCAATTGCCAGTAATCAAGTCGATCTCAAAAATTTGATTCAAAATCTTATCATCCAGCGCGGTGATGTGGATGCAGTGGTCAAAAGCCAAATGCAGCAAATCATGAAAAAACAAGCCGCTGAACTGGAGCAACAGGTAGCGCAAGGGTCGGACAGTGACAAGCCAACATTGGGCTATTGCGGTATTAATTGCTTCACTATTAGCGGTCAGGTAAAAGGTTATCCGCTCACCATCGAGATGCAGCGTAACGGTTTAATTGGTTGGAAAATCGTTGATATCGTGTTGCCACAATAGACTTGCTACCCCTAACGGTTAGAGGCAATAAAAAACCGCCACATAGATTACTTATGTGGCGGTTTTTTATTAATATTAAGGAATGTCATCTCTTAATACATTTTTTATTCATAACTTTATTAAACATCTATGTGAGCTACTGTACGCCCAAAAATTCTAAAAATTCAGGACTCTCAAAGCTCGCTTGAAACAGCACGCCATCTTCACGGTAGATAGCAGGCGTTGCCATCACCGCAAGCCCCGCTGCTTTTTCACGATTGGGCGTCACATGATCGGCTTTACAACTTGCTGGTGCAGGTGTCATCTCACCCTGCAACATTGCTTTATCAAAAGCTTTACGGCGGCTTTCCTCGTCACCTTGGCACCAAATGCCACGCATTTGCTCAGGGGACTGCTCGTATATCGGATAACCAATGGTTTTGACCGTCACACCTTTGGCATTAAGCATTGGAAGCTGTTGATGCAAGCGGCGGCAATAAGGACAGTTGACATCATTGGCCACATAAATAACCGCTCTCTCAGGGCCGGTCGCTGGATAATTAATCAGCTGGCTTTCATCTAAAGTCGCAAACACAGACTGATTTTTACGCTTTTCAAACTGCTCATCGAGTCCGATGAATTGACCATTTTCGATGACAGAAATCTCGCCATCAGTAATATATTGTGCATCATCCGATAGTAGAAAAGGCACGCCTTCTAATGTCGCACCCCAAATCACGCCTGGCACTGCAGTATAAAAGAACGGCGTCTTAGTGCTCATATTTTTCAGCGCATCCATATTCGCCAATATATCAGCTTTGACACTCGCACTGACAGGTTTGCCTGCCTGCGCACTGGTGCTACGCGCTGGTGTCTTGGTAACTACACGCTTGCTTGGATTCTTTTGTAGCTCGCCTTGAATGACATATTTGCCATCTTCAGTGATATGCAAAGGCAACTGCCCCGCCAAATTGACTTGATACATATTGGGTAAGTTGGACGGCACAATAGAGCTAATTTGTGTTTTGATCCCTGCCTGAGTAAGCAATTGGCGCAAGCGACTGTCAACAGACTTGCTAACAGTGCCAGCAGCTTTTGTATTTTGAGTACTCTGGCTAGCTTTTTGGTCAGTAGCGGCAGTATCACTAGACTGGGCACAGGCGGTGGTTGCCAATAACATGGCGCCAATTAAACTGGCGGATTTTAATAGAGATGATTTCACAGAGACAGTCCTATCTGGTTTTAACAAAAACAGCTTTTAATAACAGCGCGTTTCAGTAACAACGATTTTTAATACCCTTTAATTTTAACAACACTCATCTTAAGAATAGCTGTTTCTAATAATACTCGCTTCTAACAATATCGGTTTCTAACAATAACTACCTTTAATAAAAATAACGATATTATGTAAAAAAATAGATTAAAAAAAGATAGGCAGACTTTAGCACAAGGAATACTTTTGCAAAGGTTTAACGGCTCAATTTTGCAAAACTGCTACTGAGCTTTAAGAGATAGGCAACACAGTGTGCACGCGAGACATAACAGGGTAAAAGTGATAGATAAGAACTATAGTTAAAAACTATGGTTAAAACTACGGTCAAAAAAAGCAGCACACGTGAAGTGGCTGCTGATTGTAAAGAAGTGCTTGCGAGTTCATTTCAAGATGAAAAACTTAGAACTTAGCCACTTCTTCAGGTGTTAAAAAGCGACTGTCGCCTTTCTCTAATCCTTCCAAAGTAATATGACCGACACTAGCGCGATGCAGCTCAACCACTCTATTACCAAAGTAACCCATCATCCGTTTTACCTGATGATATTTACCTTGCTCAAGGGTCAAACGTGCATGGGTCTCGTCAATGAATTCGAGAACAGCAGGTTTTGTTTCTTCGTGGTCGCCTTCTAAAAGGATGCCTTCAGCGACTTCTTTGACGGCATTGGCTTGCGCCGCTTCATCCATCGCATCTGCTAAAGTCAGCTCATAAATTTTGGCATGTTCATGCTTAGGGCTGGTGACACGGTGCAACCATTTACCATCATCACTCATCAATAATGCGCCGGTGGTATCAACATCAAGGCGACCTGCAATGCGCAAGCTACCAAGCTCTGGCACCGCAATCAGCTCAGTGACAATTGGATGCTCTTTTACTTTCAGCGTACATTCAAAGCCTTCAGGCTTATGCAATAGAATATAACGACTGCCCGCAGCGACCGATAATGGCTCGCCTGCCCAAATCACATCGTCATTGACCACATCGACGTGGACGCCTGGGTCTTTGATGACCTGATCGTTTACCGTTACTTCACCAGCGTGCAGAATTTTTTTGGATTCTTTACGCGATAGCTCAGTGGCTTTACTCAAAAATTTATCTAGACGCATATATTGCCTACCATTCGTTTGATGATACCTACTTTACCGTAGCAGCTAACGACACCAGCACTCACACTGAGCTTGTCCGCTATCTTCATGGGTCAGAAGTGGTACTATAATAAAAAATTAAATGAACACTGCACCCAATATGGACGACAGTGAAAGTTAGACAAGTTTACCATATCCAACCTAGACCTGATGAAATATGAGCTATCAAACGCTAAAACGTGCTGTCACTGCGCGCTTAGAAATTAAAAAATCCGAGTTTATTGCTTACGCTTATCCTGTAACCTCGCGTGAGCAGGCAATGTTTCACGTGGAACAACTACGCGAGCAATATGCCGATGCGCGCCACCACTGCTGGGCGTATATCATTGGTGACCCTAATAACACTACCAGTGCTGGCTTTGATGATGATGGCGAGCCAAATGGTACGGCAGGTCGCCCGATATTAAATGTGTTGCAGCATAAAGCGATCGGTAACGTCATTATCATCGTCGTGCGTTATTTTGGCGGTATTAAACTGGGCGCAGGCGGTCTAACCCGTGCTTATGCAGGCGCAGCGCAAGCAGTCGTCGATGAGATGGATTTAAGCCCTTATGTGCCGATGGCGCAAGTGCAGATATTGGCAGAGTTTGCGACCGAAGCACAATGCCGCTATGTGGTCGACAGTTTAAACGGTAGCATTGATGATGTCGCTTATAGTAAACAAGTGACATTGACCGTGACGATTGCTGAGGCAGATATCGACCATTTAAAAGAACGTCTGGCGATGGATGGGCGCGTATTAGATGAATCGAAAAAGTGAATGAGTAACCATGCGTTCACTGAGCATTCACTAAATCTTATTGGTTTTGATAACTGGCATGGGTATGATAAGGCACTGATTGTTAAAGATGATTTTAACGCCCATTAAATAAGATACCTTTATGCCAACCTCAAATTCGCCAACTTCAAAACCGAGCCAACCCTTCTCTCCAGCGCCTTTTAAACCACCCTTTTGGCTAACCAATCCACATCTACAAAGCATCTTGCCTAAGTTTTTTGCCCCTAAAGCACCCACTTATCGCCGTGTGGTCGAAAAAGACTCATTGGATGAAAGTGATATTGCTTATGACTTTTATGATGCGCATCCTATCGCCACCGTAGAAAACGGCGGACGTCAGCAAACGCCATTAATCGTGCTATTCCACGGTATGGAAGGCAGCAGCGATAGCCATTATGCACGTGCTTTGGCGCATCAAATACATGCGCAAGGCTGGCACTTTGTGGTGGCGCACTTCCGCAGTTGTGGCGGCATTCCTGCTAATGGTCGGGTTTTTTATAATGCGGGTGATACCGATGAGGTGCATCACGCGCTGCAAAACCTAAGTCAACAGTACGCCAATATTTATGCAGTTGGGGTATCACTGGGCGGCAATGCTTTGGCGAAATACATGGGCGAATATGTTGACAAAGCAATCTGCCAAGGCGCGGCTGTGATTTCTGCGCCAGTTGATATGTCATCAGCGGCGCTTAGTATGCACAGCTTTTTGAGCCATCGAATTTACACCCCTTATTTGCTCAACCCGATTATCAAAAAAGCCTTAGCCAATGACATCAGCAAAGAAGAGATCGACTCGATCAAAGCGGTCAATCGCATCAGTGACTTTGACGATATCTTTACCGCGCCGCGTCACGGCTACCGCTCTAATAACCACTACTATCAAGCCTCATCAGCCCTGCCTTATTTAATAAAAGTAACGAAACCATTGTTACTTATTAGTGCCAAAGACGACCCCTTCCTTGGTTTTACCGCCACGCCAAACGATGTGTCTGACAGTGTCACTATCTTAGACACTGAGCATGGCGGGCATGTGGGCTTTATTCGTTATCGCTCTGATAAAGACAAATCGCCGCATCTTTATAAAAAATCAAGATTTGATATCAACTGGATACCTGAAACTGTGAGCACTTATTTTAATCATATCGGTGTAGCATCTAATAAGCCCTAAAATAAGAATACTCACTTTACCTTTTACTCTTTTGAGATTGCACTATGTATCCATTTATCCGTTATGCCAGCACCATCGCCCACGCCGCGCTACAAGTCAAAAAAGGCAATACCTTAACGTTTAAAGATACGAGTGAGATTAGCTTTCGCTGTCGCCTGACAGATATTGATAATTTCTTAGAGATGAATAATGGTCGCGTACTTACCCTTTTTGATATGGGTCGTACTGACTTCGCGGTGCGTAGCGGGCTTGGACGTCAACTGCTCAAGCAGCGTTGGGGCTTGGTCGTCGCTGGCAGTACCATCCAATATCGAAAGCGGATTCGCGCTTTTGATAAGGTCACCATGAAAACGCATATCGTCGGCTTTGATGAGCGTTGGATATATATCGAGCAGTCGATGTGGGTAAAAGGCAAACCTTGCTCCTCTGCGCTACTGCGGACGGGCGTGACTGAAAAAGGTAAGGTGATAGAAACAGCACGTGTATTAGCCTCATTGGGGCAAGCAGATTGGCAGTTGCCACCGAGTGGCTATGTGGCAGAATGGATCGTCAGTGATGCTGATCGCCCGTGGCCACCGCAAAGTTAGCATTTATTTTTTAACGTGATTCATAAGTCACAAACACCTATTCACAATCAGTTAACCTTATAACTACTATTTCCTAACAATACATTATATAAATACATATATTAAATGTTAGGATAGTAGTGAGCATCATACTCAGCTCAACTAAATACTATCTAATTAAAACAGTCTTATAAGGAGAATAATATGGCTAACACGACGGATTATGTCGGTACGTTATTTGATAATAGTGAATCAAATCCAAGCAAAATCACCTTAGCATTTACTATGGCTGGCGTGGCACTTAAAAAAGGTCATTCTGCCTCAGTGATATTGATGGTGGACGCGGTACATTTGGCACTGCCCAACGCTTTAGATAAGGTCAATATTGGCGCACCATTTGAACCTGCGGGCGAATTGCTAGAAGTCTTTATCGAAAAAGGCGGTCAAGTACTGGTCTGCGGCGCATGTATGAAGCACAACGGCGTGGAAGAATCTGCCATCGACAAACGCTTTGAAGTGATCAGTGGTGATGATGTGGTTGAGCTGTTGATGAATGCAAAAGGGTCATTGCAGTTGAATTAAGTTTTTTTCAGAGTTCTAACACTGAGTTAGTTCTCTTAGCTGTCTTTTTCACGGCTTTAGGGACTGACTCTTTTTTTTGAAAATTTAATAATATTTCATAAGATTCACTAATTCATAAGCTTCACTAATTAGGTATATACAAGTTGCCGACCTTAGCTAGAACCTATGCTTATGGATGGGTAGAAAGTAGTAAAGTGATATGAGCTATAGTATATTTAGATTCCATTTTCTTAGGTTTTGGCCATATCTATAATGAAGATTAAATCAGCTAACGTTTTCCTTAGTTTTCTTTTACCCGCTATGCTTTTAACAGGGTGTTCAGAGCTTTCTACAAATACCAATGGATATATTACTAATGAAAATAACAAGCCTTTCTATTTGGAGTTTGATAGTAGTAAAGCAGATAGCCTTAATGTAATAAAATATAGTCAACTGACTACTGATACATTCAAACTATTTTGTGGGAGTGATGCTTTTACTACTTTACCTAATTGGTCAATATATGATGGCGAGCCTATGGAGTCGATTGCAAGTATCGATATCTCACATATATATTTAACCTTCGACGATAGAGAACGCTTACAAAGGCTACTTCTTGTGGAAACTGTCGATACTAAGGACGAACAAAAACAAGTATATGATAAAGCCAAAAAATATCTCGACCAAAACTATAATCAAACTAAATCACATCCATTACGCACACTAAACATGACTACTAATGAAGTGGTTAGAAGTGATAAAGATAACTCTTATACTGGTTGGGTCAGCTACGATGTTGTTTCTTATAAGACTAAAAATGGTTATATTAGTATAAATAAAGGTTCGGTAGGAGCTGTGGTACCTCCTTCAAATATACAACCAAGTACAAATGGACTATACAAAGAATATATTAGTCTTGGAAATAAGCTACCTAAGTGGGAAAACGATGATTCAGAGCTTTTAGATGTAAAAGTTAGATATTTTTCAAATTCGTTTTCAGATATGTATGACAAAAAATGTAGTTGATTCACTTAACTACAAAGCCGTAGTCAAAACTCACCCTTCCTATTCAGCAACTAAATAAACACTATCCAACATACTCTTTGTCCTGTTCTGTTAAAGTAAGTGAGATAAAAATTCTAATAACAGACAAAGGAAGCCCGTTATGACCTTACTGAATACCCTTAATTTGACCCACGCTATCGTTCAAGCACCTATGGCAGGCGCAACCACCCCTGAGCTGGCAGCGACGGTGAGTAACTTTGGTGGACTGGGTTCATTGGGATCGGGCATGACGCCGCCAGAGGTTTTGCATAGCCATATTGACACCATTAAATCGCTCACCGATCGCCCTTTTATGATTAATTTAATGGTATTGTCTGAGCATGAGTCGAGCACCTTTGATACCGAAATCCCTGCTTGGCTAAGTCATTACTATCAAGAAAACAATATAGAGTTTGCGCTACCTGAGCGCCCAGCGCTAAGCTTCGCGGATCAGCTACAAGTGCTCTATGACAATCCTGTTCCTGTCGCTAGCTTTACCTTTGGTATTATTAGTGCCGAGCAAGTTCAACATCTGCAAGGTCTAGGCACGCGCGTCATCGGTACTGCCAATCATCCATTAGAAGCGAAAGCATGGAGCGATATTGGTGCTGATGCGGTATGTGTACAAGGGGTCGAAGCGGGTGGACATCGCGGTGGCTGGCTCGCGCAAAGTGAAAACGATCCATTGGGATTATTGACGCTAATTAGTCAAACGCGCGCGTGTACCGATATTCCGTTAATTGCAGCAGGTGGCATCATGACTGGGCAAGATATCAAAGCGGTACAAACGGCTGGCGCTGAGCTGGCGCAAATCGGAACGGCGTTTTTGACCACAGATAAATGCGGCATTAATGACATTTATAAGCAAGCGCTACTCGACGCTAGTGAAGATAAGCGCAGTACTGAGACACGCTTAACGAGACTGTTTTCAGGTAAACAAGCTCGTGGTTTATTAAATGATTATTTGCGTGATTTTGCTCGCTTTGAAAGCGCGCATGAGCTACCGCCCTATCCACAATTGAATGCGATGACCAAATTTTTGCGTGGTCATGCAACCAATAATCTTCACCCGGAGTATCAGTCTTTATGGGCAGGACAAGGCGTCGCTTTGGTCAGACAAGAGCGCACGATTGAGCTGTTAGAGCGCTTGGTCAAAACGTTATAGGCTTAAATATTTTTATCAGTCCGTGCTACTCTAATAAAAAATCCACCGCTGCCGCTGCATGAATCAAAGTGGTATCAAATACGGGAATTGGGCTGTCTGCTTGTTTAATAAGCAGTCCAATTTCTGTACAGCCTAAGATGACGCCCTCTGCGCCTTGATCTGCTAAATCTTTAATTACCTGCTGATAATACTGGCGCGAGCTGTCTTTAAATTGACCGACGCACAGCTCTTTTTTGATAATTCGATGTACCTCTGCTCGTGCATCACTCTCTGGTATCAACACTTGAAGCCCTGCATCCACCAAACGCTGCCTATAAAAATCTTCCGTCATCGTAAACTGAGTGCCCAGTAAAGCAATTTTAGACAGATTCTGTTTTTTGATGGCGGCAATAGTGGCATCAGCGATATGAATAACGGGTAAATGCGTCGCGGCTTGCACATCATCGAGTAATTTATGCATTGTATTAGAGGCAATCAAGAGCCCTTGTACGCCAGCGGCTTGCAAACGCTGAGCACTGCTGGCCATGATTACACCCAGCGCTGCCCATTCATCTTGCTCTTGGTGCTTATTAATCAACGCAAAGTCTACGCTATGTATGAATAAATCTGCTGAATGTAATCCACCCAGCTTATCCTTGACACCCTCATTTATCAGCCGATAATAGCTCTCGGTACTCTCCCAACTCATACCACCGATGATGCCCAATGTTCGCTGCTTGTGCACGGTCATTTTATTGCCTTATTTGTGAGTCGTAATCGATTTTATCGTAGCAAAATTAATCATCTTTAGTTTTTTATTTTTCAGGAATTTTTATTTTGATGCATGAGACAACAGTCATTAAAATATAACGAATGCCACCATTGATAATAACGATTTTATCCACTCAACAACATACGATATCATGGTTAGTAATGACGACACATGACGCTACGCAACATCGTTCATCGTTCATCAAATGCCACCATCACCATGTAGGACACCTCCACACTATGGCAAAATTCCCTACCATTAGAATACGCACACGGCGCAAGTACTACCGGCTTATTTTCACCTTTTTAATGGCATTGCTAATGTCCACGATTATCTCAACTGCATTGCTGCTGATCAATGTAGGATTCGTCGATGGGTTCTTTATCACGCTGTTTCACTCATGGAAATATGCCTTTATAGTCGCGTGGCCGAGCGCTTATATTTGCGCCTATCTCATCCAAGAGCATTTGCTCAGTCGTATTGAGTTTTATTGAACCAGCTAGAAGTTAAAGTATGAGAAAGCCATGAGAAAGCATTGCTGTGAGCTGATGGTAAATCATCATGCCGCTATGAATTAAGAAATCTGTGGCTGTATACACAGCCTTGCTGAAGGTATTTTATGCGAAGATAAAAGGGTGTTTTTTGATTGGGTATTAAGGATGTTGAGTCATCTTATGATAAGTGACTGGATCTGGATAAAAGGCTTTCATGACCTTCCTAATTACTCCCGTAATAAGTCAATCTCCAAGCCCACCATCGTGGTCAGCTAACAATATTACTTAATGAAATGGCTATTGATATCGGTGAAACTGATTGATTGATACTAACTGCTGACGTTTAAAACCAATGAGCAAAAACATTAGACTGTATTAAGAGCATTTGAATAAGTCCGCCTGCTTTTAATACCGTCAATATTCATAAACCAAAAACCACTTTTAAGCCACCTCGACCTTATTCTTTAAACAAGCCACTCGGTGATTTATGGTGCCTTCTAACACGGGTTTAATCTGTGCGCATTCTTCATCAGCTAGTGGACAACGGGTACGAAAAACGCAACCTGACGGCGGATTGATTGGACTGGGTAAATCACCCTCTAATAACTGAATGACCTTTTTACGTTCAGCAATAGGGTCAGGTAGCGGTACAGCAGACATCAGTGCTTTGGTATAGGGATGAGTCGGATTGCCGTATACGGCTTTGTTCAAACCCAGCTCGGCGGCGTTGCCTAAATACATGACCAAGACTCGATCAGCAATGTGCTTAATCACAGAAAGATCATGGGCAATGAAGATAAGCGCTAACCCCATCTCTTCTTGCACATCTTGCAATAAATTAATGACCTGCGCCTGAATCGAGACATCAAGGGCGGATACTGGTTCATCACAGATAATAATTTTGGGCTTTAATATCAGTGCTCGAGCAATGCCTATTCGCTGGCACTGACCACCTGAAAACTCATGCGGATATCGGTTAATTTGATTGGACAGTAACCCCACCTTTTTCATGATGGCGCGTACCTCGTTTTGCACCTCAGGCTTCTTCATTTCAGGATAATAAGTACGAAGAGGCTCGGCGATAATATCCCCTACAGTCATGCGCGGGTTAAGTGATGCCAGCGGATCTTGAAAGATCATTTGAATGTCTTTTCGCTTTAATCTCATGGTCTTTTTGGACGCACCCACCATCTCTTCATCACAAAACTTGATACTGCCAGAATCAGCTTGTATCAATCCGATGATAGTACGAGCGAGTGTTGATTTGCCGCAGCCTGATTCGCCTACCACCCCTAAAGTCTCACCAGCAAATAGCTCAAACGATACCCCATTAACTGCTTTTAGAGTGACAGGCTTCTGCCAAAAGTAAGTACCTTTTTGTTTGATATTAAAAGTGGTATGAATGTCCTTTACTTGCAATAACGGTGCTGGATTATTGCTTTTGGCGCTATCTAAATTCTGTATCATCATGAGCTAGCCCTCCATCCCTGATTGATTATTGGCATCGATATCTGCTGAGCTATCTAGTGAGTGATCAACGGGTGTTTCAGGGTGCCAGTGACAAGCGCGTTGACGCTCGTTCGGTAGAAATTCCAGCGGTGGCGGTGTATCACAGCAGATCTCCATCGCATGAGAACAACGCTCATAAAAAGGGCAGCCTGCTGGCAAATCTAATAAATTTGGTGGACTACCTGGAATGGTTTCAAGCTTGCCCATATCGTTATTTAAACGCGGAATCGCTTTTAGTAATCCAATAGTATATGGATGACTTGGGGCATAAAAAATCTCTTCAGTCTCTCCATACGCCATGGTACGCCCAGCATACATCACTAGTACTCGATCACAGATACCCGCCACAACCCCCAAATCATGGGTAATCATAATAATGGTTGTGCCAAAGTCGCGTTTTAGCTCGTTTAATAGAACCATAATCTGTGCCTGAACAGTAACGTCGAGCGCGGTGGTCGGCTCATCAGCAATCAACAGCTTAGGGCGACATAATAATGCCATCGCAATCATGACCCGCTGACGCATACCACCAGAGAACTCATGCGGATACATGCCAATACGGTTTTTGGCTTCTGGAATCTTAACCGCGTCTAGCATTCGTATGGATTCGGCCCAAGCGTCTTTTTTACTCATGCCTTTATGTAAAATCAATACTTCAGCGAGCTGGTCGCCTATCTTCATATAAGGATTTAATGAGGTCATCGGATCTTGAAAGATCATCGCGATCTGCTCGGCGCGAATTTTATTTAGTGCTTTTTGTGACAATCCTAGTAGCTCATTACTCTCAAAGCGTACCGAACCTTTGGCATAACCGTTATTTGCCAGTAGCCCCATAATAGCAAACGCTGTCTGCGACTTACCTGAACCGGACTCACCAACAATACCTAAGGTTTCGCCTTCATGTAGGTTAAAATTTAAGCCATTAACTGCCGTTACCAGACCCTCTTCGGTCGTGAACTGTACCGATAAATCTTTGACTGCTAACAAGGTGTTTTCTGCGTTAGGTGGCTTATCGAGCGCTGAACCAGTACCCATCTTAAAGGTAGTAGACTCTATTTTCTCAGGAGCACTAGGCGCGTTGGCGGCGTTATGAATCTTTTGAGTGGCTATGTTTCTATCTTCCATACTTTTACCCTCCATGCTTTTATCCTTCATGCTTTGGTTTTTCATGATGTCACCCTCTTAGCGGTCTTTAGGGTCAAACGCATCACGCAGACCGTCGCCAATAAAGTTAAAGCAAAATAAAGTAATGACCAAAAAAGCTGAAGGAATCAGAATCTGCCAAGGTGCTACCTGCATGGTTTTTGAGCCTTCTTGCAACAGCGCCCCCCAACTGGTCATCGGCTCTTGAACACCAAGTCCCAAAAAGCTTAAAAATGACTCAAACAAAATCATCGTTGGCACTAATAAAGAGGCATAAACCACCACCACCCCGAGTACATTGGGCACGATGTGGCGTAAGATAATATTAAAGCCTGATACGCCGCCTACGTGCGCAGCTTCGATAAACTCTTTACTCTTCAGGCTTAGCGTTTGCCCGCGAACGATACGCGCAACATCCAGCCACGATACCAGTCCAATCGCCACAAAGATTAAGATAAGGTTACGACCAAAGATAGTGACTAATAAAATCACAAAAAACATAAAGGGGAAGGCGCTTAAAATCTCTAATACACGCATCATCACGGTATCGACTTTGCCACCAAGATAGCCTGACGTTGCACCGTATATCGTACCGAAAATCACTGCAACCGTAGCGCCGGCGACGCCTACCATCAAGGAGATACGACCACCTACTGCGGTTCGCACTAACAAATCACGACCGAGTGAATCAGTACCGAAGTAGTGCTTATTATCGATGGCTGGCGCGGACTGCATAAAGTTCCAGTCGGTTTCGGCATAACCAAAAGGTGCTAACATCGGTACAAAGATGACGAAAGCAGCCACGAGTAGCAAGATAAAAAGACTGGCTACGGCGGCCTTGTTGCGATAAAAACGGCGCTTAGCATCTTGCAAAAGGCTGCGGCCTTTGATTTCCTGAGCCCCTATTTCTGCTAGGTCAGTTGTCTGGTCTGCGGTAAGGCTCATAGTCGTCCTTTTAATAATCTATTTAGCATAATAATAATGAATGATACCTATCAAACCGTATTGGAATGATAATGCGCTTAAATGGTCGCCTTAATACTGAATCTTTGGATCAATTACCGCGTATAAAATATCGACGATAGCATTAAAGGCAATGGTCAATACCCCGACTAAAATGGTCAAACTAAGCACTACCCCATAATCACGATTGAGTGCGCCGTTAATGAATAACTGTCCGATACCAGGTAAACCAAAGATAGTCTCAATCACAATAGAGCCTGTAATAATACCGACAAAGGCTGGGCCCAAATAAGAGATAACGGGTAGTAGTGCGGGTCTCAGCGCATGCCTCATCACTATTTGGTGCATCGGCAAACCTTTCGCCTTAGCCGTTCGGATATACTGGCTATTCATCACCTCGATCATCGAGCCGCGCATGATACGAGCAATACTCGCAACATAAGCGAGCGCTAAAGCGGCGACTGGTAATACAAGGTTTTTGAGTGCCCCGTCATTCCAGCCACCAGCTGGTAGCCATTGCAAAATAATGGCAAAAATCAGCACTAATAATGGCGCTTTAACGAAGCTTGGAATCACAACGCCTGTCATAGCAAAGGCCATCAGTACGTAGTCTATCCATGAGTTTTGCTTAAGGGCTGCGATAACACCGAAGATAAGTCCTAAGACCAATGCCAATATAAAAGCGTACAGACCCAACTCCATAGAGACAGGAAACGACTGCGACAATAGCTCGTTAACCGTATAATCTTTATACTTAAAAGACGGTCCAAAGTCGCCTACCGCTAGCTGCTTTAGATAATTAACATACTGTAGCCACATAGGATCGTTAAGATTGTATTTGGCCTCGATATTTGCCAGTACCGCAGGTGGCAAGCTACGCTCACCCGTAAACGGACTGCCTGGCGCCAAACGCATCATAAAAAAGGAGACCGTGATCAATACAAATAAGGTCGGAATGGCCTCTAAGATACGCCGAAAAATCAGTTTTAGCATAATGCCTCTTTTATAATGATGCTTATTTTTCAGCTAAATTAAAATGAGATAACTAGCACAAACCTAACGCCCAGTTATCACTCAACTAGCAATATTCAATGACTTGGTTTTAAATAAACGATCGATAATCGTCGTTTATAAATAACAAAAGTTTCATTTAACACGCCTAATAAGAGTGGCTGTGAAAAATGAAACTAATGACGCTATCAGCGTTACTTGATAAGAGCGATAAATGAAACCAGCTGCTTTTACCGCCCTCAGACATTCAATCGATAGAATTATTCAGCGATCAGTCAAACGATTAGTGCTTAGCAATTGAGAGATTTTTTACCTGCCAATTGTCTAATATATCCTTAGTTGGAAACCCAATGACATAAGGTTTTACTAGACGCGGGCTGACGTAATGATAAATGTTAAGTAAACCCATATCTTGATCGAGCTGAGCTTCAGCTTGCTTGTATAGATTGGCACGCTGCTCAGGGCTAACGCCAGCTTTCAGCGTTTGCGCCATTAAACTGTCAAAATTAGCGTTATTGTATTTACCGTAGTTGCCACTATTGTCAGATTTAGCAATATTTAAGAAAGCTGACGCTTCGTTATAATCACCACACCAGCCAGCACGCGCGATTTGATAATTACCATTACGGCGGGTATCTAAATAAGTTTTCCATTCTTTATTGGTCAAAGTCACATCGACGAAGCCGAGCGCTTGCTTCCATAATGAAGTAGCTGCGACCGCAGTCTTTTTATGATTGTCATTGGTGTTGTATAGCAGCTCAAAAGTCAGCGGATTGCTATCGCTATAGCCTGCTTCAGTGAGCAGTTTTTTGGCCTCAGTAACCCGCTTTTCTTGATCCCAAGTCGACCATTCTGGACTATTTGCAATATCGCCATTGGTGGCAGGGGGTGTCAACTGATAAGCGGCCGTCTGTCCTTGACCGATAACTTTATCCGCAATGGTGTCGCGGTCCAAAGCTAAGGCTAAAGCGCGGCGTACGTTGGGATCGTTGAACGGTGGCTTGACCGTATTAAACTCGTAATAATAAGTACAAAGATAAGGAGATACGGTTAGCTGATCGCCCACTTGCTCTTTAAGCGAAGCGAACTGCTCGGTTGGAATCTCATTGTAGGTCACATCGATTTCACCCGCCTGATAGCGTGCGACGTCAGTCGTACTAGAAGGAATCGGCAGGAAAGTGACGGTATCGATAGTCGTATTGGCATCGTCATAATAAGAAGCGTTGCGCGTTAAAACGATTTTGTCGTTAATTTGCCACTGGGTAGGCTTGTAAGGACCGTTAACCACGATGTTCTCAGGAGCTGTCCACTTATCACCAAAGGCTTCAACGGTCTTTTTATGAACGGGCTTGACTGAATTATGAATCAACATATCTGGGAAATAAGGCACGGGCTCTGATAACGTAATTTGCAAAGTTTTATCATCGATAGCCTTTACGCCAAGGGTTTCAATGCCAGCCTTACCATCAACGATTTTATCAGCGCCGACTACTTTGGCATCGACCAAATAGCTTGAATACGGCGACGCAGTATTTGGATCGACCAAGCGGCGCATACTGTAGACAAAATCCTCTGCCGTTACTGGATCATCATTTGACCATTTAGCATCGCGCAGCTTAAAGGTCCATACTTTATTGTCTTCGCTTTCCCAACTGGTTGCCATTGCTGGAATGGTCTTACCTTCGGCATCCGTATTGGTCAAACCTTCTAACATCTGGCGGCCAAGGGTAGATTCTGGTACACCCGATACTTTGTGTGGATCAAGTGATTCAGGTTCAGTACCATTATTGACGACGAGCGCTTGAGTATCAGCCAGTACATTAGGATCAACGGCAGCTGCTTGGCTGTCAGTGCCAGACTTATCGCTACTACAGCCAGTCATAGACATGGCGAGCGCAAGAGAGGTAGGCAAAAATATAGAGGACAAAAAGTGATTAGGAGTGCGCATCATATAATAGCTATCCTTGCTGGTCAGTGGCTAGGCGGATCAACTAAATAGTAGTGATTCGAGTTAATATATCCGTATATTGACTATGTTTATTAACAATATTTTAACTAACTATTGGTCATATTGTAGACAACTATTAGTAATTAAAAACGATACAAATGTCAATAAGTTTTAATTCCTCCCCGATACTAACAAGCAAAATAAGGTTGCAGTCAAAGCAGTTTCGACGACCAAAACTTAGATGTAACTACTATTAATTGAGTAACTTTTATAGCTATTTATTACCTTTCATCAGCAATATACTACCGTTCATTCGAAACCTGTCTTATTACTACTAACCTCCGTTTCTAAATCACTAATTATCACTGTCAAGTTAATGAAATCAATGCTATCAAGCAATAAAACCCTAGTAGATATGATGAATTTTATTTATAAGACTATTGTTAATAACTAATCATTTGATAGATTTTTTAAGCCGATGCTGATGAATAATAGTGTTATATTTTCGACACTCAAAATCAGATTTATTCGCTACTTAAAATCGTGCAATTTTTTGATTTTTGCAATTACTTATTTTTGTAAAAGCTGAGTAAGATCATGATAAAAATCACTAAATTTAGAATGAATACCTACCAATATCACTATTAATTCCTTTTTATAAAACTAATAACGCTGATCTCTTGATGAAATTTTGATTTTGTAGTCGCGTGGCCGAGCGCTTATATTTGCGCCTATCTCATCCAAGAGCATTTGCTCAGTCGTATTGAGTTTTATTGAGTAAAAAACTATAAACTTTAGTACACCCACCTCTCACAAAAAAGCTAAGATAAGCAACATCATCTTTTTATTTAGAGGACGCTATGAGCCAACCACGGCGTACTATCGAGCATTTACTCAAGCAAGGCATACTGCCATTGACGCATGCCAACGATGCAGCGATTCATTTGCAAGTCTATCCTAGCAAACGCTCATGGCTGGTCTTTTTTGATAAAGCCATGCTGATTATCGGGGCGATAGCGCTGGTATTATCGCTGGTGTTTTTTATTGCCTATAACTGGATAAATATGGGCAAAATGGGCAAGTTCGCTTTGGTCGAAGGGGCCTTGGTTATCACGGTTGCCCTTTACGTTGCACTGTCTTTTAGACAGAAATTTCAGCTGGTTCGGCAGTTATTATTGCTCATTGCCAGCGTGATTACGGGTAGCTTATTGGCGCTATTTGGGCAGGTTTATCAAACGGGTGCTGATACGTGGCAGCTGTTTTTTGGCTGGGCCGTATTGATTATTCCTTGGGTAATCATCGCCCGCTTCCCTGCGCTATGGTTATTATGGCTTGGGCTCGTCAATACTGGACTCATCTTATATTTCGGCGTTATGGACTTTGCCTTTGTTAGTTATTTTTATGAAGGTGTCTTACAAATAGGCGTGCTTGCCGCTGTTAATTTTGTGGCGCTAAACTTGTGGCTCGTGTTTATCGACCGTCAACCACCATCAGTCACACGCAGCCGATTTAAATCTGAGCTGGATTGGAGCGCTTATGTCGTCGGTTTACTCAACAGCTATTTTATTACCTACCTTGCCATTCTTTATGTCTTTGATGACGCCAATATTGTAATGATGCTAATCACTTTATTGCTATGGATGAGCTGGTGCGGATTTATGGTTTGGCGATTTTATTGGTATCGCATCAATCTATTAATGCTGACCTATTTATGTGGCTCTATCATTGTCGTGGTGATGTTTTGGGCGGGTAAGTTGTTTTTAGACAATTTTGATATGGGTGGTTTTCTCATCTTAGCCCTATTATTGATTGGCATGAGTTCAGCGGCGGTCGTTTGGCTGCGTCATGCGGCACGTTTAAACAGCGAAAACAATATACCCAGTGCTGTCGTCAAAGGAGGCAATCATGAGTAATGATATGAATAATCAATACTCGGACAATGTCCTTTTACAGCTGCAACAGCTTGGATTGATTGATGGAAATGTGATTGATGCCCGTACTGGTGAGACCAGCGCTAAGGCAACGATAGCGAATAATCACTCTCAAAACGATATTCCTTGGTTTATACAAATACTTTTTGGTCTTAGCGGTATTGTAGCGAGTCTGTTTCTAATCGCCTTTCTGTCTTTATTATTGTTCGGCATCGATGGCTTTGACAGCGTGATTGCCTTGTTAATTACAGGTCTAGTACTCAGCGCGGCAGGTTTTGTGCTGTTTAGAAACAAGCAAAGCCGTGATAATACCTTTATCAGTAGCCTAGCATTGGCTATTAGCTCGGCTGGGCAAGCCTACATTGCCTTTGCTTTATTTGATAATAATTTGTCACATCCTATAGATGTTTGGCTTTTTTTAATCGTGCAAGCCGTTATGACGGTCATTATGCCCAACCGTATCTATCGCCTATTGGGCAGCATAATGACGCTAGGTTTGACGGTTTATCTGCTTAACTATTATCATCTACCTGAGGTTAGCTTGGGATTATTGGCGCTGATTACGACTGGCAGCAACTTATCACGTTATTCTCTATTGCAGCGTATACCTAGTAAATGGCGCGCGGATGTTTTCGATATTATTAAAGCCATTGGTTACGCCAGCGCGCTGATGCTGTTGTGCGTTTCTGTGTACTTTATCGCCGCTGAACATAGCCATAGTCTTGCCTCTTATTATGGCGACACTTTTCGCTACAATTACTATTTCGCGCAAGTACTGCTTACACTTACCAGCCTTTATGCCGCTTATCTGATTCTAAAACGTTACGACGTTAAATTACTATCGGCAGCGGGACTCTTCATTGGTGGTGCGATTGCATTGCTTGGGATAATATCGATTTACGTCTCAGGACTGCTCGCGACCAGCCTTATCATCGTCATTGCGATCGCCAATAGCCAACGAGTGCTATTAGGTTTGGGTATCACCGCCTTGGTCAGCTATATATTTTGGTATTACTATCAGCTCGATACTTCGTTGCTAATCAAATCTCTCTCAATGCTAATCGTCGGACTGACCATGCTGATGGGGCGTTGGCTATTGATTAAACGCTATTTCGCTAACTCCCTTATCAACGATACTGATTTGACAATGAGCGCCAACGATCGTCAGGAGCGCCACTCATGAAAAATAAAATTTTGACTAAGCGCTTGATTGATGACACGTCACCATCCACGCATTGGCTAAAAAAACGAGCCGTTACGATTACGATTGCCCTACTTGGGTTAGCCTTGATATTGGTCGTAATGACGATGAATATCATCAAATACGAAACCCATCTCACCACTGGAAAAACGGTATTATTAGCACTTGCACCCGTTGATCCACGTGGTTTTATGCAAGGCGATTATATGACGTTAAGCTATGCGCTAGAGCGCGATATTTTTGATGCCATGCGACCAAAGCACCCTCATTCAACACAAGACGAATTAGGCTCAGAACTAGATGTAGAATTAGACGAGCTTGATACAGATTTTCGTATTTATGAGCCAAGCGACGGTTATGTCATTGTGAAAATCGATGATAATAATGTGGGGCATTTTGTCCGCTTAGCTGATAGTAATAGTCGTGAAGAGTTAACTAAAAGTGAGCTGCCCATTTATTACCGTATTCGTAACGGCAGTGTGCAATTGGCGACCAATGCGTTCTTCTTTCAAGAAGGTCATGCTGAGGCGTTTGAAGAGGCTGAATATGGTCTGTTTCGCGTCAATGACAAAGGCGAGCCATTACTCACGAATATGGTAGACAGTGATTTTACAGTCATCGTCGGCGACATGAGCCAAGAGGATAAAGCCTCTCAGTAGACGTTCACGCTGTGACTTATTATGCATTACTACTTATGCTTTACTATACGCGATACGTGCAACGCATAACATTCCTTAACTAAAGTAACATTGAGGGTACTGAGACAAACTTGTTACTGTTGCTCACAACCTAAAAATAAATAAAGGCAATGATTATGCGTAGCGCAACTTATAGTACCTTCGGTAAACCATCTGACGTCCTCAGTTTAGGTGACACGCCTATTCCTGAACCAAAAGCCAATGAAGTCCGAGTCAAAATGGTACTCGCCTCTATCCACAACCATGATTTATTAACCATTCGAGGTCAATATGGCTTTAAACCTGAGCTGCCAGCGGTTGGTGGTAGCGAAGCGGTCGGCATTATCGATGCCGTCGGTCAGGATGTCAAAGACTTAAAAGTGGGTCAGCGCGTGGCGGCAGCTAGCGTACAAGCGACATGGGCAGAGTATTTTGTCGCCTCAAAAGACATGGTATTCGTCATGCCTGATAGCTTAGAGGACGAAATGGCGGCGCAGCTCATTGCGATGCCACTCAGCGCGCTGATGCTGATTGAGTTTTTAGAACTAACAAGCGGTCAGTGGGTGATCCATAATGCTGCCAATGGCGCGGTAGGGAAATCGCTCGCCATGCTAGCCGCCGCGCGTGGTATTAACACCCTTAATGTCGTGAGAAGTGGCGATGCTATCAAGGAATTAGAAGCACTGGGTATCAAGCATAATATCAACACCTCAGATGACGACTGGAAAGACCAAGTAAAAGACATCCTTGGTGATGAGAAAATCAGTGCCGCGGTTGATTCTATCGGTGGTGACTCAAGTAATGATCTGCTGGCGTTACTGGGTCATGGGGGCACATTGGCATCGTTTGGCATCATGTCAGGCAAACCAATGGTACTAGATCCAACCCATATTATTTTTAAACAAGCGACGATCAAAGGCTTTTGGGGCAGCAAAATTAGTCAAGAAATGAGCGTTGAAAACAAACAGCGATTGATTGATGAGCTAATCGAACGTGCTAACGATGGCAATTTAAAACTGCCCGTTGAAGCGACGTTTGATTTGGCAGATATCGTCAAGGCCGTCGATGGCAAATTGCAGGCAAGTAAGAATGGTAAGGTGTTGTTAAAAGCATAAATTATTGCCTTACATACACCTATGTACTTGCAAATGAAGACACACACCAAACAACCTCACTAGGAATAATATGATGTCTAATAATAAAACCTTTAAAGCCTTAGTCGTCGAAGAAAATACCGACGGCACCTTTAGCAAAAGTATTCAAGAACGCAACGTCAGTGACTTGCCAGAAAATGACTTGTTGATAGAAGTGCATTATTCCTCGTTAAATTTCAAAGATGCCATGTCGGCATCAGGTAATAAAAGAATCACCAGACAATATCCGCATACCCCTGGTATTGATGCAGCAGGCGTTGTTGTCAACGACAAATCAGACACGTTTACCGCAGGGCAAGAAGTATTGGTATTTGGCTATGATCTCGGCATGGATACAGATGGCGGTCTGGGTCAGATGATCTCTATACCTGCCGATTGGGCATTGCCCTGCCCAAAAACGCTGACGTTAAAAGAAGCAATGACTTACGGTACGGGCGGCTTAACCGCAGCACTCAGTATCCAAAAACTAGAAAAAATGGGTGCAAAACCCAGTGATGGTCCAGTCGCGGTAACTGGTGCAACAGGCGGCGTCGGTACGATCAGTATCGCTATTTTGAGTCAGCTGGGTTATGAGGTGATTGCCTTCTCAGGTAAGCCAGAGCAAAGCGAGCATTTGAAAGCATTGGGCGCGAGCGAAGTGCGTCATCGCGATACCATCAATGAAATTGGTAACAAGCCTATCGGTCGTGAGCTGTGGGCAAATGCCATTGATACCATTGGCGGCGACTACTTACCCAATCTGCTAAAGCAAACTAAATCTGGTGGTGCAGTGACCAGTTGTGGTTTAGCCAGCGGCGCTGAGTTTTCGATGTCGGTGATACCTTTTATCACCCGTGCGGTGTCATTATTGGGTATCGATTCGGTGTATATTCCACTGGCAGACAAAGAAGCTATTTGGCAGCGTGTCGCCACCGATATGAAACTGCCTAATCTTGAGAGCTATGGCGAAGAGATTTCGCTAGAGCAAACGCCAGAATACTTGGATCGCTTTATGTCGAGCAAGGTGGTTGGGCGTTATGTGGTGAATGTGCGGGGTTAGTTTTTTAGCTTAGCAGTCAAATATTATAAAAAAGGCAGCATCTCTTTTGAGGTACTGCCTTTTTTAGGTTTCAAAAGATATGTTCAAACGATATAGTAATAAAGTGTATGGTATCTCAAAAGCTGTATCAAAAATAATGTAAATTTAACTTACTAAAAAGCTGGCTTAATAAACTTTCTCTACTCAGTTGAACATATTCTCACAAAAATTAGGTCTGGAGTCATGAAATGATATCAGGAAGAAAATCTATTCCTAAAGCTGTCAAAGAAGTACTTCGATCTGAAGTTGGGTTTGGTTGCCCAATAAAAGGATGTGGCAACCCTTACCTTGAATACCACCACTTTGACCCGCCAGTGAATATAAAACCTCATAATGAGCCAAAAGGTATGATAGCACTGTGCGCTCAGCATCATAAAAAAGCAGATGGTGGTGCATATACAGTTGAACAACTACATACATTGAAAACAGATAAAACCAATGCTGCATTAGTGAAAGGTAACCTAGATTGGTTACGCAAAAATTTATTAGCTGTAGTAGGAGGTAACTTCTACTATGAAACTCTTCGAATTATAACAATTGATGATATTGACTTAGTATCTTTGAAGCGTGATAAAGAAGGCTATCTTCGGTTGAACATAAATATGCTAAGTTTAGAGTCTGAAGAAAGATTAATTATTAAAGATAGTTCATGGGAGAATGTAGGTTCACCTTTAGACTTGCGCAGCCCTCCTCAAGGCAAAGAACTGGAAATTAAATATACTAACGGCGACTTTTTATACTTAAGATTTATTGAGCTTGAATCACTTGAACAAGCTAAGAAGAAATATAAAACAGATATCTTTAAAGATATACTATTTCCAATAACTGCTGTAGAAGTCGAAATGACAATCGCAGGTACAAATATAGAGCTTACATCTTCTAAATCCCAATTAGGTGGTATTCAGATGTCTGGTTCTTTAGTTTCAAACTGTGGTGGCGGTGTTGTTATCGAAAATAGTGGGATTTTATGGAAACAAAATCCTATTTGGAAGCGAAAGGGATTAGTGACAGAGACTGAAGACTCTAATGTTATAAAAGTAAATTTTAAAAGACGATAAATCTTTCTATTAAGATGGCTTTTTTGCCTTTCAGCGTCCCAATAGTAACTATACAATCATTCATCCCTAAACGTATAATTAATATAAAAAAACACCCAACCAAGTTGAGTGTTTTTTTGTTTTCAGCTAAAGACTAAGTAGAGGTTTATTCCCACTCAATCGTCGCAGGCGGCTTGCTGGACACATCATAAATCACTTCTACATTATCAACAGTTAACCACACGCCCAATCAAATTCATTATTCAGCAAATCAATTTGCCCATTACCACCACCCATATTGGCATCGCCAAGCGTTTCTTCAAACTCAATATAAAAAGGACTAAATTCTGGTATCGCTTGAATGGGATTGGCCGTACCACCAAAATGACTTTTTGCATGAAACCTATCAAGCTTTAACATCTCACCTTTTTCAGAGAACATCGGAATATAGGCATTTCCATCATCTTCATCTGGCCACTCATCAAGCATCTTGCCAACGTTAGGATCATCTATTCGGACAACGTGCTTAATAAACTGAGCAGATTCATCTTTAACAAAGCAGGTGCTACCCCATTCTTCAATCTCATAGTCTGGATATATACCATCTTCTTTATTAGGCAGCGGCGTGGACTCACCAGAAAACTCTGCTTCCGTTAGCCAAATCAATGTCCAGCCACCACCAATCATATCTTTCAGATAGATTTCTTGAGGGTGACGATGGTTAGCATAGCGACTCAGTGACGCCCAAAAATTCTCAGCGTCTGTATGATTCACCTCAGTGAGATTAGTAATCATATCTTCAACACCGTCTACCCTATCTTCAACATGATCATCCGCTTGAAAAAGCGATATTGCCACGAGATCTTTCCCTTTTACGCGATACGCTTCAGGCACTAATATCGTCCATAAGTGCGCCATCGGTAGACCGTTAATCCTGCTTCGCGGCCATTGATCCGTGGTGATGCCGACTGGGCGACCAAAAGCCCAACCTTGCCCATGATCTTTATCCGTGAGTTCCAAATCATATGCTTGTTTTAGTGGTTCCATCACTTTTGTCTCGCCTCCTTAGATTAACCTTATTTATTAGACGCACTACACCAACCAATACCACTCAGGCGCAAACAAATAGGACATACCCATAGATAGCAATACTGATAATATGCTACCCACAATGGCGCCAACCCATGACGTACCACCCTTTGCCGCTAACTCCTGTTCGACCGTCGCTGGGTCAGCTGTATTACTCATGACTTTTTTTATATTTTTGACGCTGTGACTAAAGTAAAAATAATTACCTAAAAGTCCTGTCAGTACTGCCCATGCGACAAAAAAGCTGGTTTGACCTATAGAGCTATACGCCTCCATACCGAGCAGATGCATTAAGACTAAATCAACTGCATTAATGCCAAGTACAATAAAAAAAGCGGCTAGATACATTTTACGATAGCACAACCAAGACGTTCCCAGGAGAAGTCCAGCCAAATTAAAACTGTGTATACTAGAGCCATCATTATTAACCTCTAAGCGTGGCTCGCTGTCCTTAAACCATTTATCACGATAAAAATCATCATACTTTTTACCAACGAAAGCTGCCAATAAAGTATCGGTATGTTCAGCGCTGGAAGCTGGATGGTTTTGCGGGATTTGCGCATCTTTAGAAATATTAACTGCCGTTAATGGTGGCGGTATTTGTGCTTGGACGTCAGAGAGCTGATGCCCACATTTTGAACAAAATCCCGCCTCGCTTGAATTTTCTTGATTACAGTTATTACAAAACATCTTATCCCTTAATTTTACTAAATACTGAACGATTGATAGGATTATCTCGACTTTAATAAATAATAGCCAATTAAAGTTGGCTATATTATAGATAATAAAGACAAATGTTCAATGAAAAATTAGAGGATTCTTAGTTGCCTGTTTGTTTTAACCAAAAAAAACACCCAACCAAGTTGAGTGCTTTTTTATCGCTATATTGAACTAATCTAATTATCGATTAGTCGTATATCAATTCAAAAAATTTGAGTTGAAAAGCTATTTAGATAAGTTTACGTAGTCTAAAATGGTAACAAGGCAACCGAGCGCAGATAGTACGTGTTTGTATATCTAGCTAGGTTAACACCGTTACCGTTTAGAATACTTAAACGGTTTATTCCCACTCAATCGTCGCAGGTGGCTTGCTCGACACATCATAAGTCACGCGTGAAACTTCAGCGATTTCATTCATAATGCGATTCGATACCGTCTCAATCAAATCATACGGCAGATGCGCAAAGCGCGCGGTCATAAAGTCTACGGTCTCAACCGCACGTAGCGCAATCACCCACGCATAGCGGCGACCATCACCGACCACGCCAACTGATTTGATCGGTTGGAATACCGCAAATGCTTGCGCGGTCTTCTCATACCAGCCTGAACGCTCAAGCTCTTCCATAAAGATAGCATCAGCAGCACGCAAGATATCAGCGAATTCTTTGGTCACTTCGCCCAAGATACGCACGCCCAAACCCGGTCCTGGGAACGGATGACGGTTAATCATCTTCGCTGGTAGACCAAGGGTAATACCCAATTTACGCACTTCATCTTTAAACAAATCGCGTAATGGCTCAACCAACTCAAATGCCAAATCATCTGGCAAACCGCCTACATTATGGTGACTCTTAATCACGTGGGCTTTACCTTGATGCGACTTCGCTGATTCAATCACGTCTGGATAAATCGTACCTTGCGCCAAGAATTCGATGACTTTACCATCGCTTTGCTCACTGACTTCACGAGCACTATTAGCGAATACATCGATAAAGGTTTTACCGATGATTTTACGTTTGGCTTCCGGATCAGACTCGCCAGCCAATGCCGTCAAGAATAACTCTTCAGCATCAACACGAATCACTTTTACGCCCATGTTTTCAGCGAAGATTTGCATCACTTGGTCGCCTTCGTGCAGACGCAAAAGACCAGTATCAACAAACACACAGGTTAATTGATCGCCAATGGCTTTATGCAATAATGCTGCGACGACTGAACTGTCCACACCACCTGAAAGACCAAGTAATACTTGCTTATCACCGATTTGCTTTTTCAGTTGCTCAATACGCATATCGATGATGTTATCAGGCGTCCAGCTACCCGCGCAGCCACATATTTCATGGACGAAACGTCCTAGCAGTGCAGAACCTTGCGCGGTATGTGTGACTTCAGGGTGGAACTGAAGACCGTAATAGTGACGCGAATCATCTGCCATAATCGCAATCGGGCAGCTTGGCGTACTAGCGACGATATCGAAGCCTTGTGGGGCATCGACCACTTTATCGCCATGACTCATCCACACATTTAGCTTCGCTGCTGCGTCTTCGATACCATCAGTCAGCGTTGATTTGCCATCGATATTGATGGTTGCTGCGCCAAATTCATGGATATCACTGGCATGAACTTGTCCGCCGAAGCGCTCTGCCATCGCTTGCATACCGTAGCAGATACCAAGTACAGGTACGCCTAAGTCGAATACGGCATCATTGATGCGTGGGCTGTTTTCCGCATGGACGCTCTCAGGACCACCAGATAAGATAACGCCTTTTGCACCAAAATCGGTAATGCGCTGGGTGTCGATATCATAAGGGAACATCTCACAAAACACCCCAGAATCACGGACACGGCGGGCGATAAGCTGGCTGTACTGTGAGCCAAAATCGAGAATTAAGATGCGATCTTCTTTAATAGTAGGAACGTTGGCAGCAGTTGTCATAACGTAGTGTCCATCAATAAATAAATTGGTGCGCTATTTTAACAAGTTTGAGCAGTCTATTGGTTATAAAAATACGCTAATCTACCAACTGACATATAACTATCTCATTAGACCAGTATATTCCCGTACTTTATTTCATTTTTATAATGATTTCATTTATATTCCTCCATCCATAAGAAATCATAATAAGGCGTTATAGAATAATGAGCAAAATCAAAAAGCGGTTTATTGGTCTCGTAAAGCAGCTGATATGCTTTTTTACATAGCATACTACAGAGAAGCTTACATCAGTGTCGCCTATGATTAATCTATATTATTCCGCAACACATGGACTTCATCTGAAATTTTCTCTAGCTTAGTCTCACCGCATTGGTACTTTTATATATCAGGGTTTATTGGTGTTATTTAGCATTACTTAGCGCATAGACTGATGGTTTTGGTAGAGAATAAAGAATTAGCAAGTCGGAACAGCACACCAATCGTTGTTGACTAATGTACAGAAAACAGTTACTTATTATAGTCATAGATAATCATAATAAATTGACAGGTATGTCCCTATGAGCAAAATCAAAGCCCTTATCCGAAAACGCCCTAAATCTGACCCGTCTAAAGCTATTTCAGTCAATTCTGATAACCAAAACACCAATAACACCAGTATAGACGCCGCCTCAAAGGGTCATACGGTAAATACTCCAATCGAGCAAACGCGCTGGAATGGTTGGGGCAATATCAATATTAATAAAAAAGTCTCAGCGCATGGGGCGAAACTGATCAAATCACATATTGGTAAAACCAAAAAACTATCATCAGTGAGCTTACAGCAAGTACTTAAAACCGTCCCCAAATCGCGCTTGCCTGTTGCTATGACTGAGCTTGATACTGTATCTGTCGACAACGAAGTAAGACTTAGACATGCTCGTGGGCAAAGTTTTCCAGACTGGATAGCCATGCAGGGTGGCGACTTTGAAGTCTTTCCTGATGGGGTCGCTTTTCCTGAATCGACCGCTGATGTCGAAGCATTATTGAAGCTTGCAAGCGAGCATGATCTTATTGTCATTCCTTTTGGCGGTGGCACTTCAGTCGCGGGTCATATCAATCCGCAAAAGGGTTCACGCCCCATATTGACCATCGCTATGAGCAAGATGGATCAGCTGATTGACTTAGACAGTGAGAGCCAAATTGCTACCTTTGGCGCAGGTACACAAGGGCCAGCAGTCGAGGCGCAACTAGACGCACACGGCTACCGCTTGGGACATTATCCTCAGTCTTGGGAGCTATCGACACTGGGCGGCTGGATTGCAGCGCGCTCTAGTGGTCAGCAATCTTTAGGTTACGGACGCATCGAACAGATGTTTGCTGGTGGAACGCTTGTGACACCGCAAGGGGTACTCAATATAGCTGATTTCCCAGCGTCAGCGGCAGGACCTGATCTGCGTGAGATGATGATGGGCACCGAAGGCCGCGCTGGTATTTTTACGACAGTCAAAATGCGGGTACAACCACAACCCGAAGAAGAGCTATTTAAAGTTGCTTTTTTACCGAACTGGGCAGCGGGTAAAGAAGTGCTTAGACAAGCGGTTCAAAAAAATATTCAATTATCAATGCTACGCCTAAGTAATGCGGTCGAGACTGACGCGCATCTACATTTGGGTACGACGCCCAGCCAGTTTATGGCCATTAGCACTTATCTAAAAGCACGTGGACTGAGCTCAAAAAAAGTCATGCTCACTTATGGCGTCTCAGGGGATAAAGCACAGAATAAATTGGCACTGACGCAATTTAATAAGCTATTAAAACAGCACGGTAGTGTTACGGGTAAAATAACCGATATCATGGGTAGTGTCTGGGCACATGGACGCTTTAAATTCCCTTATTTGCGTGGGACGCTGTGGGAAAAAGGCATCATGGTCGATACCTTTGAGACCGCCACCAACTGGAATCATATCGACGAGCAGATGCAGCAGATGCAAGAAGCGGTGAAAAACGCTCTGGCAGACGAAGACGAAAACGTCATGGCTTTCACTCATATCTCACATGTCTATAAGCAAGGTGCTAGCCTCTATACCACTTACTTCTTTAGAGCAGCCAAAGATCACGCCAGCACGTTAAGCCGCTGGCAAAAAATCAAACATGCTGCCAGTTCAAGTCTAGCCAATGGCACAGCGACGATATCGCATCAACATGGCATCGGCCGCGATCACGCCCCCTATCTTGCTGCCGAAAAAGGCAAGCTCGGTCTACAAGTAACTAGCGATATGCTCAAAAGCTTGGACCCTGAACAGCGTATGAATCCGGGTGTTTTAATCGAAGACTAAAAGGCAGCTACAGCCCGACTAGATGGCTTAGAAACACTGAGTCACTAATTAATTTGAGTATAAATTAAGATGAATCGTTTATGAACCAAGCCAATCAACATCAGCAACGCCAGCAAGCATTAGCGCCTTTATCTCGTCGCTCGTCTCAAGTAGTACCATGGGATATACTCATCATCGGTGGCGGTATCACAGGCGCTGGGATTGCTCGCGAGGCAGCAAGGCGCGGCTTGGCGGTGTTACTCATTGAGCAAAAAGACTTTGCTTGGGGCACGTCCAGCCGCTCTAGCAAAATGGTACATGGCGGGCTGCGCTACATTGCCTCAGGTGACTATAAAACCACTTTGCTGAGCGTCCGTGAACGCGAGCGCATGCTAAGCGAAGCAAGTGGTCTTGTCAACGAGATGCATTACGTCATGCCGCATTATAAAGGTAAGTTTCCACCGCCATGGATATTCAATACCTTGCTACGTATCTACGATGGGTTGGCGGGCAAGCGCTACTCTAAATACGTTAAAAAAGACGCTTTTTTACAGCTTAATCCGCACATCAAGCAAGAAAAATTTTTGGGTGCCAGTCAATTTAGCGATGCAGTGACCGATGACTCACGCCTTGTGATGCGGGTACTTGATGAGGCGATTAATGATGGCGCGCAGGCTATTAATTACCTAAAAGCAGAATCGTTGATTACCAATGAGCAAGGCTTGGTGACGGGTGCTACTCTAAAAGATACTTCTTCTGAAGACAACGGTAAAAGTTACGACGTTTATGCCAAAGTAGTGGTCAGTGCTACGGGTGCTTGGGCGGATACCTTACGGATGCAAGCTAGCAAACAAACTGAGCAAAGCTTTCACAAGCAAATTCGCCCGTCACGTGGTAGCCATCTGGTGGTCAGCCAAGAGCGCCTACCAATCAAACAAGCCTATACTTTTTTGCACCCTATCGACAAAAGAGCCGTCTTTGTCTTTCCATGGGAAAACCGTACCGTCCTTGGTACTACCGATTTGGATCATCCGCCATTAGACGATAACGAAGTCGGTATCACTAATGAAGAGGTGGATTACCTATTGGCAGCGACCAATAATCTCTTTGATAATGTAGACATTAGCCGCAAGGATGTCATCAGCTCATGGGCAGGCGTGCGTCCACTGATTTCTGATGGCGGTGATGGTAAGCGCGTCAGCCCAAGTAAAGAGAAACGCGACCATAGCGTCTGGTTGGATAATAATTTGGTCACTGTTAGTGGCGGCAAGCTAACCACCTTTCGCCTAATCGCCCTTGATGTGCTAAAAACTTGTCAACAAGTACTGGCATTTAATGAAGCAGATAGCAAAGAGCTTGGCTCATTAAATACTGAAGTCTTTAGTAATCAACCGCCAACCAATCCTAAATTTACCACCTTACCAAAACCCCTACAACAACGCTTACAAGGATTTTATGGTCTACAGCTTGATGCCTTATTAGAGTTAGCACATGATGATGATTTGGCTTATGTGACTGACAGCAACACCATTTGGGCAGAGATTCGCTTTGCCGCCCATTATGAGCAAGTCATTCACTTGGATGATTTACTACTGCGACGTACACGCTTAGGTTTGATACTACCTGATGGTGCTATGTCGCCGCTTATCAGTAATCGGATTAAGCAAATATGTCAGCAAGAGCTCGGCTGGGATGAGCAAAAGTGGCAGAAAGAAGTTGAACGTTATCAAGATTTATGGCAACGCTACTACCATTTGCCTGCGGCTTAGCACTTTTTTATTATATTAATAGCAAATGCTACTGGTATAAGTTTTCCTTGCTTGCTGTGCCTACGCAGACAGAGGCTGCGGAAAACTTACCCCAGTAGCACACTATAATCATTGTATTTTTATTGAGCTATATATCTATTTCTACATAGTTAAGGATGACTATGACCAACAACCTTGATGCCCCTATTTATTTCTTAGCTATCGACAATGGCACCCAAAGCGTCAGAGCGCTTATCTTCGATCAATTCGGTAGCGAGATTGCCAAAGCCCGCGTCATTATCGAGCCGTATTTTTCAACGCAGCCAAATTTTGCGGAGCAGCATGCCGACTACTATTGGAAAAAATTAAGCGAAGCCTGTCAGCAATTGTGGCAAAACTGCGATATTACGCCCGAGCAAATTGCCGGCGTCAGCCTCGCCACCCAGCGCTATACCATGATATGTTTGGACAAGGATAAACAACCGTTACGCCCAGCTATCGTCTGGATGGATTTGCGTCGCGGCGAAACCAATGACATAGGCTTTCTAGGTCCACTCACCAAAGTCATCGGTATGGGCGAGCTGGTACAAGAGGCGCAGCAAAAAGCCCGCTGTAACTGGCTTGCTCATCATGAGCCTGAGATTTGGAAAAAGACTGCACACTATGTCAACCTCTCCGCATACCTCACCTACCAGCTCACCGGCGAACTCGCCGATTCGACAGGCCATTCGGTTGGCTATTTGCCTTATGATTATAAAGCGCAAACGTGGATGAAACCGAAAGATATCAAATGGCGCTTATTTAGCTGCCGACCTGAGCAAATGCCTATAATTGTTCCACCGGGACAGCCACTTGGTCATATCAGCGCTCAAGCTGCCGCCGCTACTGGTATTCTGGAAGGCACGCCGATGATCGCTGCTGCTAGTGACAAAGCCTGCGAAGCACTAGGCGCAGCGGGTCTCGCAGCAGACACCGCCTGTTTAAGTTTTGGCACTACTGCGACAATTAATAACACTTCGAGCAATTATGTCGAGATACTTAAACATATGCCCGCCTACACCGCCGCCGCGCCAAATTACTACAATCATGAGTACATGATTTATCGCGGCTTTTGGATGGTCAGTTGGTTTAAAGAGCAATTTGCCCACTATGAAGAGCAGTTAGCAAAGACCCAAGGCATCGATACCGAAAAACTCCTCGATCAAGCGGTGAAAGACATTCCAGCAGGCTGTATGGGATTAATGATGCAGCCATACTGGTCACCTGGTGTTCGTCATCCGGGACTTGAGGGCAAAGGTGCGCTTATTGGATTTGGCGACGTACACACGCGAGCGCATGTTTATCGAGCTATATTAGAAGGGCTGGCTTATGAGCTAAAGCTTGGCTTCGATACTATTGAGAAGCGTATAGGCAAACCCATCAAACACTTGCGTGTCGCTGGTGGCGGCTCTCAAAGTGACTCTGCCATGCAGCTGACGGCAGATATCTTTGGCATGCCCGCTTATCGACCGCATACTTATGAAGCCTCAGGCTTAGGCGCTGCTATCAATTGTGCAGTAGGGCTTGGCGTTTATCCTGACCATTCAACCGCAACTCAGGCGATGACCCATTTGGGCGATGAGTTCTTACCTATTGACGCCAACGTCCAGCTCTACAAACGTCTTTATAATGAGGTTTATCTCAAAATGTATGAGCGTCTAAAACCCTTATATCAAAGTATTCAGGACATTACTGGTTATCCTGCTAAATGATATTACTGTTTAACAGCATCGCTATTTAATGCAGTATGCATACGGTTTAGCCCTTCTATAAGCAGCGCTTTAGGGCACGCTATATTAAGGCGCATTTTTAGATGCCCTTTATTACCGTATTTAATCCCCGCGCTAAGCTCAACTTTGGCCTCTCTAAGCGCGTCATAGAGCATTTGATCGTCTTGCGCATATGCCGAGCAATCTAGCCAAATCAAATACGAAGCTTCTGGACGCATCACCTTAATTTTAGGTAAATGCTCTTCTAAAAAGCTAATGGTTAATTCAATATTGGCTTCAATATAGGTCAGCGCCTGTGCCAACCACTCACCACCTTGCTCATAAGCACTGCGCATCGCCATATAAGCAAATAAGTTCAGCTCATGCTCGTCACTTAAACGCTGCTGCTGGTTAATTTTACTCATTAATGCGCTGTCTTTAGCAAAGATCATAGAGCCTTTGATACCGGCAATATTAAAGGTTTTGGTCATCGAGGTTAGGCTCACCACCTTGTGCTCATAGCCTGTTGCTAGGGTTAAAAAAGGCGTAAATGTCTGCCCACTCAAGGTTAAATCTTGATGAATCTCATCACTCACAATTGCCACATCGTGCTTTTTACAAATCGAAAGCAGCGCTTCAAGTTCATCCGCTGTCCATACACGTCCGCCCGGATTATGCGGATTGCAGAATAAATATAGCTTAACTTTATGCTTGATAATTTTGGCTTCGATATCAGCTAAATCCAGATGATACTTACCTTCAACCTCTTTTAATGCAGAAGTCACAAGCTTACGATTATTGTCCAAAACCTTGCTCATAAAAGGCGTATAGATAGGATCATTGATGAGTACCGCATCCCCTGCCTCGGTAAATACTTTCATCATCAGCACCAAACTTGGCACGACACCCGGAGAAAACAGGATATCCTGCTGCTCCAGCCACAAGTCATAACGACTGCCATGCCAGTCGATAATCGCTTGATACAACGGCTCGGTCGGCACGGTGTAACCCAATATGCCATGCTGCGTTACTTGCTCAATCGCCGCTAAAATAGGCTGGGCAGTCTTAAAGTCCATATCCGCGACCCACAGCGGAATGGTGTCATCGGTATAATGCCATTTAAACGACCCCGTATCACGTCTGTCTATTATTTCATCAAAGTTGTACAGCACCAATGCTCTCCTTTACGGTAGTTTTATATTATAACTGTTCATTCGTCGGCTTAAATGACCTTTGAAAATATAATGCTATCATTATTTGAATAATGGTTAAAAATTAGTGTTACATTAATGTTGTGGACTCTACATATGATCAAGTTATTTAGGCCAGAGTATGTTCATATTGCAAGGATTGTGATCTATCAGCTTTTACCCAAACCCCCTACTAAGCCAAGATGGCTTGTCTAAAAGGACTTAGCATGATGAAAATGGATTCCCTATCAAAATTAGCACTCAAAATCAGTTCCCTTACTCTCGCCATTGCCGCAACTTCTGCATGCACTGCTATGGCAACAGGTGCTGACTCTCAAGTTTCAAATACCCAAACCACTACGAACAGTACTGCTATTACTTTAGGCAATAGTGCTATGTCTAGCGGCACTAACGACACGGTTGCTATCGGTAATATGGCCAATGCAGGTCTGAACTCAGCAACCGCTGTCGGCGGTCAAGCCAACGCTGCAGGTTTAGGCTCAACCTCTATCGGCTGGCAATCAAAAGCTACCGCTGAACGCGCGCAAGCGTTTGGTCATCTAGCCAACGCGAGTGGTGTACGCGCTACGGCTGTTGGTGAAGCCGCGATGGCTGGCGGCAGTAATGACACGGTCGCTGTCGGCAACAAAGCCAATGCGGGCATGAATTCAGCAACGGCTGTTGGCGGGGAAGCCAATGCCGCAGGTTTAGGCTCAACGTCTATCGGTTGGCAATCAAAAGCCACTGCCGAACGCGCGCAAGCCTTTGGTCATATAGCCGATGCTAGTGGTGTACGCTCTACCGCAGTTGGTGAAGCGGCAGCCGCACAAGGTGCAAACTCGGTAGCGCTAGGCAATAAATCTATGGCTGGCGGCATGAATAGCATCGCTATCGGTAACGGAGCAATGGCGGCTAAAAACAACCAAATCGTCTTAGGTAGTGCTGGACAAGTGCAGTCTAGTACTGCGTCTCAGTCAGGTACAGTTAGAATCGTCACTATCGATGACAACGGTACGCTAGGTACGATGATGGTTGATTACTATAAAAAATCAGCTAAATAATAGTAGTCAATTAGTGCCAAACTACTAACGCTGGTGCAGTTATCACCAGTTATACTCGATAAAATAATGAGACCTCGCCATGGCAGGGTTTTTGCTATTTGAGATTACGGTACTAGGTTTAGGGGTTTAGAGTGGGGCTTTAGATGGTTTGGGAATAGTTTAGAATTTGCGGATTAGAAGGTGAAACCGTTGCAGTAATAAGGGGAGCCAATCCTGCCATTCGCTATTATCTGCTTATCTAGGTGTGAGGATGGATCAAGCGAAGTACTGCTTCGCCCTGACCTGACGCAAGAGAAAATCTATGATTTTCTGTGGCTACGGTTTGGGTCATTCCTGTTTGGTCACGATACTGCCCCAAAACCTAGCCTTCGCAACACGCCTATTCCAGCAGGATAGCCTTAAGAAACTCTCATTTAAGAGAGTTTTTCTTGCAAGCATAAAATTGCGGTGCAATTTTTTACGGCTCTCATGTCAGGGCTAAAACGCGCCTTTGTAGCGAAGGTCAAATAGAAATTAGAACTTATATAACTTTCAACTAGTAGGTGGGTCTAGAAGATTAAGCTGTTCACCTTTGATACCAATGGGCATCTGTTCTTTACTGATATCGTCAGATTTAATATTAACACTCTCATTAGGTAAAGGATAAATAAATCCACGATCTCGCCATCTTGCTACAACTAAATCATCGAAAGTAACATTATCTAAAGTTAGTCCATCAGCATGATCAGTGATAATAATTTGCGGTTCTATACCTGTTAAATCTTTAGTATCTTTACAAAACTGTACCAACTGCTCGAAAATATTTTTTACAGATTTCATATCAGCATCAAGACTTTCAGGCTTACCCCTTTTTTCAACAAGATCTTGAGCATCAAACTCGTTTGAGTTGTCCTCTATATTTGTGGGAAAATATACTTGAGTAGGTTGATCAATAAATAAAATAGGAGGTATAACTGATTTATCGCCTATCTTACAAAAGTATCTATGCAATGCTAGAAATAATGAAAGATGGCTATATAGCCAATTCGCGCCACTACCCATAGAGCGTAAGTATATTTTCTTATCATCGTCTGTCTTGTAGTAAAGATCAAAGTTTGATAACGAGAACTTTAAGTTGATAGGTTTATAATCTTCTTCAAAGTCGAATTTTTCGCCTATCTTATTCATTTGCTTATTGATATACGTTTCAGCTGTGACCCCTGCTGTCAAATCCGTACACCTAAACTTGGGAGATTTTAATTACGCAGCCTGACGGTAGAAATCAACCCAAACCTGTCTTGGCGATCTC